>NZ_JBHSAX010000033.1:23710-537777 GCF_042650385.1 Nocardia jiangsuensis
GTCGGCGCACCGCGCCGGTGGCTGAAGAGCGTCTTGTCCTCGATGGTGCAGCGCGGGTCGACCGCGACCCCGGCGACCCCTGCGGCCGCGAGCTGCCTGCGGATACCGGCCCTGAGGTCGAGCGCCGGGGTGCCGCGCACGGTGGTGGCCGCGCTGCCGGGCAGGTGCGCCTCGACGTCGGCGCGCATGGCGGCGGGCACCTCGTACTGCCTGCCGGAGGCGGCCGGGCCGAGGAAGGCGCCGATCCGCTCGACCTGCGCGCCCACCGAGGTCATGGCGTCGAGCACGCGGGGCACGATGCCGATCCTGGCGCCGACCCGGCCCGCGTGCACGGCGGCGATCACGCCCGCCTCGTCGTCGGAGAGCAGCAGCGGGACGCAGTCCGCGGTGAGCACCACCAGCGCCAGGTTCGGTGCCGTCGTCACCAGCGCGTCGGTGGCCGGCACCGGCTCGGCGCGCGGGCCGTCGACGATCTCGATCGAGCGACCGTGGATCTGCTCCATCCAGACCAGCCGCTCCGGGGCGAGGCCGATGCCGTCGGCCAGCCGCTCCCGGTTCCGCCGCACCGCGGCCGGATCGTCGCCGACGTGGTCACCGAGGTTGAAGCTGTCGTACGGCGCGGCCGAGAATCCGCCGGTGCGCGTCGTGGTGACCCGGCGGACGGTGAGCGCGGGAGCGGAAGTCATGGCTCCGAGCTTAATCCGCGCCCGCGCGGGGCGATCGGTGCGCCGGACGCGCGCGGCCCCCGGCTCCGGGGCGGAGGCGGGGGCCGCGGACGGTCAGTGCCGCATGAAGTCGGGCACGTCGACGTCGTCGTCGTCCGGCGGGTCGACGCGGGAGCGCGCGTCGTTCCTGAGGGTGGGCTCCGCGGCCGGGCGCAGCCGGTCCGGTTCCCGGTAGTTCGGCACCGCGCCGCGGCCGCTGTCGTACGACGGCGGGTCGACGCCGCGCGCGAGGTGATCGCCGCCGCCGCGCTGGCCGATCTCGCCGGCCCGGCCGGAGCCGATGGTGCCGCGCACCGACCCCGGGTCGAAGACCCGCTTGGTCGGGCCGCCGCTGTCGAAGCCTGCGGCGATCACCGTGACCCTGACCTCGTCGCCGAGCGAGTCGTCGATCACCGTGCCGAAGATGATGTTGGCCTCGATGTGCGCGGCCTCCTGCACCAGCGAGGCCGCCTCGTTGATCTCGAAGAGCCCGAGATCGGAGCCGCCTGCGATCGAGAGCAGCACGCCGTGCGCGCCGTCCATCGACGCCTCCAGCAGCGGCGAATTGATCGCCGACTCCGCCGCCTTGACAGAGCGGCCCTCGCCGCGCGCCGAGCCGATGCCCATGAGCGCGCTGCCCGCGCCGGACATGACGCTCTTGACATCCGCGAAGTCGACGTTGATCAGCCCGGGGGTGGTGATCAGGTCGGTGATGCCCTGGACACCGTTGAGCAGCACCTCGTCCGCCGAGCGGAAGGCGTCCATCAGGCTGACCGCCGCGTCGCCGAGCTGCAGCAGCCGGTCGTTCGGGATGACGATCAGGGTGTCGCAGGACTCGCGCAGCGCGGCGATGCCGGTCTCGGCCTGGTTGCCGCGGCGCTTCCCCTCGAAGGAGAACGGCCTGGTGACGACGCCGATGGTGAGCGCACCGAGCTTGCGCGCGATGCTGGCGACGACCGGCGCGCCGCCGGTGCCGGTGCCACCGCCCTCGCCCGCGGTGACGAAGACCATGTCGGCGCCCTTGAGCACCTCTTCGATCTCGTCCTTGTGGTCCTCGGCGGCCTTCCGGCCCACCTCCGGATCGGCACCGGCACCGAGCCCGCGGGTGAGCTCGCGGCCGACGTCGAGCTTCACATCGGCGTCGCTCATCAGCAGCGCCTGCGCGTCGGTGTTGACCGCGATGAACTCGACTCCCTTGAGTCCCTGTTCGATCATTCGGTTGACGGCGTTCACGCCGCCGCCACCGATGCCGACGACCTTGATCACAGCAAGGTAGTTGTGCGGGGGCGTCATGAGCTCTCGCCTTCCTTCGATCTCGAGCCTGTCGTGTGCGGATCCCGGACCTCGGGCGGCGCCGTCCGGGAACCCGGCAAGCGGGCCTTCCCGGGGAACGGGCCGTCCCCCGGGCAAACCCTAAAGCTGAACCATAGGGTTAGCGTTATGTCAAGTCTCCGACTGGTACGGAACGCTATTCGCCGTGCTCGCGATCCGCTCGCAGGCGCGCCGGTACCGGATCGGGATTGTGTCGTGATCCCGCCCGCGCCTGCGCACCCCACACCGTAGCCCGCGCCATGCTCCCGACGCTCGGGCCGGGAAGACAGCGCAGGTCCGGAGCGCGGAGCGGGTCCCGCGCCGAGCGCCCGCGTCATCGAACGGTCACCAGGTTCGGGCTGGAGACGTCGAAGATCGTGCCCTCCCTGGTGAGCAGCGGCCCGACCACGGCCGCCTTGCGGGCGGCGTCGCCGGCGCCGCCCCACAATACGGTACGGCCGTCCCGGAGGGTCAGCACGATGTCCGAAGCCGAGCGCGCCTCCACCTTCGCCACCTCCGCGGTGAGCGCGGGCGGCAGCGCGGTCAGCACCGTCACGGCCACTCGACGGATCGCGGGCGCCGCACCGGCGGCGGCCAGCTCCGGGACACCGGCGGGCGCAGGCTCCACCGCGTACTCGATCGACTCGGCGTCCACCAGGTGCGCACCGCCGGGGCCGGTGAACCAGAGCACCGGGGTGCGCTCCCGCACGGTCACCAGGACGGTGCTGGGAAAGACCCGCTGCACCCGCGCGGTGCTGATCTTCGGGATGCTCGCCACCCGCGCGGCCATGGCCGTGGTGTCGATGCGCAGCATGGAGAGGCCGTCGGGCACCCCGAGCTCCGCCCGCACCTGGTCCTCCGGCACCGCGGCCGCGCCGTCCACCCGGACCGTCCGCACCGCGAAGACCGGCGTGAAGTACGCGACGGCGACGACGGCGACCAGCACCGCGACCCCGAGCGCGACCCGGGCCGGAACCCCGGGCAGCCCGCGCCGGCCCGCCGGCCGCGGTGCGCGCGGCCGCCGCCTGCCCGGCCGGGCCGCGAACCGGCCCGGCCACGCGGGCATCCACCTCACCGTCCGGCGTGCGGGCGCGCCCGCAGCCCGTCGAGGATCTGCCCGCCGAGCATGGTGACGTCGCCCGCGCCCATGGTGATCACCACGTCGCCGGGCAGCGCCAGCGCGGCCACCTGCCTGCCGACCCGGGACATGTCCGGCTGGTAGTGCACCGGGACGGTGACCCATTGCGCCACCAGCGCGCCGTTCACCCCGGGCAGCGGCTTCTCCCGCGCCCCGTACACGTCGAGCACGACCACCTCGTCGGCCAGGCTGAGCGCGGTGCCGAACTCGGCGGCGAAGGCGGCGGTGCGGCTGTAGAGGTGCGGCTGGAAGACCACGATCACCCGGCCCGGCCGCGCCCGCGCGCCGTCGGCGGCCTCCTGCTGCACCAGCTCGGCGGCGGCGCCGAGCACGGCGCGCACCTCGGTGGGGTGGTGCGCGTAGTCGTCGAAGACCCGGACGCCGTTCTCCCGCCCGGCGAACTGGAACCGGCGGTGCACGCCGCCGAATCCCTCCAGGCCCTGGATCAGCTCGTCCACGTCGGCGCCTGCCGCCCGGCCGGCCAGCAGCGCGGCCAGCGCGTTGGTCGCCATGTGCCTGCCGGGCACCGCGAGCCGCAGCGCGCGCGGCGCCGGCTCGCCGTCCAGCTGGAACTGGGCCAGCCCGCCGACGTCGCGCGGCTCCCAGCTCTGCAGTCTGGCCCCGACCGGGACCGGGGCGTCGGCGAGCTCGCCGGAGCCGAAGCCGAGCACCGCGACGCCGCGCTCGGCCAGCCGGGGGGCGACCCGCTCGGCGAGCGCGCGCGAGCCCGGGTCGTCCAGGCAGACCACGAGCAGCCCGCCGGGAGCGAGGCGGTCGGCGAAGTCGTCGAAGACCTGGGTGTAGGCCTCCGGGGTGCCGAAGAAGTCGAGGTGGTCGGATTCCACGTTGGTGACGACGGCGACGTCCGGGTCGTACTGCAGCAGCGAGCCGTCGCTCTCGTCCGCCTCGGCGACGAAGATGCCGCCGGTGCCGTGGTGCGCGTTGGTGCCCGCCTCGTTCAGCTCGCCGCCGACCGCGAAGGACGGGTCGAAGCCGCAGTGCTGCAGCGCGACGATCAGCATGGAGGTGGTCGAGGTCTTGCCGTGCGTGCCGGAGACCAGCAGGGTGCGGTGCCCGTGCATGAGCGCGGCGAGCACGGCGGGGCGGAGCAGCACCGGGATCTCGCGGCGGCGCGCCTCGACCAGCTCGGGGTTGGTCTTGGGGATGGCGGCGAAGGTGGTGACGACGGCGGTCGGGCCGCCGGGCAGCAGGTCGAGCGCGTTCGCGTCGTGCCCGATCCGCACCTCGGCACCGCGCGCCCTGAGCGCGAGCACGCCGCGGCTCTCCTTGGCGTCCGAGCCGGAGACGGCGCCGCCCCTGGCGAGCAGGATGCGCGCGATCCCGGACATGCCCGCGCCGCCGATGCCGACCATGTGCACGCGCTCCAGCTCCGCGGGCAGTGCGGAGCGCGCGGCGTCCTCGGCGATCGCCGCGGCCGAGGGGACGTGGCCCGCGGGTACAGCGGCAGCCGCGCCCCCCGCTTCCGGCTCGGTCATCGGCCCGCCACCTCGCGGACGATGCGGGCGACCTCGTCGGCGGCGTCGCGATGCCCGGCGCCTGCCGCGGCGCGGCCCATCCCGGTCAGGCGTGCGGGGTCCTGGAGCAGCGGAATCACCTCGTCGATCACGTACTTCGGCGTCAACTCCGAATCGGGGACAATTCTGCCACCACCGGCGGCGACAACGGGGCGCGCGTTGAGCTCCTGCTCCCCGTTGCCGTGCGGCAGCGGCACGTAGAAAGCGGGCAGCCCGACCGCGGAGACCTCGGCCACCGTCATGGCGCCGGAGCGGCAGACCACCGCGTCGGCGGCGGCGTAGGCCAGGTCCATCCGGGTCAGGTACGGCACGGCCACATATCCGGGCTCGGCCACGTCCAGGGTGTTCTTCGGGCCGTGCGCGTGCAGCACCGCGATGCCGGCGGCGGCGAGCTGCGCGGCCGCGCCGGAGACGCCCTCGTTCAGCGTCCGCGCGCCCTGCGAGCCGCCGAAGACCAGCAGCACCGGCCCGTCCGCGGGCAGCCCGAAGTGCGCCCGCGCCTCGGCGCGCAGCGCGGCGCGGTCCAGCGAGGTGATCGAGCCGCGCACCGGGATGCCGAGCACCTCGGCGTCGAGCCCGGAGCCGGGTACCGCGGCGAGCACCCGCGTCGCCAGCCGCGCGCCGATCTTGTTGGCGATGCCTGCCTTGGCATTGGCCTCGTGCACCACCACCGGCACCACCCGTCGCCTGCCGAGCAGCCCGCGCCCGGCCGCCAGGTAGGCGGGGAGCGCGACGTAGCCGCCGAACCCGACGATCACGTCCGCGCCGACCTCGTCGATCACCGCGCGGGTGCGGGCCACCGACGCGCGCACCCGGCCGGGCAGCCGGAGCAGGTCGGCGGTCGGCTTGCGCGGCAGCGGCACCGGCGGGATGAGTTCGAGCGGGTAGCCGCGCTCCGGCACCAGCCGGGTCTCCAGGCCGCGCTCGGTGCCGAGTGCGGTGATCCGCACGGTCTCGTCCTGCCTGCGCAGCGCGTCGGCGACCGCGAGTGCCGGCTCGATGTGGCCGGCGGTGCCACCACCCGCCACGATCACCGAAAGCCCGGATCGCCGCGCGGGTCGCACGTCACTCACCTGGATCTACCTCGTTCTCTCGCATGGGGCATGGGATAGCTCGGCTCCCAGGCCCTGGTCGCGCGGAGCGACCCGGTGCCACGGGATTCTCCGGAGCGCCTGCGTGGCGGCTCCGGAAGGTCGGGGCGGCCCCTGCCCTTGCGGCCGCCCTCGGCGCCGCCGCGGCCGTTGGGCGGGCGGCCGGGGCCGCGGCGGTTCACCGAGCGGGCCCGCGCCTGCTCGGCCCGCACCGGCGAGTACACCTCGGGCTTGGGCAGCCGGAGCAGCCTGCTCACCCGGCCGTCCTGCCCGGCGTTCAGCGCGGAGACGGCCTCGGGTTCGTGCCTGGCGGCGTTGGCGATGATGCCGAACATGAACAGCGTGATGGCCAGCGACGATCCGCCCGCGGAGACCAGCGGCAGCTGCAGCCCGGTGACCGGGAGCAGCCCGACCACGTAGCCGATGTTGATCAGCGCCTGGCTGGTGATCCAGGTGGTCGCGGTGGCGATCAGGATCTTCAGGAACGGGTCGACCGAGCGGGTCGCGATCCGCAGCCCGGTGAAGACGAAGAGCGCGAACAGCCCGAGGACGAGCATGCAGCCGAGGAAGCCGAGCTCCTCGCCGATGATGGCGAAGATGAAGTCGTTGTGCGAGTTCGGCAGGTAGCTCCACTTGGCCCGGCTCTGGCCGAGCCCGCGGCCCCAGATGCCGCCGTCGGCCAGCGAGTACATGGCCTGGCGAGCCTGGTAGCCGATGCCCTGTGGGTCGTCGCCGGGGTTGAAGAAGGCGCGCATGCGGTCCGAGCGGTAGCCGGCCGAGAGCGCGAGCACCACCGCCGCCACCACGCCGGAGGCGGCGATGGTGACGAAGAGCCGGGCGGGCAGCCCGCCGAACCAGAGCAGCGCCATGAGCACGATGCCGAGCGCGATGGTGGTGGAGAGGTTGGGCTGCAGCACGACGAGCAGGCAGACCAGCAGCCCGGCCGGAACCAGCGGGACGAGCAGCTCCTTGAGCGTGGCGCGCTCGGAGCGGCGCGAGGCGAGCAGGTGCGCGCCCCACACCACCAGGCTGACCTTGATCACCTCGGAGGGCTGGATGGAGATCGGCCCGATCACCAGCCAGCGCCGCGCGCCCTGCACCTCGGAGCCGATGCCGGGCAGCAGCACCAGCAGCAGCGCGAGCATCGAGAGCGCGAAGACCGGAAAGGACCACTGCCGCAGCCTGCGCAGCGGAATCCGGAGCGCCAGGTAGAACAGCACCAGCCCGATCCCGGCGAACATGGCCTGCTGCACGAAGAGCGAGTAGGCCGAGCCGCCGTCGGCGTACGCCTCGACGCTGGAGGCGGAGAGCACCATGACCAATCCGAGCACGGTGAGCAGGGTGGCGATCGTCACGATCAGGTGGAACGACGCCAGCGGGCGCGCCAGCCAGGCGCCGAAGCGCGTCGCGGTGCTGTCCAGCCGCCGGGTCGCCGTGGTCACGAGCGCCGCCCGATATCGCTCTCCTGGAGTGCGTTGACCGCCTCGGCGAAGCTGCGGCCGCGGTGCGTGTAGTCGGCGAACATGTCCAGCGAGGCGGCGGCGGGGGCGAGCAGCACGGCGTCGCCCGAGTCGGCGAACCCGGCGGCCAGCCGCACCGCCTCGGCCATCACCGCATCCGCCTTCATGGTTGCATCGTCTCGCGCCTGCACCTCGACCACGGGGACTTCCGGGGCGTGTCGCGCCAGCGCGGCCGCGATGATCGGCGCGTCCACCCCGATCAGCACCGCCCCGACGAGCCGCTCGGCGACCTCCTCGACCAGATCCTCGACCGCGGCGCCCTTGAGCTGGCCGCCCGCGACCCACACCACCGAGGGATGCGCCAGGATCGACGACCGCGCGGCGTGCGGGTTGGTGGCCTTGGAGTCGTCGACGAACTCGACCCCGGCCAGCTCCCGGACGAAGGCCGCGCGGTGCGGCCCGACCCGGTGCTCGACCAGCCCCTCGCGCACGAACTGCGGCGCCACGTCGATCGAGCGGGTCAGCGCCGCCGCGGCCAGCGCGTCCGCCACCCCGGACGGCCCGGGCGGGCTGATGTCGCCCACCTCGGCCAGGATGGCGGCCTTGGTGAAGGCCCGGTCCAGCAGTTTGCCGTCGACCACGCCGAGCTCGCCGTCGGCGGGGACGCCGATCCGGAAGCCGACGGTGCGCCGCGCCTTGGACTTGCGGGCCAGCGAGGCGGCCACCGGATCGTCCAGCCCGACCACGCCGACCCGCCCGACCAGCGCGCGGGCCTTCGCGGCGGCATAGGCGTCAAGCCCGCCGTGCCAGTCCAGGTGATCCTCGGCGACGTTCAGCACCACGCCCGCCTCCGGCCGCACCGAGGGCGCCCAGTGCAGCTGGAACGAGGAGAGCTCGACGGCGAGCACCTGCGGGCCGGGGTTGCGGCGCAGCGCGTCCAGGATCGGCAGCCCGATATTGCCGCAGGCCACGCTGGGGATTCCGGCGGCGCGCAGGATGGCGTGCGTCATGTTCGTCGTGGTGGTCTTGCCGTTGGTGCCGGTGATCACCAGCCACTTGCGCACCGGCCCGTACAGCCTGGCCTGGTCCACCCACCAGGCGAACTCCACGTCGCCCCAGACGGGGATGCCCGCGGTGACGGCGTTGACCAGCACCGGCGAATCCGGGCGCCAGCCCGGCGAGGTGATCACCAGGGCGTACCGGCTCAGATCGGCGGTCTCCAGCTCGACGCTGGTCGCCACCTCGAGGCCGAGCCCGGCGGCCTCGGCGAGCGCGCCCGCGCCCGCGTCGGTGACGACCGGGTGCGCGCCGATATCGCGCAGCGGCTCGATCAGCGAGCGGCCGGAGACGCCCCAGCCGGCGACCAGGACGTCGCGGCCGCGCAGGAACTCCAGCATGGGGCCGGGTGAGCGCAGGGCGCGCGGAGAGTGCTCGACCATTCCGCTCAGCCGACCTGGGAGAGGTATTCGCTGTAGAACAGCCCGAGCCCGAAGGCCGATGCCATCGCGGCGAGCAGCCAGAACCGGATGATGACGGTGGTCTCCGCCCATTTGCTCAACTCGAAGTGGTGGTGGAAGGGCGCCATCTTGAACAGCCGGTTCCGCGTGGTCCGGAAGACCACCACCTGCAGGATCACCGACATGGCCTCGGCGACGAAGAGCGCGCCGATGACGATCATGAGCAGCTCGGTGCGGGTGACGATGGAGAGCCCGGCGATCAGCCCGCCGAGCGCCAGCGAGCCGGTGTCGCCCATGAAGATCTTGGCCGGCGCCGCGTTCCACCAGAGGAAGCCGACGCAGGCCGCGCCGCCCGCCGCGCAGACCAGCGCCAGGTCCAGCGGGTCGCGGACGTTGTAGCAGCCGGTCTCCGGCTTGGTCGAGCAGGCGTGGTAGTACTGCCAGAAGGTGATCACCACGTAGCCGCCGAGCACCAGGCTCATCGAGCCGGCGGCGAGCCCGTCCAGCCCGTCGGTCAGGTTGACCGCGTTGGACCAGGCCACCACCACCAGGCAGACGAACACCAGGAATACGACGACGCCCATCGAGACGGTGGTGATGTCGCGGACGTAGGAGAGGTGCCTGCTCGCCGGGGTGAGCCCGTTCGCACCCTTGAACTGCAGCGCGAGGATGCCGAAGATGATCGCGGCCGAGATCTGCCCGATGTACTTGCCCGCGGCGGTGAGGCCGAGGTTGCGCTGCTTGCGCAGCTTGATCATGTCGTCCAGGAAGCCGACCAGGCCGAGCGCGGTGGCCAGCCCGAGGACCAGCAGCGCCGAGGCGGACGGGCCCTCCGCGTCGTAGCCGATGCCGATCAGGTGCGAGCCGAGGTAGCCGGCCCAGATGCCGATCACGATGGCGATGCCGCCCATGGTCGGCGTTCCGCGCTTCGCCTGGTGGCTGGCCGGGCCGTCGACCCGGATCTCCTGGCCGAATCCCCGCTTCGCGAAGATCGAGATGAGCAGCGGTGTGAGCAGGATCGATACGGTCAGCGCGATGGCCGCCGCGAACAGGATCTGTCTCATCGGGTTGCCTCCGTGCTTCCCGCAGGTGCGTCCGGCGGCACTGCCGATCCCCCTGTCAAATGGTCGGCGACCTCCCAGAGGCCGACCGATTGCGACGCCTTCACCAGTACCACGTCACCCGGTTCGACCTCCGCGTCGAGCAGGGCGATCGCCGCACCGATATCGGGTACGAGGATCGATTCCTCGCCCCACGAGCCTTCCATCACCGCTCCCTGGTGCATGGCCCGGGGCGGCCTTCCGGTCCCGACCACGACGAGCCGGTCCACATCCAGCCGCACCGCGAGCCGTCCGATCGCATCGTGTTCCACCACCGACTCCGGGCCGAGCTCGCCCATCTCGCCGAGCACGGCCCAGCTGCGCCGCCGCCGGTCGTCGGTCCTGGCCATGGTGACCAGGGCCTTGAGCGCGGCCCGCACGGAATCGGGGTTGGCGTTGTAGGAGTCGTTGACGACGGTGACGCCGGTCGCCGTCGTCCGCACGTCCATCCGGCGCGCGGAGGCAGCGGCGGCGCCGCCGAGCGCGGCGGCCACGGTATCCAGGTCGGCGCCGCACTCCAGCGCGACGGCAGCGGCGGCGAGCGCGTTGCCAACCTGGTGCTCGCCGTGCACGGCCAGCCGCACCGGCACCTCCCCGTCCGGGGTGTGCAGGGTGAAGGCGGCGCGCGCGTGCTCGTCCAGCCTGACCTCGGTGGCCCTGATCGCGGCGGTACTCGCCTGCCCGACGGTGACCACCCGTGCCGCTGTGCGCGACGCCATGGCGGCGACCTGCGGATCGTCGGCGTTCAGCACGGCGAGCCCGGTGGCCGGCAGCGCCTCCACCAGCTCGCCCTTGGTCTTCGCGATGGCCTCGCGGCTGCCGAACTCGCCGAGGTGCGCGGTGCCGACATTGAGCACGACGCCGATGGCGGGCGGGGCGATCTCGGCGAGTGCGGCGATGTGGCCGGGGCCGCGCGCGGAGAGCTCGAGGACCAGGAAACGGGTGTCGGCGGTGGCGCGCAGCGCCGTCCAGGGGTGGCCGAGCTCGTTGTTGAACGAGCCGGGCGGGGCCACCACGCTGCCGAGCGGGCGCAGCACGGCGGCGAGCAGATCCTTGGTCGAGGTCTTACCGGAGGAGCCGGTCACGCCGACCACGGTGAGCGAGCCCGCGGCGGCGAGCCGCCGCACGACGGCCCTGGCCAGCGCGCCGAGCGCGGCCAGCACCGCGGCGCCGGAGCCGTCGGTGTCGTGCTCGACCACCATCGCGCCCGCGGAGACCCGGCCCGGCCGCGGCTCGACCACGACGGCGGGCACGCCGACCGGGCGGGCCGCGAGCACCGCGACCGCGCCGTCGGCGACGGCGCCGGCCGCGAAGTCGTGGCCGTCCGCCCTGGCGCCGGGGAGGGCGAGGAACAGATCACCGGTGCCGACCTTGCGCGAGTCGAACTCGACGCCGCCGGTCACCGCCGCCTCGGGGTCGGGGACGTCGTGCAGCGTGCCGCCGACGATCTCCGCGATCTCCCGCAGTGTCATCACGATCATGGAACTCTCGGGTCCTCTGTCGTCGAGCCGATCGCCGCCAGCGCGGCGGCGAGCACCTCGCGGTCGTCGAAGGGGTGCTCGACCCCGGCGATCTCCTGGCCGGTCTCATGGCCCTTGCCCGCGACCAGCACCACGTCGCCCGCGCGCGCCCAGCGCACCGCGGCGGCGACGGCGGCGGCCCGGTCGCCGACCTCGCGGACCTCGCCGCGCTCGGCCTCGGGCACGGCGAGGGCGCCCGCGCGCAGCGCGGCCCTGATGGTGGCCGGGTCCTCGCCGCGCGGGTTGTCGTCGGTGATCACCGTCAGGTCGGCGCCGCGTGCGGCGGCCGCGCCCATCAGCGGACGCTTACCCGCGTCCCGGTCGCCGCCCGCGCCGACCACGACGGCCACCCGCCCGGAGGTCTGGGCGCGCAGCGTGGCGAGGACCGACTCCACCGCGGCAGGCTTGTGCGCGTAGTCGACGACGGCGAGGAAGTCCTGGCCGCGCTCCACCCGCTGCATACGGCCGGGGACGTCCACCGATGCCAGCGCGGCGGCGGCCTTGGCCGCGTCCACGCCCGCGGCGGCGCACACCGCGACGGCGAGCAGTCCGTTCGCCACGTTGTAGCGGCCGGGCAGCCGCAGCCGCACCGGGATCGGGCCGTCCGGCCCCGCGGCGACGAACTCCTGCTCGCCGCCGGGCGTGGTGGTGACGTCACCGGCGACAGTCCAGTCGGCCGCCACAGCGGCCAGCTCTTCGGTCGGCTGAGCGGAGTCCGCCGCGGTGACGACAGCATCGGCCGGGGATGCGGGCTCGGTGCGGACCGTGATGGGGTTCGGCAGGGCGGCGGCGAGTCGCCGACCCCACTCCTGGTCCACGCAGACCACGGCGGTCCGCGCCGCGATCGGCGACCCGACCTCGAAGAGCCTGCGCTTGGCGGCGAAGTAGTCCTCGAAGTCGGCGTGGAAGTCGAGGTGGTCCTGGGAGAGGTTGGTGAAGGCGCCGACGTCGAAGCGCACCCCGTCCACCCGGCCGAGCGCGAGCGCGTGGCTGGACACCTCCATCACCACGGCGTCCACCCCCTGCTCGACCATGGCCGCGAACATGGCGTGCAACTGCGGCGCCTCCGGCGTGGTCAGCGCGCTCGGCACCCGCCGCCCGCCGATCCGCGTCTCGATGGTGCCGATCAGCCCGGTGGCCAGCCCGGCCGCGGCCAGCCCCGCCTCGACCAGGTACGCGGTGGTGGTCTTGCCGGAGGTGCCGGTGATGCCGACGATCTTCAGCCGCTCCGACGGGTGGCCGTAGATCAGCGCGGAGAGCTCGCCGAGCGCCGCGCGGGGCTCCGCGCGCACCAGCACCGGGACCCCGGGGTCGCCCAGTTCGGCGGCGCCCGCGGGGTCGGTGAAGATCGCGACCGCGCCGCGCGCCACCGCGTCCGCGGCGAACCGGGCGCCGTGCGCGCGGGCGCCGGGCAGCGCGGCGAACAGGTCACCGGCCAGCACCGCATTCGAGCGCTGCTCGATACCGGTGACGGTCACCTCGGCAACGGGGGCCGTCGCGTGTGCTCCGGTGGCTTCCAGCAGGACGTGCAACGGCGTCGACGGCGGCTGGGCCGGCCGGAGCGTCTGCGGGCTGGACTGCGCAGCCACCTTGCTCCTTCTCTCGGGGCGGACATGTCCGATCGAACATGCCGCGTACGAACACGACTGGGACGGGGAGTCAGGTTACCGACGCGCGCCCCGGCACGAGCAACGCGCCTCTGGTTACCGCTCCGGCCCGGTCGCGCACCCGCGGCGACCGGCCGCCTGCCGCCGCCGAACCCGCTGGTCGTCACAGATCACCGGGGTTCCCACCGCTTCAGGACGCCTGCAGGACGAACGGCCCCGGCGCCGCGGGCGACGGCGGGACCGCGTCGCGCTGCAGCGCCCAGGAGGCGATGTTGTGGAAGAGCGGCGCCGCCGACTGCCCGCCGCCGCCGTCCGAGCTGCGCTGCGGATTGTCCAGCATGATCCCGACGACGTAGCGCGGGTCGTCGGCGGGCGCGATCCCGGCGAAGGTGATCCAGTAGCTGGAGCTGGAGTAGCACTTGCACTGCTGGTCGATCTGCTGCGCGGTGCCGGTCTTGCCCGCGATCTGGTACCCGGCGACGGCGCCGGAGGCGCCGGTCCCCATCTGCACGCCGCGCGGGTCGCGCTGCACCACCGACTGGAACATGGTGCGCAGCGTGGCCGCGGTCGCCGGGCTCACCACCCGGACCCCGTCCGGCTGCGGCTCGTCGGTGCGCGCGCCGTCCGGCCCGACGGTGGCCCTGACGATGCGCGGCGGAATCCGCACACCGTCGTTGGCGATGGCCTGGTACATGCCGGTCATCTGCAGGGTGGTCATCGAGAGGCCCTGGCCGATCGGCAGGTTGGCGAAGGTGCCGCCGGACCACTGGTCCCGCGCGGGCACCTGCCCCGCGCTCTCGCCGGGCAACCCGACGCCGCTGCGCCTGCCGAGCCCGAACCGGCCGACCAGGTCGGCGAAGCGGTCCTCGCCGACCCGCTGCGCCAGCATCAGCGTGCCGACGTTGGACGACTTCCCGAAGATGCCGGTGGTGGTGTACGGCGCGACGCCGTGCTCCCAGGCGTCGTTCACGGTGACCCCGGCCATCCGGATCTCGCCGGGCACCTGCAGCACCTCGTCCGGCGTCGTCAGCCCGTACTCGATGGCTGCGGCCGCGGTGATGATCTTGTTCACCGAGCCGGGCTCGAAGGGCTCGGTGACCGAGGGGTTGCTCATGTCCGCGTTCGACCAGAACTGCGGGCCGAGCGCGGGATTGAAGGTGTTGTCGTTGGCCATGGCGAGCACCTGGCCGGTGCGTGCGTCCAGCACCACCGCGGAGGCGCCCTGAGCGCCGGAGAGCTCCTTGGCCTGCTGCACCTGCTGCTGCACGTAGTACTGCAGATCCTGGTCCAGGGTCAGCTCGACGGTGTTGCCGTTCACCGCGGGCTGCCGGTCGCGCCAGCTGCCCGGGATCACCGCGCCGTCCGAGCCGCGGTCGTAGGTGTGCGAGCCGTCGGTGCCGGCCAGCAGCGAGTCCATCGATGACTCCAGCCCGATCTGGCCGTGGCCGTCCCACCCGGTGGCGCCGAGCAGGTTGGCGGCGAGTGCCCCGCCCGGGTATTCGCGCAGGTCCTGCCGCTCGGTGCCGACCTCGGGGAACTTCAGCTTGAGCTCGGCGGCGATCCGCGGGTCGACGCCGCGCGCCAGGTAGACGAAGGTCTCGTCGCCGCGCAGCTTGGCCAGCAGCTCCTTCTCCGACGGGCCAGCGGGGCCGAGTTTGGCGTTGACGGTGTCCGCGATCTCGATCAGCCGCTCGTCCGGCTCCGGGGCGGTGTCGTCCTTCGCCCTGGCGGCGGCGAGTTCCTGGCGCACCCGGACCGGCTGGAAGGTGAGCGCCTTGGCGGTCACGGTGAAGGCGAGCGGCTTTCCGTTGCGGTCCACGATCGGGCCGCGGGTGGCCGGCTCGATCTGCCTGGTGGTGCGCTGGCCCGCGGCCTGCGCGGAGAGCCCGGGCGCGGCGATGCTCTGCACCCAGAGCAGCTGCAGCGCGACAACGGCGAGCGCGACCAGCATGGCGATCCGGCCCGCGCCGAGCCGCAGCCGGGAGGAGCGGTCGGCCCCGAGCCTGGTGGCGCCGCTGGTGGCGTCGCGCGGGGCGCCGGTGGGGCGGGCGGCGGCGGAGCCGGTCGGGCGGGAGGCGGCCGAGCCGGAGCGGCGCTGCGGGCCGGGCGGGGTCCGGGCCCGCTGTCCGCGGCCGCCCCTGTTCTCCCTCACCGCTCGGCCGCCTCGGGGCGGGTGAGGCCGGTGGCGCCCGGAGCGGGGACCACGGTGCCCGGCGCGGCGATGTCGCCGGGCGCGGCGGGGTCACCCGCGGGGTCGCTCGGGCCGGGCGCGGCGGGGTCGCTCGGGCCGGGCGCGGCAGCACCGCCGGGCGCGGCAGGAGTGCCCAGGCCGGGCGCGGTGGCGTCGCCCGGGGCAGGAGTGCCAGGGCCGGGCGCGGCAGCGCCGCCCGCGCCCGGGAGCGGTGGGTTCGCCGGGTCCGGCACGGTGCCCGGGGGCACGGGGGTGCTCGCGCCGGGGGCGGTGGCGCCCGTTCCGTTCGCGCCCTCGGGGATCGGGCCACCGGTGACGGGGTCGATCGGGACGCCGAGCGTGCCGACTCCGGCGCCGGGCACGGCACCCGGCTGCGCCGCGGTGGGCGCGGGAGCGGGTGCGGGCGCCGAACCGGGGAGCGGCAGCGCCGTCACCGGGACCACCCGCTCACCTCGGTTGTTGTTCAGCGGCGGCACCGGCGCGCCCTGCGCGGGCGTCGGCTCACCGACCACGGTGACCGTTCCGTCCGGCGCGAGCACCAGCCGCGCCGGATCGATCGCCGGGATCATGCCGAGTTCCCGTGCGCGATTGGCGAGTTCGGGCGCCGAGTCGGCCGCCTCCACCTCGCGCTGCAGCGCGGCCCGCTCGTCCAGCAGCTTCTGGTTCGCCGCGCGCAGATCACTGAGCTGGTAGCTGTCCTCGGCGGCGCGGGTGGTGAGCAGCAGCGTGCAGGCGAGCCCGCAGCCGAGCAGCACGAGGATCACGATCACGAACGGAATCCGCCCGGTCGCCGCGGCGGTGCGCACGGCCGAGGCGGCGGGCAGCAACCCGAGCTGCTCGGCCCGCAGCCGCCTGCGCGTATACGCCCGCTGCGCCGCACCGGATTTCACCCGTTCCGCCGCCTGCACCCGGCGGGCGAGCCGCCCCGGCGCCTCCGCCGCCCGCGCCCGCACACTCATGAGCGGTACCCATCTCGCACGAGCGAGGGCCCTCCGTGGCTACGCTTCGCTCCCGCCTCCGGGCCTGACTCGCTCATGCTGGGTCCATTACGCACGAGCGAGGGCCCTCCGTGGCTACGCTTCGCTCCCGCCTCCGGGCCTGACTCGCTCATGCTGGGGCCACCTCCTCGATCCGCTCCACCGCGCGCAGCCGCACCGGGGCGGCGCGCGGGTTCTCCTCGATCTCCGCGTCGGTGGCCTTCTCCGCGCCGCGGGTGAGCAGCCGGAAGGTCGGGCCCATGCCGGGCAGTTCCATCGGGAGCCCGGCCGGGGTGCGGGAGACCGTGTGCTTCGCCAATTCCTGTTTGACCACGCGGTCTTCCAGCGACTGGTAGGCGAGCACGACGAGCCGCCCGCCGACCCGCAGCGCGTCGAGCGCGGCGGGCAGCGCGGCCCGCAGCGAGTCGAGTTCGGCGTTGACCTCGACCCGCAGCGCCTGGAAGGTGCGCTTGGCCGGGTGCCCGCCGGTGCGGCGGGTGGCGGCGGGGATGGTGGCGTAGAGCAGTTCGACGAGTTCGGCGCTGGTCCGGAACGGCCGCTGCTGCCTGCGGCGCAGCACCTCGGAGGCGATCTTGCCCGCGAACCGCTCCTCGCCGTAGGTCTTCAGCACCCGGGCCAGGTCGCCGTGGCTGTAGGTGTTGAGCACGTCGGCGGCGGTGGGGCCGGTGGTCGGATCCATCCGCATGTCGAGCGGCGCGTCGACGGAGTAGGCGAACCCGCGCTCGGCCAGATCCAGCTGCATCGACGACACGCCGAGATCCATCAGGATTCCGGAGACGCCGCCGCTGTCGACCCCGGCGCGCTCCAGCGCGGCCGGGATGCCGTCATAGCGGGTGTGCACCAGGGTGACCCGGTCGGCGTAGGGCGCGAGCCGGGCGCCGGCGAGTTCCAGCGCGGTGGTGTCCCGGTCCAGCCCGACCAGCCGGAGTTCCGGGTACTCGCGCAGGAAGTGCTCGGCGTGCCCGCCGAGGCCGAGGGTGGCGTCCAGGTAGACGGCGCCGGGGGCGTCGAGCGCGGGGCCGAGGAGGGAATCACACCGCCGGAGCAGCACCGGCACGTGCCGGGGGCCTGGCTGTGCGTCGTGCACCTCGACCTCCTGGATTCCGGCTGAGAAGCGCTGTCGGCGGCGAATGCGCCGTGGTCTCTGACCGAGGCGCGGCACCTGGCGTCGGGGAAGTACGTCAGGGTCCACGTCCGGGCAGAGGCCGCGGCGCACTCGCCTGCTCCGGGGGCTAGAAGATCGTGCCCAGCGACTCGTTGCTCCCTTGCGCGTAGTCCTCCTCGTGATCGGCGAGGTAGGACTCCCACGCCTGCTTGTCCCAGATCTCCAGGAATTCGATCGACCCGTTCACCACGCAGTCCCTGGCGAGGTTGGCGTAGCGCCGGTGATCGACCGAGAGGGTGATGCGCCCCTGGGCATCCGGACGCTGCTCGTCGGTGCCCGCCGCCAGTGCGCGCACGAAGGCGCGCGCCTGCGGATCGGTGCGGGACGCCGCCGCGGCGCGCTGCGCGAGTTCTGCGAACGCCTCCCGCGGATAGACGGCAAGGCTGTGGTCCTGACCCTTCGTGACCATCAACCCTCCCGCCAGATCGTCTCGAAATTTCGCGGGCAACGTGAGTCGCCCTTTGTCGTCCAGCCTCGGGGTGTAGGTACCGAAGAACACTTCGACACCTCCCTACCGAAGCAACCGGACGGCCTCCTGTAGTGCGCGCTCCACATTACCCCACTTTCCCCCACTTTCAATCGAAACCGGAGGTGATCTGGCTCCCCGGAAAACAGTTCGCGCAGGTCACTCCAGCTATCACCGGTGTGGGGGGTGCAATACGTGTTCGACCCGGCCCGGCGATTCCTTTCGGCTATGGCCGGGAAACGCTCAGCAAACGCCCTGGTGCGAGGGTTGCGAAGATCGCCGGGCGAGCCGGTGGGGACGGGTGGGGCGGTCCGTGGGGCGGAGTGGGAGACGGCCCGCGGGGGCGGTCGGGGGCACTCCGTATCAGGCGGTAAATGTCGGCGTGCCGCGGACACGCCGATGACGGCGGCGCCGGACCCCCGGGGGGGTGCGGCGCCGCCGTCATCGGTCGATGTGCGCGGAGGGGCGGAGCGTCAGTCCTGTTCGAAGCGCCTGCGGAAGCGGTCCTCCATACGCTCGGAGAAGCCACCGCCGGAGCGGCGCTGCTGCCGATTGCCGCGGGGCTGGGAGCGGCCGCCTGCGGCATCGCCGCCCGCTTCCGTCCCCTCGGCGCGCGCGGCCGCTCGGGAACCCCCGACCAGCAGCAGGACACCCGCGGCGAACATGACGATGAAACCGACCAGGCTGATGACGGGGAACCCGCCCGGCCGGACCGGAATGGCGATACCGGCGATCAGCAGCACGAGCCCGAGCACGAAGAGCGCTCCGGCCTGCAGTCTCCGGCGGCTCGTCGTCGTGCGGAGGCGCCCGCCGCGGACGGACGACGCGAATTTCGGATCCTCAGCATAGAGCGCGCTCTCGATCTGTTCGAGCATGCGCTGCTCGTGCTCGGAGAGTGGCACGGTACCTCCCCCGGCACTAGGGCGTGGCGGTCACCTACCCGGACGGTGCGTAGGCGACAGATAGCCGACCTTGGCGGCTGTCCGCTTCCCATGATACGAGTTCGATCAGGGGCGTACCACCTACTCGGTCATAACCACTCCGGTGTCGGCCACAACTACCGGGGCGGGTCAGGCCGACATTCCCCCGGTCCAGCCCGGAGCGGGGCGCAGCCGGGCCGCACTGGCCAGCAGATCTTCCACGTCGTGCAGGAAGGCGCCGACCCGGGAATGGAACTCGACCGCCTCCTGCCTGCCGATCTCGCGGTCCAGCCCGGCCTCCAGCGCGGCCCGCAGCTCGGAGTGCGCGCTGAAGTAATCGGCCCACATGACGAACTCGGGGGCGGCGCGCTGCAGCAGCACCCAGGCATTGCGCGAGCGGGCCCGCGGCGCGGCGTCGGCCCCGGTGTAGGCGAGCACGGCGCCTGCCCCACGCAGCGCGGCCAGATAGGCGGTGCGGAAGCACTCCCTCGGGTCCGGCTCGCCCGCCGCGGCCATGAGCAGGCCGTCGGCCTTCCGCAGCAGGCTGCCCGCCCGGCCGTGCCGCGCGGACGCATCACCGGTGGGCGGGCCCATCCCGCCCCGGCCCCTGGCCGAAGCACCCATGCCGGAGGCGGTTCGATTGCCGTCGGACATCAGCGGTCCCTCCACAGTCGCGCACCTGGACTATCGTGCTGACAGGGGCTGAGCAGCAGCCCGGACGGACAGCAGATCGAACAGGCATTCGAACGATTCCATTGACACCGACTATAGAGCGAGCCACCGACATGTCGACCGGATCCGCGATCCCGCGGGCAGGCGCACGTCCGCCGGCCGCCCCCGACCGACGGAAGACATGAGCGCCGCCACCACCGATCACCTGCCAGCGCCGACCATCGTCGACCTCTCGGTCCCGGCCCTGCGCGCCCGGCTGCCCGACGCACTCGGCGTCTACGTCGCGGCCATGGCGTACCCGCGCGGCACCGAGAACCACCGCGCCCCCATGTGGACCGAGCACACCACCAGGCCGGGCTGGCGCGCCGTCGCCGCGGTGCAGCCGGACGAGTACGGCCGGGTCGACCTCGGCTCCGCGCCGATCCTCGCCGTCGCCTACGGCTACCGGGGCGCACCGCACCAGTGGTGGCATCAGCAGGTGCACGCGGGGATGCGGCGCTGCGGCTGGTCCGAGCCGGCCACCAGGGACCTGCTCACCGACTACTTCGAGCTCACCGAGCTGCACGTGCACCCCGCCGCGCAGGGAAGGGGGCTCGGTTCGATGCTGCTCACCCGGCTGCTGCAGGACCGCCCGGAGCGCTCGGTGCTGCTCTCCACACCCGAGGTCGCGGCCGAGGACAACCGCGCCTGGCGGCTCTACCGGCGCACCGGCTTCTCCGATGTGATCAGGCACTTCGTCTTCGCCGGTGACAACCGGCCGTTCGCGGTGCTCGGCCGCTCACTGCCGCTGTGAGCGCGCCCTGCGACGTCGCCGTCGTCGGCTCCGGCCACAACGCCCTCGTCGCCGCCTGCTACCTGGCCCGCGCCGGGGAGCGGGTGGTGGTGCTGGAGCGCGACGAGGTGATCGGCGGCGCCGTCTCCACCGTGGAGCGGTTCCCCGGGTACGCGGTGGACCGCGGCTCGTCGGCGCACCTCATGGTGCGGCACACCGGGATCGTCGAGGAGCTCGAGCTGGATCGGTTCGGGCTGCGCTACGTCGACTGCGACCCGTGGGCCTTCGTGCCCGGCGAGCCGCCGCTGATCTTCGCCCGCGACCTGGAACGCACCTGCGCGAGCATCGAGGCGGCCTGCGGCGCGCGCGACGCCGACGCCTACCGCCGCTTCGTCGGGGTGTGGGGGCCGCGCAGCGCCCGGGTGATGCGGGCCTTCGGGGTGCAGCCGACCGGCGGCAAGCTGGCCCGCGCGTTCTGGGGGCTGAGCGCGCCGGCCGGAGGCGCCGCGCTGTCCAGGGAGTTCCTGCAGTCCGGGGACGCACTGCTGGACGCGACCTTCGAGAGCGAGCGGCTGCGCGCCGCGCTGGCCTGGTTCGGGGCGCAGTCCGGGCCGCCGATGTCCGAGCCGGGCACCGCGCCGATGATCGGCTTCGCCGCGCTCATGCACACGCTGCCGCCCGGTCGCGCGGTCGGCGGCAGCGGGGCGCTCACCGCCGCGCTGGCCGCCCGGCTGCGCGCTGACGGCGGCGAGCTGCGCACCGGCGACGCGGTCGTCGCGCTGCGCGGGAACGGGGACGGCTGGGAGCTGCGCACCGAGTTCGGGCAGGTGCTGCGGGCAGCCACCGTCGTGGCCGGGGCGCACGTGCTGGAGACGCTGGAGCTGCTCGGCGCGGGCGGGTTCGACGCCGCGCCGCTGGCCGACTGGCGGCGGCGCATCCGGGTCGGGCCCGGTATCGGCATGGTGGTCCGGCTCGGGACCACCGCGCTGCCCCGCTACCCCGGCGCGGAGCAGGCCGACTCGGCCGCGGGGCTGCAGCTGCTGGTCCGCGACCGGCGCGCGCTCTGGGGCGCGCACGGTGCCGCGCTGGCCGGGCAGCTGCCGCCGCGGCCGGTGGTGCTCGCCATGAGCTTCAGCGCACTCGACCCGACCATCGCGCCACCGGAGCGCCACCAGCTCTCGCTGTGGGCGCAGTGGCACCCGTACCGGCTCGCCGAGGGCGACTGGGATTCGGCCGGTGAGCGCGAGGCCGATCGCATCATCGCCGAGCTGGACGGCTTCGCCCCCGGTTTCGCCGACACCGTCGAGCACCGCTACACCCAGACCCCGCTCGACCTGGAGCGCGAGCTCGGGCTGCGCGGCGGCAACGTCATGCACGTGGAGATGTCGCTGGACCAGATGATGATGTGGCGGCCGCTGCCCGAGCTGGCGAAGGGCACCGTGCCCGGCGCGCCGGGGCTGTATCTCACCGGCGCATCCACGCACCCGGGCGGCGGGGTCTCCGGCGCCGCCGGGCGGCGGACCGCGCAGGCGGTGCTCGGCCGGGGCGGGCCGCTGCGCCGGTCGGCGCGGGGCAAGCGGCGGTGAGGTCACGCCGGGACGCCGACGGAGCGAAGGCGGCCGATCGGCGGGAGGCAGGCGGGCACGCCGACACGGGTCGGCGGTTCGCGCAGGGCGCGCCGGTGGCGGCGGTGTTCGCGGTGCTGCTGGTGCTGGCCCAGATCGCCTACCCGCTCACCGACGGCACCGCCCGCGACCGGGTCACCACGCTGGTGGTGGTGCTGCTCGCGGGCACCGCGCTGGCGCACGCGGTGGCGGCGCTCGGCGCGGCGTACGCGCTGCGCACGCTCGCCATCCTCTCCGGGATCGGGCTGCTCTCCGAGCTGATCGGCACCGCGACCGGCTACCCGTTCGGCTGTTACGGCTACGCCGTCGGCAAGCTGGCGCCCGCGCTGGCCGACGTGCCGCTGGCCGTCCCGCTGGCCTGGACCGGCGGCATCTACCCGGTCTGGGTGGTGGCCGGGCTGCTCTGCCGGACCCCGCTCGCCCGCATCCCGCTCACCGCCGTCGGTGCCGTCGGCTGGGATCTCTTCCTCGACCCGCAGATGGTCGGCGACGGCCAGTGGAGCTGGTGCGTCACCGACGCCGGGCTGCCGGGGCTGCCCGCCATCCCGCTCACCAACTATCTCGGCTGGTTCCTGGTCGCGCTGTTCATGGGCGCGCTCATGACGGCCTCCGAGCGGCGTGCCCGGCGCGACCGGGACACCGCGGGCGCCGGGCCCGCGGTGCCGGTGGCGGTGTTCCTCTGGACCTGGCTCGGCTCGGCCCTCGCGCACCTGGCGTTTCTCGGGCTGCCGTGGTCCGCGGGGTACGGGCTGATCGGCATGGGGCTGCTCGGCGTTCCGCTGCTGGTCCGCGGGGTGCGGGCTTTCGCGCGCGAGCGGGCCGCCCGTCGCTTGGCATCCTGAGCGGCGCGCCTGGCACGATGTGAGCCGTGCAACCGAGTCCCCGCTCCGTCGTGCCCGTCGCTCCGGCTCGTCCGGAGCCCCCGCACGGGTTCCGCGCCGTTCTCCGCTCCCGGGTCGCCCGGACCCGGGTGATCGGCGCCCTGCTGCTGGCCACCCTGCTGGTCCCGGCACTGGCAGGCTGCCTGCGCGCGCAGGTCTCGATGGGCGTCTCCTCCAACGACCGGGTCTCCGGGCGGATCGTGGCCGCGGTCGTCCCGGTGGAGCCGGGCGACAAGGGCCCGCAATTGACCGTGCCGGAGACGCTCGCGGGCAAGCTCCGGGTCGAGGCCTACACCCAGGACGGGTACGTCGGCAGCCAGGTGTTCTTCGACGATCTCTCGTTCGGCGAGGTGCAGCAGCTCTCCGGGCTCTCCGAGCAGACCCAGGGCATGTTCCAGCTGCAGTTCACCCGGACCGGCGACCTGGTCAGCCTGCTCGGCCGGGTCGATCTCAAGACGCTGCCGCCGCACGGCTCCGACGTGCAGTTCACCGTGGCCTTCCCGGCCAGGGTGGCCAAGACCAACGGCAATCGCGAGGGTGACGACGTGGTCTCCTGGAAGCTGCCCGCCGGTGACGTCTCCACGCTGCGCGCCGAGGTGAGCTACGCCGACCCGAACACCCGCTCGTTCGCCGGCTGGGCCGGGATCATGGGCGGCATCACGCTGGCCGTCGCCGCGGTGGTGGCGGCGGTGGCGTACCTGGATCGCAATCCGCCGGTCCCCGGCGCGCCGAAGGGGTTCACCCCCGGCCGCTGGTGGAGTTCGGTGCGCGGGAACCGCTGAGCGGGATGATCTTTCGCGCTGCCGCGCGAGCGTGGCGCGGCGCACCGGGTATCGCACGGCCGGTCGGCCCCGCGCGCCGCGCCCTTCCGCGTGTCCGCGCGGTCACCGTGGTGCGGGCGGGCTCGGCGCTGGCCGGGCTGAGCGCGGTGCTCGCCGGGTACAACCTGCTGACCGTGCGCAGGCTCCCGCCACCGGGCGCTGCCGTGCTGGAGCCGGTGACGGTGTGCGTCCCGGCCCGCGACGAGGTCACCCTGCTCCCCCGCCTCGTCACCGACCTGCGCGCGCAGACCGGCGTGCCCCGCCTGCGGGTGCTGATCCTGGACGACGCCTCCACCGACGGCACCGAGGAGGCGGCCCGCCGCGCGGCGCAGGGCGACCCGCGGATCACCGTGCTCCGCTCCGACCGCGAACCCCCGCCCGGCTGGACCGGCAAGGCCGCCGCCTGCGCCCGCCTCGCCGAACTCGCCGACACCCCCGTGCTCGTCTTCCTGGACGCCGACGTCCGCCTCGCCCCCGGCGCCGTCGCCGCCGCGGTGACCGCACTGCGCGCCGACGGCCTCGGCCTGCTCTCCCCCTGGCCGCACCAGCTGGCGGGCTCCTGCTACGAGGCGCTGCTCCAGCCGCTGCTGGTCTGGTCGTGGGCGTCGACGCTGCCGGTACGGCTCTCCGAACGCGGCCTGCGCACCTCCACCGCGCTCGGCTGCGGCCAGTTCCTGGTCATGGACACCGCCGCCTACCTGGCCGCGGGCGGCCACCAGGTGGTCGCGGCCAGCGCCACCGAGGACATCGACCTGGCCCGCGCCGTCCGCCGCGCCGGGCACCGCACCGCCGTCGCCGCCGCGGGCCCGCACGCCCGCACCCGCATGTACCGCGACGCCGCCGCCCTGGACGCGGGCTACACCCGCTGGCTCTGGTCCGCCTACGGCGGCTCCCCCCTTGCCGCCATTGCCGTAGGCGCCGTCTCCACCCTCACCTACACCCTCCCCCCGCTCGCCGCCCTCCTCGGCCGCGGCCGCACCCGCCGCGCGGGCATCGCCGGCTACGCCGCCGCCGTCACCGCCCGCCTCCTCGCCCGCGCCCTGGACACCGGCGGCCGCCCCACCCCCGCCGACACCATCTCCGCCCTCGCCCACCCCCTCGCCGTCACCGCCTACACCCGCCTCTCGATCCGCTCGCACCGCGCCAAGGCCCGCAACACCCTGCGCTGGAAGGACCGCACCCTCACCGAACACGCTCCGGAGTCCGGCTGACCCGTGGAACCGCCGATCACCGGTCAGCGGATCTCGACCACGTCCGCGTCGACCGGGATTCCGCGCTTCGGCTCGTGGTGCCGCCCTGCGACGAGTACGAGGCGTGGTCGCTGACCGGCCCTAACGGCCACCGGTAGGTCTGCATGCCCGGCGGTGAACCGGCGGTGCGGACGGCGGGCTGACGGACTCCGCCGAGACCGGTCAGGCGGAGATGATGCCGACGGTGGGGAGGAAGAAGCAGGAGGTGTCGCCGTTGCGGACCGAGCCGAAGACGGCGGCGAGGACGGTGCCTCGGCCGGTGTCGACGGGGACCGCGCGGACGCCGCCCACCGGGATCGCTCTGGTCAGGAAGTCACGCACGGCGGCTTCGGCGATGGCGCGCAGCTCGGGCGGGAGGGCGGCGGGGAGGAGGCCGGCGGCGACGTCGCCGAGCGAGCCCATGGCGGCGCTTCCGCCGCGGCCGGTCGAGGTGTTGAACCAGAGCACCTGTATGCCGGAGCCGTCGGCGATGCCCGCGGGCAGGAAGGTGAACATGACCTGGCCGGCGCGCACCGCGGCCTGATCGAGGCCGGGGACGGGGAGCAGCGCGCCGGGCCACGGGCCCGGCACCGCGCCCGCCACCGCGGGCACCAGGCCGAGCGGCGCGCCGTCGGCGCAGAACGGCGCCGCGGTGGGGTACAGGAACGGCTGGACGCCGAGCGCGCCGAGCGTCTCGACGATCGAGCGGTAGGCGGCGAGCGGGTCGCCGGGGACGGGCGCGGCGCCGGCCGGCCCCGAGGTCCCGGCCAGCGCGAGGGTGATCGCGGCGACAGCGGCACCGCGGGCGAGGATGCGGGTCGGCAGGCGCATGGCGGGACTCCTCATTGTCGGTGAGGCCCCGGACGGTACTCGGCTATCGAACCGAACTGGCATAACCACGCCGAGCGAATATCCAGCAATCATCCAGCAGGCGCACGTCTCCCCTCGGCCCCCACATTCTCCGCAGCCCCGGAGCAAAGTCGAAGGACTCCGTTCACGCTGATTTCTACCCTTGGCCGCCCCCGCCACCGGCTCGCATGATGACTCGGCTCGAGCTACCGGTGGGACCGATGGAGGAACGACACATGAGGACCCCGCGATGAGTGCGTCCGTCGCCGCGGCACCACCGGAGCACCGGGCCGATCCGGAGCTGCCCGCCGTCGCCAGGCAGTACCACCCGTGGCGCTGGGTGGTCGCGATCGCCGCGCTGGTGGTGGTGGCGCAGTTCGCACACGGCCTGGTGACCAACCCCGGCTGGGACTGGCCGACCTTCGCGCAGTACTTCACCGCCGGCTCGGTGCTGGCCGCGCTGAAGCTCACCATCGAGCTCACGCTCTGGGGCACCGTGCTCGGCTTCCTGCTCGGCACCCCGGGTGCGCACGGTGCTGCGCGAGGCCACCACCACCGTCCCGCGCGGGGCCACCCGATGACCGCCGCGGTCGAGCTGCGCGGCGTGCGCAAGAGTTTCGGCGCCACTCCGGTGCTGCGCGGGATCGACCTCACCGTGCGCCCCGGCGAGGTCGTCGCGGTGATCGGCCCCTCCGGGTCGGGCAAGTCGACGCTGCTGCGGGTGCTCAACCACCTGGAGCCGCTGGACGCGGGCACCGTGCACGTGGCGGGCGAGCTCATCGGCTACAAGCTGCGCGGCGGCGAGCTGCACGCGCTGCCCGACCGCGAGGTGCGCGAGCAGCGCTCCCGGATCGGCTTCGTCTTCCAGCAGTTCAACCTCTTCGGCCACCTCACCGTGCTGGACAACGTCACGCTCGCCCCGCGCACCGCGCAGCACCGGCCGCGCGCCGAGGTGGAGGCCGAGGCGCGCCAGCTGCTGGAGCGGGTCGGGATCGGCGGGTTCGCCGACGCCTACCCGCGCCGGCTCTCCGGCGGCCAGCAGCAGCGGGTGGCGATCGCCCGCGCGCCGGCGCTGCGGCCGCCGGTGATCCTCTTCGACGAGCCGACCTCCGCGCTCGACTGGGTCCGGGTGCCGAAGGTGGACGAGATCGCGGCGCTGGTGCCGCGGGCGATCCGCGACCGCGGCACGCTGGTGGTCACCGGCTCGTCGGGCACCGCCCCGCCGCTGCGCTTCTACGCCACCGACGACAAGACCGTTGTCGGCTCCGAGGTCGACTTCGCGCAGCTGGTCGCGGACACGCTCGGGCTGGAGCTGGAGATCCAGGTCGCGGACTGGTCGAACAACGTCGTCCGCGTCGACTCGGGTGAGGTGGGCGTCTTCATCAGCAACGTCACCGTCACCGAGGAGCGCAAGGAGAAGTACGACTTCGCCACCTACCGGCAGGACAACGTCGCGCTGGAGGTGCCCGCCGACGGCGGCCTGGAGTACAGGGACCGGACCAGCCTGGCCGGCAAGCGGATCGGCGTCGGCACCGGCACCAACCAGGAGCAGCTGCTGGTGAAATGGAACGAGCAGAACCGGGCGGAGGGGCTGGACCCCATCGACGTCGCCTACTTCCAGCAGACCAGCGACTACTACCTGGCGCCCGCCTCCGGCAGGCTGGACGGCTACATCGGCCCGAACCCGACCGCGATTCACCACTCGGCCACCACGAAGGAGTCGAAGATCGTCGCCACCTTCTCCGGCGCGGGCGAGCAGCTACAGCACGTGATCGCGGACGGCAGCTACCGCAAGGTGATCGACCGCTGGTCGCCGCGGACCGAGGCGCTGACCGACTCGCGGATCAACCCGCCCAGCCTGCCGAAGCAGAAATGAACCGTCGAGACAACCGGAGCAGCACTGTGATTCGTTACCGCCGTCCCCTCGCCGCGCTCGCCGTCGCCGCCACGGCCACCGCCGTGCTGGCCGGCTGCGGTGGCGACACCGGCGGCTCCGGCGGCGACGCCGGGCCGCCGCAGCCGGGCGGGACCCTGCGCTACGGCCTGTCCCAGGCCCCGACCTGCGCGGACCCGGCCCAGGCGGGCAGCAACCAGACGATCTACGTGACCAGGCAGGTCGTCGACTCGCTGACCGACCAGGACCCGGAGACCGGCGAGCTGAAGCCGTGGCTGGCACAGAGCTGGGAGATCTCCCCCGACGCCACCACCTTCACCTTCGAGCTGGCCGAGAACGCGACCTTCAGCGACGGCAGCCCGGTGACCGCCGATTCGGTCAAGCGCACCTTCGACGCCGTCGGCGAGCTCGGCGGGGCGAAGGCGCCGCTGGCCGCCAGCTACCTGACCGGCTACACCGGGACCACCGTCGTCGACCCGCGGACCGCGCGGGTCACCTTCGACCGGCCCAACGCCCAGTTCCTGCAGGCCTCGTCGACCTCGCAGCTCGGCATCCTCTCCGACGCCACCAACGCGGCCTCGACCGAGGAGCGCTGCCAGGGCGAGAAGATCATCGGCAGCGGGCCGTTCACCTACGCCTCCTACACCCAGAACGTCTCCGCGACGCTGGTCAAGCGGGCCGGGTATGCCTGGGGCTCGGCGGTCTTCGGGCACGACGGCGAGGCCTACCTGGACCGGATCGAGTTCACCGTCGTCCCGGAGTCCGGTGTGCGCACCGGCAGCCTCTCCTCCGACCAGCTGGACGCGGTGAGCGACGCGCTGCCGCAGGACGCCCCGCAGATCGAGGCCACCGGCGGCAGCGTGCTCACCACCGCCAACCCGGGCGTGGTGTTCGGGCTGCAGCCCAACGTGACCCGCGGCCCGCTGCGCGACCCCGCGGTGCGCACCGCGCTGCTGACCGCGATCGATCGGCAGGAGCTGATCGACACCGTGCTCGGCCCGCAGTTCGCCCCTGCCACCAGCGTGCTCGGCGCGAAGACCCCCGGCTACCGGGATCTCTCCGCCCGGCTGAAGTTCGACCAGGCGGCGACCAGGACGGCGCTGGACCGGGCGGGCTGGGTGCCCGGCGCGGACGGGACCCGGGTCAAGGACGGCGAGCGGCTCAGCTTCGACGTCACCTTCAGCCAGGTCTTCGCGGGCAACCAGGCGATCCTGGAGTTGGTGCAGCAGCAGCTGCGCCAGGTCGGCGTCGACCTGCGGCTGGAACTGGTTCCCGCGGGCGAGTACACCGCCAGGCAGAACTCCGGCGACTTCGACTCGATCTACTACAACTCGACCAGGGCCGACGGCGACATCCTGCGGGCCACCTTCGGGCTGGAGGGCCGCAACCTGAACCGCCGCGGGGCCGTGCCCGCGCTGGACCAGACGCTCGACGCCCAGCTGCGCACGGTCGACACCGCCGCGCGGGCCGAGCTCATCCGCACCGCGCAGGGGCAGGTGTTCGACGCCGGGCTGTGGATTCCCACGGTCGAGCTGTCGCAGGCGATCGGGGCCGGGCCGGACACCAACGACCTGAGGTTCGAGGCGTCGGCGCGGCTGCAGTTCTTCGACACCTGGCTGAGCGGGCGCCGACCGTGATCCGCTATCTGGGAACGCGGCTGCTGCAGGCGGTGTGGGTGCTGTGGGCGACGTTCACCGTCTCCTTCGTCGTCCTCTACCTGCTCCCCGCCGACCCGGTGGCCATCGCGGCCGACGGCGGCGCGGGCGACACCCCGGTCGACGCCGCCGCCATCGACGAGCTGCGCGCCCGCTACGGGCTGGACAGGCCGCTCTGGCAGCAGTACCTGGATGCGCTGTGGAACGCGCTGCACGGTGACTTCGGCCGCTCGGTGGCGACCGGCCAGCCGGTCACGAGCGCCATCGTGGAGGTGCTCCCCGCCACGCTGGCGCTGGCCTCCCTCGCGCTGCTGCTCGCGCTGACGGGCGGAATCGCGCTGGCCGTGGCGGCGAGCACGACCCGGCTGCGGCGGCTGCGTGCCGCGCTGCTCGCGCTGCCGCCGATCGCGGTCGCGGTGCCGACCTTCTGGACCGGGCTGCTCCTGCTGCAGGTCTTCTCGTTCCGGCTGCACTTGGCGCCCGCCTTCGGCGGCTCCGGGCTGCGCGGCACCGTCCTGCCCGCGATCACTCTGGCGCTGCCGATCGGCGCGGTGATCGCGCAGGTGCTCGCGGCCGGGTTCGCCACCACGTGGAAGCAACCGTTCACCGCGGTCGCGCTGGCCAAGGGCGCCTCCAGGGGCCGGGTGCAGTGGCGGCACGTCACCCGGCCCGCCGCGGTGCCCGCGCTCACCATCGCCGGAGTGCTGGTCGGCACCATGCTGGCCGGCTCGGTGGTGGTGGAGACGGTCTTCGCCCGTCCGGGGCTCGGCCGGCTCACCCAGACCTCGGTGCTGGCCCAGGACATCCCGGTGGTGCAGGGGATCGTGCTGGCCACCGCGCTGGTCTTCGTCGTCGTGAACCTGACCGTCGACCTGCTCTACCCGCTGCTCGACCCGCGGATCGCGACGGTCGGCGAGCGGGAGCGGGCGGGCGACGCGCTCGAGGAGGTGGCTGCCCGTGGTTGAGCTGCTGAAGCAGGGTCGAGCCGGGGGTACCGGCCCGGGAAGTGGTCCGGCCGCCGGTCCGTCCGGCGCCGCGGCGCGGACAGCCGACGGGTCGGAGGCGCAGGGCGGTGCGGGCGCGGAGGCCGCAACGCAGGGCAGCGCGCCGCCGATCCGGACGGGCGCGGACGCGGCGGGGGCGGCGGCCCGCTCCGCGACGTCCGGCGGTGTGGCGAAGCGCCGGGGTGCCCTGGCCGCCGGCGCGCTGCGCGGCCGGATCCCGCTGATCATCGCGGTGCTGGTGCTGCTGACCGTGGTGGGCTGGGCCGTGGCCCCCGCGTTCTTCGCGAGCGGCGACCCGCTGACCGGCGTCCCGAGGGAGAAGTTCAGCGCGCCGAGCGCGGCGCACTGGTTCGGCACCGACAACCTGGGCCGCGACCTCTACACCCGGATGGTGCACGGCGCCGCCGCCTCGCTCTCCGCGACGCTGCTCGCGGTGGGGATCGCGCTGGTCGCGGGCACCCTGCTCGGGCTGATCGCGGGCGCGGCGGGCGGCATCGTCGACGCCGCCGTCATGCGGGTGGTCGACGTGCTGCTCTCCATCCCGCAGTTGCTGCTGGCGCTGGCGCTGGTCACCGCGCTCGGCTTCGGGACGCGGAACGTGGCGATCGCCGTCGGCATCTCGCTGGTCGCCAACTTCGCGAGGGTGATGCGCTCGGAGGTGCTGCGGGTGCGGCACGCCGACTACGTGGAGGCGGCGCACGCCGCAGGGGTGCGCTGGTACACCAACCTGGCCAGGCACGTGCTGCCGAACTCCTGCCGGCCGGTGCTCGCACTGGCCACGGTCGAGTTCGGGATGGCGGTGCTCGCCGTCTCGGCGCTGAGCTTCCTCGGCTACGGCGCCGAGCCGCCGGACCCGGAGTGGGGCTCGCTCATCTCCGAGGGCCGCAACTTCCTCGCCACCGCCTGGTGGATGACCACCCTGCCCGGGCTGGTGATCGTGGCGGTCGTGCTCGCCGCGCAGCAGACCGGGCGCGCACTGAGCAGGCAGGACATCCCATGATCGAGTCAGGCCCGAAGGCGGGACAACGCCGCACGACCGAGCCGCGGCGGAAGGCGGGCGCACAGCGACACCGCGGAGCGCCCGCGACCGGGCGAGGAGAAACCGCGTGACCGCCGTCGCCGAACCCGTCCGCACCGCGCTGCTGCGCGTCACCGACCTCCGCGTCCGCTACCGCACCGGCGACGGGCCGGTCACCGCGCTGGACGGCATCTCGCTGGAGATCCGCCCCGGCGAGGTGGTCGCGCTGATCGGCGAGTCCGGCTCCGGCAAGTCGACGCTGGCGCAGGCCGTGATCGGGCTGCTCCCGGAGAGCGCCGAGATCGACGGCGGCGCCGTCGAATTCGACGGCGAACCGGTCGACCACACCTCCGAGCGGGCGCTGCGCGATCTGCGCGGCGCGCGCATCGGTTTCGTGCCGCAGGATCCCGGGCTCTCACTGAACCCGGTGCGGCGCATCGGCGTCCAGGTGGCCGAGGCGCTGCTGGTGCACGGCAGGGCCACCCGCCGCGGTGCCCCGGGGCGCGCGGTCGAGCTGCTCGGTGAGGCCGGGCTGGACCGCCCGGCGGACCGGGCGAGGCAGTACCCGCACCAGCTCTCCGGCGGCCAGCGGCAGCGGGTGCTGATCGCGACCGCGCTGGCCTGCTCCCCCGACCTGGTGATCGCCGACGAGCCGACCAGCGCGCTGGACGCCACCGTCGCGCGCCGGGTGCTGGACCGGCTCACCGAGCGCACCGCCGCCCGCGGCGCCGCCGTGCTGCTCATCACCCACGACCTGGCCACCGCCGCCGAGCGCGCGGACCGCCTGGTCGTGCTGCGCGACGGCGCCGTAGTCGAGGAGGGGCCGACCGCCCGGCTGCTCACCGCGCCGGAGCACACTTACACCAGGGAGCTGCTCGACTCCTCCCCCGGGCTGGCCGCGGCCGGTCCCGGTCGCGCGGAGCGCGAGCGCGCGGAGCTCCCGCTGCTGCGGATCACCGCATTGCGCAAGCGGTTCCGGCTCGGCGGCGCCGCGCTGACCGCGGTGGACGGGGTCTCGCTCGAGCTGGACCGCGGCGAGACGCTGGCGCTGGTCGGCGAGTCCGGCTCCGGCAAATCGACCACCGCGCGGCTGGCGCTGCGGCTCGCCGATCCGGACGCGGGCACCGTCGAGTTCGACGGGCAGCCGCTGACCGCGCTGCGCGGCCGGAAATTGCGCGAGCTGCGGCGGCGTTTCCAGATCGTGTACCAGAACCCCTATGGCTCGCTCGACCCGCGGCAGCGGGTGGCCGACATCGTGGCCGAGCCGCTGCGCGCGTACCGCACCGGCGACCGGGCGGCGCGCACCGCGCGGGTCGCGGAGCTGCTGGAGCAGGTCGGGCTCGGCTCCGGCTTCGGCGGGCGGCGCCCGGCCGAGCTCTCCGGCGGGCAGCGGCAGCGGGTCGCCATCGCGCGCGCCCTCGCGCTGCACCCGGAGCTGCTCGTGCTCGACGAGCCGGTCTCCGCGCTGGACGCCTCGGTGCAGGCGCAGATCCTGGCGCTGCTGGACGAGCTGCAGCAGCGGCTCGGGCTCGCCTACCTCTTCATCTCGCACGACCTCGCGGTGGTGCGCCGGATCAGCGACCGGGTGGCGGTGCTGCGGAACGGCCGGATCGTCGAGACCGGCGGCACGGCGGACATTTTCGCCGCCCCGGAGCACGAGTACACCCGCGAATTGCTGGCCGCGGTGCCGAGGCCGCGAAAGGAGCCCTCCGCCGGGCCGGGGCCGAGCCCGGCGGCGGTAGCGGCACGTGACCACGCAGGGCTCCCCGGCCCGGACAAGGAGACATTGTGAGCGTTCCCTTCCTGCTCGGAGTCGAGGCGGCGGGCACCGGCGCGCACCCCGCGTCCTGGCGCCGCCCCGACTCCCGCGCCGAGGAGCTCTTCACCGGCGGCTACTGGGCCGACGCGGTGGCCGCGCTGGAGGCGGCCGGGGTCGACCTGCTCTTCCTTCCGGACTCCTTCGCCCTGCAGCAGGGCGGCCCCGGCGTCACCCGCGGCCGGCTGGACGCGGTCGCCGTCGCGGCGCGGGTCGCCGCCGGCACCCACCGAATCGGGCTGCTCCCGCAGGCCGCGGTGACGCACACCGAGCCGTTCCACCTGTCCAAGTCCATCCAGGCGCTGGACTACGCGAGCCTGGGCCGGGCCGGCTGGGAGGTCACCGTCTCGCCCGGCGCCGAGCAGGCCGCCGCCTTCGGCCGCAAGCCGGAGCAGGACGACCCCGCGCTCTGGCACGAGGCGGACGAGGCGATCGACGTCTCGGTGCGGCTCTGGGACAGCTGGGAGGACGACGCGGAGATCCGCGATATCCGCACCGGCCGGTTCATCGACCGGGAGAAGCTGCACTACATCGACTTCGCCGGCGACAACTTCTCCGTCAAGGGGCCTTCCATCACCCCGCGCTCGCCGCAGGGGCAGCCCGTCGTCGCGGTCAGGGCGGGCGCCGCGGGCGACCCGGCCACCGCGGTCGCGGTGCGCCGCGCGGACCTGATCCGGGTGGCCGCCGCCGAGCCGGAGGCGCTGGCAGCGCAGCGGGATCGGTTGCGGGCCGCCGTCGCCGCCGCGGGTCGCGACGCCGAGCAGGTGTTCGTGCTCGCCGAGCTCGACATCCACCTGGCCGCGACCGTCGAGCGGGCGGAGGCCGAGGTCGCCGAGCTGAACGGCTGGTTCCCCACCCAGACCTCCGCCGCCCACATCGGCACCACCGACACCCTGCGCGCCACCCTGGTCGCGCTCGCCGGCGCGGTCGACGGCATCGTGCTGCGCCCGCTCGCCCTTGCCGCCGCCCTGCCCGCGCTGGGCAGGCTCGGCCACACCCCACCGGATTCCGGCAGCACCCTGCGCGACCGCCTCGGGCTGGAGCGCCCGGCGAGCCGCTACGCACTCGGAGGAGCACCCCTATGACCAGCAAGAAGAAGCAGGTGCACCTGGCGGCGCACTTCCCCGGCGTCAACAACACCACGGTCTGGAGCGACCCGGAATCCGGCAGCCAGGTCGACTTCGCCTCCTTCCGGCACCTGGCGGAGACCGCCGAGCGCGGCCTCTTCGACTTCTTCTTCCTGGCCGAGGGGCTGCGGCTGCGCGAGCACCTGGGCCGGATCCACGACCTGGACGTGGTCGGCCGCCCGGACACCTTCACCGTGCTGGACGCGCTGGCGGGCGTCACCGAGAAGCTCGGGCTGGCCGGCACCATCAACAGCACCTTCAACGAGCCGTTCGAGCTGGCCAAGCAGTTCGCCTCGCTGGACCACCTCTCCGGCGGCCGGGCCGCCTGGAACATCGTGACCTCGTCGGATGCCTTCACCGGCGAGAACTTCCGGCGCGGCGGCTACCTGGACTACGAGCAGCGCTACGAGCGCGCCGCCGAGGTGATCGACGCCGCCCGCGCGCTCTGGGACGCCTGGCCGGCGGACGCGCTCGTGGTCGACCGGGACGCCGGCGTCTTCGCCCGCGACGTGCCGGAGACCGCGTTCCACGGCGAGCACATCGCCTTCACCGGCCGGTTCGTGCTCCCGCCGAGCCCGCAGGGGCACCCGGTGCTGCTGCAGGCGGGCGACTCCGACGGCGGCCGCGAGTTCGGCGCCCGCTCGGCGGATGCCATCTTCACCGGGCACGGCACGCTGGAGGCGGGCCGGGCGTTCTACGCGAACGTCAAGGACCGGCTCGCCAGGTACGGCCGCGACCGCGACGAACTCAAGATCCTGCCCGCCGCCACCTTCGTGCTCGGCGACACCGACGCCGAGGCGCACGAGCGCGCGGCGCAGATCCGGCTGCAGCAGGTGAGCCCGCAGACCGCGATCTCCTTCCTGGAGCAGATCTGGGGCCGCGACCTCTCCGGCTACGACCCGGAGGGGCCGCTGCCCGAGCTCGAGCCCTCCGGCGACGTCACCATCACCCGCGGCCGGGTGCGGCACCGCGGGGACCCGCTCGCCGTCGCCGCCGAGTGGCGGGCGAAGGCCGAGGCGGAGCAGCTCAGCATCCGGCAGCTGGTCATCGAGGTCACCTCGCGGCAGCAGTTCGTCGGCACCCCGGCGGGCGTCGCCGAGCAGATCGACACCTACGTGCAGACCGACGCCTCCGACGGCTTCATCCTCGTCCCGCACCTGACCCCGCACGGCCTCGACGAATTCGTCGACCGGGTGGTGCCCGAGCTGCAGGAGCGCGGCAGCTTCCGCACCGAGTACACCGGCAGCACCCTGCGCGAGCACCTCGGGCTCGCCCATCCGGCCGAGCGATCTTCTGTTTCCGAACACCGCAGCGAAGGAGTCCGCGCGTCATGACCGCCGTCACCGCCGATTCGGCCACCCATTTCGCCCGCGAGTGGGAGCGCTGGCACCACGCGCGCGTCGACCGGCTGCGCGACCCGCTCGGCTTTCTGAGCCTGACCGCGCTGCACTGGCTCACCGACGCGCCCGAGCGCATCGACGGCATCCCCGGCACCTGGTGGGTGACCGACGACAAGGTCTTCGTCACCGCCCGCCCCGGCGACCGGCTGGATCACGAGGGCACCCGGATCGCGGGCGTGCACATCGTGCGCCCGGCCGAGGGCGCGCCAGGGATCGCCGTGCGCCACGACGACCGCGTGCTGGAGATCATCCGGCGCACCGGGCAGTACGCGGTCCGGGTGCACGACCCGGCCTCGCCCGCGCTGGTCACCTTCCGGGACATCCCGTCCTACCCGCCCGCCGCCGAGTGGGTACTCGAGGGCCGGTTCACCCGGTTCGCCGAGCCGGAGACGGTCACCACCGGCGCGGTGGTCGCGGGGCTGGAGCACAACCACAGCGCCGTCGGCACCGTCGAGTTCGAGCTGAACGGGGTCACCGAGCGGCTGGTCGCCTTCGGGGCCGGTGACGACCTGCGGGTGCTCTTCACCGACGCCACCAGCGGCATCACCAGCTACCCCGGCGCGCGGGCGCTGAGCATCGCGGCCCCGGCCGCGGACGGCGCGGTCGTGCTCGACTTCAACCGGGCCACCAACCTGCCCTGCGCCTTCACCGCCTACGCGACCTGCCCGGTGGCACCGGAGCGCAACCGGCTGCGGGGCGCGATCGAAGCGGGCGAGCAGGATCCGCGGGCGGAGCGGGCATCGTGAGCATTCCGCTCTCCATCCTCGATCTCGCGCCGATCAGCGCGGGGAGCAGCGCCGCACAGGCGCTGCGCGACACCGTCGACCTCGCGCGGCAGGCCGAGCAGTGGGGGTATCACCGGTACTGGCTGGCCGAGCACCACTTCGTGCGGGTAGCGAGTTCGTCGTCGGTGACGCTGCTCGGGCTGGTCGCCGCGGCCACCGAGCGGATCCGGGTCGGCACCGCGGCGGTGCAGGTCGGGCACCACACCTCGGCCTCGGTGGTGGAGGCGTTCGGCACCATCGACGCGCTGTACCCGGACCGGCTCGATCTCGGCATCGGGCGCTCCGGGCACCGGAGGGCGCAGTTCGGTTCGGAGGCGGGCAGGCCGTCCAAGCCGCCGGTACCGCGCGGCACCGAGGTACGCGACGGGATCGTGGTGCCGCCGCCGTTCGACCCGGGGCGGATCACCGACCGCTCGCGCTTCGTCGCCGCACTGCAGGCGCTGCAGCTGCCCGGCGCGCAGCCGCTGGACTTCCCGGAGCAGGTCGAGCAGATCCGCGGGCTGCTCGACGGCAGCTTCGTCACCGGCGACGGCGTCGAACTGCACGCGGTGCCCGGTGAGGGCGCGCAGGTGCGGCTGTGGATCTTCGGCAGCTCGGCCGGGGAGAGCGCGGAGCTGGCCGGGCGGCTCGGGTTGCCCTTCGCGGCGGCCTACCACGTCGCGCCGGGCACCGCGCTGGACGCCATCGCCGCCTACCGGGCCGCTTTCCGGCCGTCGGCGGTGCTGGCCGAGCCGTACGCGGTGATCTCCGCCGACGTGCTGGTCGGGCCGGACGCGGAGACGGCGGAGTACCGGGCCCGCGGGTACGGGCACTGGGTGCACGGCATCCGCACCGGCGCGGGCGCCACCGACTACCTCGCCCCGGATGCGGTGCCCGAGCTCACCGAGGAGCAGAAGCGGCTGGTCGACGACCGGCTCGCCACCCGCTTCGTCGGCACCCCCGGCGACGTCGCCGCCCGCCTCGCCGCCCTGCGCCGCGTCAGCAACGCCAACGAGGTCCTTGCCACCACGATCGCCTTCGACCACCGGCACCGCCTGGAATCCCACCGCCTCCTCGCCGAGGCATGGGCCGCCCGCGGCGAACAACTCGACACCGCACAGTCCGGCGCGGCCTGATCCCGATCCCGGCGCCGGGCGAGCTCGCCCGCTCCGCAGCGGCGAGCGTCCGGACTCCGGCCGCGGGAGCGCCGGTCGGCGCGTCGGCGCCACACCAACCCCTGCCCGGCGGCAGCCGGAAAACTTCCTACGCCGGGACCGGCGCGGCCGTCACGCCATACCCGAGGTTCGTCAGCACCTCGGTCGTCGCCTTGGCGAAGTTCAGCGTGATGAAGTGCAGGCAGGGCGCGCCCTCGTCGATCAACCGCTGCGCCATCTCGGTGGCGATCTCGATCCCGGCGGCGCGGACGGCGGCCCGGTCCTCCTCCGGGCCGTCCCCGGCCGCGGCGGTCAGCCGGTCGACGACGGCGGCGGGCAGCGGCCGCCCGCAGAGCTCCTCGGCCCGGCGCACGGTGCGCAGCGAGGTGATCGGCATGAGCTCCGGGATGATCGGCTTGGCGCCCTGCTCGGGGTCGAGCGCCACCAGCCGGTCGCGCAGCCGCAGGTAGTGCTCGACGTCGAAGAACATCTGGGTGATCGAGTACTCGGCCCCGGCCCGCAGCTTGGCGGCCAGGTGCCTGGTGTCGTGGTCCAGATCCGGCGACCGGTGGTGCCCCTCCGGGAACGAGGCCACCCCGACGTGGAAATCACCGAGGTCGCGCACGATCCGGACCAGCTCCTCGGCGTACTCGACGCCGTCCGGGTGCCGCACCCACTCGCCGAGCGGGTCGCCGGGCGGATCGCCGCGCAGCACCAGCACGTTGCAGATCCCGGCGTCCGCGTACGAGCCGACCAGCGCGCGCAGCTCGGCGACGCTGTGCGAGACCGCGGTCAGGTGCGCCACCGGCAGCAGCGTGGTCTCCCCCGCGAGCTGCCCGGTGACCCGGACCGTGCGGTCCCGCGTGGTGCCGCCCGCGCCGTAGGTCATGGAGACGAAGGCCGGGTGCATCCGCTCGAACTCGCGCACCGTGCGCCACAGCCGCGCCTCGGCCGCCGCATCCCGCGGCGGGTTGAACTCCACCGAGAACGGGACGAGCCGCTGCCCGTGCGTCCGCAGGCTCCGCACCACCGACGGCGTGCCCGAAGCGCGCCGTCCCCCCAGATCGTCCACAGTCACCGGCCCAGTGTAGAGGCCGCGCCGCGCCCGCCGGGGCGCCCGGCCACCGCCGGTGTGCGGCGCGTGAACGGGAGCGCGTATCCTACGGCAGACGGCTGTGCATCGATTGAGCCGTGCTGTCATGCCCCGAGCATCTCCTGTGCGGGCACGTCGTCGTGCCCGCACCGGCCCCGAGAACCGATCCCGGGAGGTTCCCCTGTCCGCCGGACCAGGCACCCCGTCGCCCGCCGCCACCGGGCGCACCGCCGCGGCGACGGCCACCCTCGCGGCGCCCGACCCGCGGCAGGCACTCCGCGCCTTCGTCACCGCCGTCGAGGGCGCGCTGGTCGAGTTCTTCGAGGCCAGGAGGGCACTGGTCGAGCCGCTCGGCCTGCCCTTCGTGGAGGCCACCGACGTGCTGCGCGAGTTCGTGCTGCGCGGCGGCAAGCGGACGCGGCCGTCGTTCGCCTGGACCGGCTGGCTCGGTGCGGGCGGCGACCCGGACGGCCCCGACGCCGCCCGGGTGCTTCGCGCCTGCGCGGCGCTGGAGCTGGTGCAGGCCTGCGCGCTGATCCACGACGACATCATCGATTCGTCGCGGACCAGGCGCCGGTTCCCCACCGTGCACGTCGATTTCGAGCAGCGGCACCGGGAGCGCGCGCTCACCGGTGACGCGGCGCACTTCGGCGTCTCGGTGGCGGTTCTGGTCGGCGATCTCGCGCTGGCCTGGGCCGACGACATGGTGAACGGGGCCGGGCTCGACCCGGCCGCGCTCGCCAGGTTCGCCACGGTGTGGGCGCGCATGCGCACCGAGGTGCTCGGCGGGCAGCTGCTCGACATCCAGGGCGAGGCGGGCGGCGACGAATCGGTCGCGGCGGCGCTGCGCATCTGCGAGTTCAAGACCGCGGCCTACACCATCGAACGTCCGCTGCACCTCGGTGCGGCGCTGGCCGACGCCGGCCCCGAGCTGGTCGCGGCGTACCGGACGTTCGGCAAGGATATCGGCGTCGCCTTCCAGCTGCGCGACGACCTGCTCGGGGTGTTCGGCGACCCCGAGGTCACCGGCAAGCCGTCCGGTGACGATCTGCGCGAGGGCAAGCGCACCGTGTTGCTGGCCGAGGCGCTGCGCCGCGCCGACGCCGCCGACCCGGCCGCCGCCCGACTGCTGCGCTCCCGGATCGGCACCGACCTCGGTGCCGACGAGGTGGCGCAACTGCGGGAGCTGCTCGTCGACCTGGGTGCGGTCGACGACGTGGAGACCCGCATCACCGACCTCACCGAGCGCGGCCTGACCGCGCTCGAATCCAGCTCGGCCGAGCCCGTCGCGAAAGCGCAGTTGCGCGCGATGGCGCTGGCCGCCACCAGGAGAGCCCTATGAGAGCCTTCGTCGCCCCGCAGGACCGAGTGATCGTCGTCGGCAGCTGCCCGCCCGCACCGCGGGGCAGCCGCAGGCCGGGCCCGACGCCGGGCGAGCGCCGGGTCGTGCTCGGCGCCGGGCTGCCCGCCCCGCGCACCATCCCCACCGGCCGCCGCAGGCGCACGGTGATCGTCCCCGCCGGCTTCCCCGGCGCGGAGTTCGAGCCGGAGGCCGGGTTCGAGCCCGGCCCGGACGGGGAGCGCACGGACGACACCGAGCACCCCGCCGAGGCGGACGTCGAGACCCGGAGCGAAGCCGAGACCGGCCCGGAGTACGACGCCGCCGACCTCGTCCGGGAGGACGACGAGCCCCGCCCGCTGATCGCGCGGCAGCGGCGCGTCACCCAGCGCCGCCCCGAGCCGGAGCCCGACGAGTTCGAGATCGAGTACCGCGCCCTGCAGATCGCCCGCGACCGCGCGGCCGAGGACCGCACCCTGGCGGGAATCGCCGAACTGCTCGACGCATGAGCCGCGGGCCCGCGCCCGCCACCGTCCCCGGCCACCCCGAACGGGTGGTGGTGGTCGGCGCGGGCCTCGCCGGCCTCGCCGCCGCGCTGTACCTGACCGGCGCGGGCCATCGGGTCACCGTGCTCGAGCGCGCCGACCACCCCGGCGGCCGGGTCGGCCGCTACCGGGGTCCGGACTACGAGATCGACTCCGGCGCCACCGTGCTCACCCTCCCCGAGCTGGTCACCGAGGCCCTCGCCGCGGTCGGCAGCACACCGGAGCACTGCGACCCTCCGCTCCGGATGCGCCCGCTCACCCCCAGCTACCACGCCCGCTTCGCCGACGGCGACGACCTGCGCGTCTTCGCCGACCCGGAGGCCATGGCCGCCGAGGTGGAGCGCTTCGCCGGTCCCGAGGCGGCGCGCGGATACCGTGCCCTTCGCTCCTGGCTGGCCCGGATCTACCGGGCCGAGTACGGCGAGTTCATGGACACCAACTTCGACTCCGCGCTGGACATGGTCCGCTACCCGGCCAAGCGCGCCGCGCTGCTGCGGCTGCTGCGGCTCGGCGGCTTCGGCAGGCTCGGCCCCGCGGTGGCCGGGTTCGTCCGCGACCCGCGGATCGCCAGGGTCTTCACCTTCCAGGCGCTGTACGCGGGCACCGCGCCCGCGCAGGCGCTCGCCGTCTACGGCGCCATCCCGCACATGGACACCTCGCTCGGCGTCTTCTACCCCGAGGGCGGCATGCGCGCCATCGCCGCCTCGATGGCAGGCGCCTTCACCGCGGCGGGCGGCACCCTGCGGCTCGGCGCCGAGGCGGCGGGCGTCACCTACCGCGGCCGCCGCGCCACCGCGGTCCGGCTCGCCGACGGCAGCGCGGTCGAGTGCGACGCCGTCGTGCTCACCGCCGACCTCGGCGAGCTCGGCCGCTTCGGGCTGCGCCGCAGGCCGGGGCTGCGCGCCTCGCCGTCGGCGGTGGTCGCGCACGGCACCGTGCCCGCCGCGGTCGCCGCGCGCTGGCCGATCCAGGCGCACCACACCATCGACTTCGGCGACGCCTGGGAGCGCACCTTCGCCGAGATCACCGCGGGCCGCGGCCGGGGCAGGCTGATGAGCGACCCCTCGCTGCTGCTCACCCGCCCCGCGCTGACCGACCCGGCGCTGCTGATCCAGCGCCCGGACGGCCCCGCCGAGCCCCTCTCACTGCTCGCCCCGTGCCCCAATCTCACCGCGGCGCCGCTGGACTGGGACCGGCTCGGCCCGGCGTACCTGCGCGAGCTGCTCGCGCTGCTGGAGACCCGCGGCTACACCGGCATCTCCCGCCACTTCGCCGTCGACCACCTCGACACCCCGGCGACCTGGCTGGCCCGCGGCATGCTGGCCGGGAGCCCGTTCTCCGCGGCGCACCTCTTCCGGCAGACCGGGCCGTTCCGCCCGCGGAACCTGCCGCGCCGGTACGACAACGTCGTGCTGGCGGGCTGCGGCACCACACCCGGCGTGGGGGTGCCGACCGCGCTGCTCTCCGGAAAGCTCGCGGCGCAACGGATCACCGGGGCCGGGCCGCCCGCCCGGCTCGATCACCGCGCACCGGCGGGTTAGTGTTCTCCGGACGGCTCGTAGACTGGGCAGCCGTACCGGCCGGCCCACCGGTGAAGCCGGCGCAGACCTATTCGCTCCGCGGTTGCGACCGCCGACCACGACGGGGGGATCCGCTCCGGATGGCTTCCCCCGACACGTCCCGAGACCGATGACCGAAACGCTTTCCACCGTGACCACCGCAGACACCGCGCACCCGCGCGGGCGGGTGCGGGTCGCCGCCGACTTCCTGCGCAGCCCCGAGGGGCACGCCGCGCTGCTCGGACTGGCAGGCGCGGTCCTGATCACCTTCGGCGGGTTCGGCGCGGGCAGCGTGCGCAAGCGGGATCCGCTGCTGGAGGCCGCGCACCTGTCCTGGCTGCGCTTCGGCCACGGCTACGCGCTGTCGACCATCCTGATCTGGATCGGCGTGCTGCTCATGATCACCGGCTGGGTGCGGCTCGGCCGGGCCACGCTCGGCACCGGCGGCGCCCGCTCCACGGTGACGCTGAACGAACTGCGCGCGATCGTCGGGATCTGGATCTTCCCGCTGCTCTTCGCGGTGCCCATGTTCAGCCGGGACGCCTACTCGTACCTGGCGCAGGGCGCGCTGCTGCGCGACGGCTTCGACCCGTACCAGGTCGGCCCGGTCGCCAACCCCGGCGTGCTGCTGGACAACGTGAGCCCGGTCTGGACCACCACCACGGCCCCGTACGGCCCGATCTTCCTGCTGCTCGGCCGCGCCATCACCATGCTCACCGGGGAGAACGTGATCGCGGGCACCATCGCGCTCCGCCTGGTGATGCTGCCCGGCCTCGCACTGATGATGTGGGCGGTGCCCTACCTGACCAAGCACCTCGGCGGCAAGCCGACCGTGGCGCTCTGGCTGGCGGTGCTGAACCCGCTGGTGCTGATCCACCTGATCGGCGGCGTGCACAACGAGATGCTCATGGTCGGGCTGCTCTGCGCCGCCATCGCGCTGGTCCTCGAGCGCCACCACGTGGCCGGGATCGTCGTCGTGGCGATCGGCGTCGCCATCAAGGCGACCGCGGGCGTCGCGCTGCCCTTCCTGGTCTGGATCTGGATGATCCACGAGCGGGAGCGCAGAGCCGCGCGGATAGCCGCGGGTGACGACTCGGAGAGCGCCGAGCTGCCGCACCCGACGCTCATGTTCGCCAAGATCGCCGGGCTCGGGCTCGGCGTCTTCGCCCTCGTCTTCGTCGCCGCCTCCGCGCTGGCCGGGGTCGGCATCGGCTGGCTCACCGCGCTCTCCGGCTCGAAGAAGATCATCAACTGGCTCTCGCTGCCGACCGTCATGGCGCACGCGCTCACCTGGGTCTCCCCGCTGCAGATCGGGCAGGTCCTGGACATCACCCGGCTGCTCTGCATGCTCGCCCTGGTCGCCGTGCTGGCCTGGACCTGGTGGCGGTTCAAGGAAAGCGAACGCGAGGCGGTCGCCGGGATCATGATCGCCTTCGTCGCGATCGTCATCCTCTCCCCCGCCGCGCTGCCCTGGTACTACTCCTGGCCCCTGGCGCTCGCCGCCGGTTTCGCCCTCTCGCTCGGCACCCTGCAGGTGCTGGTCGGACTCTGTACCTGGCTCATGCTGGTCTTCCAGCCGGACGGGTCGATCGGGCTCTACAACTTCTGGCACGTCGCGCTCGCCATCTTCGCCGCCGTCGTCGCCGCGCTCTCCCTGCGCACCGTCGACCCGCTGCGCCTGCGCTCAACCCGCTCCCCCGTCACCACCCCGACGGTGGTCCCGGCCCGCAGCTGATATCTCTGCCCGGGACGCGCTGCCGGTGCTGGATATCTCAGCCGTCCAGCACCTGGCGAACCAGCCTTCGCGCGGCATCCCCGGTCACCGACGACTCGGCCAGCTCGGCGAACAGTCGGGCGTAGGTTTCGATCTCGCGAGGCCGAGTTACCGACAGCTCGGCGGTGGGTGTCTCCACCAGCACCAGCCGGGCATCGAACATCACGAAGTTGGTGGATTGCATCGGCATCGGCCGATCGGCCGGGATGACCCCCAGCAGTACCCGCGGAAGCCCCGACACAGTCAGCAGCCGATCCAGCTGTCCCCGGTGGACACCGGAGCCACCGACGGGATTGCGGACGGCTTGTTCGCTCACCACCACGTGGAACCGCCGGTCTCCCCGGTACAACCACTGTTGCCGCTCGATCCGCTTCGATACCCCGGCGTCGACGTCGTCGGGGATTCCGTAGAACCGCACCGCGCGCCGGAGTATCTGCTCGGCGTACTCGGGCGTCTGAAAGATCCCCGGAATGATCTGGGGTTCGTAGATGCGCTGGAGCCGGGTGTCCCGTGCCAGCGTCACCGACCGCTCCTGGCGTCGCCGCGTGCCGGTGGCGAGCGACCGCCGAAGTTCGACATACGCCGCTTCGACCCCGCGCAGGGTGGCTATCAGATCGGCCAGCTGATCCTGAGTGCCGGTGTGATCGACGTAGGCGCGCAGGTCGGCCTCGCTGGGTGGTCTGCTGCCTGACTCGATCTTGGAAACTTTCGATTCGTGCCACCCGGAGAGCTGGGCCAACCGGCGACCGGTCAGCCCGGCATCCCTCCGCATCTCGCGGAGTCGCCCACCCAGCGTCTCCCGAGCCTCCCGGGGCGAAGTCACCTGAGCGACCCCGCGTACTCATCGAACGCCGTCGCCGACGGCCACAGTTGATCACGCGTCTGCACGCAGTACCGGACCAATCCCGGATCGGTGGTCACCACCATCGCGAGACCCCGGTTCCTGGCATCCCTGGCATGGAACGCCACTCGGGAGTCGTCGAACAGCCAGAAATCTTCCGTCGGCACCTCCCCGGCGAGATGCCGGGGCAGATAGCGAATGTCCTCCCCCGCGGTGATGTTCTCCGGCGTCAGCGTCAGCAACCAGCGGTGATAGTCGGTCAACGGTTGCGTGACCACCCGAACCCGGCGCACGGACACACCCCGACCGGTGGCGTCCGCCAGCACGGCTCGCCACGGGTCGAACCAGCTCGTGTCGGCCGGTTCACCGTCAAGGAACCGGCGCAACGGCTCGGACTCGGACGCTACGGCGTAGGCGTCCAGGGTCTCCAGGTGGAATGCCGACCGCTCACACTCGGCGAACAGCGAACCCCAGAGGTCCGGCTCATCATTGGGGCGAAGCAGCATGCCCGTAGAACCTCCGTGTCTGCTTGGGAACCTCGATCGCCGACTCGTCGTCGGCGAGGTTCATCTGCGCCAGCGTCCCAGGGTCGGTGATAGGTCGGCCGACAAGGGTGAAGGTTCCCCGGCCGGTGTCGGCGAGCTCGGCCCCCACGAACGTGTCGGGCTCGGCGAACCCGACGAGCAGGTGCGGGATTTCCACCGTTTCGGCCCGGCCGGTCGTCCAGCCCTGCACCGCGTAGGTGCCTTGATCCGTCGCGTACAGCGTCGGGCATTCGCCCGTTCCGCTTCCGCCGGCGCCGAGGAATTTCAGTGTCAGCATCGCGTGATCCCCCCATTAGTTTGGCTTTGTTTGGCGTCACCAACATCCAGTGTTACGCAGAACAGCCCGATACACGGCAGCTGGGCACATATCCGGGCAAGTTCGGGCAAGTCAGTGGATAGTCTCCGTGACCCGTTCGTAGCGTCTTGCTCAGCACTCGGCACCGGTGTCCGCCCCGGTGTCGAGTGCGAACCAAGCGTCCGAGAGGGAACCGGTGAGTAAGCAACTACCGCAGCGTGTTCGGTTCCCTCGGGCGCAACACCAGCGGCGCACGGTCTCGGTGGAGACGCTGGAAGCAGTCGCGCTGGCTCTCCGAACCTGGGATGGACCGGTCACCGGGCATTATGCGCGTGCCGTGGGCTCGGTGACGCTGGGGGAAGCACTGGACATAGCGGACGGCCGGGCCTGGTAGGTGATAGTGGCCCAGTCTCCGAGACCGAATGAGCCGGATGTGCATCTGAGCATCCGGCTCGGTGGGATACCGCTGGACTTCGTCGCCTGTCTGACGGCAGCGTTGATCTTCGTGCAGGAGCACGCGGAACGTCGGTACGTGGATGCGGTGAGCGTGGATACCGAGTGCACTCCGCTATACAGCCGGCTGCCGAACGAACGGCTGTACCTGATGGGATAGGCACTCGCGCCCCGACCGGCCCGCCCACCACATCGAGGTCCGACTCGGCTCCTGATCACCGATCATCGGTACCCCTTGAAACACGACTGGACCACGAGGAGCAGCTGATGAGCGACCCCCGCGGCGGAACCCGCTACAGCAAGCCCGCTGTAGTTCCCGACGACCTGCGACTGCTCACCGGCCCTACGGCCGGTGTCGTCCACCTGCCCGTGCACCTCGACTGGTCGGGACGCGCCGTCTACGACCTCGATCGTCCCGGCAGGATCGTCGATCTGTATCGCGCGGTCATCAACGAAGCCGCCAGCCCCGCTGACCTGCACATCTACCTCGATGCGGCGACGTTGAAGCGGCTGTGGTCCCACATCTGGCTTCCGGTGGGTATCAGGCGTGCATGGGAAAGCCGCTTCCCCGAACTCGCCGAGCTCAGCCGGCTCGCCTCGGTCTGAGGAAGTGGGGCCGGGCTCCCGCCGGACAACAGGACCCAGTCCTCGCACTGTCCGGACCGCTCACCGGCGACGGCGGTCTACTCGACGACGACGCTTTCCAGGAAGGTAACTACGGCTCCAGGTACAGCCGCTCATTCGGCAGCCGCGGCAAGCCCTCGGCACCGAGCGCTGCGACGGTAACAGCGTCGACATAGCGCCGCTGCTGGTGCTCCAGAACGAACAGCAGCGCGGCCGTGAGGCAGACGGCGAAGTCGAACTGGGTGCCGTGCAAGAACACCGACAACCGCACATCGGGCTCGTGCGGCAGCGGAGAGGTTCCGAGCGTCCTCATCGATACATCGCCCGCGCACCCAGCGCGATCCGCTGACCACCGTGCAGGATGCGCGGGCAGATTGCACAAGATGCGGTGGCAAGTGCAGCGCGAATGCGATGTTCCGCCGTTCCTGTCGGCGTGCCGTGATCCACGTGTTCGACCATCGAGAACAGCTGGTTCATGGCGAGCAAGTAGGCAGTGGCCATCAGGTCCGGGAAACTCCGGGTGCGGGCCTCCCGACCTTCGACGGAAGACGAGCGGGGCTGAGGTACCCGGCACCGAGGGCCTGGGGGAAGGCCACGGACGGCCCTGTCTGTCGGACCGCCGGTGCGCCACCCGGGCGGGCAGGCTGGGCGGCGTCGCCCCGGTGCCGGGTACCGCTTTAGACCTTGCGCCACAGAGGGTTTGGCGCGGACTGGCCCGGCGGGGGCAGAATGGGGGCGGAGCGTGGGGGTTTCACAGGGGTTTGCCCAGGTCAAGACTGAGATTGAGGCATTGAAGCGATGGTACGCGGGCGGGAATGGACGGGCTTCGAAGCAGCGGCGCTGCAAGAAGCCATGCGCAAGTCGATCCGGGACTATGCCGCGCTGCTCGGTGTGGAAACCACCACGATCAACAACTGGCGCAGCGGACTGGGCAGTGTCCGGCCTCGCTCGATGACCCAGGGCATCTTGGACACCACCCTCGAACGCCGGACCACACCCGAAGACCGAGCCCGCTTCGAACAGATCGTGGCCGAAGGCGAAGCCGCGTGGCGAGCGCGGCACGGGCGCCCGTCCGACGATGCCGAACCCATATTGCCGTCGTCCCCGCCCCTGCTCGGCCCGCCCTCCGCGGCAACGGCTATCGTCTCCGCTGATCTCGACGACGACTATGTCGAATCGCTGCACAGCCGCATCCGCCAGTTGGTGGATCTCGATGCCACCTTCGGTGGCGATCAGTCCTCGGGGGCGGCATTACAACTGTTCCGCTCAGTACACCGCAAGCTCGGTGCAGCTCGCTGTGAGCCAGCGGTCGAGCGAGATCTCTACGCTGCCGCCGGCGAACTCGGCGAAGTCGCCGGGTGGCTGCTCTACGACGCAGGCGAACATGAACTCGTACGCCATGTGAACAGCGAAGCTCTGCAATTCTCGCGTCTTGCTGGTGACCGCAATATGGAGCTGCTGACCTTGCAGAACATGTCGATGCACGCCGGCTACCTCGGCCGACCTGTCGAAGCGCTGCGCATCGCGCGCATGGTGCTGGATCAGGGGTCGCTTTCACCGCGGCTGGAAGCGATGTTCCGTGTCCGTGAGGCTCGTGCCCTGGCACGGGGAGGCGATCAGCAGGGGGCTGCCCGCGCCTTCGCCCAGGCTCGGTCGCGCTACCTCGACGGCGTGACGGACAACGATCCGCCGTGGGTGTGGTGGATCAGCAACCAGGAGCTGGGGTGGCACGAGGCGATGGTGTGGGCCGACGACGGCAAATGGACCCGCGCGGTCGATGCCTTCCACGCCTCCGCCGAGGCCGTTCCACGCCGGGAGATCCGATCCCGCTACATCCACCTGGCGTCATTGTTCAGTGCTCAGATCCATGCGCACGCCTGGCGAGAAGCCGAGAACACACTCCGGCCGCTCGTACCGCTCGTCGATGAAGTGCGCTCGACCCGAACAGCCACCGGTCTGCTGGAAGCGATTGCCCACCTCGAAACCATCGCCCCCGCACCACCCGTCCGTGCCGAGGCCCGGCAGCTGAGGGAGTTTCTGGAAGGAGCCGGGTATGGACGGTCCAAGCAGGCGCGACGCTCATCGGAATGCACTGCGTAAGCGGATCGCCACCGGACTCCGCAGTCCCGAAGTGCGCGAAACCCTCGACCGCTGAGCGATCTACAGGCGACGCCATGGCCCCGGTGCTTACCCGTCCGCAAGACCAGCGCATCCAGTCGATTCGCGACCATCTGGGCCGCACCGATCAGCACCTCACCGCCGACCACCACGGCAACCGCGCGGAGATGACCAGGGCTGTCTCGCGCGCATTCCGCGCCTACGGCTCCAGCCGCGGGTTCGATCCCGGCCTGGTGTACCTGCCCGCAGCCGAGATGAGTGGCGTCTCCGGCAAGGTCCATATGCGCCCGGGCGAACACGCCGCCACCACCGCGCACCTGCGGGACGTGATCGCCGGTTCCAGCGTCTGGCCACGCGAGCGGGCCTCCTGGCAACTGCATCTGACGCACAACTCGATTCGGAGCGGTGACGTCGCCGCCGGCGGACAGCTCACCGACACCTTCGCCACCATCACGGAGCTGGCATCGGCCCGGTTGCAGCGCCGGCTGGCCGACGTGATCACCCTCGTGCATCCGTACTCCACGGTGCCCGAGGTGCGCGAACTCCTCGGCTTGTGGGCGAGTAGCTGAGCGAACTACCCGCTCAGAATGGATCCGCAGCCGCCCGGCGCACGACCTCGCGCGCCAGATCCCCGTGCAGGGCATCGACCGGCTTACCCGGCAGCGTCGGGTCGTCGGTGAAGACCCACTCCAGGATCTCCTCGTTGGTGTACTTGCCGTCGCGCATGACGGTGATCAGGCCGGGAAGCATCTTGACGACGGCGCCGTCCGCGTCGAGGAACCGCGCGGGCACGCCGGCGATACCGTCCCGGCGGACGGCGAGCAACTGGTGGTCGCGCAGCATCTGGTGCACCCGGGTGACCGGGACACCGAGTTGTTCGGCGACGTCGGGCAGGTTCAGCAGCTCGACGTCGGCCGGAAGCACATCCTCGCTGCAGGGAAAGGAACTCACGGGCAACTACCGTAGACGGTCGGTTCCCGCACGTCGTGATCCACCCGGGGCCGCCGCGCCGATACCATCGACACCGGCCGCACCGGCGGCCGCATCGCCCGTCGCCAGGCACGGCGAGAGGTGGACGTTCGGAATCCGGAGGAACACGTGATCGGCCAGATGCTCGAAGGGCGTTATCGCATCGATGCGCCGATCGCCCGGGGCGGGATGTCGACGGTCTTCCGCGGCGTCGACACCCGGCTGGACCGCCCGGTCGCGATCAAGGTGATGGATCCGCGCTTCGCCTCCGATCCGCAGTTCCTCGCCCGCTTCGAGTTCGAGGCGCGCTCGGTGGCCAAGCTCAAGCACCCCTCGCTGGTCGCGGTCTACGACCAGGGCGTCGACGGCGAGCACCCGTTCCTGATCATGGAGCTGGTCGAGGGCGGCACGCTGCGCGAGCTGCTCCGCGAGCGCGGCCCGATGCCGCCGCACGCGGTGCGCGCGGTGGCCGAGCCCGCGCTGGGCGCGGTCGGCGTCGCGCACCGGGCCGGGCTGGTGCACCGCGACATCAAGCCGGAGAACGTGCTCATCTCGGACGCGGGCGAGGTGAAGATCGCCGACTTCGGCCTGGTCCGCGCGGTCGCCGCGGCGACGACCACCTCGGCCAGCGTCATCCTCGGCACCGCCGCCTACCTCTCCCCCGAGCAGGTCACCAGCGGCACCGCCGACGCCCGCTCGGACGTCTACGCCTTCGGCATCCTGATCTTCGAGCTGCTCACCGGCCGGGTGCCGTTCACCGGCGACACCTCGCTGTCGATCGCCTACCAGCGGATCGAGAACGACGTGCCGCCGCCGAGCGCCTTCATCGACGGCGTCCCCCGCGAGTTCGACGAGCTGGTGGCCCGCGCCACCGCCCGCGAGCCGAGCCACCGCTTCACCGATGCCGCCGAGATGGCCGCCGAGCTGCGCGGGATCGCGGCCGCGCTGGCGCTGCCCGCCTACCGGGTGCCCGCCCCGCGCGAATCCGCCGAGCACACCAGCTCCAGCAGGCGCGTCGCCGAGACGCCTCCGCCGCCGCCCCCGCAGCAGCATCAGCACACCCGGGTGCAGACCGCGGCGCGGCCGGTCGACCACGGCACCGCCGTGCACCACGAGCCGGGGCTGCCGCAGCCCCAGCGCTACGACCCCTACGAGCAGCAACAGCACCCCTATGCAGCCGATCCGCACCGCCGGAAGCACACGGTGTGGCTGTGGGTCGCGCTGGTCGCGGTGCTGACCCTGCTGGTCGGCGTCGGCGGCTGGTGGTTCGGCGCAGGCCGCTACGAGCCGGTGCCCGCCATCGCCGGGATGCCGACCGAGCGCGCGGTGGCCGCGCTCACCGAGGCCGGGTTCGAGACCGAGATCAGGCAGAAGGCGTCGGACACCGTCCCGGTGGGCGGCGTGGTCGGCAGCGACCCGTCGGCGGGCTCGAAGGTGACCAAGGGCTCGACCGTCGGCGTGCTGGTCTCCAGCGGCAGGCCGCGGGTACCGGAGGCGAGCGCGGGCGCCGATATCGCCGCGATCAACCGCGCCATCCGCGATGCCGGGCTCACCCCGGTGGACGCGGGCGAGGCCGGGAGCAGCGCGCCGAAGGGCACGCTGGCCAGGGTCGAGCCCGCGCCCGGCACCGTGCTGCCGACCGGCGGCCAGGTCAAGGTCTTCAAGAGCCGCGGCTCGACGCCGGTCAAGGTGCCGGACGTGAGCGGCCGCAGCACCGAGGAGGCGGCGAGCATCCTGCAGGCCGCCGGGCTGGAGATCTCCGAGACCAGGGAGCAGTACGACCCCGACACCGCGGGCGGCAAGGCGATCGGCACCGACCCTCGGCCGGGCACTCAGCTGCAGTCCGGCGACCCGGTGGTGCTGCTGGTCTCGAACGCGGTGGACGTTCCGTGGGTGGTCGGCAAGAACGTCGGCACCGCGCGCGCCGAGTTGCAGCAGCTCGGGTTGCAGGTGCAGGTGCGGCAGCTGACGCCGTCGGACGGCTCGGTCGTGATCGGCCAGGCGCCGGGGGTCAACGCGAACGTGGAGGCGGGCTCCACGGTCACGCTCACCGCGCTCCCCTAGTTATCGCAGCATCTCCGCGACGAGGAAGGCCAGCTCCAGCGACTGCTGGGTGTTCAGCCTCGGGTCGCAGGCCGTCTCGTAGCGCCCGGAGAGATCGAGGTCGGAGATCTCCTGGGCGCCGCCGAGGCACTCGGTGACGTCCTCGCCGGTGAGCTCGATGTGCAGCCCGCCCGGGTGCGTGCCGAGCCCGCGGTGCACCTCGAAGAAGCCCTGCACCTCATCGACGATCCGGTCGAAGTGCCTGGTCTTGAAGCCGGTCGAGGCCTCGTGGGTGTTGCCGTGCATGGGGTCGCACTGCCAGATCACCTGGTGCCCGGTGGCCTGCACCTTCTCCACGATGGGCGGCAGGATGTCGCGCACCCGGTTGTTGCCCATCCGGGAGACGATGGTGAGCCGGCCCGGCTCGTTGTTCGGGTCGAGCCGCTCGACGTACTCGACCGCCAGCTCCGGCGTCGTGCTCGGCCCGATCTTGATGCCGATCGGGTTGGCCAGCAGCTCGGCCAGCGCGATGTGCGCGCCGTCCAGCTGCCTGGTGCGCTCGCCGATCCACAGGAAGTGCGCGGAGAGGTCGTAGAGCACCGGCTCGCCCGCCGCGTTCTCCGCCAGCCGCAGCATGGCGCGCTCGTAGTCGAGGACCAGCGCCTCGTGGCTGGCGTAGATCCTGGCCTGCTGCAGGCTCGGGTCGTTCACCCGGCAGGCGGTCATGAAGCGCAGCCCGCGGTCGATCTCCTCGGCCAGCGCCTCGTACCTGGCGCCCGCGGGCGACTGCGCGACGAAGTCGCGGTTCCAGTCGTGCACGCGGTGCAGGTCGGCCATGCCCGCGCCGGTGAGCGCGCGCACCAGGTTCATCGCGGCGCTGGCGTTGGCGTAGGCGCGGACCAGCCGGGAAGGGTCGTGCACGCGCAGCGCCGGATCGGCGACCAGCGAGTTCACCATGTCGCCGCGGTACGACGTCAGGCCGAGCGCGTCGGTGTCCGACGAGCGCGGCTTGGCGTACTGCCCGGCGATCCTGGCCACCTTCACCACCGGCAGGCTGGCGCCGTAGGTGAGCACGACGGCCATCTGCAGCAGGGTGCGGATATTGCCGCGGATGTGCGGCTCGGTGTTGTCGGCGAAGGTCTCCGCGCAGTCTCCGCCCTGCATCAGGAATGCCTCGCCGCGGGCCACCTCGGCGAGCCGCTCGCGCAGCTCGTCCACCTCGGCGGGCAGGCAGATGGGCGGCACGCTCTCCAGCACGGTGCGCATGGTGGCGGCCTGCTCCGGATCCCAGGACGGCTGCTGCAGCGCGGGTCGCGCGAGCGCCTCGTCCAGGCGGCTGCGCAGCTCGGTGGGGAGCGGCGGCAGTTCCGGCAAGCGGTCGATCGGTACGTCGACGGTCCAATTCACCAGTTCAGAATACGTACCGCGGCACCGCATAGGGTGAACGGGCGGTGCCGATCCCCGGCGCCCACCGAGCCGAGGAGCCACGCTGCGCTACTTCTACGACTGCGAGTTCATCGAGGACGGCGTCACCATCGACCTGGTCTCGATCGGCGTCGTGTGCGAGGACGGCCGCGAATACTACGCCGTCTCCACCGAATTCGACGAGAGCAGGGCCGGGCCGTGGGTGCGCAGACACGTGCTGCCGCAGCTGCCGCCGCCGCACTCGCCGCTGCGCCGCTCCCGCGAGCGCATCCGGAACGACCTGGCGGCGTTCCTCCTGCCCCGCCCGACCGTGCAGCCGGAGCTCTGGGCCTGGGTCGCCGCCTACGACCACGTGGCGCTCTGCCAGCTCTGGGGCTCGATGGTGGAGCTGCCGACCGCGCTCCCGCGCTACACCAACGAGCTGCGCCAACACTGGGACGCGCACGGCAACCCCGAGCTGCCCCCGGTCCCGGCCGACGCGCACGACGCGCTCGCCGACGCCAGGCACAACCTGGCCAAGTTCGACGCCATCGAGGCGTTCCGGCGGCGCAGCCGCTGAGCGGCGCTCCCGCAGACGGGACGGGCCCCGGATCCGCGTGGATCCGGGGCCCGTCCCGATCGGGACCGCTGAATCAGTGGTGCCCGTTGCTTCCGTTGTGCCCGTTGCGCTCGGCTTCCTCCTGCACCCGCTGCAGCACGGCGAGCTGCTTGCGCTCCTCCGCGTGCTCGTGGGCGAAGTTCTTCTCGCTCTCCTGCACCGGGTCGGCGCGCAGGAACGAGCCGGTGCCCGGCTGGCCGGCCGAGCCGAGCTGGTTCATCCGCTTGGGCACGACCGCGCCCTGGTACTCCAGCGGCAGCGGGTGGCCGTGCGAGTCGACCGGGCCGAGCGGCTGGTGCACCTCGATGTACTCGCCGTGCGGCAGCCGCTTGATCACGCCGGTCTCGATGCCGTGCTCCAGCACCGCCCGGTCGCTGCGCTGCAGGCCGATGCAGAAGCGGTACGCCAGGAAGTAGGCGATCGGCGGTGCGATCAGCAGGCCGATCCGGCCGATCCAGGTGGTCGCGTTCAGCGAGATGTCGAACTTCAGCGCGATGATGTCGTTGACGCAGGAGAGCGTCAGCACCACGTAGAAGGTGATCGCCATGGCGCCGATCGCGGTCCGGACCGGGACGTCGCGCGGCCGCTGCAGCAGGTTGTGGTGCGCCTGGGTGTCGCCGGTGAGCTTGCGCTCGATCCACGGGTAGGCGACGAGCAGGGTGAACACCAGCCCCATGATGATCGCGACCCAGAAGGCGGCCGGAATCGTGTAGCGGCCGAGGTAGAGCTCCCAGGCGGGCATCAACCTGGCCATGCCGTCGGTCCACATCATGTAGAAGTCGGGCTGCGAGCCCGCGGAGACCTGCGACGGGTTGTACGGGCCGAGGTTCCAGATCGGGTTGATCTGCAGCACGCCGCCCATGATCGCCACGATGCCGAGGGTGAAGGCGAAGAACGCGCCCTGGTCGGCGGCGAAGACCGGCACGATGCGGGCGCCGACCACGTTGTTCTCGGTGCGGCCCGGGCCGGGGAACTGGGTGTGCTTCTGGTACCAGACCAGCGCGACGTGCGCGGCGATCAGCGCCAGGATGATGCCGGGCAGCAGCAGCACGTGCGCGATGTAGAGCCGCGGGATGATGATGTCGCCGGGGAAGTCACCGCTGAAGATCAGCCAGTGCATCCAGGTGCCGATCACCGGGATCGAGATGGTGATGCCGGAGAACGCGGCGCGCAGGCCGGTGCCGGAGAGCAGGTCGTCCGGGAGCGAGTAGCCGAAGAAGCCCTCGAACATCGCCAGGATCAGCAGCAGCGAGCCGATCACCCAGTTCGCCTCACGCGGCTTGCGGAACGCGCCGGTGAAGAAGATGCGGAACAGGTGGATGATGATCGAGGCCGCGAAGAGCAGCGCCGCCCAGTGATGCACCTGGCGCACGAACAGGCCGCCGCGCACCTCGAAGGAGATGTTCAGCGCGGTTTCGTAGGCCCGCGACATCCCGACGCCGCGCAGCGGCTGGTACGAGCCGTCGTAGACGACGTGCGTCATCGACGGGTCGAAGAACAGCGTGAGGTAGATGCCGGACAGCAGCAGGATGATGAAGGCGTACAGCGCGATCTCACCCAGCAGGAACGACCAGTGGGTCGGGAAGACCTTGTTCACCGACCGCTTCACGAAGGCGGCGGCGCGGTAACGCTCGTCCAGTTCGTTCATCTGGCCGGCCGCGCGGCCGCCCGATGCTTCAGCACTCATGATCGACGCTCCCAATAGGCGGGCCCGAGCGGCTCGATGAAGTCGCGGGCGGCGACGAGGTACCCCTCGGCATTGACGGTGATCGGCAGCTGCGGCAGGGCGCGGGCGGCCGGACCGAAAATCGGTTTGCCCCATTCGGTCGCGGAGAACTGCGACTGGTGGCAGGGGCACAGGATCCGGTTGGTCTGCTGCTCGAACAGCGAGGTCGGGCAGCCGAGGTGGGTGCAGATCTTCGAGTAGGCGAAGTAGTCGCCGTAGTTGAAGCTCTCCTGGCCCTTGCGCTTGATGGCGCTCTCCGCGTCCTCGGTGCGGAGCCGGATCAGCATCACGGCATTGCGGATGCCGCGCAGCGACTGCAGCGTCTCGTGCGAGTCACCGCGCCACTTCTCCTTCCACGGGAACACCGTCTCCATGGCGCCCGCGTCCAGGTCCTCGGGCCGCACCAGCACGACGTCCTCCGGACGTCCGGTGTCGCGGCGCAGGTAGATGGTCTCGCCCGGGTAGTCCGGGGTCCAGCCGGAGACCCAGAGCGGCGACTTGTCGCGCTTGGCCCACGGGTTCTTGATCAGACCGCCGACGAAGACCAGCAGCGCGCCGACACCGAGCACGCCGACACCGGCGCCCGCGGTGCGGGTGATCATCTTGCGGCGGCCGAGCGTCGTGGTCTCCATCGCGTCCGACATCTGGGCGGCGAGGGTGCGCCGCTCGACCTCGTCGGACGGCCCGTCGTGGCGGGTCTGGATGGAGAGCTCGTGCGGGATGAACCGCTTCCTGATCAGCACCACGGCGATGCCGATGACCAGCACCGAGATACCGAAGGTGAGCCCGACCAGCGGGGTGAAGAGCGCGTACTCGGCGTGCCCCGCCTCGTTCGCGCCCTTGAACTCCCACGGCCAGAAGAGGAAGACCCCGACCAGCGCGGCCGCGGCGATGCCGGAGACGGCGAACCAGAAGCTGACCGCCCGCTCCGCGCGCTTCTCGGCGCGGGTGCCCGGCTCCGGGAACCGCTCGGCCCGGTAGGCGACGTCGACGTCGTCGCGCGCGGTGCCGATCGCGACCAGCTCGTCCCGGGTGAGCCCGTCGAGCTGCTCGGAGGTGAAGGTGCCCTTGGGGTCGAGCTTCCGCTCGGCAGTGTCGTGCCGCTCGGCAGTGTCGTGCCGCTCAGCGGCGGACTGCCGCTCGGCGCTCTCGGACCCCTCGTCCGGCCGGACCATGTCGTTGCGCTCCTCTGCACTCATACCCGGGTTCCGATCCACATCGCGGCACCGACGACCGCCGTGACGCCGATCACCCAGAGGGCGAGCGCCTCGGTCGCGGGGCCGAAGCCGCCGAGGTCCCAGCCGCCGGGAGCCTTTTCTTCCCTGACGTTCAGCACGTACGCCACGATGTCCCGCTTCTCCTCGTCGCTCAGCTGGCGATCGGAGAACTTCGGCATGTTCTGCGGGCCGGTGAGCATGGCGGCGTAGATCTGCTGCTCGCTGGCCGGCGCCAGCGGCGGGGCGTACTTGCCCGAGGAGAGCGCGCCGCCGCGTCCGGTGAAGTTGTGGCAGGAGGCGCAGTTCATCCGGAACAGCTCGGAGCCGCGGCCGATGTCGGTACCGCGCAGCGACTCCTGGGCGATCTCGCCGTTCGCGTCGCGGATGACGGTCGGGCCACCGCCGTTGGCCGCCACGTAGGCGCCGAGCGCGTCGGTCTGCTGCGGGTCGAACTTCGGGGGCTTCCGCTCGGCCTGGGCCTCGTTGCGGGTCATCGGCATGCGGCCGGAGGACACCTGGAAGTACACGGCGGCCTCGCCGACGCCGATCAGGCTCGGACCGCGGTCCTCGACGCCCTGCAGGTTGGCGCCGTGGCAGGTGATGCAGGAGGTGTCGTAGAGCTGATTGCCCTCGCGGATGAGCGCGGAGGTGTCCTCGTTCGCCGTCGCCACCTGGGGCTCCGGGGTGAGGGCGGTCGCGAGGAACCCGGCTCCGACCAGTCCAACCAGGAGCGCGAGACCGCCCGCGATCCGCCTGCGCAGCCTGCGCTGCCTGCGGATCGTGCCGGCCTCGCCCTTTCCGGGGCCGGCGGGCTTCGGCGCTGACGGGGGAGATGAACTCATCTGTGTCCCTTTGGAGTAGACGGAACCGACGTTACGTTTCGCCACGCCCGCGTCAGCGGACGAAGTAGATCGTCGCGAACAGGGCGATCCACACGATGTCGACGAAGTGCCAGTAGTAGGAGACGACGATGGCCGCGGTGGCCTGCGCGGGCGTGAACTTGCTCATCTTCGTGCGGGCCAGCAGGAAGACGAACGCGATCAGCCCGCCGATCACGTGCAGGCCGTGGAAGCCGGTCGTGATGTAGAAGACCGAGCCGTACACGCTGCTCGAGATCGAGGTCCCCTCGTGCACCAGGTGGTAGTACTCGTAGCCCTGCCCGGCGACGAAGAACGCGCCCATGGCCAGGGTGACGGCATACCAGCGCCGCAGCCCGAACACATCACCCCGTTCGGCGGCGAAGACGCCCATCTGGCAGGTGAAGGAGGATGCGACCAGGACCGCGGTGACCGGAACGGCGAGACCCAGGTTCAGCTCGGTGGGCTCCGGGGGCCAGTTCCCGTTCGCCTGCGCGCGCGCGACGAAATACATCGCGAACAGGCCGGCAAAGAACATCAGCTCGCTGGACAGCCAGATGATGGTACCGACGCTCACCATGTTGGGCCGGTTCAGCGAATGCACACGCTGGGTAATGGCCGATCCTTGGGTCCCTACTGCGGTCGTCACGGGGTAAGTATGACTCGCCGTAGTACGACAGAGGTAGCCGGGTGCGAAAGTCGCTCCCCCCGTGTCGGGAAGAACACGTCGAGAAGGAGGCCGGAGATGGCGGACGGGCCATGGTGGCGGCGGTTGTTCGGATCGGTGAAGACAGCGGCCCTCGATCCGGGGCGCCCGGATCTGGTCGTCGTCGCGTCGAGTTTCGACGATGCCGAGGCGTCGTCCGCGGCGCTGGAACGGGCCGATCGGTTCGTTCCGGGCGACGAGGTGGTGCTCCGGCACCATCTCCGGGTCCCGGCCGAGCACGTCGCGCGGGTGTGCGAGCTCGCCGGGCAGGACGGGTACGTGCGGGCGGAGTCCGGTGACCCGGGGTTGCTGCTGCTCCAGCGCGTCCAGGTGCTCGACGCGCTGCACTGCTCACAGGAGCGCTCCCGCATGGCCGGGCTGGCCCAGCGCCACGACGGCGTCGCCGAGGGCTGGGAGGCGCTCCAGCCGGGCTGAGCCGCGTGGAACCCACGCCGGGCGGAATCCGGCGGCGCGGGCGCGCCGTTCCGCACTACTCTGCAACCCGACATCGAACGGAAGAACGGGTGGAGATGAGCGTGCGCAGCTGGCCCCAGGTGCTCGGCGTACTCGCCGACGGCGGCGACCTGACGGCGGACGACACCACCTGGGTGATCGACGAGATCTTCTCCGACAACGCCACCGCGGCCCAGATCGCCGCCTTCGGCGTCGCCATGAAGATCAAGGGCCCCACCCCCGCCGAGCTGGGCGGCATGGCCGCGGGGATGCTCGGCCACGCCACGCTGGTCCGGGTGGACGGCGACGCGGTCGACATCGTCGGCACCGGCGGCGACCGCTCCGGCTCGGTGAACATCTCCACCATGTCCTCCGTTGTGGTCGCCGCGGCAGGCGTCCCGGTGGTCAAGCACGGCAACCGGGCCGCCACCTCCAAGGCGGGCGGCGCCGACGTGCTCGAGGCGCTCGGCGTGCGGCTCGCGCTCGGCGCGGAGGCGGTGGCGCGCTGCGTGCGCGAGGTCGGGGTCGGCTTCTGCTTCGCGCCGCTCTTCCACGCCGGGCTCCGCTTCGCCGGACCCGCGCGCAAGGAGATCGGCATCCCGACCGTCTTCAACGTGCTCGGCCCGCTGACGAACCCGGCCCAGCCGCGCGCCGGGCTGGTCGGCTGCGCGTTCCCCGACCTGCTCCCGGTGATCGCCGGGGTCTTCGCCGAGCGCGGCGCGAGCGCGCTGGTGGTGCGCGGCAACGACGGGCTGGACGAGATCACCACCTCCGGCACCACGGTGGCCTGGGTGGTCTCCGGCGGGGTGCGGCGCGAGACCGTGATCGACCCGGTGCGGGTCGGCATCCCGCTGGTGCACCTGGATGCGCTGCGCGGCGGCGACGCGGTGGTGAACGCCGCCGTCGCGCGGGACGTCTTCGCCGGGGCGAAGGGCCCGGTCCGGGACGCCGTGCTGCTGAACTCGGCGGCCGCCGTCGTCGCCTACGACCTTGCGGTCGGGGCGGAGACCGCGGGCGCGCTCGCCGCGGCGCTGGCCGCGGGCGATCCGGCGCTCGGCGACGCGCTGCACGCCGCGCTCGGCGCCGGGATCGAGCGCGCCGCCGCCGCGGTGGACGGCGGGAAGGCGGCCGAGCTGCTCGACCGCTGGGTCGCGCTCACCGCGGTGCTCGCGGACTGATCGGCGGGCTCACTCGCCGAGCGAGAACCCCGCCTCCACGTCCGCGCTGGAGTACGACTTGAAGGCGATGTGCGTGGTGGTGCGCAGCACGCCGGGCACCTTGTCGATCCCGGCGGTGACGACCTCGGCGACCTGCTCGTGGTCGCGCACCCGCACGATGCCGATCAGGTCGACGTCGCCCGCGCAGGAGTACACCTCGGTGACGCCCGCGGTGTCCGCGACCGCCTGCGCGGTCTCCGGGATGCGGGCGTTGTCGGCGTGGATCAGCACGATCGCGGTAATCATGGTGTCAGCGTAGGCGGTCAGCCCGCCCGTTCCCGGTACTCCCGTTCCGGGTCCGGCGGGCGGGCCGCCGCCCGCGCCTTCTCCGCCCACGCCAGGTGCCCGGCGGCCCCCGCCAGCGGCTCGGCGTAGCCGATCTCGGTGCGCACGATGCGCACCCCCGGCCGGGTCAGCCAGCGCGCGACCAGCGCCACCTCCTCCGGCGAGGCTCCGCGCAGCGGCGCGATGTCGTCCCCGTCGCCCTCCGGGACCGATACCGTCTCGGCGCCAGCGACGATGCTCTCCACGACCGGCATGGGCGGGGTGCCGCGCGGGGCGCACCCGGCCCCGGCCAGCCGCCCGTGGCGGATCACCGCGAACTCCCAGCCGCCCGCCCCGTCCGGCCCGGCGGCGATCAGCTCGGGCAGCCGGGCGAGCGCGACCAGCCGCTGGGTGCGCGCCAGCGCCCGCACCACCTGCGCGGCCCGATCGCGCAGCCGCGCCGCGGCCTCGTAGTGCTCGCGCTCGGAGCGGCGCTCGATCTCGGCGAGCATGGCGCGCAGCGGCGCGTCGCTGCGCCCGGCGAAGAGCGCGCGCACGGCGGCGGGCCGCTCGGCGTACCCGGCCGCGTCCAGCCCCTCGGCGGTGGCGGCCGGGCAACCCCCGACGACCGCGGCCGGGCAGCGGTGCCGCGCCCCTCGAGGCAACCGCCCCGCACAGGTGCGGATCCCGCAGAACTCGGCGAGGCTCGCGGCGACGTCCACCGCGTCCGCCCTGGAGCGGAACGGCCCGAGCGCCACCCGATCCGGCTCCCGCACCACGGTGAACCGCGGGAACGGCTCGGCACTGAGCGCGATCCACCACCCCCGCTTCGGGAACTTGGAGCGCCGGTTGTACGGCGGCGCGTGCGCGACGAGCAGCCGCAGCTCGCGCACCCCCGCCTCCAGCCCGTGCGCACACACCACGTGCTCGACCCGGGTGGCGAGCGCGACCATCTCCTTCATCCGCCCGCGCGTCTCCGACCCGGTGAAGTAGCCGCGCACCCGGCGGCGCAGGTTCACCGCGGTGCCGATGTAGAGCACCTCGTCGCCCGGCCCGCGGAACAGGTACACCCCCGGCGCGGCCGGCAGCCCGGCGGCCAGCCCGCGCTTCGCGCGCTGCCCGGCGGAGACGTCGGGCAGGTAGTCGAGCAGCTCGGTGAGGCTGCGGACCCCCAGGTTGCCGACCCGCCCGATGAGCGCGTGCAGCACGTCGACGGTGGCGCGGGCGTCGTCGAGCGCCCGGTGCGTCGGCTGCACGCTCGCGCCGAGCACCCTGGCCAGCACGCCGAGCCGCACCGAGGGCGCCTCGTCCCTGGCCAGCACCCGGCGCGCCAGCTTCACCGTGCAGACCACCTGCGGATTCGGCCACGGCGTCGCGCTGCGCTCGGCGGCGGCCTTCAGGAACGCGGTGTCGAAGCGGGCATTGTGCGCGACCAGCACCGCACCGGCGGCGAACTCCAGGAAGCCGGGCAGCACCGCCTCGATCCGCGGCGCCGCGCAGACCATGACGTCGGTGATGCCGGTGACGCGCACGATCGCGGGCGGGATGGCGCGCCCCGGATCGATCAGCGTGGCGAACTCGCCGAGCACGACACCGCCGCGCACCTTGACCGCGCCGATCTCGGTGATGGCGTCCGCGGCCGGGCTGCCCCCGGTGGTCTCCAGGTCGACGACGACGAAGGTGGTGTCGTAGAGCGGGGTGTCGAGCTCGTCGAACGCCAGTTGCGCGGACATGGCGGGCAGCGTAAACGGAGCCACCGACACGGGCGACATGCGTGTAATTACCCGTCCGGGCCGTCCGAGATACGACGATGTGATCGGAGTCTCCAATATTCCGATCAGCTATCACACTCGGAACAAATCCATACCGGACGTACGGTCTGCAAGACTCGCTTCCGAACCACGCACTCGAGCCGCGGGAGAGCAATAACGGTTCCCTCGACCTAAACCGCCCCCACGTGCGAAGACATCGCTCGTCGCCACACTGATCCGAATTCTGACACGCCCGGATCACACCCCTCGGTCAATGTGGCGTTTCCCGGAGTTACCATTTCGTGATTGATGTGAGATCGAACTCAGATATGCATAGCCAACTCTCCGAAATGTCCGGATGTCGCGAACCCCGGGCTTTACAACCCCCCGTGATCTGTTCGTAACCTTCTCGAGACCTCACGGAGTCGTGAGGCAGAGAGGAAGACCGCATCATGGCGAAGACCGCCAAGCGAGCCCTGGCCACAGGAGCCGTCGGAGCAGCCATCACCGGCGCGTTCCTCCTTCCCGCCGCACCCGCGTCGGCCCAGCCGATCACCATCCCCGGCGTCGGCACCTTCGACGTCCCGGACACCGTCCAGATCCCGCAGGGGCTGCCCGGCATCGAACTGCCCGGCGCCCCGCCGTTCGTCGCCCCGCAGAAGACCGCGGGCGAACTGGCGCTGGACGCCGCACTCTCCAAGGTCGGCTCGCCGTACGTGTACGGCGCCGCCGGGCCGAACGCCTTCGACTGCTCCGGCCTGGTCAAGTGGTCCTACGCCGAGGCAGGCGTCGAGCTGCCGCGCACCAGCGGCGCCCAGCTCTCGGCGGGCACCGCCGTCTCGATGGACGAGCTGCAGCCCGGCGACATGATCTCGTTCTACGGCGGCGGGCACTCGGGCCTCTACGCCGGCGACGGCAATGTCGTGCACGCCTCCACCTCCGGCCAGCCGGTGAAGGTCGCCCCGATCTCCTCCATGCCGGTGAGCGGCGCGCGCCGCTTCTGAGCGCCCGCCCGCGTTCCCGGCGCCGCGCCACGCGACCGCGCGGCGCCGGGAACATCGGGGACCCGCACCCGGGTGGACACGGTCCGGGACCGTTCCGTAACCTGATCGAGACCTTCGCGGGGTTCCCATCTTCACCGACAGAACGGGGCGCGACAGATCGTGGCAGCACACCGAAGCCAGACCCGTGCCGTTGCGAGCACGTTCGCGGCCGTGCTGGTCGCGGTCACGCTGTACAGCAGCGGCCCGGCCGGCGCCGACCCGGTCGCGCTGCCCGCCACCCCCGGTGACGCCGTGCAGCAGATGATCGACCTCTCCCGGCAGTCCGAACAGCTCAACCAGCAGGCGCTCGATGCCGAGGCCGACCTCGACGCCAAGCTCGGCGCGCAGCACGACGCCGACGTCAAGCACGGATCCGCGCAGGCCCAGCTGGACGCCGCCCGCGCCGAGGTGCGCCGGTACCAGCCGATGATCGACCGCACCGCCATCGCCGCCTACCAGGGCGCGCGCACCAACCGGCTGTTCGCGGTGCTGGTCAGCGACTCCCCGCAGCAGCTGCTCGACCAGATGTCCACGCTGGACGTGATGTCCGCGCAGACCCAGGAGCAGCTGGACAAGTTCCGGCACGTCACCGACGTCGCCTCGGCCGCGGAGACCGAGGCCCGTTCGGCCGCCGACTCCGCCCGCGCCGCCGCCGACAAGGCCGATGCCGTGCGCGCCGACCTGCGGCACAAGCAGGACGATCTGAGCGGCGCCGTCTCCCGCGTGATCGAGGCGTGGGGGAAGCTCTCCGCCACCGACCGGGCCGGGCTCGCCGGTTCACCCTTCCCGCCCGGTTTCGACCGCGACACCCTGCTGCAGGGGCTGGTCCCCGGCAGCGGCACCAGCGCGCTGGCCGCCGGGCTCACCCGGGTCGGCGACCCGTACGTCTGGGGCGCCACCGGCCCGAGCCAGTTCGACTGCTCCGGCCTGGTGCAGTGGGCCTTCAAGCAGGTCGGCAAGAACGTGCCGCGCACCAGCTCCGCGCAGGCGAGTTACGGCACCCCGGTGAAGAAGGAAGACCTGCAACCCGGCGACGTCGTCTTCTTCTACCCGGAGATCTCGCACGTCGGGATCTACGCGGGCAACGGGCTGATGCTGCACGCCTCCACCTTCGGCGTCCCGGTCGCGGTCGCGCCGATGAGCAGCACCCCGTACCACTCCGCCCGGCGCTACTGACCCCGGTGCGGCCCCCGACGCTCGTCGCGGCGGCCCTCGTGCTGCTGCTCGGCGCCGGTGTCGCGCTGTTCACCCTGCGGTCGGGGCCGGGTGAACCGGGCGAGCCGGGGCTCTCCGCCGCCGCGGCGGCTCATCCCCGGCTCCCCGAGGTCCGCCGGACCATGGAGGCATTCGGCCCGCTCGTCGCCCGGACAACGCCGACCGCGGGCGGCGAATCGCTGGTGGTCGGCCACCCGGACCGCGCCGCCGACATCGCGGTACTCGCCGCCGAACTTCCCGCCGCGGTCGACGCCGTCACCGCCGTGTGGGGCCCCGGGTGGCCGCGCACCGCGCTGCTCGCCGTCGCGGACGGCCCCGCCGAGTTCGCCGGGCTGATCCGGGCCACCGGCCCGGTCTCGCCGGAGCTCGCCGCCGCCAGCGTCGCCGACCCGTTCCGGCCCGGCAGCACCCCGACCGGCCAGCGCGTGGTCTTCTCCCCCGACGCCGGCCGCAGGCTCGGCCCGGACGGCCTGGCCACGCTGCTGCGACACGAACTCACCCACGTCGCGGCGCGCGCCGTCACCTCCGACGCCGCGCCGCAGTGGGTGCTGGAGGGCTTCGCCGACTACACCGCGCACCGCGCGCGCCCCGCCGCCTTCGCCGCCACCGCCCCCACCCTGACCGCCGCGCTGCGCGCGGGCGCCGGCCCGACGGACCTGCCCACCGACGCCGACTTCCGCGGCCCGGACGCCGTGCAGGCGTACGAGCGGGCCTGGTCGGTGCAGGCCTACCTCGCCGACACCTTCGGCGAGCAGGCCGTGCCCCGGCTGTACCGGCGCTTGGCCGCAGGCCAACTGGACCCGGCGGGCGAGGACGCCGCGCTGCGCGCCGAACTCGGCGTCGGCCGGGCCGAGCTGGTGGCGGGCTGGCTGGGCTGGATCGCCGCGCGGAGCGGCGCCGCCGCGGCCCGGTAGGTTTGTCCGCATGGCTCGAACCCTGCTGGTCACCAATGATTTCCCGCCACGGCCGGGCGGCATCCAGTCCTACCTGCAGGCGCTCGCCGAACAGCTCCCCCCCGACGACCTCGTCGTCTACGCCCCGCGCTGGCGCGGCGACAGCCACGAGCGGTTCGACGCCGCGCAGAAGTACCGCGTGGTGCGGCACCCGACCACGCTCATGCTGCCGACCCCGGCGGTGCTGCGCCGGGCACGCGGGCTGCTGCGCGAGCACGGCTGCGACACCGTGTGGTTCGGCGCCGCCGCGCCGCTCGCGCTGCTCGCGCCGCTGCTCCGGCGGGCGGGCGCGGAGCGCATCCTGGCCAGCACGCACGGCCACGAGGTCGGCTGGTCCATGCTGCCCGCCGCCAGGCAGTCGCTGCGGGTGATCGGCGAGCACACCGACGTCGTCACCTACGTCAGCAGATACACCCGCGGCCGGTTCGCCGCCGCCTTCGGCCCGGACGCCGCGCTGGAGTACCTGCCGCCCGGGGTCGACCCCGAGGTCTTCGCGCCGGACCCGGCGGCCCGCGCCGAGCTGCGCGCCCGATACGGCCTCGGCGACCGGCCCACCATCCTGTGCCTCTCCCGGCTGGTCCCGCGCAAGGGGCAGGACGCGCTGATCGCGGCGCTGCGCCCGGTGCGCGCGCAGATCGACGGCGCGGTGCTGGTGATCGCGGGCAGCGGGCCGGACGAGCAGCGGCTGCGCAGGCTCGCCGAGAGTTGCGGGGTGGCCGAGCACGTGGTCTTCACCGGGCGGGTGCCATCCGCCGAGCTGGCCGCGCACCACACCATCGGCGACGTCTTCGCCATGCCGTGCCGCACCCGCGGCGCCGGGCTGGACGTCGAGGGGCTCGGCATCGTCTTCCTGGAGGCGTCGGCGAGCGGCGTTCCGGTGGTGGCCGGCCGCTCCGGCGGCGCCCCGGAGACCGTGCGCGAGGGCGAGACCGGCTACGTGGTCGACGGCCGTTCGGTGCCACACCTGGCCCGGGCTCTGGTCGACGTGCTCGGCGACCCCGGCCGCGCCGCCGCCATGGGCGCCGCCGGGCGCGAGTGGGTGCAGCGGGAGTGGCGCTGGGACAGCCACGGCGCCCGGCTGCGGCAGCTGCTGCGCTGATCGCCGAGCGCACCGCCCGGCGGAGTGGGTGCGGCGCCGCTCGGCCCCACCCCGGTCGGCTGCGTCACATCGGTCCATTACAGTCACCCGGGTGAGCAGCATCGTGGTCGCCGACCAGACCTTCGTCGCCGCGCCGGGAGCGGCCGTCGCCGAGGTGCTCGGCGCGCCGAACCACTGGCGCCGCTGGTGGCCGGACCTGGAGCTGGAGGTCCGCGAGGACCGCGGCGACAAGGGTGTGCGCTGGCTCGTGAGCGGCGCGGTGACCGGCTCCATGGAGGTGTGGCTCGAGCCCTCGCTGGACGGGGTGATCCTGCACTACTTCCTGCACGCCGACCCCGCGGGCGAGCCGCCCGCCCCGCGCCGCCTCGCCGCGCTGGCCAGGGAGCGGCGGATCGCGGGCAAGGAGATGTCGTTCGAGATCAAGTCCCGGCTGGAGGCGGACCGCCCGGCCGGCGTCACGCCAGGGCCGGACCTGCTCGTCTCGTGAGCCGGTTGCCGACCACCGCACCCGTCGAAAGGAACCGCCGCCAGCCATGGCCGACCGGACCCAGAGATCGATCGTCGTCGAGGCCCCCGCGGAGCAGGTGATGGCCGTCATCGCCGATCTCGGCCGGTACCCGGAGTGGGTCTCGGCGGCGAAATCCGTCGATGTGCTCGAGGTCGGCCCCGACGGCCGGGCAGGCACCGCCCGCTTCGTGCTGGACGCCGGCGTCGTCAAGGACACCTACGTGCTGCGCTACAGCTGGCGCGCCGACGGCCGCGCGGTGAGCTGGACGCTGCTCGAGGGCGAGCTGCAGAAGGCGCAGGACGGCAGCTACGAACTCACCGACCAGCCCGGCGGCGGCACCAGGGTGGTCTACGAGCTCACCGTCGACCTGAACATCCCGATGATCGGCATGTTCAAACGCAAGGCCGAGAAGGTCATCACCGACACCGCGCTGAAGGAACTGAAGAAGCGGGTCGAAGGCTGACCGGTCAGCGGACCCGCCTCGAGCTGTTCGTCGGCAAGGGCGGCGTCGGCAAGACGACGCTGGCCGCGGCCACCGCGGCGGCCCGCGCGCGGGCCGGGCAGCGGGTGCTGATCGCCTCGCTGGACCAGGCGCACTCGCTCGGCGACGCCTTCGGCTTCCGCTTCCCGCACGACGCGGGCACCATCGCCGGGATCGCGACCGTCGCACCGAATCTGGAGCTCGTCGAGCTGGATTCGCTGGCGCTGCTGGAGGATCGCTTCGCCGACGTGGTCCGGCTGCTGGCAGCCGATTCCCGGCACCGGCACGACGGCATCGACCCGGCCGCGCTGGATCCGGCCGAGCTCACCGGGCTGCCCGGGGTGCAGGAGCTGCTCGTGCTGGTCGAGGTCGCGCAGTACGTGGCCGAGGAGCGGTACGACCTGGTCGTCCTCGACTGCCCGCCCACCGCCGACATGCTGCGCATCGTCACCGCGCCGGACACCCTGCTCGGCTACCTGAGCCGGATCTGGCCCGAGCACGACCGCGCGCTCAGCAGGGGCGGCACCGATCTGCGCCGTGCGGTGCTGGCAGGCACCGTCGACCGGATCGTGGCCGCCATCACCGAGGTTCGCGACCTGCTCGCCGACCCGGCCCGCACCGGCGCGCGGCTGGTGACGCTGCCCGAGCGGCTCTCCGCCGCGGAGTCGGCGCGGGTCCGCTCCGCGGCCGCGCTGCTCGGGCTGCGCCTGGACGCGGTGCTGGTCAACAAGGTCCTCCCCCCGGTGCCGCCGGTGCCCGACCTCGCCGCCGCGCATCCGGCGGTGCGCTGGTACCTGGGGCTGCGCGCCGAACAGCTCGCCGTCCTCGACGAACTGCGCGGCGCCATGCCCGAGGTCCCGGTGCTGGTCACCGAGCACCGCGGCGCCGAGCCGGTCGGCGCCGACGCGCTGGCCGCGCTCTCGGTTCCGCTGCCGCCGCCTCCTATGCTTGGCGAGAATCCCGCCGAGGGAAACGGCCCGGTGGTTCGATGGGAATCGGGTACTGGCCTGGAGTCGGTGTACACGCTGCGGATGCGGCTTCCGGTCGTCGATCCGGCGACGCTGCGCCTTGGACGAGTGGAGGACGAGTTGATCGTGGGAGCGGACGGGGTCCGGCGGCGGGTACCGCTGGCGCCGGTATTGCGGCGATGCACGGTCGACGGCGCCGAGCTCGGCGACGGCGCGCTGGTGGTGCGCTTCCGCCCGGACCCGCAGGAGTGGCCGCGATGACCGATCGGCAGCCCGAGGACGAGCTCGCCGAATTCGCCGCCGAGCTCAAGCTGCTCGCCGAGGCGGTGCTGGAGCGGGTGGAGCCGGTGCTGCGGCGCAGCGCCACCGCCGGGCGCACCGACTGGGAGAGCTGCAGCTGGTGCCCGGTCTGCGCGGCCGCCGCGCTGATCCGCGGTGAGCGGCACGACGTGCTCGCCGCCATCGCCGACCACGGCACCGCCATCGTCACGGTGCTGCGCGAGGCGCTCGCCGGCGTCCCGGTGGAGCCGGTCCGGTTCGACCCGGAAACCGGCGAGCCGCACCAGCATGCGCCCGCACACCCGGACGACGCCGCCGCGCAGGGAGATCCGGGTCCGTCCGGGGCGGTACAGCCGGACGCCGACGCGGGCCACCGCTCCGCGACCGGGCGAGCCGCTGCCCGCTCCGGAGCGGACGAATCCGGCGCGGCCGAGCGCACCCGTGCCGAAGGCGCCGACAAGCGCCGTTTCCGGCGTGGTGGCAGCGGCTACGTCGACATCCCCGTGACCGTCCGGCGATGACCGGGCGGCTCCAGGGCGGCGCCCCCCTCACCGTCGGCATCGATGTCGGCGGCACCAATATCCGCGCCTCCGTCGTCGACGCCGACGGCGAGGTGCTCGACACCGTCACCGCCCCGACCCCGCACTCCGCGAAGGCACTCGACGCCGCGCTCGCCCGCACCGTGCGCGAGCTGCGCCAGCGCCACGACATCGCCGCCGTCGGGCTCGCCGTCGCCGGCTTCGTCGACGCCGACCGCGCCCGCGTCCGCTTCGCCCCGCACCTGCCGTGGCAGGACGCCCCGGTCGCGCGCACCCTCACCGCGGAGCTCGACCTCCCGGTGGTGCTCGAGCACGACGCCAACGCCGCCGCCTGGGCCGAGTACCGCTTCGGCGCCGCCGCGGGCGGGCACAACGCGGTGCTGATCGCGATCGGCACCGGCATCGGCGCCGCGCTGCTGGTCGACGGCGAGCTGTACCGCGGAACGCACGGCATCGCACCGGAGCTCGGCCACCTGCAGGTGGTGCCGGACGGCCGCCACTGCCCGTGCGGCAAACGCGGCTGCTGGGAGCGGTACTGCAGTGGAACGGCGCTCGCCGACACCGCCATCGAGATGCTCGCCACCGACCCGGTCACCTCGACCGTGCTCGCGCGTGATGTCATCCGCGACCCGGGTTCGCTGACCGGTCGCCGGGTGGCCGACGCGGCCCAGGACGGCGACCCGCTCGCGGTCCGGGTGCTCGCCGACTTCGCCCGCTGGCTCGGGCTCGGCCTCGCCTTCGTCAGCGACATCTTCGACCCCGATCTGGTGGTGATCGCCGGGGGCGTCAGCACATCGGCCCCGCTCTTCCTCGACGAGGCCAGGGAGCACTACGCCCGCTCGGTCACCGGGGCCGGGCACCGCCCGCTCGCCCGCATCCGCACCACCCAGCTCGGCGAGGCGGCCGGCATGATCGGCGCCGCCGAGCTGGCCCGCGCCGCGCTCGTCACGGCCCGGGGGTGACGGCGGAGTTGCTGTGTGGTGAAACGCACCGTTCGGATTGGATGTGACGTAAACCCGGCGGTAGAGTCGGAAACAGAGTCGTCGTGTCGGTCCCGCTCGTCATCACCCGGTCCGGGGGAAGGATGCCATGTTCTACTGGCTGCTGAAATTCGTGCTGCTGGGACCATTCCTCCGCTTCTACAACCGGCCCGAGGTCGAGGGCGTCGAGCACATCCCGGCCGACGGCCCCTGCATCATGGCGGGCAACCACCTCTCCATCGCGGATTGGATCTTCGCCCCGCTGTCCAGCCCCCGCCGGATCAACTACCTGGCCAAGGCGGAGTACTTCACCACCCCCGGCGTCAAGGGCAGGCTGAAGAAGATGTTCTTCAGCGGCACCGGCCAATACCCGATCGACCGCAGCGGCGCCGACGCCGCCGAAGACGCGCTGAACGCCGCCCGCGCGCTGCTCGATCAGGGCAAGCTCGTCGGGCTCTACCCGGAGGGCACCCGCTCCCCCGACGGCAGGCTCTACAAGGGCAAGACCGGCCTGGCCCGGCTCGCGCTGGAGACCGGCGTCCCGGTGATCCCGGTCGCGGTGATCGGTACGGACAAGATCAGCCCGCAGGGCGGTTTCCGCTGGCGCCGGCACCGGGTGACGGTCAAGTTCGGTGCCCCGATCGACTTCTCGCGCTACGAGGGGATGTCGGGCAACCGCTTCGTCGAGCGCGCCGTCACCGACGAGGTCATGTACGAGCTCATGCGGCTCAGCGGCCAGGAGTACGTCGACGTCTACGCCGCGAGCCTGAAGAAGGGCGTGCCGAGCGGCTCCCGCCCCAACCCGGCCGCCGACGCCGCGCGCATCCCGGACACCGCCGTCGGCTGAAGAGCGCGGCGGCGGCGGCCGTAAGCGCTTCGTAAGGCGTTCTCGAGCCAGGGCACGCAGACTGTCCGTCATGTTCAAGAAGTTGCTTGCGGCCGTCGGAGTCGGCGGCGCCGAGGTCGAGACCGAGCTGTTCACCCCCGGCGTGCAGCCCGGCGGCGTCATCGAGGGCGTCGTGCGGGTGCGCGGCGGCCAGGTGCCGCAGCGCATCGACCGGATCGCGGTCGAGCTGGTCACCCGGGTCGAGCACGAGTACGAGGACGGGGAGACGCACCGCGACACCGGCTTCGGCGCGCACGACGTCTTCCACGGCTTCGACCTGGCCCCCGGCGCCTTCCACGAGTTCCGGTTCGGCGCGCGGGCACACCTGGAGACCCCGATCACCTTCTTCGACGGTCAGCCGCTGCCCGGCACCGTGGTCGCGCTGCGCACCGTGCTCGCCGTGAGCGGCGCGGTGGACGCCACCGACAGCGACCCGATCGGCGTCGGCGCGCTGCCCGCCCAGCACATCCTGCTCGACGCCGTGCGGCGCTGGGGTTTCCCGCTGCGCAGCGCCGACGTCGAGCACGGCAGGCTGCACAACACCCCGCAGCAACTCCCCTTCTTCCAGGAGATCGAGTTCGGCCCCTCACACCGGTTCCCGCGGCTCAACCAGCTGGAGGTGAGCTTCGTCCCCGCCGAGCACGGCATGAGCGTCGTGTTCGAGGCGGACAAGCGCGGCGGGCTCTTCACCGAGGGCCGCGACGCCTACGACCACCTCTGGGTCGAGTACGCGAACCTGCCGCACGTCGACTGGACGGGCGAGGTCGGGCACCGGATCGAGCGGCTCGCGGGGCACTAGCTCCCGCCGCCCGGCGCGAAAGGTCAACCAGCACCGGCAGACCCGGGTCGCCACCGGTCCCGCACGGATCCCAGGCATGTGACATCATGTCGCGCGGATAACGAACAGGGAATGCGGTATGGATTTCGGCTGGTTGCAGATCGCCGTCGTCGCGGTGGCGGTCGCGGCTCGATTGCTGGCCGGTGGCCGGCTGCACGACGTGACGGTGACGACGTACGGGGTACCGCTGGTGCTCCTGCTCGGCCCGCTGGCGCTCGCGGGCCAGCACGCCCCGGTGCTCGCGCACCCGGTGCTCATCGCCGCCGACGCCTGCGTCCTGGTGGCCGCCCTGCTCTTCCCCGACTTCGGCGAGTCGGGGCGCTACCAGATCCCGCTGCTCATGCTGCTCCGCGGCGAACCCGCGCTCGCCTCCGGCAACCGGATCGCCCCCGCCTTCCTCGCCGTCGGCGCCCTCGCCCTCACCGTCTACCTCATCCTCTTGGCCGCCCTCTGGATCGTGATCGCCCTCAGCTGAGCCACGATGAAGCGGAACAGTGCGTTCCGGTCGGCGGAAAGCACCACGGAGCAGGCGGTAGGGGGAGCGCGAGCGGGCGCGCTGTGGTTGACTTCCGTGCCATGAGCACGTCGCACTTCGCCGCCGCCACCGAAGAATATCTGCCCCGCGATACCGCCGATGTGGTTCGCACCGTGCGGGATTCACGAGGTCGCGCGGCCCGGCTCGAGGTGCACGGCGGGGAGCCGGTCGAGGACGGGCTCGACCTGCCGGATCAGCGCGCCGTCGTCTCCATGCGGCGGATGAACCAGGTGCTCGACATCAACCTGGGCAGGCGGACGGTGCGGGTGCAGGCGGGGGCGAAGCTCTCCGACATCGACCGCAGACTCGGCGCGCACGGCCTGGGGCTGCCGATCGTCGGCGATCACCGCGACATCACCGCGGGCGGTTTCGCCTCGGTGGGCGGGGTGAGCACCGCTTCGCACCGGCACGGCCTTTTCATCGACCAGATCACCGACCTGGAGTACGTGGACCCGGACGGCCGGATCGGCACCTGCGGCCGCGGCCACCACACCGAGCGGTTCCGCCGGATCCTCGGCGGCGGCGGCCGGGCGGGCATCATCACCGCGCTCACCCTGGACGTGGTCGAGGTGGACAAGGACCACACCTGGCTCACCACCGACGCCGACCGCTTCCTCGACTTCGACTCCTTCGTCGAGCACGCGCACGCGGAGATCAGCAGCCCGGGCGAGTCGGTGCTGCAGGTGGGCCGCTGGGTCGACACCGCGCGGCTCAAGGTCTCCCGCCCGGTGGGCACCGGGCACGTGCAGCTCGGCACCGTGCGCTTCGGCCAGTGGTCGAGCCTGCACCACACCACCCCGACCCGCTCGCTGCGTGCCCGCCGCGACCTCGGCACCCGCACCCGCAAGTCGCTCGGCGCGATCGCCTCGGCCGCGAGCGGCAAGGCAGGCGCCCCGGTGCGCAACGCCGCCGCGGGCGCGCTCATGTTCGCGCCGAAGGTGCTCACGCTGCGCGACGCCGAGTACCTGGCGGACACCGTGATCAGCTCCGCGGAGCGCGGCCCCGCCTACCGGGTCGGCGTCTTCGCCCCGCTGGCCAACTACGCCTCGGTCTTCTACCGGCTGCACGACCTCTTCGCCGGGCTGCGCGAGGAGACCGGCTGCTTCACCGTCATCTCCGCCATGACGTACGGGGTCCGCTCGGACTATCTGCGGGCCGAAACGGCGCGCAGGGACCTCCCGGGTACCGACCACGGTCTGATCGCCTTCACGGCCCGGCTGCGCCCATCGGCGCTCCCCTCCGAGCAGCTGCGCGCCCTGGTCGCCGAGATCGACGAGATCTGCCGCTCGGAGAACGCGCTGCGCTACGAGTCCACCCAGTAGCCCCGGACAGACGAGAGCGCCCCACCGGTACTCCGGTGGGGCGCTCCGTCGTTGCGCGGGTCAGTGCTTCTCGGGACCGATGTGGTACTCGAAGACCAGCCCGGCCGCGGCGACCAGGATCAGCACCACGCCGGTGCCGATCAGCCAGAACTGGAAGAACGCCAGCCCGAGCGCGGTCACCGCACCCGCACCGGCGAGCAGGATCGGCCACGGGCTGTTCGGCGAGAAGAAGCCGAGGTCGCCCGCGCCGTCCACGATCTCGGCGTCGTCGTAGTCCTCGGGCCGCAGGTCGAGCCTGCGGGCCACGAAGCGGAAGTAGGTGCCGATGATCAGGGAGAGGCCGCCGGTCAGGACGATGGCGGTGAGGCCTGCCCATTCGATCCCGGTGCGGGACTGGGCGGTGAAGAAGCCGTAGACGGCGCCGACGATGATGAAGAACACCGTGAGCAGCTCGAAGATGCGCGCTTCGATCCTCATGTCAGATCAACCCTCACTTGCTCTCGGCCGCGACCGCGGTCTTCGTCGTGCGCTCGGTGTCGAACGGCCGGGTGGAGGTGGCCACCGGCGACTCGCCGATGGACTCCAGCGCCTCGGCGTTGGTCCGGCCCTGCTGCCGCGCCTCGAGGTACCGGGTGAACTTCTCCGGCGAGACGGCGCGCACCTCGAAGTTCATCATCGAGTGGAAGGTGCCGCACATCTCCGCGCAGCGGCCGACGAAGGCGCCCTCCTTCTCGATCTCGGTGATCTGGAAGACGTTGTCGGAGTGATTCTCCTTGGGGTTCGGCATGACGTCCCGCTTGAACAGGAACTCCGGTACCCAGAAGGCGTGGATGACGTCGGCGGCGGCGAGCTGGAACTCGATCACCTTGCCGGTCGGCAGCACGAGCACCGGCACCTCGGTGCTGGAGCCGATCGTCTCGACCTTGTCGTAGTGCAGGTAGGAGAGGATGTCGTTGGCCGGCTTGCCGTGCACCGGGCCGGGCTGCGGGTGGCCGTGCTCCTCGTCCACCCGCTCCTTGTACGCCTCCAGCTGCTCCTGCGCCTGGCCCTCGCGCACGGTGTCGATGCCGTCGTAGCGGAAGCCGTCCTTGAAGTCGACGTTCCGGTAGCCGAACTTCCAGTTCCACTGGAAGGCGGTGACGTCGACCGTGACGTCCGGGTCCGGCACCTTCTCGTGCACGTAGTTCTGCACCACGACGGTGAAGTAGAAGAGCACCGCGATGATGACGAACGGGATCGCCGTGTAGGTGAGCTCCAGCGGCACGTTGTACCCGGTCTGCCTGGGGAACTCCGGGGAGTCCGGCTTCTTCCGGTGGAACACGACGGTCCAGAAGGTCAGGCCCCAGACCAGCACGCCCATCGCCAGCGCGGCGATGACCGACCAGGTCCACAGCTCGCGCATCCGCTCGGCCTGCGGGGTGACCCCGGACGGCCAGCCGAAGCGCAGCCAAACATTGTCGATCGAGCAGCCGGAGACGAGCAGGGCGGTCATCCCGAGGGACACCACCAGCCCGGCCCGGCGAAGGACGCGGCTCCGCCGACCTCCGACGGGGCGTGCCCCGATCTCTTCGCTCGCCTTGTGCGCCACGCTCACGCCTTCCTGGTCGCCACACATCCCGACTGATTCAGGGCACCTGAAAATGTCCTGAGTACTACGCAGCGTAGACCAAACCGGCGCCCCGGTCGCCGCCGGGTCGGCTTCGACACGCACGACCGGGAGGTTCCCGCGCGGGCGGTCCGCACACCGCGCCGCCCCGGCGGGTGCGGCATACTCGGGCAGAACATTTCGACTTCCCCGGGGAGCAGCCCCGGCCGACCGAATCGAGGGTGCCGACACCGTGTGTGGACTGCTCGGCTTTCTGACTTCCGACGTGGCGGCACCGGACACCGTGGAGCGGGTGTACGACGCCCTGCACTGCGTCCGCCATCGCGGGCCCGACGAGCGCGGCACCTGGCACGACGACCACGTCATCTTCGGCTTCAACCGGCTGTCGATCATCGACATCGAGCACTCGCACCAGCCGCTGCGCTGGGGTCCGGCCGAGAACCGCGAGCGCTACGCGCTGACCTTCAACGGCGAGATCTACAACTACCTGGAGCTGCGCGAGGAGCTGGCCGCCGCGCACGGCGCCGAGTTCGGCGACGAGCCGATCTTCCGCACCGAGGGTGACAGCGAGGCCATCGCCGCGGCCTTCCACTACTGGGGCCCGGAGGCGGTGCGCAGGCTGCGCGGCATGTTCGCCTTCGCGATCTGGGACACCGAGACCGGCGAGCTCTTCCTCGCCCGCGACCCGTTCGGCATCAAGCCGCTCTTCCTGGCCACCGGCCCCGGCGGCACCGCCTTCGGCAGCGAGAAGAAGAGCCTGCTCGAGCTGCTGCCCGCGCTCGGCCTCGGCGACGAGCTCGACCCGCGCGCGCTGGAGCACTACACCGTGCTGCAGTACGTGCCGGAACCGGAGACGCTGCACGCCGACATCCGGCGGCTGGAGTCCGGCAGCTACGCCACCGTCCGCCCCGGCGCGGCGCCGGAGGTCACCCGTTACTTCGAGCCGCGCTTCCCGGTGCGGCCGTTCACCGGCGACCCGCAGGACCGCTACCGCGAGATCGCGGCCGCGCTGGAGGACTCGGTCGCCAAGCACATGCGCGCCGACGTGACCGTCGGGTCGTTCCTCTCCGGCGGCATCGACTCCACCGCGATCGCGGCGCTCGCCATGCGGCACAACCCCGGGCTGATCACCTTCACCACCGGGTTCGAGCGCGAGGGGTACTCCGAGGTCGACGTGGCCGCGGAGAGCGCCGCGGCGATCGGCGCGCGGCACATCGTCAAGGTGGTCTCGCCCGCCGAGTTCGCCGCCGCCATCCCGGAGATCGTCTGGTACCTGGACGACCCGGTGGCCGACCCGGCGCTGGTGCCGCTGTACTTCGTGGCCAAGGAGGCGCGCAAGCACGTCAAGGTGGTGCTCTCCGGCGAGGGCGCGGACGAGCTCTTCGGCGGGTACACCATCTACCGCGAGCCGCTCTCGCTGCAGCCGTTCGAACGGCTGCCGCGCGGGCTGCGCAGGCTCGCCGGGCGGCTTTCGGAGCGGATCCCCGAAGGCACCCGCGGCAAGAGCCTGCTGCACCGCGGCTCGCTCACCCTGGAGGAGCGGTACTACGGCAACGCGCGCAGCTTCAGCGACGCGCAGCTGCGCTCGGTGCTGCGCGAGTTCCGGCCGGAGTGGACGCACCGCGACGTCACCGCCCCGATCTACGACCGCTCCCGCGGCTGGGACCCGGTCACCCGCATGCAGCACCTCGACCTCTTCACCTGGCTGCGCGGCGACATCCTGGTCAAGGCCGACAAGATGACCATGGCGAACTCGCTGGAGCTGCGCGTCCCCTTCCTCGACACCGAGGTGCTGAAGGCGGCCGAGGGGCTGCCCTACGAGCAGAAGATCAGCCCCGACACCACCAAGTACGCGCTGCGCCAGGCGCTGGAGGGGATCGTTCCCCCGCACGTGCTGCATCGGGCCAAGCTCGGCTTCCCGGTCCCGCTGCGACACTGGCTGCGCGGCACCGAGCTGCACGATTGGGCGCGCGCCCAGATCGCCGACTCGCAGACCGACCACCTGCTGGACAAGGCCGCCGTCTCCCGGATGCTCGCCGAGCACCGCGAGGGCCGTTCCGATCACAGCCGCCGGCTCTGGACGCTGCTCGTCTTCATGGTGTGGCACGGGGTCTTCGTCGAGCAGCGGATCAAGCCCGAGATCCAGGAGCCGACCTACCCGGTCTCGCTCTAGGTCTTTCGCCGGGTGCGGAAGTCTCACGGGGCTCCGCCCCCGCACCCCCCGGGGGCTGCCGCCCCACGCTCAGCGTCCCCGCAGGCCGACTGGCGCTACGCCCCGGAGGGGCGGGGGTGTGGGGGTTCACCCCCACGTCGACTCTCTCTGGAAACCAGGCGAAGGCGCCCCGCGTGAGCGAGAGCGCCTTCGCCGGACGGAACAGAGCTCAGAGCACGCGCTCGATCTCGGCCGCGGCCTCGGGCCCGTACGCCTTGGTGAGCCGCTCGACGGCGTCGACCTTGTCCAGCGCCCACTCCTGGGTGCCCATGGTCTCCAGCACGAGCACCGCGACGAGCGAGCCGAGCTGGGCGGCGCGCTCGAGGCTGAGCCCGGCGGTGTGCCCGGTGAGGAACCCGGCGCGGAAGGCATCGCCGACGCCGGTCGGCTCGACCTTGGTGTTCTCCGGCACGACGCCGACCTCGACGGAGGTGCCGTCCCTGTCGACGACGAGGACGCCGTCACCGCCGAGCGTGGTCACCCGGATGCCGACGCGCGCGGCGACCTCCTCCTCGGTGAGCCCGGTCTTCTGCAGCAGCAGCGCCCACTCGTACCGGTTGGTGAAGAGATAGTCGGCGCCGTCGATCAACTGCACCACCTGGTCCCCGTCGAGCCGCGCGAGCTGTTGCGAAGGGTCGGCTGCGAATCGAATCCCCAGTTCGCGGCACTCGGTGGTGTGCCGCAGCATCGCCTCGGGATCGTTGGCGCCCACAAGCACCAGGTCGAAGTCGTGGCGCTCGGCGAGCTCACCGATCCCGATGTCGCGGGATTCGCTCATGGCGCCGGGGTAGAAGGAGGCGATCTGCGCCATGTCGTCGTCGGTGGTGCAGACGAAGCGGGCGGTGTGCGCGGAGTCGGAGATCCGGACCGCGGAGCAGTCGACCCCGCTCGCCTCCAGCTTGCCCCGGTAGGACTCGCCGAAGTCGGCGCCGACCGCGCCGACCAGCAGCGGGGTACCGCCGAGCTGGCCGATGGCGTAGGCGATGTTGCCCGCGACGCCGCCGCGCCGGATCTGCAGGTCCTCCACGAGGAAGCTCAGGGAGACGTGCTCGAGCTGATCGGCGAGGAGCGCGTCCGCGAACCGCCCGGGAAAACGCATGAGGTGGTCGGTCGCGATGGACGCGGAGACAGCGATGGTCACGAAGCGGAGTCCTTCGACGGTGGGCGGCCCGCGTGAGCGGCACGCGACGGCGTTGGGCCGGGACTCACGTCCCGGCCCAACCGTATCAATCGATCGTCAGTTGAAGGAGTCGCCGCAGGCGCAGGAGCCGGTGGCGTTGGGGTTGTCGATGGTGAAGCCCTGCTTCTCGATGGTGTCGACGAAGTCGATCGAGGCGCCCTCGACGTACGGCGCGCTCATCCGGTCCACCGCGAGCGCGACGCCGGCGAACTCGACGGTGAGATCGCCGTCCAGGTTGCGGTCGTCGAAGAAGAGCTGGTAACGCAGGCCCGCGCAGCCACCCGGCTGCACCGCGATCCGCAGCGCGAGATCGTCGCGGCCCTCCTGGTCCAGCAGCGCCTTCGCCTTGGCGGCGGCAGCGTCGGTCAGCTTCACGCCGTGGGTGGCGGTTGCGGTCTCGTTCTGCACAGTCATGGACTCTCCTAGGGACAGCTGTGGTCGCCCGCGAGCGATGCACGCCGAATCGTGCCGGTCGGGCAGGTTCAACGCCACTCGTCGGGCCGCTATTCCATCTTGCCACCCGCTGGCACTTCCGTGCTGCCCGGGACCGGAGTATCGCGTGATCCGCGTCATCGAATAGCCTGGTCGGGTGAAGTTGTTCCGTCGTGGCGAGTCCGATACCACCGACGCGACCGCCGTCACCACGGCGGACGCGAGCGAAGGCGCGGTTCCGGCGGCGGCCACCGCCACCGCGGGCAAGGGCCGCCCCACCCCGAGGCGCCGGGATGCCGAGGCCCGCAAGCGCGGCCCGGTCGCCCCCGCCCCGATGACCTCCAAGGAAGCGCGCGCCCGCCGCAAGGCGAACCGCGGCGACCGGGCCGCGCGGAAGGTGGCCGCCGCCGAGCGCCGCGCCGCCGCCCAGGACCGCCGCGAGCGCATGCTGGCAGGCGAGGACAAGTACCTGCTGCCGCGCGACCGCGGCCCGGTGCGCGCGCACGTGCGCGACATCGTCGACGCCAGGCGCAACCTGGTCGGGCTGTTCATGCCGATGGCGCTGGTGCTGATCCTCTCCATGTTCGCCGCGCCCGGGCTGCAGACCATCGTCACGCTGGCCATGCTGGTGATGATGGCGTTCATGATCGCGGAGGGCGTCTTCCTCGGCCGGATCATCAACAACCGGGTGCGCGAGCGCTACCCGGACACCACCGACACCGGCTTCAAACTCGGCTGGTACGCCTTCGTGCGCGCCTCGCAGATCCGCAAGATGCGCGCGCCCAAGCCGCGGCTCACCCCGGGCGACCCGGTCTGACCTCCCGCCCACGAGAACGGCCCGTCGGTGCTACCGGCGGGCCGTTCTGTTTCGGGGGCCGGGTCACCGGTGGTGACCGACCCGGGTGGAGAGCGCCGCCAGGTCGGCGCGGAACCGTTCGGCGTCCCGATCCTGGACGGCACCGGAGCCGGCCCGGGCGGGACCGGCGGCGATGAGCGCTCCGAGCAGCAGGACGACGGCGAGGACGAGCAGGAAACCAATCATGGCAGTAATTTTTCGCCCGTTCATATCCCGCCGAAAGTGGCAGCTCTGACATTGTTCGTAAATATCCGGCCAGCTACCCTGATGCCATGCTGCAGAAGGTTGCCGTCGTGCTCGCGCAGAACATGGCCATGTTCGAGTTCGGCGTGGTCTGCGAGGTCTTCGGGCTGGACCGCACCGAGCAGGGGCTGCCCGGCTTCGACTTCCGGGTCTGCGGCGCCGACCCGGGGCGGCCGCTGCGCTCCTCGACGCCCGGCGTCACCGTCACCCCGGACTACAGCCTCGACCAGCTGGCCGGGGCCGATCTCGTCGCCGTCCCCGCCTTCCCGGTGACCGCGCTCGACGACGGCCTCGACCCCAGGCTGGTCGACGCGGTGCGCGGAGCCGCCGACGCGGGCGCCATCGTGCTCACCGTCTGCTCCGGCGCCTTCCTGGCAGGCGAGGCCGGGCTGCTCGACGGCCGCAAGTGCACCACGCACTGGCGCTACGTGGACGACCTCGCCGCCCGCTACCCGGCCGCGACGGTCGACCCGGACGTGCTCTTCGTCGACGAGGGCAACCTGGTCACCAGCGCGGGCACCGCGGCCGGGATCGACGCCTGCCTGCACCTGGTGCGCCGGGAGATCGGCAGCGCCGCCGCGAACGGCATCGCCAGGCGGATGGTGGTCCCCCCGCAGCGCGACGGCGGGCAGCGGCAGTTCATCGAGCGCCCGGTCGCCGACTGCACCTCGGACAGCCTCGGCACCACCCTGACCTGGATGAGCGAGCACCTGGAGCACCAGCACACCGTCGAGGAGCTGGCCGCCCGCGCGCGCATGTCCACCCGGACCTTCGCGCGCCGCTTCGCCGCCGAGACCGGGACCACCCCGGTGAAATGGCTCACCACCCAGCGCGTGCTCTACGCCAAGCACCTGCTGGAGGACTCCGACGACGGGTTGGAGCGGATCGCCGGGCTGGCCGGGTTCGGCTCGGCGGCGCTGCTGCGGCACCACTTCCAGCGCCAGGTCGGGATCGCGCCCACCGAGTACCGGCGCCGGTTCGGCGGCGAGCCCCGGTAGCCTGCGCGGCATGGGTGACTCCCCCGCCGGGCCGCGCACACTGGTGCTGGGCGGCGCGCGCTCCGGCAAGTCCGCGCACGCCGAGCGGCTGGCCGGCGACGGCCCGGTCCGCTACCTCGCGACCGCCGTCCCCGACCCCGCGGACCGCGACTTCGCCGAGCGGATCGCCGGGCACCGGGCCCGCAGGCCCGCGACGTGGGAGGTGCTGGAGAGCGCCGACCCGGCCGCCGTCCTCACCGAGCCCGCCGATGCTCCCCCGGCGACCCTGGTGGACGACATCGGCACCTGGCTCACCGCCCGGATCGACGCGCTCGACGCCTGGGAGGCGCCGCGCGGCACCGTCGCGCCTGCGGCCGATGCCCTCGTCGCCGCGGTCGACGGCTACCGGCACCGGCTGGTGCTGGTCAGCCCGGAGGTCGGGCTCGGGGTGATCCCGGCGACCCGCTCCGGCCGGCTCTTCCGGGACGAGATCGGCGCCCTCAACCAGCGCCTGGCCCTGGTCTGCGACGAGGTGGTGCTGGTGGTGGCCGGGATTCCGATGCGGGTGAAATAGCCACCGCCCGCATCGGACACTATGGAGCGGCAGCGCGGGGCCACCGGCCCCGCGCCGGAAGCACGCGGAAAGGCTGACAGTGACACACGGATTCGAACCGGTCTCCGCTCCCGACGCCCTCGTGCGCGCGGCCGCCGTGGCGCGCCAGGCGCAGCTCACCAAACCCGCGGGCGCGCTCGGCCGGCTCGAGGAACTGGGGAACTGGGTCGCGGCCTGCCAGAGCGCCTGCCCGCCCGCGCAGTTCGAGCGGGCGCGGGTGGTGGTCTTCGCCGGAGATCACGGGGTCGCGCGGCACGGCGTCTCGGCGTACCCGAGTGAGGTGACCGCGCAGATGGTCGCGAACATCCTCGACGGTGGCGCCGCGGTGAACGCGCTGGCTGCCGTAGCGGGCGCGACCGTCCGGGTGGTCGACATCGCGGTGGACGCCGACACCGACCCGGCCGTCTCCGCGCACAAGGTGCGCCGCGGCAGCGGCTCGGTGGACCGGGAGGACGCGCTCGGCGAGGACGAGGTGCGCGCCGCGCTGGACGCGGGCCGCGCCATCGCGGACGAGGAGATCGACGCGGGCGCCGACCTGCTGATCGCCGGCGACATGGGGATCGGCAACACCACACCGGCCACCGCGCTGATCGCCACGCTCACCGGCACCGAGCCGGTGGCCGCCATCGGCCGCGGCACCGGGATCGACGATGCCGGCTGGAGCCGCAAGCTGGCCGCCATCCGGGACACCATGCGCCGGATCCGCCCGGTCGCCAAGCAGCAGCCGGTGGCGCTGCTGCGCGTCGGCGGCGGTGCCGACATCGCCGCCATCACCGGCTTCCTGGCCCGCGCCGCCGCCAGGCGCACCCCGGTCGTGCTGGACGGCCTGGTGGTGACCGCCGCCGCGCTGGTCGCCGAGGATCTGGCCGACGGCGCCAAGGCGTGGTGGGTGGCCGGGCACCGCTCCACCGAGCCCGCGCACCGGCTGGCGCTGCGCCACCTGCACCTGGAGCCGCTGCTCGAACTGGACATGCGCCTCGGCGAGGGGTCGGGCGCGCTCACCGCGCTCCCCCTGCTCCGCGCCGCCGTCGCCGCGCTCGGCGAGATGGCCACCTTCGCTGACGCGGGCGTCAGCACCGGGGCCGAAACCGCCGCTCCCGCAGCGAACCTGCGGAAGTGAGCCGGACACCCGGCGCGCACCGGGCCGACCCGCGCGTGGTGCTCGGCACCGGCGCCGTGGCCGGCCGCGGCGGGACCCGGTGATCACCGGAGTGCGGCTCGCACTGTCCTGGCTCACCGTGCTCCCCGCGCGCGGGCCGGGCGAGATCGACCGCAGAGCGGCAGGCCAGGCCATCGCCGCGGCGCCCGTCGCAGGGCTTCTGCTCGGCGCCGCGGCCGCAGCGGTCCTGTGGGCGCTCACCGCGGCGGGCGCGACCTCGATCCTCGCGGGGCTGCTCACGGTCGGCGCGCTCGCCGCGGGCACGCGCGGCATGCACCTCGACGGCCTGGCCGACACCGCCGACGGCCTCGGCTGCTACGGCCCGCCCGAGCGCGCCCGCCGCATCATGAGGGACGGCGGGATCGGCCCCTTCGGCACGGCCGCGCTCCTGATGGCCGTCCTGACCCAGGCCTTCGCCTTCGCGGCACTCGCGGACGCCGGGCTCTGGGCGGGCGTGCTGCTCGCCGTCGCCACCGGCCGGGTCGCCGCGGTCATCGCGTGCGTGCGCGCCCCCGCCGCTCCGGACACCGGCTTCGGCGCCCTGGTCGCCGCAACCCAGCGTCCGCTGACCGCCGCCCTGTGGGCGCTCGCCGCACTCGCCGCGGCCGCCCTGCTGCCCGGCACCGCGCCCTGGCACGGCCCGCTGGCGGTCGCCGCGGCACTCACCGCCGCTGCGTTGCTGACGCAGCATTGCGTCCGCCGTTTCGAGGGGCTCTCCGGCGACGTGCTCGGCGCAGCAGTCGAATTCGCGACCGCGACCACCGCCGTGCTCCTCACCCTCGGCTGAGCCGACCGAAAACCCGATACCCGGCCGGGAATTCGGAGATATACCTCGCGACCAGTGCAATTCAGCTATTACCCGGCACGCCCGCCCGGTTGTTTCCGGCAACGGAAAGGCCACCGTCCGGCAACCTCTTCCCATCCTTTCCGCACGAGTTTCACCCAAACGTGTCGACCACCACAGTCTGGGTCAGTGGACATTTTCCGGCCGACTCGCACGCATCGTCTGGGTCGCACAATAAGGTGGACGCCATGCCTTCCGAGCGCCTGTACTTCCGCCAGCTGCTGTCCGGCCGGGATTTCGCCGTCGGCGATCCGATCGCGACGCAGATGCGGAATTTCGCGTACCTGATCGGCGACCGGGAGACCGGAGAGTGCGTCGTCGTCGATCCCGCCTATGCGGCGGGCGATCTCGTCGACCTCGCCGAGGCCGACGGCCTGCGTCTCACCGGCGTGCTCGCCACGCACCACCACCCGGACCACGTCGGCGGCAGCATGCTCGGCTTCACCCTGCGCGGCGTGCGCGAACTGCTCGAGAAGACCAGCGTCCCGGTGCACGTGAACAACGCCGAGCTGACCTGGGTCGCCAATGTCACCGGCATCGCCGAAAGCGAATTCACCGGCCACGAGCACGGCGACAAGCTCAGCGTCGGGACTTTCGAGATCGAATTGTTACACACACCCGGGCACACGCCGGGCAGCCAGTGCTTCCTGTTCGAGAACCGGCTCGTCGCGGGTGACACCCTGTTCATCGACGGCTGCGGCCGCACCGATTTCCCCGGTGGCGATTCCGACGAGATGTTCCGCAGCCTGCGGCATCTCGCCGGGCTGCGCGGCGACCCGGTCGTCTATCCCGGGCACTGGTACTCGCAGGAGCCGAGCGCGCCGCTGACCGCGGTGCGCGACAACAACTACGTGATGCGCCCGCAGACGCTGGACGAATGGCACATGCTGATGCCGGGCTGAGCCCAGCACACGCCCAGCAGCCCTGTCCGTCGTTCCGGACGGCAGGGCCGGGCGGCCTCGGTCAGAAGCGGAAGAGCCAGTCGTGGGTGTCGGCGAAGGTGCCGCGCTGAATGCCGGTCAGGGTGTCGCGCAACGCCAGGGTGACCTCGCCCGGCTCGCCGCCGCCGATGGCGACTTCGCCTTCGGGCGAACGCACCCAGCCGACCGGGGTGATGACCGCCGCGGTGCCGCAGCCGAACACCTCGGTGATCGCGCCGGAGGCCGCGCCGTCCAGCCACTCGCGCACCGAGACCTTGCGCTCCTCGACCCGGTACCCGGCGTCGGCGGCGAGCGTGATGAGCGAGTCGCGGGTGATGCCGGGCAGCAGCGAGCCGGAGAGCTCCGGCGTCACCAGCGTGGCCTCCGAGCCGGAGCCGAAGACGAAGAACAGGTTGTTGGTGCCCATCTCCTCGACGTAGGCGCGCTCGACGGCGTCCAGCCAGACCACCTGGTCGCAGCCCTTCTCGGTCGCCTCGGCCTGGGCGAGCAGCGAGGAGGCGTAGTTGCCCGCCACCTTGGCCTCGCCGGTGCCGCCGGGCGCGGCGCGCACGTACTCGGTGGAGAGCCACACCTTCACCGGCTTCACGCCGCGCGGGAAGTAGGCGCCGGCCGGCGAGGCGAGCAGCAGGTACTTGTAGGAGGAGGCGGGCTTGACGCCGAGCCCCGCCTCGGTGGCGAACATGAAGGGCCGCAGGTAGAGCGATTCCTCGCCACCCGCGGCGGGCACCCAGTCGCCGTCCGCCGCGAGCAGCGCGCGCACCGACTCGATGAAGAGCTCGTCCGGTAGCTCGGCCATCGCCAGCCGGCGCGCCGAGCGCCGGAAGCGCGCGGCATTGGCGTCGATCCGGAAGCACGCGATGCTGCCGTCGGCCTGCCGGTAGGCCTTGAGCCCCTCGAAGATGGCCTGGCCGTAGTGGAAGACCATGGTGGCCGGATCCATCTGCAGCGGCGCGTACGGCTCGACCCTGGCGTCGGTCCAGCCGCCGTCCCGGTAGTCGATGGAGACCATGTGGTCGGTGAAGTACCTGCCGAAGCCGGGCGCCGCCAGGATCTCCTGTACCCGCTCCCCCGGAGTGCGGGCCGGATGCGGAATACGGGTGAACTGTGCAGCGGCGGTCATGCCCCCGATCCTATCGGGGCGGCCTGATCAGGCGGGGCGCGCGTCCACGAACGGCGGCCGAACCACGGCGCAGCGCAGCCGCCTGCCGCGCACATCCGCGGTGACCTCGGCGCCCGGCTCCAGCCCGGCCGCGGTGTCGAGCAGCGCGAGCGCGATGCCGCGCTCCAGGGTCGGCGAGAAGGTGCCGGAGGTGGTCTCCCCGACCACCTCGTCGCCGCGCAGCACGCGCTGCCCGCGGCGCAGCACGCCGCGGTCGACGGCGCGCAGCCCGAGCAGGGTCCGCGCCGGTCCGGCGGCCTTCTCCCGCTCCAGCGCGGCCTTGCCCCAGAACCGCGGCTTCGCCCAGCCGACCGCCCAGCCGCAGCGCGCCTGCAGCGGACTGATGTCGGGCCCGAACTCGTGACCGTGCAGCGGGTACCCCATCTCGGTGCGCAGGGTGTCGCGGGCGCCGAGCCCGGCCGGCTGCCCGCCCGCGGCGCGCACCGCGTCCAGCAGCGCGCGGAAGACCGGCTCGGCATCGTCCCAGCGTGGCAGCAGCTCGTAGCCGTGCTCGCCGGTGTAGCCGGTGCGGCAGACCCGGACCGCGCGGCCGCGCCACTCGGCGTCGGCGAAGGCCATGTAGCCGAGATCGGCGGGCAGGCCGAGACTTTCGAGCACCGCGGGCGAGCGCGGGCCCTGCACGGCGAAGACCGCGTAGGCCCGGTGGTCGTCCGTCACCGTGACGCCGCCGCTGCTCGCCGTGCGCAGCCGGGACACCACTTCGGTGGTGTTGGCCGCATTGGGGACCAGGAAGATCTCGTCCGGCCCCACGAAGTAGGCGATCAGGTCGTCCACCACGCCGCCCTCCTCGGTGCAGCACAGCGTGTACTGCGCCCGGCCGGGCCGGATCCGGTCGAGGTCGTTGGTGAAGGCGCCGTTCACGAACTCCGCCGCGCCGGGGCCGCGCACCGTCGCCTTGCCCAGGTGGCTCACGTCGAAGAGCCCGACCGTCTCGCGCACCGCCGCGTGCTCGCGCACCGTGCCCGCGTAGGAGACCGGCATTCGCCACCCGCCGAACGGCGCGAAGGTCGCCCCGAGCTCGGTGTGCACGGCGTCGATGGGGCCTCGGAGCAGCTCGGTGTCGGTCACCCGAGGCAGCTTAGCGGCTGGTTTCCTCCGGAAGGCGGGCTCGCGCCGCAGCGCAGTAGCCTGAGCCCATGACCGCTGCTGCTGATCGTCCACTGGGCCCGGAACTGGCTCGTACCACCGCTCTCGGCCCCGACACCGATGTGCTCGTCATCGGCGTCACCTCCTCCGAGAACGGCCCGGCGATCGTGCCCGACGACCTGTTCGCCGACGTGCTGAGCGCCGAGCAGCGCGCCACCCTGCTCGACCAGCTGGGCGCCGTCGGCGCGAAAGGCAAGGCCGAGGAGCTCACCCGGGTGCCCGCCCCGGCCGGGCTGGACGGCATCACCAGCGTGCTCGCCGTCGGCCTCGGCTCGGCGGAGAAGCTGGACGCCGAGCAGATCCGGCGCTCGGCCGGGGTCGCGGCGCGCGCGCTGAGCGGCACCGAGCAGATCGCCAGCACGCTCTCCGGGCTCGATCTCGGCGCCGCCGCCGAGGGGTTCTACCTGGGCGCCTACACCTTCACGCCGTACCGCTCGGCGAAGACGGCACCGAAGCCGGACGAGGGCCCGGTGGCCAGGGTCGAGCTGCTCGTTCCCGACCCCGACTTCGGCGCGGAGGCGCTGTTCCGCGCCCAGCTGGTCGCCGAGGCGGTCGCCACCGCCCGCGACTTCGTCAACACCCCGCCCAGCCACCTCTTCCCCGCCGAGTTCGCGGACCGCGCCGCGCTACTGGCCGAGGCCGCCGGGCTCACCGTCGAGGTGCTGGACGAGCAGGCGCTCGAGGCCGGCGGCTACGGCGGCGTGATCGGGGTGGGCAAGGGCTCGTCGCGGCCGCCGCGGCTGGTCCGGATCAGCTACGAGGGCGGGCCGCGCCGGGTCGCGCTGATCGGCAAGGGCATCACCTTCGACACCGGCGGCATCTCGATCAAGCCCGCCGCGAACATGGACGCCATGACCTCCGACATGGGCGGCGCCGCGGCGGTCATCGCGACGACGTTGCTCGCGGCCAGGCTGAGCCTGCCGATCACGGTCATCGCGACGGTGCCGATGGCGGAGAACATGCCCTCCGCCACCGCGCAGCGCCCCGGCGACGTGCTCACCCAGTACGGCGGCACCACCGTCGAGGTGCTGAACACCGACGCCGAGGGCAGGCTGATCCTGGCCGACGCCATCGTCCGCGCGGGTGAGGACGATCCGGAGTTCCTGATCGACGTCGCCACGCTCACCGGCGCGCAGATGGTCGCGCTCGGCACCCGCACGCCCGGCGTCATGGGCACCGAGGAGTTCCGTGACCGGGTGGCCGGGATCTCCCGCTCGGTCGGCGAGAACGGCTGGGCCATGCCGCTCCCGTCGGAGCTGCGCGCCGACCTGAACTCCAAGGTCGCCGACATCGCCAACGTGGCCGGTCACCGCTGGGGCGGCATGCTCTCCGCCGCGCTCTTCCTGAAGGAGTTCGTGCCGGAGGGGGTGCAGTGGGCGCACATCGACATCGCGGGCCCGGCCTACAACACCGGCGGCGCCTTCGGCTACGTCGGGAAGGGCGGGACCGGCGTCCCGGTGCGCACCCTGATAGCGGTGCTGGAGGAGATCGCGGCCGAGCCGGTCACCGAGTAGGCGGCCGCGGGCTCGGCGAATCGGTCACCGCGTGGAGCGGGGCGGGCACGGCGGGCCGCCTCAGAGCTCGTCGAGTTCGCGCTCCAGTTCGCGCCTGCGCCGGATGCGCTCGCGCTCGTCGTGGTCGCGCATGCGCTGTGGGTAGCCGGTGCGCGCCACGTCGTAGACCGGGATCCCGAGATCGCCGCCGAGCCTGCGCGCGCCGCGCTCGCCGACCACCCGGCGGGTCCACTCCCCATCGGCGGCGATCAAGACCACCGTGACATCGGTCACGGTGGTCTTGGGCTCCACATAGCCCTCGACGCCGGTGTGCGTGCGCACCCAGTCGGCCAGGTAGCGGGCGTCCTCGCCGCGCGGCCCGCCCGGCCGCGCTGCCCGTCCGGCCCTGGCGGCGGCGCCACGGAAGCGATCGAGCAGCCCCATCGCGGAATCTCCTCCTCGTCGGCGACGGCCGCGGGTTCGTCCGCCGCGACCGGGTAGTTCCATAGTGCCCGAGCCCGGTAGTTGCCCGCCCTGTGCCGCATGCCACGCGCGCGAGTGCAAGGATGGACCGCGGTACAAGAAACCACACAGATCCGGTGCCGAGCGCGCGCGGAAGCCGCCGCGACCCGTGGCGGCGCCCACCGGGCAGCGAACTGTTGTAGACCCGTCGAGCAGTCAAGGAGTCAACGGACATGGCCTTCTCCGTCCAGATGCCAGCTCTTGGTGAGAGCGTCACCGAGGGAACGGTCACCAGGTGGCTGAAGCAGGAAGGAGACACGGTCGAGGTCGACGAGCCCCTGCTCGAGGTCTCGACCGACAAGGTCGACACCGAGATCCCCTCTCCGGTCGCCGGTGTGCTGACGAAGATCGTCGCCCAGGAGGACGACGTGATCGAGGTCGGCGGCGAGCTGGGCGTGATCGGCGACGCAGGCGAGGAGGCGGGCGGCGGCGACACCGCCGCGGACGAGGCCCCGGCTCCGGCCGCCGAAGAGGCGCCGAGCGAGGAGGCCCCCGCCGAGGAAGCCCCGGCCGAGGAGGAGCCCGAGCCCGAGCCGAGCGCGCCCGCCGCATCCTCGGGGTCCGGTGACGGCACCCCGGTGAAGATGCCGGAGCTGGGCGAATCGGTCACCGAGGGCACCGTCACCCGCTGGCTCAAGGCGATCGGCGACGAGGTCGCCGTCGACGAGCCGCTGCTCGAGGTCTCCACGGACAAGGTCGACACCGAGATTCCCTCCCCGGTCGCGGGCACGCTGCTCGAGATCACCGCGGAGGAGGACGATGTCGTCGCGGTCGGCGGCCAGCTCGGCGTGATCGGCAGCGGTTCGCCGGCGCCGAAGTCCGAGCCCGCGCCCGCCCCCGAGCCGAAGCAGGAGGCCGCCCCGGAGCCGAAGCAGGAGGCCGCCCCGCAGCCTGAGCCCGAGCCGGAACCCGAGCCCGAGCAGGCCCCCGCGCCGAAGGAAGAAGAGAAGCCTTCGAAGCCCGCGCCCGCGCCCGCCGCGAAAGCCGAGGCCCCGAAGAGCGAGCCCGCCGCCGGTGCCACCCCCTACGTCACCCCGCTGGTACGCAGGCTGGCCGAGGAGCACGGCGTCGATCTCGGCGAGCTGAGCGGCTCCGGCGTCGGCGGCCGCATCCGCAAGCAGGACGTGCTGGCCGCGGCCGAGGCCAAGAAGGCACCCGAGCCCGCCGCCGCGCCCGCGCAGCAGCAGCCCGCCGCGGCCGCCGCCCCGAAGGCGCAGCCGAAGCCCGCCCCCGAGCTGGCGCACCTGCGCGGAACCACGCAGAAGGCGAACCGGATCCGGCAGATCACCGCGACCAAGACGCTGGAGTCGCTGCGCACCACCGCGCAGCTCACCCAGGTGCACGAGGTCGACGTCACCCGGATCGCGGCGCTGCGCGCGAAGGCCAAGGCGGCGTTCAAGGAGCGCGAGGGCGTGAACCTCACGTTCCTTCCGTTCTTCGCCAAGGCCGTCGTCGAGGCGCTCGGCGTGCACCCGAACGTGAACGCCAGCTACGACGACGCCAGCAAGCAGATCAGCTACCACGCCTCGGTGCACCTCGGCATCGCCGTCGACACCGAGCAGGGGCTGCTCTCGCCGATCATCCACAACGCCAGCGACCTCTCGCTGGCCGGGCTGGCCAGGGCCATCGCGGATATCGCCGGCCGGGCGCGCAACGGCGGGCTGAAGCCGGACGAGCTCTCCGGCGGCACCTTCACCATCACCAACATCGGCAGCCAGGGCGCGCTGTTCGACACCCCGATCCTGGTTCCGCCGCAGGCGGGCATGCTCGGCACCGGCGCGATCGTCAAGCGCCCGGTGGTGGTGACCGACGAGAACGGCAGCGAGTCCATCGGCGTCCGTTCGATGGCGTTCCTTCCCCTGACCTACGACCACCGCCTGATCGACGGCGCGGACGCGGGACGCTTCCTCACCACCATCCGGCATCGGCTGGAGGAAGCCGCGTTCGAGGCCGATCTGGGGCTGTAGCGAAGGGCCGCCGTCTCGATGAAGGTCGTTGTCGCCGGTTCGTCCGGCCTGATCGGGACGGCGCTCGTCGCGGCGCTGCGCCGGGACGGGCACGAGGTCGCCCGGCTGGTGCGGCGGCAACCCGCCGCACCGGACGAGTTCGCCTGGGATCCCGCGCGCGCCGAGCTCGACCGGCGGGCGCTGCGCGGGGCCGACGCCGCCGTCAACCTGTGCGGGCGCAATATCCACGCCCAGCGCTGGACCGGCCGGTTCAAGCAGGAGCTGCGGGACAGCCGGATCACCCCGACCGACGTGCTGGCGGGGGCGGTCGCCGCCGCCGGGGTCCCGGTGCTCGTCAACGCGGGCGGCGTGCACATCTACGGCGGCGCCACCGGGGACCGGGTGATCGACGAGAGCGCCCGGCCGGGAACCGGATTCCTCGCCACGCTCTGCCGGGACTGGGAGGCGGCCACCGCGCCGGCCGCCGCGGCCGGGGTCAGGACCGTGCTGCTGCGCGGCGGCCTTGTGCTCGCCCGCACCGGCGGGCTGCTCGGCGTGCTGCGCCCGCTCTTCGGGCTCGGCATCGGCGGGCGCTTCGGCGACGGCAGGCAGTACACGCCGTGGATCTCGCTGGCCGACGAGGTCGGCGCGATCCGGCACGTGCTCACCGACAGCGGCGTGGCCGGCCCGGTGAACGCGGTCGGCCCGGCCCCGGTCACCAATGCCGAGTTCACCAGGGCGCTCGGCCGCGCGCTGCGCAGGCCGACCCCGCTGGTGGTGCCCTCGTTCGTGCTGCGCGCCGCCATCGGCGAGTTCGCCGACGAGGCGGTGCTGCGCGGACCGCGCGCCATCCCGACCGTTCTGGAGGAGAGCGACTACGTGTTCCGCCACCCGACCCTCGGCACCGCGCTGACCGACCTCTTCGATCCGGCGGGGGACGGCGCGTGAGCGAGTCGGGCCGGGAGGCGGAGGCCGGCCACGGCGGGCCCTCGCTCACGCGCGATCGGCACAGCGCGCAGGTGCGCGATGCCGTGGAAGCCGATCTACCGGCGATTCTGGTCATTCACAACGCCAATATCGCCGCTTCGACGGCGATCTGGGACGTCGACGAGGTCGGCATCGACGATCGGGAGGCGTGGTTCGCCGCGCGCGCCGCGGCCGGGCACCCGATCCTGGTGGCCGAGATCGACGGCGAGCTCGCCGGTTATGCCAGTTACGGGCAGTGGCGCCCCAAGCTCGGCTACCTGCACAGCGTGGAGAACTCGGTCTACGTGGCCGAGCGCTTCCAGCGCCGCGGGGTGGCGCGGGCGCTGCTCGGCGCGCTGCTGGAGCGGGCCCGCGCGTCGGGTTCGGTGCACGCGGTGATCGCCGCCATCGAGTCCCGCAACACCGGCTCCATAGCACTGCACGAGCAGTTCGGCTTCCGGATCGTCGGGGAACTCCCCGAGGTGGGGAGAAAGTTCGGCCTGTGGATGGATCTCACGCTCATGCAGCTCACGCTCCCGGTCCCCGAGCCCGACCACCGGCTCGGGGCGTAACGTCGGCGCTGTGAACACCACACCGTCCGCCCGCATCGACTCGACCCCGATCGTGGTCGAGGATCTGGGGCTGATCGACTACCACCGGGCCTGGCGCCGGCAGCGCGAGATCGCCGCCGAGCGCGCGGAGGGCCGCGGCGTCGATCGGCTGCTGCTGCTCGAACACCCCTCCGTCTACACCGCGGGCCGCCGCACCGATGCCGAGGACCTGCCGATCGACGGCAGCCCGGTGGTGCAGGTCGACCGCGGCGGCAAGATCACCTGGCACGGGCCCGGACAGCTGGTCGGGTACCCGATCGTCCGGCTGGCCGAGCCGGTGGACGTGGTGAAGTACGTGCGCAGGCTGGAGGAGGCGCTGATCAGCGTCTGCACCGGCTTCGGCATCGAGTGCGGCCGGGTGGAGGGCCGCTCCGGGGTCTGGCTGCCCGCCGCGGGGCCGCTCGCCGAGCGCAAGATCGCCGCCATCGGGGTCCGGGTGCAGCGCGGCGTCGCGCTGCACGGCATCTCGCTGAACGGCAACCCCGCGATGGACGGCTTCCAGGCCATCGTGCCGTGCGGGATCAGGGACGCCGGCGTCACCACGCTGACCAGGGAGCTGGGGCGCGAGGTCACCGTCGCCGAGCTGAAGCCGCTGGTGGCCGCTGCCATCGGGCAGGCGCTCGACGGCGAGCTGCCCGTGCGCGATCACACGCTCGCCCGTTCCCGAGCCACGGCGCCGACGGCGTAAGGTCGAGACAGTGACCACCGCTCACGAGACTCCCGCGCCCCGCTCCACCCCCGGCGAGGCCGCCCGCGCCCCCCAGGGCCGCAAGCTGCTCCGCATCGAGGCCCGCAATGCCGAGACCCCGATCGAGCGCAAACCGCACTGGATCCGCACCCGCGCCACCATGGGCCCCGAGTACACCGAGCTCAAGGGGCTGGTGAAGCGCGAGGGGCTGCACACCGTGTGCGAGGAGGCCGGCTGCCCCAACATCTTCGAGTGCTGGGAAGACCGCGAGGCCACCTTCCTCATCGGCGGCGAGCAGTGCACCCGCCGCTGCGACTTCTGCCAGATCGACACCGGCAAGCCGGCCGCGCTCGACCGCGACGAGCCCCGCCGGGTGGCGGAGAGCGTGCAGGCCATGGGGCTGCGCTACAGCACCATCACCGGCGTCGCCCGCGACGACCTGGCAGACGGCGCCGCCTGGCTCTACGCCGAGACCGTGCGCGCCATCAAGGCGCTGAATCCGAACACCGGGGTCGAGCTGCTCATCCCGGATTTCAACGCCGTGCCCGAGCAGCTGGCCGAGGTCTTCTCCGCCCGCCCCGAGGTGCTCGCGCACAACCTGGAGACGGTGCCGCGGATCTTCAAGCGCATCCGCCCCGCGTTCCGCTACGAGCGCTCGCTGTCGGTGCTCACCTCCGCCCGCGAGGCCGGGCTGGTCACCAAGTCGAACCTGATCCTCGGCATGGGCGAGACGCCGGACGAGGTCACCCAGGCCATGCGCGACCTGCACGAGGCGGGCTGCGACATCCTCACCATCACCCAGTACCTGCGGCCGTCCCCCCGGCACCACCCGGTGGACCGCTGGGTGAAGCCGGAGGAGTTCGTCGAGCACTCCCGGGTGGCCGAGGAGCTCGGCTTCGCCGGCGTGATGGCCGGGCCGCTGGTCCGCTCCTCGTACCGCGCGGGCCGGCTCTACGCCCAGGCCATGGCGCACCACGGCCGCGAGATCGCCCCCGCCATGGCGCATCTGGCGAACGAGGGCACCGCCTCGCAGGAGGCCGGCTCGGTGCTGGCCCGCTTCGGCGGCTGAACCGTCGAGCCGGTCGGTGGGTGATCGCCGCACCGACCGGCTCGCTCACTCCCCGCCCGCGTCCCCGCTGCAGCTGACCATGGAGAACGGGCCGCTCGAGGCCTGCTCGGAGAGCACCCGGCCGTCGACCAGGATGCGGCAGGAGAGTTCCTCGCCGTCGGCCCCGTTCTGCGCCGTCAGGCTCACGTACTTGCCGAGCCCGTCGATGGTGACGGCCTTGTTCCACGGCAGCGGCGCCGCCGATTCCTGCGCGATGTCGAAATCCCGCCCCGAGTACGTCACCGACGTGGTGCCCCCGCTTCCGTTCACCTCGTAGGCGACGACGACCTCGCGCTTCGCCTCCCTGTCCACCTCGTTCACGGCTCCCGCGATCAGCGCCATGCACCCGCCGACGCCCAGCAGGACCACCAGCGCGATCCCGCCCAGAATCCACGGCCACCTGGCCTTCTTCCGCGGCGGCTGTGCGTACCCCTGCGGCCCGTAGCCACCGGGGTACTGCCCCTGCGGCGGCGCCGGATACTGCTGGGGGTGCCCGTACTGATCGGTCATGAAGCCTCCCGCTCGATGATGTCCACCCGCTATGAGTGCGGATCGATTGCTCATCGAACCAGGCCGGGAGGGTTCACGGACCGCTTTGCGTGAACGGATTCTCACCGTCCACCGCACTGCCCCATGCCTCGCGCACGATGTCGAGCGCCGTTGCCGCCGTGGTCGTCAGCCGCGTCTGCCCCGCCAGCTGCGAAACCCACTCCTCCTCCCGCGGCGGCCGATCGAAGAGGTGAGCACCGGGAGGTCGATTCGTTGGCCCGTAGCGCACGAAGAGGCGGGACGCGGCCGGGCCGATGGCCCCGATTCCAGCGAGCGCCCACAGATCCCACATCACGGGGAGCGCGGCGGTCGTGCCAGGTGGCCGTTTTCGCCGCAGCGAAGGCGGGCAAGGTGGGCACCAGCAACCGCGCCAGCGGCGCGTCGCTGTAGCGCTGCTCCAGCGGACGGAGTTCCGTGGGCCATACCGTTCGATCTCGCGAGGACAGCAGCTGCACCTTGATGGACAGCCCTTCATCGGTGCGCACGAAGGCCGCCTCGGTGTCGCGGATACCGGCGAGTCCGGGAGCGGTCGTCAGCCGGCCATGGCTGCGCGTCACCGCGCGCGGAAGCATCCGATCCAGGTCGGCGGCGAGCTCGGCGCGACTACCGAGCGCGACGAGGTCGATGTCCTCGCTGAGACGTCCGGCCACGAGGTGGGTCCGGGCGAGCGCCGTGCCGCCGATGAAGTGCAGCCGATCCCCGAAGCGGTCGGAGGCCGCCGCCAGCAGGTGGGAGATGAGGTGGTCGCGCTCCACCTGTTCCTGCGCCACACCGAAGCGTGCTGCAACCTCGTCGCGCTCGTCGGGATTCACCGATCCTCCCGCACCCAGCTCTCGGCGCGGCGCAGCGCCGCCGAGAGGCGCTGCGGCCCCGCGAGTTCGGCGAGCCGATCGGGGTCGCCGCGGCGATAGAGCGCGGCGACCGCCGCGCGCACGTCCGGCTCCGCATCGCCGAGGGACGGCCGCCGGGCCAGGTCGAGCACCGTCTGCTCGGGGGTCGTCACCAGCGCGCCACCGAGCGATGTCCGGACCCGCTCCGAGTCGAGCACGTCCACATCGCGCCGCACGAACCGGACGGTGGCACGGCGGTCGGCCAGCGCGGTCGGCCGGTGCTGAGCCGGCACCGCGACCACCGCGGTGGCCAGGGCACGCGGAATCGCCCCGAGCAGGCGCGCCGCGCTCACCCCCATCAGCACCGCCCGGTCGGCCCCGTAGATCGCCGAGGCGATCCCCGCCGCGGCGGCTTCGAGATCGGGCAGCCACGGTCGTCCCACCTGCTCCTGCGGCACCACGACGTAGTAGCCGTGCGCCACCCGGTGCAGCAGGCCCCGCCCGGCAAGCCGCAGCAGCTCGGGGCTCGGTTGGGCGTACAGCGAGACGGCGTCTTTCGCCCGCACGGTTCGCAGCGGCGAGCGCGCCAGTTCACTCGGTAGTGATGTACGACGCCGCTGACTCAACCTGCTCCTTCACTATGCAGATAGTTGGCTTATAACCCACTATTCGCATAGTAATGTCCCGCCCTCCGCTATCGTCGGACGACGACGCCACCGGGGCAGGGCGTTCCGAGCCGCGACAGAGCGGCCCGGAACGGACCGAAGCCCCGGCATCCCCCATCGGAATGCCGGGGCTTCGGAGAACCCTGACCGCAGAACGACTTACACGTCGTAGTACAGCTCGAACTCGTACGGGTGCGGGCGCAGGTTGACCGGCGCGATCTCATTCTCGCGCTTGAGCGTGATCCAGGTCTCGATCAGGTCCTCGGTGAAGACGTTGCCCTCGGTGAGGTACTCGTGGTCCTGCTCCAGGCGGTCGATGACCGAGGCCAGGCTGGTTGGCGCCTGCGGGATGCCCTTGGCCTCCTCCGGCGGGAGCTCGTAGAGGTCCTTGTCGACGGGGGCGAGCGGCTCGATCTTCTTCTTGATGCCGTCCAGCCCGGCCATCAGCATGGCGGCGAAGGCGAGGTACGGGTTGCCCGAGGAGTCCGGCGCGCGGAACTCGATGCGCTTGGCCTTCGGGTTGTTGCCGGTGACCGGGATGCGGACCGCGGCGGAGCGGTTGCGCTGCGAGTACACCAGGTTGATGGGGGCCTCGTAGCCGGGGACCAGGCGGTGGTAGGAGTTCACCGTCGGGTTGGTGAAGGCCAGCAGCGACGGGGCGTGGTGCAGGATGCCGCCGATGTAGTGCCGCGCCAGGTCGGAGAGGCCGCCGTAGCCGGCCTCGTCGTGGAAGAGCGGCTTGCCGTCCTTCCACAGCGACTGGTGCGCGTGCATGCCGGAGCCGTTGTCGCCGAAGAGCGGCTTCGGCATGAAGGTGACGGTCTTGCCCTCGGCCCAGGCGGTGTTCTTCACGATGTACTTGAAGAGCTGCAGGTCGTCGGCGGCGCCGAGCAGGGTGTTGAACTTGTAGTTGATCTCGGCCTGACCGGCGGTGCCCACCTCGTGGTGCCCGCGCTCCAGCTCGAAGCCGGCGTTCTGCAGGTTGGTGGCGATCGTGTCGCGCAGGTCGACGTAGTGGTCGTACGGCGCCACCGGGAAGTAGCCGCCCTTGTTGCGGACCTTGTAGCCCCGGTTCAGCTTGCCGTCCGGGTCGCGCTCGGCGCCGGTGTTCCAGGAGCCGGAGACCGATTCGATCTCGTAGAACGAGCCGTTGATGCCCGAGTCGTAGCGGATCGAGTCGAAGATGTAGAACTCGGCCTCGGCACCGAAGTACGCGGTGTCGGCGATGCCGGTGCTGCGCAGGTACTCCTCGGCCTTGCGGGCGATGTTGCGCGGGTCGCGCGAGTACGCCTCGCGGGTGAAGGGGTCGTGCACGAAGAAGTTGATGTTCAGCGTCTTGGCGGCGCGGAACGGGTCGAGCTGCGCGGTGCTGAAGTCGGGCAGCAACAGCATGTCCGACTCGTCGATGGACTGGAAACCACGGACGGAGGAGCCGTCGAAGGCGAGACCGTCCTCGACGAGATCGGTGGTGAACGCCTTGCCCGGGATGGAGAAGTGCTGCTGCACACCGGGCAGGTCGCTGAAGCGGATATCGACGTACTCGACCTCCTGCTCCGCGATGTACTTGATGACCTCGTCGGCCGTGCTGAACGTCACTTGTTCTCCTTACCGATCGGTTCCCAGCCCGTGGTGATTGCGTGGGTTCGTCGTGAGACGGTATGGACGCGGTGTTTCCCGGCAATCAAGGCTGTGTTTCGCGAGTGTTACACGTACGTCGATTGGTGTGAGGTTGCCCGCCTCGCCCCGGACCCTCGACGATCCTGCCATGCGCAAGGCCAGCGCACGACGTTGGCACCGGTTTGCGGCCGCGCCCGAATAGTGATTGCCCGGGTGTAACCGCTGGTCCGCGCGGTGCGCGGGCAGCGGGCCGCCGCGACGCCAGCGAAGTGCTGGCAGCCGGAGCAGGGCCTTGCCTACATGCCGCACAGAGCGGTCCCGCGAGAAGGCCCCGCGCAGCGCCACCAGTTAACTGCGGGTATGCGGCTACACCGGTGAATCGGGCGTACGCGACGGGACCTATTCTGGGTTCATGGCGCGTATCACCGGTTCCTGGCTGTCCGGACCCGCGGCGGAGCCGGGGGGCTCGGCCGCGGAGGGGTATCGGGGCGAGCAGTTCGGGCTGCCCGAGCGGGGCGCGGGCTCGGTCGCCGGCATGGGCAGGCGGGTGGTCGCGGTCTTCCTGGACTGGATGATCGCGGTCGGCATCTCCGCGCTGATCGTGCGCGGGGTGAACGCCAATCTGCCGCTGCTCATCTGGTTCGTCACCGGCATCGCCGCGGTGACCCTGTTCGGCTTCACCCCCGGCCAGTACTTCGCCCGGCTGCGGGTGGGCCGGATCGAGGGCCCCGTCCCGGTCGGCTTCGTCCGGGCGCTGGCCAGGCAGGCGCTGCTGGTGTTCGTGATCCCCGCGCTCTTCACCGATGCCGACGGCCGCGGCATGCACGACCGCGCCACCGGCACCGTGCTGGTGCGGTCGCGCTGATCAGCGGCGCCGGATGGTGCGCTGCATGCCGCGCATCTTGGCGTTGCCCGGCATCGGGCCCTTCGGCAGCGCGGGGCCGCTACGCGAGCTGAGCGCGGAGAGCCTGCCCTCGATGTTGTCCATCCGCTTGGCGTCGATGTTGCGCGGCAGCTTGGTCAGGTAGCGCTGCAGCTCCTTGAGCGGCACCTGGCCCTCGTCGTTGCCGATCACCACGTCGTAGATCGGGGTGTCGCCGATCAGCCTCGCGGTGCGCTTCTTCTCCTGGGCCAGCAGCGAGCGCACCCGCTGTGGATTGCCCTCGGCGACGAAGATGACGCCGGGCAGCCCGATCACCCGGTGCACCGCGTCCAGTTGGGTGGTGGCGGCGACGCCGTTGCTCACCCGCCACTTGCCCTGCAGGTTCTCCAGCACCCAGGCGGCGGCGCCCGCCTGGCCCTCGGCGCGGGTGTAGACGGTGCGCTGCACCCGGCGGCCGAAGATGATGAAGGCGAGCAGGACGCCGAGCAGGACGCCGAGCGGCAGCAGGAACCACTGGATGCCGAAGATCAGCCCGATCAGGAAGAGCAGCACGGTGCTGCCGAGCACCGAGCCGATCATCAGCGGGAGCAGCAGCTTGTCTTCCTTGCGCTGCATCTGGAACGCCTGCCACAGCTGCTGCCTGCGTTCCTTCGACTGCTGCTTGCGCGCCGCCTTCGCCGCGGCCTTCGCTTCCTTGGAAGCGGCCTTCCCTGCTGCCATGGTGCTCAGGATAGTGCCAGGCCGATCGGCCCCGCGCCGGGCTGTGTCCGGCATGCCACCGGCCGGGTCGGTGCGGACTCAGCCGCGCGCCGGGCTGCGGTCCGGCGGCTCGCGCCGACCCACCACGCCGAGCACGGAGAGGTCGAGCGCGCCGGGGTTCTCGGTCCAGCCCTTGGCCCGCAGCTCGGCCGGCGACCGCACGCCCATCGCGTCGTGCAGCCCGATCGCGGCGCCCCTGGCGAGCTCGACCAGGGTGCGGTCGGAGATCGGCCAGAGCAGGGTGCGGCTCCAGTTGTCGACATCGCGCCCGGCGTTCGGCGCGGTCCAGCCCAGCTCGCGCAGCCGCTGCGCGCTCGCCGGGGAGATCGGCTCGAGCAGGAAATCGTTGCCCGCCAATTCGGCGGAGAGCCGGATGTCGAATTGCACGAATTGCGCGTAGCGGTTTCCGGAGGCGGCGAGCACCAGGGTCGCCCGGGACGGGAGTTCCGCGAGGCAGCGCGCCAGCGCAACCACGAAGCGATCCCAATCACCGGCTGTCGAATCGTTCATTCTCAATCCCCGAGCCATCGAATGCGCCCGATCATACGCCCGGAGGCCACCCGTTCTCGTCGTATTTCCGGCCGACATCGGCGTGTCCCGCGCCGCGCAATTCCGGTGCGGTGCCGCGCGAGTACCCCCGATCCTGGGTCTGGCGCGATGCGGTGCGGCGGTCGATAGTGCTCGGGTGACGATCGGGACGGTGATTCGCGCGCTGGCGGGGGCGCTACTGGTACTCGGGGTGGTCGTGCCGGTGACGGCGGCGCAGCCGCAGCCCGCGTTCCAGTGGCGGGAGGAGTACCTGACCGCGCCGGACGGCACCCGGCTGCACGCCGACATCCTGCGCCCGGCCGGGCTCGCCGACGACGTGCGCACCCCGGTGATCATGACCGTGAGCCCCTACCGCAACCAGCTCGCGTACCTCACGCTGCCGCGCCCGCAGGGCGGCCCGGTCACCGACTACCTGGCGATCGGTGCGCTGCTCGAGGCCGGCTACACCTATGTCATCGTCGATCTGCGCGGGTTCGCCGGCTCGTCCGGCTGCCCGGACTTCGGCGGCCCCGGTGAGCGCGGCGACGTGCGGACGGCGGTCGAGTGGGCCGCGGACGCGCCGTGGTCGACCGGGCGGGTGGGGCTGTACGGCGTCTCCTACGAGGGCTGGACCGGGGTGATGGGGCTGGCCGAGCGGCCGCGCGGGCTGGCCGCGGTCGCGACCTTCGGCCCGGTGGTCGATCCCTACAGCTACCTCTACATGCAGGGCGTCTCGTGGCGATTCTCCGGTAAACCGGTGGTGGAGACCGGGATACGTCCGGCCGACGGGGTCGGCCTCGAGCACCTGCTCTTCGCCTCCATTCCCGGCCACTGGAATTCCTCGCCGGAGTACCGCGCGAATGCCGGGCAGATTCCGCTCGACTGCTATCTGCCCTACCTCGCGGAGACCGCGAATCACGATCCGGGGACCGCTTTCTGGCGGGAGCGGGAACTGGTGGAGAAGGTGCGCGGCAGCACCACACCGGTATTCCTCGGCCAGGGGCTGGTCGACTACAACACCCGCCCCTATCGGGTCTTCGATTTCTGGGATGCGCTCGGGCCGGGCGAGCACCGCGCCTGGTTCGGGCAGTGGGGGCACCGGGATTGCCAGGACAAGTGCGCCGGCCCCGATTTCACCGCCGATATGCGCGCCTTCTTCGATCGGCACGTGGCGGGCCGGGATGTCGAGCTGCCCGGCCCACGGATCACGGTGAACGCGGCGGACGGCAGCTGGCGCGGGGAACAGCGGTGGCCGCCTGCCGACGCCGCGCGGGTTCCGGTGCCGCTGCGCACCGGCAGCTACACACACCGCGGCCTGCTGCCCGGCCCCGACCGCGAGATCTGGACGATCTCCGAGCCGCTGCCGACGCCCCAGCACCTCGCCGGCATCCCGACCGCGACGCTGCGACTCGACGGCCCGCCCGCCGCGACGGTCGCGATGGAGCTCTACGACGTGGAGCCGAGCGGCCGCGCCACGGTGATCACCCGCGGCATCGCCCCGGTCAGCGCGACCGCGCGGATCCGGCTGCTCGCCCAGGACTGGCCGATCGCGGCCGGGCACCGGATCGGTATCCGGATCGTGGACATGGTGGACGACGTCTGGGCAGGGGCCGGGGTGAACGCGCCGGTCACGGTGGTCGCCGCCGAGGTGGAGCTGCCGCTGCTCACGACGCTGCGCAGCGCGGACCTGCCGGGCGGCGCCGGGGTCGACCTGATCAAGTGGAAGGCCGAGCGGGTGCTCACGCTCGGGCCCGGGGTGGTGGAGAATGCGAGTGTGCCGCTGAACCTCCCCGCCCCGAGCCCGGCCCCGTGACCGACCCCGCCGTCGCACCGGTCGACGATGCCGTGGCCGAGCGTCTCGCCGTGGCGCTGCGCTGCGTGACCATCTCCACCGAGCCGCCGACCGACACCGCCGACGGCGAGTTCGACCGGCTCGGCGCGCACCTGGAGCAGTCGTTCCCGCTGGTGCACCGGGAGCTGGAGTGCACCCGGTTCGGGCACAGTCGGCTGTACCGGTGGGCCGGGCGCGAGCCGGAGCGGGTGGCCGGGCTGCTGCTCGCGCACCAGGACGTGGTGCCGGTGGACGACGAGAGCCGCTGGACGCACCCGCCGTTCGACGGCGTGGTCGACGACGAGTTCATCTGGGGCCGCGGCGCCATCGACGACAAGAGCCGGGTGCTCGCGCTGCTGGAGGCCACCGAGGCGGCGCTGGCCGCTGGGGTGCGGCCGCGGCGCACGATCTACCTGGCCTTCGGTCACGACGAGGAGACCTTCGGCGACTCCGGGGCCGTGCGGATGGCGGCGCACCTGCGGGCGGCCGGGGTGCGGGCCGAGCTGCTGCTGGACGAGGGCGGCGTGATCGCCGAGGATCTGGCCGACGGCGTCGCGGTGCCGGTCGCCACCGTCATGGTCGGCGAGAAGGGGTACGCCACCGTGCGGATCGCGGCCACCCAGGTCGGTGGCCACTCCTCGATGCCCGGCAAGCAGACCGCGGTGGGCCGGGTGGCGCGCGCCGTCGCCCGGGTGCAGGACAACCCGATGCCGCTGCGGCTCACCCCGGTGATCGCGGACATGGTCGGCAGGCTGCGGCTGGTGATGCCGCGGGCGCGGCGGATCCTGCTGCGCGCGGCCCGGATCGCGGCGCCGGTGGTGATCCGCATCCTGGCCGCGGGGCCGCAGACCGAGGCGCTGGTGCGCACCACCACCGCACCCACCGTCTTCCACGGCGGGGTGAAGGCCAACGTGCTGCCGCAGCGCGCCGAGGCGCTGGTGAACTTCCGCATCCTGCCCGGTGATTCGGTGCAGAGCGTGCTCGAGCACTGCCGGGCGGTCGTCCGCGATCCCGGGTTGACCATCGAGCTGGTCGGGCTCGCCTCGGAGCCATCGGACACCAGCGGCCCCGGCCCCGCCTTCGAGCTGGTCGCCGAGCTGGCCCGCGAGGTGGTGCCCGGCATCGCGGTGACCACCGGGCTGGTCCCGGGCGCCACCGATTCCAGGCACTACGACGGCCTGGCGGGCACCAGGTGCAACTTCGCGCCGATCGTGCTGAGCCGAACGGACCTGGAGCGGATCCACGGCACCGACGAGCGGATCTCCCGGCTCAACTACGCTCGCCTCATCGAATTCGACCGGCGCCTGCTCGACCGGCTCGCCGGCTGACCGCACCCGAACCGAGGAGCACAGCGATGGCCGGCTTCACCACGAACGGCTTTCCCGAGAGCGGCACCTTCGACGGCAGCGGCGGGCGGGTGGCCTGGTACACCCGGCAGCCGGGCGGCGACCCGCGCGGGCTGGTGATCCTGGTGCACGGCGTCGCCGAGCACGCCGGGCGCTACGCCGAGCTGGCCGAGCACCTCAGCTGCAACGGCTTCGCCGTCTACACCTTCGACCACATCGGCCACGGCGGCTCGGCCGGGGCGGGCACCGCCAACATCGGCTCGATGGAGGCCGCCGCGGACAACGTGGCCACCCTGCTCGAACGGGCCACCGCCGCGCACCCGCGCGCGCCCCGCTTCCTGCTCGGCCACTCCATGGGCAGCCTGGTGGTGCTGCACCTGCTCACCAGGGGCACCGCGCCGGAGCTGGCCGGGGTCGTGCTCTCCGCGCCGCCGCTGGACATCCCGCTCGGCAACCCGGTGCAGCGGCTGCTCGCCCCGCTGCTGACCAGGGCGCTGCCCGGGCTCGGCGTGCTGCAGCTGGACTCCGCCGACATCAGCCGCGATCCCGAGGTGGTGCGCCGCTACGACGAGGACCCGCTGGTCTTCCGCGGCAAGCTGCCCGCGCGCACCGCGGTGGAGATCATGGACACCGCCGAGCGGCTCAAGGGGCGGCTGGGCCGGGTCGACCAGCCGCTGCTCGTGCTGCACGGAACCGGCGACACCATCGCCGCCCCCTCCGGCGCCGACCTGCTCGATCAGCGCGTGACCTCGACGGACAAGTGCGTCCTCCGGTACGACGGCCTCTACCACGAGGTCTTCAACGAACCGGAGCGGGAGGCCGTCTTCGCCGATCTCTCCGGGTGGCTGCGGGCGCGCAGCGCGCCCGCGCGCCCCTCGGCCTAGGCGTACCGGGTGTAGCAGGACTGCTCGCCCTCGAGCACCCCGAGCCGGAACGCCTCCAGCCGGGCGAAGCCGCTCGGCACCACCTCGCCGCGCACGTCGCTCGCCACGAAACCGTCGGCGAGCAGCCCGGAGACCGCCTCGTCCAGGTCGCCCGCGGAGAGCCGGGGATCGCTCCCCTCCCTGCTGAGCGCGGTCGTGACCGCGCCGGAGAGGCAGGCGGTGCGCAGCCCCGCGCCCTCCGCGCCGGTCAGCGACAGGCCGCGGTCGCGCTGCACCGCGAGGGTGTAGCGGGAGACGAACGCGACGAAGGCGTTGTAGTCGCCGGTGACGATGGCCGAGAGCGGTGCCTCCGCGCCCGCCGCCGGGCCGCCGCGCTCGGCCAGGTCGGCGACGTCCGAGCCGACCGTGTCGGTGTCCGGGCAGTAGCTCACCGGCTCGGTCGGCGGCGCACCGGCGCAGCTTCTGCCGGTGCCGGAGTAGTCGAACTTCGGCGCCGCCGAGAGCGGCATGATCCGGCCGAGCTCGGCGGCCATGCTGGTCAGCGATTCCCGGTCGACCGGGAGCTGTCCCTCCTCCTCGCCGTACTCGAAGGTGACCGGGAGGCTGCCGCGGCGCGCCTCGATCTCGGCCCGGTCGATCCGGATGCAGCCGGCCACGCCGTCGGTGTAGCCGACCTGCACGGCGGTGATCCGCTCGAAGGCGGTGCCGTGCACGTTGTCCGGGTCGTTCGGATCGCGGTCGCGCACCGCGACGGTGGCGCCGAGCACCGCGTTCAGGCCGTCGGTGGTGTTCAGCGTGAAGTGCGCGGAATCGCCCTCGGCGACGTGGCGCAGGAAGGCGCCGGCCAGGCAGTCGGCCTGCTGCTCCTGGACCAGGGTCGGGGTGGCCCGGTTCGACATCTTCGCCTGGCCCTGCACGGCGTGGCCGTACTCGTGCGCGAGCACCATGACGACGGCCATGTCGTCGAAGCTCTGCACCAGCTCGGGCAGCAGGATGCCGCGGTCCCAGCCGATCGAGTGGTCGCGGCCGCAGTAGGCGGCGTTCACGAACTGGTAGGTGTCCTCACCGCAGAACTCGACGGCCTGGTTCTTCGGCGCGGTCGCGTCCCAGGAGATGATCTTCGCGACCGGGGCGAAGGCACCCTGGAAGTGCTTGGGCCACTCGGCCTGCCAGAAGGTCTCGACATCGGCGAGCGCGTTCAGCGCGAGCGTGTCCATGGCGCCGCCGTCGCCGTTCTCGGCTCTCTTGCCGGTGTCAGGGACGTTGTCGCGCGGGCCGCTCGGACCGGTGCTGGAGGTGGAACCCGCGATCTGCCAGGGGTTCTCGGCGGCCGTCGCGGCGCGCGGCCCGTCATCGGTGAAGCCGCTGGCGCAGCCGGTGAGCAGCAGCCCGGTCGCCAGGATGGCGGCGCGGAGCCGCGGCAGGGTCGTTCGCATTCGGTTGTCCTCCCCGCAAAAGCACCGTCGAGCGTTCACATGCTAATCGCAGGCGACGGCGGTGGCGTATCGCCTCAGTCGTCCAGCCGGATCCGGGCGAGGACGGCGCGGTGGTCGGAGCGCGGGACGGTCAGCGTGCGCACCGATTCGGCGGTGCCGCCCGCGAGCAGGACGTGATCGATGCCGATCAGCGGGCCCCAGGCGCGGTCGGTGGGGAAGGTGAGCTGCGGTCCGGCGCCCGCGAGTTCGGCGGCGTCGGCGAAGCGCTCGCCGAGCAGCGCGCGGAAGGCGGTGTGGTCGCGGGTGGCGTTGAAGTCGGCGCCGACGACGACCGGGCCGGTGCTGGCGGCGAGAATCTGCTCGGTGCGGGCCATTTCGCCGGCCCAGGCGCCGAAGTCGAGCGGGGGCGGCATGGGGTGGAAGTTGAGCACCTGGATCGGGCCGAGCTCGGGGTGGTCGACGGTGACGCCGAGGTTGGCCATCTCGAAGCCGTCGAAGCGGCGCTCGTCGCGGATCGGGTAGCGGCTGTAGATGCCGCTGCCGCCACCCCCGGTGCCCGCCTGCAGATAGCGGTGGGGCAGGTCGTCGGCGAGCCCGGCGGCGTCCAGGCGGGCGACCGCCTCCAGGGTGAGTTCCTGCACGGTGAGCACGTCGACCCGCTCGTCGCGCACCACCGCGCGGACGGCGTCGGCGTCGGCGCCGCCGAAGAGCAGGTTGGACTGCAGCACGGTGAGCGGCGGGCCGTTGCCCGCGTGGCCGTCGGCGACGAAGAGCGGGAGCTGGGTCCAGAACGCCCCCGCCAGCACCGCCAGGGCGAGCGCGCCGGAGCGGTAGCGCCTGGCGATCGCGAAGAACAGGAGCGCGAGCACCGCGCCGAGCATCAGGTAGGGGGCGAAGGAGGCGAGCAGCACCGCCGAGAAGCGTTGCGAGATCCCGTAGTGCAGGGCGATGCCGAGCAGCGCGGCGGCGACCGCCAGCCAGCCGAGCACCGAGCTGACGTGCTGCCACCACCGTCGGCCGGGCGAGGTCGCCGTGCCCGCGGTGCCGGGTCCGGCGGGCGAAGCGATGCGAGCCGTCGGCTCCTCGGCAGTGCCGACTTGCCGCGACCCCGGGACATGGCTCGGCTCGGCCCCCCGGGGATCGCGGCCCTCAACGGGTGCGCGGTCCATGCGGGCGAGCCTACCGTCAGCCGCCGAAGACCCGCTCGACCACGGCCTTCGCCCGCCGGGTGACGCGCAGGTAGTTGTCGAGGAACTCGCCGCCGTCGTCGGTGGGCCAGCCTGCCACCTTGGCGACGGCGGAGAGCAGCGGGCCGGGCCCGGGCAGCTGGTCGCTGGGCTTGCCGCGGACCAGGACCAGCGCGTTGCGGGCGGCGGTGGCGGTGATCCAGGCGTCGCGCAGCAGCGCGACGTCGTCGGCGCCGAGCAGCCCGGTCTCCTCGATCACGTCCAGCGACTGCAGCGTGGAGGTGTTGTGCAGTCCGAGCACCTCGTGCGCGTGCCGCAGCTGCAGCAGCTGCACGGTCCACTCGATGTCGGCGAGCCCGCCGCGGCCGAGCTTGGTGTGCGTGGCCGGGTCGGCGCCGCGGGGCAGCCGCTCGGCGTCGACCCGCGCCTTGATCCGCCTGATCTCGCGCACCGCGTCCGCGGAGACCCCGCCCTTCGGGTAGCGCACCTCGTCCACGACGTGCAGGAAGCGCACGCCGAGCTCTTGGTCGCCAGCGACCTGGTGGGCGCGGAGCAGCGCCTGCATCTCCCAGGGCTGCGACCACTGCCGGTAGTAGGCGGCGTAGGCGGTGAGGGTGCGCACCAGCGGCCCGTTCCGCCCCTCCGGCCGCAGCCCGGCGTCCACCTGCAGCGGCGGGTCGGTGCTCGGCGCGCCGAGCAGCTTCTGCAGCCGGTCGGCCACCGAGTTGGCCCACTTCACGGCCTTGGTCTCGTCGACGCCGGGGCGCGGGTCGCAGACGAAGAGCACGTCGGCGTCGGAGCCGTACCCCAGCTCCATGCCGCCCAGCCTGCCCATGCCGATCACCGCGAAGTCGGCGGGCGCGGGCTCCCCCGACTCCACCTCGTCGGCGCGGATCACCGCGAGCAGCGACGCCTCCAGCACCGCCACCCACACCGAGGAGAGCGCCCGGCACACCTGCGGCACGTCGAGCAGCCCGAGCAGATCGGCCGAGGCCACCCTGGCCAGCTCGTGCCTGCGCAGCGAGCGGGCCGCGGCGACGGCGCGCTTCGCGTCGTCGTAGCGGGCGGCGGCGGTGAGGATGCCGCGCGCGACCTCGTCCGGCTGGGTGCGGCAGAGCAGCGGCCCCTGCGGGCCGTCGGCGTAGAGCCGGATCGTCTCCGGCGCGTTGATCAGCAAGTCGGGCAGGTAGGCCGAGGAGCCGAGCACGATCATCAGCCGCTGCGCCACCGCGCCCTCGTCGCGCAGCTCGCGCAGGAACCAGGTCTGCTCGTCCAGCGCCTCGGAGACCCGGCGGTAGGCGAGCAGCCCGGCGTCCGGGTTCGGGGTGTCGCCGAGCCACTCCAGCAGCGTCGGCAGCAGCAGCGTCTGGATCCGGCCCTTGCGCGCGACCCCGCCGGTGAGCGCGCGCAGATGGCCGAGGGCATGCTCCGGCTGGGCGTAGCCGAGCGCGGCCAGCTGCCTGACCGCCGCCTCCGGGCTGAGCCGCAGGGCGTCCGAGTCCAGCCGCGCCACCGACTCCAGCAGCGGGCGGTAGAAGAGCTTGGCGTGCAGCCTGCGCACCCGCACGGTGTTGCGCCGGATCTCGGCGACCAGCACCCCGCCCGCGTCCAGCCTGCCGTCCGGGCGCACGTGCGCGGCGCGGGCCAGCCAGCGCAGCCCTTCCTCGTCGTCACCCGCGGGCAGCGTGTGCGTGCGCTTGAGCCGCTGCAGCTGCAGCCGGTGCTCGAGCAGCCGGAGGAACTCGTAGGAGGCGGTGAGGTTGGCGGCGTCGTCGCGGCCGACATAGCCGCGGGCGGCGAGCACCGCCAGCGCCTCGGTGGTGTTCTGCACGTGCAGCGCCTCGTCCACCCGGCCGTGCACGAGCTGCAGCAGCTGCACCGCGAACTCCACGTCGCGCAGGCTGCCGTGGCCGAGCTTGAGCTCGCGCTCGCGCATGTCGGCGGGGACCAGGTCCTCCACCCGGCGGCGCATGGCGCGCACGTCGGCGACGAAGTCGGGGCGCTCGGAGGCGGTCCACACCATCGGCATGAGCGCGTCCCGGTAGGCCTGGCCGAGCTCCAGGTCGCCGGTGGCCGGGCGGTTCTTGAGCAGCGCCTGGAACTCCCAGGTGCGCGCCCAGCGCTTGTAGTAGGCGAGGTGCGAGTCCAGGGTGCGCACCAGCGCACCGGCCTTGCCCTCCGGCCGCAGCGCCGCGTCCACCTCGAAGAAGGCGGTGCCGCCGACGGTCATCAGCTCGGCGGCGAGCCGGGTGGCGGTGGCGTCGGCGGGCTCGGCGACGAAGAGCACGTCGACGTCGCTGACGTAGTTGAGCTCGCGGGCCCCGGTCTTGCCCATGGCGATCACCGCGAGCCTGACCTCCAGCGGCTTGTCCCCGCAGACCCGGGCGATCGCGACCGCGAGCGCCGCGGTGAGTGCGGCGTCGGCCATGTCGGCGAGCTGCCTGCCGACCACCTCGTAGGGCAGTACCGGCTCGTTCTCCACGGTGGCGGCCAGGTCCTGCGCGGCGAGCAGCATGAGCTGGTCGCGGTACCGCTTGCGCAGCAGCGGAACGACCTCGGGCCCGCTCTTCCCGGCCCGGAAGACCAGCGGCCCCGCGGCCGGGCCCCGCTCCGGCTCCGCCTCGACGACGGCGAGCAGCTCGGCACGCAGCTGCTCGGCGCTCGGCAGCTCCTTCCGGCGCAGCTCCTGCCATGCCGACGGATCGGCGACCAGGTGGTCGCCGAGCGCGCTGGAGGCGCCGAGCAGCGCGAACAGCCTGCCGCGCAGCGACTTGTCGGTGCGCAGCGCGGAATCCAGCTCGGCCCAGCCGGTTCCGAGCTCCTCGCGCAGCCGCATCAGGGTGGTCAGCGCCAGGTCGGCGTCGGGCGCGCGGGAGAGCGCCCAGAGCACCGGGATGCTCTCCACGTTGTCCCAGGCCAGCTCGCGCAGATTGGCGGCGGCGTTCGGCTCCAGCAAGCCGAGCCGTCCGACGCCGGGAACTGCTGAACGCGCTGTCGGAGGCCGGACCATACCGCCAAAACTACAGCGTCTAGAGCCCCAGGTACTCGCGTAGCTCCCACGGCGTGACCTGACTCCGGTAGCCCGCCCACTCCCGGCGCTTGTTGCGCAGGAAGAAGTCGAAGACGTGCTCGCCGAGCGCCTCCGCGACCAGCTCGGACTTCTCCATCGCGGCCAGCGCCTCGTCCAGCGTGCCAGGCAGCTCGCGGAAGCCCATGGCGCGCCGCTCGGCCCGGGTCAGCGACCAGACGTCGTCCTCGGCCTCCGGCGGAAGCGTGTACCCCTTCTCGATGCCGCGCAGCCCGGCCGCGAGCAGCACCGCGAAGGTCAGGTACGGGTTGCAGGCGGAGTCGGGGCTGCGGATCTCCACCCGGCGCGAGGACGACTTGTTCGGCGTGTACATCGGCACCCGGACCAGCGCGGAGCGGTTCGACCGGCCCCAGGAGGCCGCGGTCGGCGCCTCGCCGCCGTGGATCAGCCGCTTGTAGGAGTTCACCCACTGGTTGGTGACGGCGCTGATCTCCGGCGCGTGCTCCAGGATGCCCGCGATGAAGGCGCGCGCGGTGGCGGAGAGGTTCTGCGGGTCGTCCGGGTCGTGGAAGGCGTTGGCCTCGCCCTCGAACAGGCTCATGTGGGTGTGCATGGCCGAGCCCGGGTACTCCGAGAACGGCTTGGGCATGAAGGTGGCGCGGACGCCCTCGTCGATCGCCACCTCCTTGATGAGGTAGCGGAAGGTCATCACGTTGTCGGCCATGGAGAGCGCGTCGGCGTAGCGCAGGTCGATCTCCTGCTGGCCGGGCGCGCCCTCGTGGTGGCTGAACTCCACCGAGATGCCCATCGACTCCAGCGCGTCGATCGCGTGGCGCCGGAAGTTCGGCGCCGAGTCGTGCACCGCCTGGTCGAAGAAGCCGCCGGAGTCGGCCGGGGTCGGGTCGCTGCCGTCCGCCGGGCCGTTCTTCAGCAGGAAGAACTCGATCTCCGGGTGCACGTAGCAGCTGAAGCCGACGTCGCCCGCCTTGTTCAGCTGGCGGCGCAGCACGTGCCTCGGGTCGGCCCAGGAGGGCGAGCCGTCCGGCATGGTGATGTCGCAGAACATCCGCGCCGAGTGCTGGTGGCCCTTGCTGGAGGCCCAGGGCAGCACCTGGAAGGTGGAGGGATCGGGGCGGGCCACCATGTCGGCCTCAGAGACCCGGGCGAAGCCCTCGATCGCCGAGCCGTCGAAGCCGATACCCTCTTCGAAGGCGCCCTCGAGCTCGGCCGGGGCGATCGCCACGGATTTCAGGTAACCGAGCACGTCGGTGAACCAGAGCCGCACGAATCGGATGTCGCGTTCCTCGAGGGTCCGCAGCACGAATTCCTTCTGGCGATCCATGGTGGCGAGCGTAAGCACCCGGCGTTAAATCCGTGTTACATGCAGGCACGAGTTCGCTACGGCTTCATTCGGTACAGAGCGCACAGCCCCCGCCCGGCCGCTGTGAGCTGCTCAGCAGGTGAGCCCCGGCGCCGGTTCGGTCAGGTTCACCAGGTACTCCACCACCGCCCGGTCCACGCACTGCACGCCGGCGACCAGGGCCACCGTGTGCCGGTTGCCGCGGTAGGTGATGAGCGCGGCGTCCAGCTGGGCGGCCAGCTCGACCCCGGCCTGGTACGGCGTCGCCGGGTCCTCGGTGGTGGAGACGACAACGGTCTTCGGCAGCCCGGGCGGGTCGATCCGGTGCGGGTTGCCCGAGTTCGGCACCGGCCAGGCCGCGCAGAGCTCCAGCGGCGCGGCGCCGGTGCCGCGGCCGTCGTCGAGGAACGGCGCGGCGATCCGGAACTCGGTGTCCTGCCTGCCCGCGACCGCGGGATCGGTGATCCGCGGGTCGTCCACGCAGCGGATGGCGTTGAAGGCGTCCTGGGTGTTGTCGTAGCTGCCGTCCTCGCGCCTGCCGTCGTACATGTCGGCGAGCTGCAGCAGGGTGTCGCCGCGGCCGTCGCGCAGCTCGTCGAGGCCGAGGGTGAGCACCTGCCACAGGTCGTCGGTGTAGAGCGCCTGCTGCACGCCGGTGATGGCGTCGCCGTAGCTGAGCCCGCGGGTGTCGGTGGTGGCGGCGGGGCGCTCGGCCAGCGGGTCGACCAGGGCGCGGAAGCGGGCCACGGCGGCGGCGCGGTCGGTGCCGAGCGGGCACTCCGGGTCCTCGGTGCACTGCGCGGCGTAGCCGTCGAAGGCGAGCTGGAAGCCGGCGGCCTGGCGCAGCGATTCGGCCACCGGGTCGCTGGCCGGGTCGACCGCGGCATCGAGGACCAGCGCGCGCACCCGGTCCGGGAACTTCTCCGCGTACGCCGCGCCGAGCCGGGTGCCGTAGGAGTAGCCGAGGTAGCTGAGCTTCGGGTCGCCGAGCACGGCGCGCACGACGTCCATGTCCTGCACCACCTCGCGGGTACCGACGTGCTCGAGGAAGTCGGTGCCGGTGCGCTCGGCGCAGCGCCCCGCGTAGTCCCGGTTGTCGGCCTCGGCGGCGGCGATGCCCGCCGGGTCGTTGTCGGTGGGCGGCTCGGCGCGCTCGGCGTCCGCCTCGCGCGGGGTCAGGCAGGCGATCACCGGCTGCGAGGCCCCCACTCCGCGCGGGTCGAAGCCGATCCGGTCGAACCGCTCGGCCAGCGGGGTGCCGGAGCCGACGCCGGTCATGGTGAGCCCGGAGACGCCGGGGCCGCCCGGGTTGAGCAGCAGCGAGCCGATCTTCTTCCCGCTCGCTCGGACCCGGGAGAGCGCGATCTTCGCGGTCGGGCCGCCCGGGTCGGCGTAGTCCACCGGGACCTCGATCCGGGCGCACTCGGCGTTCGGCGCGAAGGTGTCGTCCGCGCCGCCGAAGTCGGCGCAGGACTGCCACTCGGGCCGCTGGTCGTAGAAGCGCTCCAGGCCGGTGGGGGCCGGCGGCAGTGCGATCGGCTCGCTCCGGTCGATCGTGCAGCCGCTCAGTGCCGCCGCGGCCAGCAGCGGGACGACGAGAAACGTCGGAGCCATTCGCATCCCCCGATCCTAGGCAGCGCCCGGCACATCCCCGGCGAACCGCACCCCTGTGATCGATCGCACCGGCGAAGGCGGCTGTGCTGCCCCCGGCGCGGTGGCACACTTGAACGGTCACCCGACCCGGGGACCCTGAACGGGCCTCGAGGAATCGACGAAAGGGACGACGATGTCCGTATCCGGTGCCGAAAACCCTGCCTACGGTGCTGCCCCCGCGGCCGCCCCCGCCCGCCGCAAGACCCGCGTCCAGCACCTCGCCCAGATGAAGACCGCGGGCGAGAAGTGGTCCATGCTGACCGCCTACGACTACTCGACGGCCCGGCTCTTCGAGGAGGCGGGCATCCCGGTGCTGCTGGTCGGCGACTCCGCGGCGAACGTCGTCTACGGCTACGACACCACCGTCCCGATCACCGCCGACGAGCTGATCCCGCTGGTCCGCGGCGTCGTCCGCGGGGCGCCGAGCGCGCTGGTCGTCGCCGACCTGCCCTTCGGCAGCTACGAGTCGTCGGCGCAGCAGGCGCTGGCCACCGCCACCCGCTTCCTCAAGGAGGGGCAGGCGCACGCGGTGAAGCTGGAGGGCGGTGAGCGGGTCGCGGACCAGATCGCGCACATCACCGCGGCAGGCATCCCGGTCATGGCGCACATCGGCTTCACCCCGCAGAGCGTGAACACGCTCGGCGGCTTCCGGGTGCAGGGCCGCGGCGACGGCGCCGAGCAACTGATCGCCGACGCCATCGCGGTTCAGGAGGCGGGCGCCTTCGCCGTGGTGATGGAGATGGTCCCGGCCGAGCTGGCCGGGCAGGTCACCCGCAAGCTCACCATTCCCACCGTCGGCATCGGCGCAGGCGTCGAGTGCGACGCCCAGGTGCTGGTCTGGCAGGACATGGCCGGGTTCACCAGCGGGAAGACGGCGAAGTTCGTGAAGCGCTTCGGCGCGGTCGGCGACGCGCTGCGCGCGGCCGCCGCCGGGTACGCCGACGAGGTGCGGCGGGGCACGTTCCCCGCCCCGGAGCACACCTTCTGACCGGAGCCGGTGGCAGACTCGGGGGAACCGAATCACCCGAACGACACAGAGGTTCCGATGCCGCTCCCCCGTTGGATGTCCCGTAGCGCGCTGCTCGCCGCCGCCCTGTTCGGCGCGGTCGCGCTGACCGCATGCGGGGGAACGACACCCGCCCCGACCGGCAGCGCGAACAGCACCACCGGCGCACCGGGCAGCACCACCCGCAGCACCGGCCCGGCGGCGACGCCGGGCGCGGCCGCCCCGCTCACCGTTCCGGACGCGGCCGCCACCGACCTGTGCGACATGCTGCGCCCCGAGCTCTCCAACTTCCGGGTGCAGGGCCCGACGCTCGGCCGGATCGGGCTGAACGCGCTGGTCCACGAGTGGGCGCTGCGCAACGGCGGGATCAACGCGCAGGTGCTCGCGGACAAGGCGGTCGTCGACCGCACGCTGACCGGCGCCTGCCCCGACGTGCACCAGCAGGCGATCGAGGCGCTGGGGCTGCCGAACCTGGCCGCGGGGATCGCCTTCTGATGCTTACCGCGTACCCGCCGATAACCCCGCACGACAGCGGCATGCTCGCCGTCGGCGACGGCCAGCAGCTGTACTGGGAGGTGAGCGGGAATCCCGCGGGCAAGCCGGTGGTGTTCCTGCACGGCGGGCCCGGCGGTGGAACGGCGCCGTTCCACCGGCGGTTCTTCGATCCGGCGGCGTACCGCATCGTGCTCTTCGACCAGCGCGGCTGCGGGCGCTCGACGCCGCACGTCGCGGACGGCGCCGATCTCGCGCTGAACACGACGCCGCACCTGATCGCCGACATCGAGGCGCTGCGCAGCCGGCTCGGTATCGAGCGCTGGCAGGTCTTCGGCGGGTCGTGGGGGTCGACGCTGGCAATCGCCTACGCGCAGCGGTACCCGGAGCGCGTCACCGAGCTGGTGCTGCGCGGCATCTTCCTGCTCCGCAGGAAGGAAATCGACTGGTATTACAACGGCTCCGCCGGGTACATCTACCCCGAGGAGTGGGAGCGGTTCCTGGCACCCGTGCCGGAGCCGGAGCGCGACGGCGACCTGGTCGAGGCCTATCACCGGCTGTTGCACTCCCCGGACGAGGAGCTGGCGCTGCGGGCCGCGGTCGCCTGGTCCACCTGGGAGGGCGCGACCAGTTCGCTGCTGCCGCAGCCGGACCGGGTCGCCGAGACCGCCGAACCGCGGTTCGCGCTGGCGTTCGCGCGGATCGAGAACCACTACTTCCGCCACGGCGGCTTCCTCGACGAGGGGCAGCTGCTGCGCGACATCGGCGCGCTGGCGGGCGTTCCGGGCGTGATCGTCCAGGGCAGGCACGACGTGGTCTGCCCGGCGACCAGCGCGTGGGAGCTGCACCGGGCCTGGCCCGGCTCGGTGCTGCACGTGGTCGACGACGCGGGACACGCGGCCGCCGAACCGGGTACCGTCCATCGCCTCGTCGAGGCGACCGACCGCTTCGCGAAGGAATCCCCATGACCGCCACCGCCGGAGCCGCCGCCGTCACCGCGCTGAGCGAGGACACCGACCGCCTGCTCGCCGCCGAGCCGGACGTGCGGGCGGACGCACCGGACTCGGTGCACCAGATGCGGGTCGCCACCCGCCGCCTCCGCAGCGTGCTCCGCTCCTACGGGAGCCTCTTCGAGGCCGAGCCCGCCGCCGCGCTCGGCGCCGAGCTGAAGTGGCTGGCCGGGGTGCTCGGCGAGGCGCGCGACGCCGAGGTGCGCGCCGAGCGGTTCGCCGGGCTCGTCGAGGCGCACTCCCGGCGCGGCACGGTGCGCAGGGACGCGCTCGGCACCCGGCTGGTGCGCGCCGAGCGCGACCGCTACGCCGCCGCGCACGCCGCCGTGCTGGAAGCACTGGACGGCGAGCGCTACGCGGATCTGCACGTCGAGCTCGCGCTCTGGCGCGAGTCGCCGCCGCTGCTGCCGACGCGCTCGCAGCTGCCGGCGCCGCAGGTGTTCGAGGGGGTGTTGCGCGCCGACCGCAAGCGGCTGACCAAGAAGGCGGGCAGGCTCTCGACCGTCTCCGGCGCCGAGCGGGTCGAGCTGCTGCACGACATCCGCAAGTCGGCCAAGCGGCTGCGCTACTCGTGCGAGGCGGCCACCGAGACCATCGGGGCCGAGGCGGCCGCGGCCGGGGACCGGGCCAAGCGGGTGCAGACGGTGCTCGGTGACCATCGGGACGCGGTGGAGTCGCGGGAGGCGATCCTGGTGCGAGCGGAGGAGGCCGAGGCGGACGGTGGGTCGCGGCGGATCTACGCCGAGCTGGCGAAGGCCGAGCAGAAGGCGGCGAAGAAGGCGCTGGCCAAGTACCCCGACGCGCTGGCGAAGCTGAAAGAGCACGGGCACGTGCGGGCCCCCGAGCCCGCCTCGGGGCCGGAGAAGCACGAGGGCACGTCGGGCAAGAAGGCCGCGACCGCCCGCAACGGCAGCGGGCCCGCCGTGCACGCCGAATAGGGGCCGCCGCGGGCGCCGCACCTACAGCGGCAACCAGGCCGGCCACCACAGCGGCGTATTCCCCGGCGGGCACACCAGCAGGGTCACCGGCAACCGAATCACCGCGGGCACGCGCGTCCGCAGCCGGTGACCGAGGAGCAGCACCACCACCCACCACACCCCGCTGCTGGATATCGGCTTCGAGCATGGTTCGGCTCCCCACCGAGCACCGGACGCGGCACCGCGCATCCGTGGCGAACCAGGAGCGGAGCCGGAGTGCGCTCACGGGCCGGTGTCCGGCGGGCGCCACCCGGCATACCGCCACCCGGCGGCGGCGAAAACCGTTCCTCGGCAACGGCACAGCTCGGGCCGGAGCCCGCCGTCGCGGCGTCTCAGGGAGCCGGGTAGCCGAACCGCACGTGTCGGGCCGCCGGATCAGCGACGATCAGCCGAACCCCGACCCGCGCCCCCTCCGGCGGCTGCCCGGTGCAGGGGGCGAGGATCGGCGGGTCGGCGACGAAGATCTCGGCGGGCTTGTTGCCGGACGCCTCGCGCAGCACGACCGCGTCGAACTCCGCGCCGATCCGGGGCGCGAGCAGGCTCGCCTCGGTGTGGTCGACGCAGGCTCGGTCCACCTTGTTCGCCACGGTGTCGCTGCGCTTCATGGAGTCGGCGGCGGCGGTCAATCCGGTGCGTGCCCACGCGGGGATCTCGGTGCCCGCGCAGCGTGCCAGGCAGATCTCGGTGGTGAAGCGATCGGAAAGGCGCCGCAGGGGGGGCGGTGACGTGCGCGTACGGCGCACCCAGGCCACTGTGCGCGGGATCTTCCGGCGGCGTGGCGGGCGCACCCTCGACACCGAAGACGGTGTAGGCGGCGCCGCGCAGCAGCGTCGTCGCCTCGGAGTTGAGCACCAGCCCGGCCGGGGTGTTCGGGTCGAGCCCGGCCAGCATCCGGCCGACCGGCTGCTCGGCGGGCCAGGCGACGCCGAGCGCGGCGGCGGTGCGGCGCATGGCGGCGACCGCGGAGTCCGGCGGGGCAGGCATGGTGCGCAGCAGGCCGACGGGGGCGTCGGCGTCGAGCATGATGCGTGCCGCGCACATCCCGACCAGCAGCGAGACCTGCTCGTTCCAGTCGTCGGCGGCGGTGCGCGGCTCCAGCACCAGCCTCCAGTGCCCGTCGGCCCCCTCGTCCGCGACGACGCTCTGCGCGGGCAGCCGCAGCGCGATGGCGCCGCGCTCGCGCCCGGCCTCGATGCGGAGCGCGCCGAACTCGGGCAGCCCCGCGATGGCGGCGGGCAGCGTCCCGGCGTCGGCGGCGGCCTGCACCCCGGCGTAGTCGAGCCGGGCGCGGGACCGGATCAGGGCGCGCTCGACGCGGTAGCTCCGCGGAGCGGCGTGCTCGTCCAGCTCGACGGTCCACAGCGCGACCGGCCGGTCCACGTCGGGCAGCAGGCTGGCCGTTCCCTCGGAGAGCACCGGCGGGTGCAGCGGGACGGTGCCGTCGGGCAGGTAGTAGGTCTGGCCGCGGGAGCGGGTCTCCGCGGCGAGCGCGCCGCCCGGCGGGACGACGGCGGCCACGTCGGCGATGGCGTAGTGCAGGGTGAAACCGGTGGCGCTGCGGGTCAGGTGCACGGCCTGGTCCAGGTCCATGGCGCCGGGCGGGTCGATGGTGACGAAGGCGAGGTCGGTCCGGTCGCGGCGAAGGCCCGCGAACGCGTCGAACGCGTCGCGGGCCTCCGTGACCGCTGCGGCCGGGTACCCCGTCGGGAGGTCGAACTCGGTGCGAACGGCGCCGAAGTCGACCGGTGCGGAGCGGATCCGCCGATGGAGTTCCACGGGGCAGACGCTACTGCAGCGCCAGCATGGTGCCGCTGAGCTCGTTCAGCGGCCCGTAGACCGTGAACGTGACCCGCCCGTTCGGCACCTGGGTGGAGACGTCGGCCGCCGCGTCCAGGGCGGTGCCGAAGGACGCCGCGGAGGGATGCGGGAGCCCCGCGATAGCCAGACCGACATTGTTCTGATGCACGAACGCGGTGTCGGCCGGGCTGAGGTCGACCTGCACCCCGCCCGGCAGCGGGGTCACCGCGACGGCACCGGCCGAACCGGCCCCGAGAGCGGCGAAAACCGAAGCGGCACCGGCGATCAGCGCACCGGCGACCAGAGAACGAACTACCCGCATAGAGATGAGACCTGCTTCCCACGAATCGGAGATGAAACGGCCCGGAGCTGCCCGGCGAACACCCGGCGCAGGGCCTTGCCAACGGGCATCACTCTATGACGCCGATCACGGCATCCGCCAGTCACGGAGAGGTCACCGTCCGGCTACCGAACGATGGTGCTCGGGTACGGTGACGGACGTTCCGATGCAGTCGATTCACGGGAGTTGCCGCCGCATGTCCACGATTCTCTTCGATTACCTCCTGCCCGTCATCGGCCCGGATCAGGCGGCCTACTGGGCGCAGGTGTTCGTGGTCGCTCCGGTGTGAGACCCGTCTCACCACCCCTTTTCGTCGCCTCCCGTTCATTCCGGACGGGGGGCGTCGTCGTTTCCGGGGCGCTAGCATCCCGCCCGTGATCAGAACGAACGCCGCCATCGCGGCCTGTGCCACCGCCCTCACCCTGGTTCTGGCCGGGTGCGGCGGGGACGATGCCACCGCCTCGTCCAGCTCCAGCTCCGCCGCGGCCACCTCGGCCCCGCAGGTCGTCGACGCCGTCAAGGCGGGCACCTTCGTGGTCAGCTTCCGCAGCGCCTTCCCCGCGCTGGCGAGCGGCAAGGACGACGCCGCGCTGAGCAATACGCTCAACCAGAGCTGCGGCGACATCAGGGCGGGCGAGCCGGAGGCCGACGTGCAGGCGTCGGTGGCGGACCGGGTGGCGGCGAACGGCAGGAAGGCGAGCCCCGAGGAGGCGGCGGCCATCTTCCAGATGATCAAAATGATGTGCTGAGCCGACCGCGGCCCGCCCCGTCGGGGGCGGGCCGCGGCGGGCCGGGCGGGCGAGCCGGCCTGTAAGCCGGATCCTGTCCTCGGTTCGCACCGAGGGGCGACCATCCATCTGGACACACCGTCGCCGGGTGCCTCGAGCGGTCAACCCGCAGGCTCGGGCGAGCAGCCCTCGAACACCTGCGCAGCCGCACCGCGAGCGGTGCGACCTTCGACCTTGCTCCGGGCGGGGTTTACCGAGCCGCCCCGGTCACCCGGGGCGCTGGTGCGCTCTTACCGCACCGTTTCACCCTCACCACACGGCCCCGAGGGGCCATGGGCGGTCTGTTCTCTGTGGCACTGTCCCGCGGGTCACCCCGGGTTGCCGTTAGCAACCGCCCTGCTCTGCGGAGTCCGGACTTTCCTCGGCGGCGGGCAGCGGCACCGAGGTGCCCGTTCCCGTCGCCGCGGCCGCCCGGCCGACTCGCCCGCCGCTACAGCGTACTCGGTAGCGTCATGTGCCATGGAACGTGTCGAGGTCAGTTTTCCGTCGGGGAGCGATCACTGTGCCGCCTGGCTCTACCGGCCGGACGGGGCGCCGAAGCCGCGCCCGCTGGTGATCATGGGACACGGCCTCGGGGCCGATCGGGAGATGGGGCTGGATCGGTATGCCCGGCGGTTCGTCGCCGCCGGGATGGGGGTGCTGGTCTTCGACTACCGGCACTTCGGGGCGAGCGGGGGGACGCCGCGGCAGCTGCTGAGCATCGCCAGGCAGCGCGACGACTGGCGGGCGGCGATCGCCTTCGCGCGCACCATCCGCGGCTTCGACCGCACCCGGATCGCCCTGTGGGGCACCTCCTTCGGCGCAGGCCACGTCCTCACCGTGGCCCCGGAGGACAGCTACCTGGCCGCCGTGGTGGCGCAGGTGCCGTTCACCAGCGGGTTCGCCGCCGGCCTTCGCAAGGGGCCGATCAGCCTGACCAAGGTGACCGCGATCGCCCTCACCGACGTGCTCGTCGGGCCGCTGCGGCGCAGGCCGATCGGGATCCGGCTCGGCGGGCGCAAGCGGGCCGCCGCGCTGATGAGCGCGGCCGACGTGCCTGCCGGGTTCGGCAGGCTGGCCGAGGAGAGCGAGCGCTACCAGCCGAAGGTGGCGGCGCGGGCGGCATTCTCGGTGCTCTTCGACGCTCCGGGCAAGCGGGCGAAGAAGCTGCACATGCCGGTGCTGTACACGGTGGCCGACAACGACTCGGTGGCGCCGGTGCCGCCGACGCTGCGGGCTGCCGAGCGCACCAAGCACGCGGTGGTGAAGCGGTATCCGGCCGGGCACTTCGACGTCTACTTCGACGACGTCTTCGAGCAGGTCGTGCGGGACCAGACCGACTTCCTGGTCTCGGTGCTCCGCCCCTGAATCAGCTGTGCCTGCGGAAGATCCGCCAGGTCACCAGCCCGGCGACGGAGCCGAGCAGGACCTTCGGCACCCAGGGGCGGCGGGTGGGGTCGAGCGCGGCGTCCTGGCCGCGCTGCACCAGTTCCTCGGCCTGCTCGCGGATCTCGCCCGCGCGCTCGGCCGCCACCCGCACCGACTCGTCCGGTTCGCCGCCACCGCTCGCCCGTACCTCGGCGGCGATCTCGGCGATCCGCTCCTCGCCCGGCGTTGCCTTGTCCCCGGTGCTGGTCATGGCTGCTTCTCCTTGTCGTGGTCGGGAATGTCGCGCAGCGGGAGGAAGGGCTCCTCGTCCGGCGGGAGCCCCTGCTCGATCCGCCTGCCGCGGGCGATCTCGGCGTTGAACTCGGCGCCGAGCAGCACCGCGATATTGGTGATCCAGAGCCAGACCAGGAAGATCACGGCGCCTGCCAGCGAGCCGTACACCTTGTTGTAGGAACCGAAATTGGCCACGTACAGCGTGAATCCGGCGGAGGCGACGATCCACACCAGCACCGCGAGCACGCTGCCCGGGGTGATCCAGGTGAAGCCGGGCTGCTTGGCGTTCGGCGCCGCCCAGTAGAGCAGCGCGATGGCCAGGCTCATCAGGATTGCCAGTACCGGCCACTTGACGATGTCCCACGCGGTGACCGCCGCCGAGCCGATGCCGAGCCAGCGGCCCACCCGCTCCGCCACCGACCCGGTGGCGACCACGCCGAGCGCGACGATGCCGAGCAGTGCGACCATGGCCGCGGTGAGCCCGAGCCGCATCGGGACGGTCTTCCAGATCGGGCGCCCCTCCTCGACCTCGTAGATGGCGTTGGCGGCGCGGATGAAGGCGCCGATGTAGCCGGAGGCGGCCCAGAGCGCGGTGGCGATACCGATGATCGCCAGCGGGCCCGCCGCCGACTGGCTGTTCTGCAGCTCGTTCACCGCGTTCACCAGCAGGTCGGTGCCGCTGCCCGGCCCGAGTTCCCGAATGGTGTCGATCAGCTCGCCGGTGGCGGTCGGGCCGAGCGAGCCGAGCAGCGCGGTGAGCACGATGATGGCCGGGAAGACCGAGAGCACGCTGTAGTAGGTGAGCGCGGCGGCCCAGTCGGTGACATTGTCCCGCTGGAACTCGCCGACCACCCGCTTGAGCACCCCCCACCAGGTGCCCCTGCGCAGCACCCGGGGGCTGCCCGACCAATCGATCGGCCGGAACTTCGCTCGCATTGCCACATCCGGCATGGTTCACCTCCCGGTCTTGCGCCGGGTACCCGGGTGCCGGTAGAGCAAACGGGGGGTGGAAGGCGCTGCGCGGCAGCCGCTTCCGCCCGTGCTCTGACCGGTACCCGCGGCGCCGCGCATCGGCCTCGCCGCAGGTATCCCCTGGTCAGCGCCGATCGGCGGCGGCGAGCACCTCGTTCAGCCGGGCGGCGACCTTGCCGACGTGCGGCTCCACCATCATGTGCAGGTGGTCGCCGGGCACCGGGAACACCTCGAAGGCGCCCCCGGCGTACTGCGCCCAGCCGTTGTTGTCGCTGTCGAACATGCTGCCGACCATCCTGTGCGCGAAGTCGACGCCGGGCGGCAGCTCACCCTCCGCGCGCAGCAGGGTGATGTCCCGGTCGAGCGGGGTCAGCTCGTACTCCAGCAGCGCCACGTAGTTGGCGTGGAACACGTCGTAGAGCCGCCGGATGGCCTGCGGTGAGCTCTCCGCGGGCAGGATGCCGGAGTCGATCGCCTCGGCCAGCATGACGTCGAAGAGCGCCTCCGCGCCGTGCACGTCCGGCTCGAACTCGGTGCGCACGGCCTGCTCGCCGCGGGCGTACCAGATGAGCTCGAGGAAGAACCAGCGGATGAGCTGCTCCTCGGCGATCTGCTCGCGGTGCTCCAGCCTGCGCAGCGCCATGGTGTCGAGCAGCGTCACGCCCGCGACCTCGTCGGCGGGGAGCAGCCGCGCCATCTCCAGCGCGACGGTGCCGCCGAAGGACCACCCCGCCAGGTGGTACGGGCCGTGCGGGCGCACCCGGCGGACCGCGTCCAGGTAGGCGGCGGCCATGGCCGGGACGGTCTTCTCCGGGGTGCTGCCCGGGTCGGCGCCCGCCGCCTGCAGCGCGTAGACCGGGCGCTCCGGGTCGAGGTGCCTGGCCAGCGCCAGATAGCAGAGCACATTGCCGCCGATCGGGTGCACCAGGAAGACCGGCGCCTTGCCGGACCGCTCGGTGCCGGGCACGGTGATCGGCACCAGCGGGTCGAAGGTGCGCCGCACCGAGCCGGAGCGCAGCAGCGCCGCCAGCCCGGCCGCGGTCGGCGCGCCGACGAAGGCGTCCAGCGGCACCTCGGCGCCCCAGCGCCGGGAGAGCCCGAGCACCACCCGCATGGCGCCGATGGAGGTGCCGCCCGCCGCGAAGAAGTCGTCGTCGGGGCCGATCTCGCGCAGCCCGGCGAACTCGGCGAGCAGGTCGACCGCGCTGCGCTCGTACTCGTCGCTCGGTTCGCGCCGCTCACCGGTGGATTCCGGCGCGGCGGCGGCCAGCGCGCGCAGCGCGGCGTCGTCGCGCTTGCCGCTCGGGGTGGTCGGCAGCTCGGGCACCCAGACGAAGCGGCCGGGCACCATGTGCGCGGGCAGCACCGCGCGCAGCTGCTGGCGCAGCGCGCTCTGGTCGGTGACCGCGGAGTCGCCGACCAGGAAGGCGATCAGCGCGCCGTCGATCCCGCCGTAGCCGCGCGCGACGACGGCCGCGTCGGCGATGCCGGGGAACCGGTCGATCAGGGCGTGGACGGCGATCTCCACCTCGGCGGGCTCCACCCGGAAGCCGCGGATCTTCACCTGGCTGTCGCTGCGGCCGAGGCAGACCACGTCGCCGGTGTTCAGCCGGAGGCCGAGATCACCGGTGCGGTAGCGGATCCCGCCGCCGGGGCCGGCGACGAAGCGCTGCGCGGTGAGCGCGGGGCGGGCGTGGTAGCCCTGCGCGAGGGTGCGTCCGGCCAGGTAGAGCTCGCCGATCACGCCGTCCGGGACCGGGCGCAGGGCGAGGTCGAGCAGCTCGACGGCGTCACCGGGTACGGCTCGGCCGATCGGGGGCAGCGCCGGGTACCCGGCGGCCGGGCCGCGCAGCGCGAAGGTGGTGGCGACGTGCGATTCGGTGGGGCCGTACTGGTTCTCCAGCAGCAGTCCGGGCACGGCGGCGCAGAGCGCCCTGATCTCGTCGGTGATGCGCAGCTGCTCGCCCGACGACACCAGCACCCGCAGTGCGACCGGGAAGCGCTGCCGCGCGACCGCGGCCTCGGCGAAGGCCTGCAGGGCGACGTAGGGCAGGAAGAGGCGTTCGATCCCGTCGGCGATGACGGTGTCGAGCAGCTCCTCGACGTCGGCGCGCAGATCGGCCGAGCTGACCCGCAGCGTGGCGCCGGCGGCCAGCGTGCTGAAGATCTCCTGGAAGGACACGTCGAAGCTGAGCGGGGCCAGTTGCAGGGTGCTCCCCCGACCGAGCCCGGAGGCGGTGCGGTTCTGCCACTCGACCAGCGCGGTCAGGCCGCGGTGCGGCATGGCGACGCCCTTCGGCTCGCCGGTGGAGCCGGAGGTGAAGAGCACGTAGGCGATGGACTCCGGGCGCACCGGCGGCAGCGCGGCCGCCGGGGTTGCACCGGCCGCAACGTGCGCACCGGCCGCGGCGAACGACCCGATCGCGGAGGAGACACCGGCCGCAGCCGGCATCCCCGCCGCGGCCGGCGTTGCGGCCGGCGTTGCGGCCGCGGCGAGTACGGCGGCTGCGTCGAGGACCAGCGCGGGCTCGGCGACGATGGCGGCGTGCTCGGCGTCGGCGATGACCCGGTGCGGCTGCGCCCGGTCGATCATCAGGTTGAGCCGGACCGGCGGGTAGCCGACGTCCAGCGGCACGCAGGTGACGCCGAGCCGGGCCAGCGCGAGCACCAGCAGCACCAGCTCCGGGCGGCGGTTCATCAGGATGCCGACCCGGTCGCCGGGGGTGATGCCTGCGCCCGCCAGCGCGCGGGTCAGCGCCTCGACCCGCTCCACCAGCTCGGCGTAGGTGAGCCCGCCGGTGTCGCCTGCCAGCGCGAGGGTGGCGGGGTGCAGCGCGGCCGCCTCGAAGACCAGGGTGCCGACGTCGCGCGCGGTGGCGGGGCCGGCCACCGCGTACGGGTCGGCGACGATCCCGGCCAGCATCCGCAGGTGGGTGAGCGCGACGGTCTCGCACTGATCGCCGGTGAGCCCGGCGTCGCCGTCGACGCGCAGCCACCGCCTGCCGTCGCGCGGGTCGGCGGCGACCGTGACCAGCAGCTGGAAGTTGGTGTCCTCGCGGGCGTCCAGCTCGCCGATGCGCACCGCCCCCTCGTCCAGCAGCGGGGCGAGCAGGTGGTAGTTGACGTAGTTGAAGGCGGTCTCGAAGACCGGCCCGCCCTCGGCCAGGATGGCGCGCAGCGGGTAGCGGCGGTGCGGGTAGGCGGCGCGCTCCCGCTCGGCGATCCGCAGCACCGCGTCGAGCCAGGTGGTCGCGCTCGCGTCCAGCCGGATCGGCAGCGTGTTGAGGAAGAGCCCGGCGACCCGCTCGGCACCCGCCCGGTCCGGCCTGCCGTGGCCGACGACGCCGGTGGTGACGTCCGGGCGGCCGGTCAGCACCCGCAGGCTCAGGCAGTGCGCGGTCAGGTAGACCGCCTTCTCCGGCACCCGGTGCTCGGCGGCGAAGGCCGCCACCCGCTCGGCCAGTGCCCGCGGGACCAGCGCCCGCGCCCGCGGCGGGGCGGCGCCTGCCGGCTGGTTGGCGCGCTGCGCGATGAGCGCGGTCGGCTCGGCGCCTGCCAGGCTCGCGCGCCAGAACTCGCGCGCGGCGTCGTCCTGCGCCGCGATGGTCTCGGCCCGCGCGTACTCGGCGAGCACCCTCGACGGGTGCGGCTCCGGGTCGATCGGCGCGCCACCGGCGCCGATCCGGTGCAGGTAGTCCCGCAGCAGCTCGAGCACGGCGGTGGCGACGCTCCAGCCGTCGAGCAGCGCGTGGTGGAAGCTGAGCACGAAGTCGAGCGCGACCCGCTCCCCCGCGGTGTCGCGCAGGAAGACCCGCGCCTCGTGCAGCGGCGCGACGGCCGGGTCGTAGTCGGCGTGCCTGCGCTGCTGCACGTACTCCTCGACGGCGGCGTCGGCGACGTGCCGCTCGCTCCCGGTGAGGTCGACGACGTTCAGCCGGTGCAGCGGGTCGGCGTGCACCACCTGCAGCGGCACCGAGTACCGGCTCAGCTCGAAGGACGAGCGCAGCGCGGGCTGCCTGCGCACCAGCCCCTCGAAGGCGGTGCGGAACTCGGCCTCCCGCCACGGCAGCTCCAGCCGGTACCGGAAGACGTCCTTGTAGGTGATCGAGCCGGCCCGCTCGATGCTGTGGTAGAGCATGCCGAGCTGCAGCGCGGTGGCCGGGAAGGCGTCCTCGGCGCGGTGCAGCGCGGCCCGGTCGATCAGCGGCACCGTCTCCAGCGCGGTGGTGACCGGGGCGGCGAGCGCCGCCGATCCGGCCCCGACCACCTCGGCCAGCCCGGCGATGGTCGGCCGCTGGTAGAGGGCGTCGACCTGGAAGCGGAGCCCGGCGCGCTCGGCGGCGGTGCGCATGCTCAGCGCCAGGATGGAGTCGCCGCCGTGCGTGAAGAAGTTGTCGTGCACGCCGATCCGCTCGATGCCGAGCAGCTCGCACCAGACCAGGGCCAGCGCCGCCTCGACCGGGGTACGCGGCGCGACCGCGGCCTCCCCCGCGTCGGCGGCCTCCGCGGCCAGCGCCCCGCGGTCGAGCTTGCCGTTCGCGGTGAGCGGGATCCGGGCGACCCGCAGCAGCCTGCTCGGCACCATGTACCGCGGCAGCCGCTCGGCCAGCCAGGTCTCGATCCCGGCGGCGGTGGCCTCGCCGACGTAGTAGCCGAGCAGGTGCGCGGTGTGGCCGTCGCGCTCGTCCAGCACCGCGGCGGCCCGCACGCCGGGGCAGCCGAGCAGCGCGTTCCGCACCTCGCCGAGCGTCACCCGGTTGCCGCGGATCTTCACCTGGTCGTCGAAGCGGCCCAGGTACTCCAGGGTGCCGTCGGCGCGCCAGCGGGCCAGGTCGCCGGTGCGGTAGCGGCGCCTGCCGGAGACCCCGCGATCGGCGACGAAGGCGGCGGCGGTGAGCTCGGGCCGGTTCCGGTACCCGCGCCCGACGCCGATGCCCGCGATGTTCAGCTCGCCCGCGATGCCGGGCGGCAGCCTGCGGCCGCGGTCGTCGAGGACGAGCAGGTCGATATTGTCGATCGGCCGCCCGATCGGCACCACCGGCACCGGATCCAGGCGCGGCACGTCGAAGTACGAGACGTCGACGGTGCCCTCGGTGGGGCCGTACAGGTTCACCAGCTGCGGCGGCTCCAGCCGGGCCGCGGCGTAGGCGGTGCGGAAGCGCCGCACCAGCGCCGGGGGTAACTCCTCGCCGCTGCAGAACACCAGCCGCAGCGTGCCGAGCCGGTGCACCGCGTCCCGATCGGCCTCCAGCTCGTCCAGGAAGGCGGCGAGCATCGAGGGAACGAAGTGCAGCACGGTCACGCCGTGCTGCTCGACAGCGGCCAGGATCCGGCGCGGATCGCGCTCCCCGCCCGGCTCGAGCAGCGCGACCGCGGCGCCGACGCCCGCCCACCAGAACAGCTCCCACACCGAGACGTCGAAGGTCGCGGGCGTCTTCTGCAGCACGATGTCGGCACCGGTCAGCGGGTAGCGGCGCTGCATCCAGGTGAGCCGGTTGACCACCGAGCGGTGCTCGATCTGCACGCCCTTGGGGACGCCGGTGGAGCCCGAGGTGTAGATGACGTAGGCGAGCCCGGCCGGGTGCGAGCGGTTCTCCACCCCGCGCGGCAGCGGCCGCACCTCGCCGGGCGCGATCCTGGTGATGCCGAGCCGCCGGTACAGCCGGTCGTGCTCGGCGTCGGCCAGCACGAAGCGGGCGCCGCAATCGCGCAGCACCGTCTCGATCCGGCTCGCCGGGTAGCCCGGATCGAGCGGCACGTAGGCGCAGCCGGCCCGGACGACGCCGTGGATCGCGGTCAGCATGCCGGTGGAGCGGGGCAGCAGCACCGGGACGCAGTCGTCACCGGTGGCGCCGAGCCCGGCCAGCTTCGCGGCGATCCCGGCCGCGGCGGCGGCCAGCTCGGCGTAGCTGAGCGGAGCGGCGCCCGGCTCGGCGGGGAGCACCGCGATCCGCTCCGGCCCGGCCTCGACCTGCTCGAGCAGCTGCCGGTCCAGCGTGGTGTACGGGAACTCCGCGCGCGGGCCCGCCTCCCAGCCCGCGATCCGCTCGGCGGCGCGGAAGCCGAGCAGCGGCAGCTCGCCGATCGGCGTCTCCGGGGCGGCGAGCGCGGCGGTGAGCAGCGCGCCGAACGAGCTCAGCGCGGCCTCGATGCGCAGGTGGTCGTCGAAGACGTCGGTGTCGTAGAGCAGCTGCAGCGTCACCGAGCCGTCGCTGCCGCTCTCCGCGACCACGATGCTCAGCGCCTCCTGGCCGGGGCCGGGGTTGAGCATGGCGCACTTGGCGAGCAGCTCCTGCACGTACGCGGCGTCCGGCAGTTTGGTGAAGGAGTAGGAGACGTCGTAGAGCGGCGGCGCCGTCGGGTCCGGCGCGAGCGCCTTGGTGAGGTCGCCGAAGGGGAAGCGCTGGTGCCGCTTGCTCGCCTTGATCTGCTGCGCCACCTGGGCGGCGAGCGCGGCGAGCGGCTGGTCGCGGTCGACCCGGACCCGCAGCGGGACGGCGTTGGTGCGGTGGCCGAGGGTGCGGTAGGTCTCCGGGGTGGCCCGGTTCAGCATGGGGACGCCGAGCACCACCTCGTCGGTGCGGTGCACCGCGGTGAGCCAGGCGGCCAGCGCGGCGGCGGTGTAGGCGTAGGCGCTGAAGCCGGTGGCCCGCACCCGGTCCATGAACTCGCCGGGGATCATGGTGCCGTAGTGGCCGCGCACCACGAGCGGGCGGCCGGAGCGGCCGGGGAAGAGCGCGGGGCGCACCCCGTCCAGGGCCGCGAGCAGCGTGGCGCGATCGTTCCCGTAGTCATCGGAGGCCAGGTAGGCGGCGTCGGCGGCGGCGATGGCGCGGTAGGTCGCGGCGGAGCGGTCGGTGTGCTCGTTGACCGGCTCGGGCTGTGCCAGCTCGTCGAGGGGCACGTCGGTCATCCGGTAGGCCGAGTCCAGCTGTGCGATCACCAGGTTCAGGCCGTAGCCGTCCATCATCGCGTGATGGACCGAGATGAACAGGAAGAACCGGTCCGGCCGGTCCACCACCGCGGCCAGCCGGGCCGGGTGCTCGGGGGTGTCGGTGGCGCCGACCTCCTGCCACATCCAGCGCTGTGCGGCCGCCTCCGGGTCCGGCTCGCCGGTCAGGTCGGCGACCCGCACCGGCGCGATGTCGTCGCTCACCCACTGCCGGAACTCGCCGTCGGCGAAGCCGAACCGCAGCCGCAGCGAATCGTCGCCGCGCAGCACCCGCTCCCAGCAGGCCTGCAGCCGGGGCAGATCGAGCGGCGCGTCGATCCGGAAGCTCAGTACCGCCTGGGCGACCGGCTCCGGCGCCAGCCGGAAGGCCACGCCGAGCACATCCCGCTGATACGGGCTCACCGGCCAGGTTTCGGCCGAATCCCCCAGCCCGCCTTGCTTTTCGGTTGTCAAAAGGTCACTCCTCGACGCAGTGCGAAATCACGTGCGGCACGACCATCGCTGCCATGTCCCCCTGGTCTCGACGGCCAGTTCGTCGGTGTGCACTCGGTGCCGAGCCGTGCCTGGACGCGGACCCCGCCAGCGGTCGCGAAGATCGTGGCGCGTGCGAATCGGGTCAGAGCGCGCCGAGCAGCCCCCGCACCGTCTCGTCGGCCAGCCGCTCCGCCCGCTCCGCGGAGACGGCGGGCTCGACGTAGCCGAGGTTGATCGCCAGCTCGCCGTTGAGCACGGTCGCGGTCGCCGAGACGAAGCCGCAGACCGACATGCCCGCCACGAACTGCGCGCCGGAGATCCGCCACGCGCCGAGCTTGTCCGGGAACGCGGGGCGCTCCAGGTAGGTGAGACACAGGTGGCCGGGGCCGTTCTTGTCCATCATCGTCACCGCCGACCCGGCCTTCGCGGCCGACTTGGGCGACGTCAGCCGGAGCAGCTCGAGCGCGGCGAGATGATCCCGATCGGCGAGCCTGGTGCCGAGCGCCCCCGCCAGCTCGGTGGCGACCTGCCACAGCGGCGTCCACGGCGCGTACTCCGCGGTGGAGCTGATCAGCCCCTGGTAGACGCCGACCTCGGCATCCGAGACCGGCAGGTGCTCCCGGAAGTTCAGCAGGCTGCCGATGGCGTAGGTGGCGGGCTCCTCGACCCCCGCCTCCCGCGCGGCGGCGCCGATCAGCGCCGCCGCGACCGCCGCCCGCACCCCGACCCCGTGCTGCGCGCACCGGGCCAGCAGCACCTCCAGCCGGTCGCCGTCGATCCGGCGGTGCAGCACCCGGCTGCGCCGCTGCGCCGGCTCGGCCAGCTCGGTCGGCCGCAGGCGCTTCGCCTTCTTGAATCGAGCCTGCTGATCACGCAGCACCGAGGAGGCCAGGTGCCTGGCCCCGCCGACGCCATCCGGGAAGAACTCCTCCGCGCCGGGCCGCACCGGCGCGGCCGGGTACTCCCCCGCCTCGCCCGCCGCGACCCGCAGCACCTGCTCGGCCACGGTCAGCGCGCTCTCCCCGTCGCCGACGGCATGGTGCAGGGTGATCAGCAGATCCGCCCCCGACCCGTCCGCGGCGTGCACCAGCACCGCGCGGGCGAGCGGGCCCGCGGCGGTGTCGAACGGCTCGGCGAGCTCGGTGCCGTCGATCTCGGCGAGCCACCGCTCCGGCTCGGCGGCGGTCACCTCGCGCAGCGGGATCTCCCGCTCCGCAGGCACGAACTCGGGCTCGGTGCCGTCCGGCTCCGCGCGCACCGCGACCCGCAGCGCGGGGTGCCTGCGCTGCACCTCGGCCAGCGCCGCGCGCAGCCGCTCCGGCTCGACCGTTCCGTGCACCCGCGCCCGCGCCACCACGTGCAGCGGCGCCAGCTGGTCGGCGATCCAGTGCCAGCGCTCGGCCGGGGTGAGCGCGCGCGGCAGCTCGGCCACCGGGCCCGTGAGCGACGGGAAGGACATCGGCTTGCTCAGCTCGCGCAGGAAGAACTCGGTCGGCGCGAGACGGAAGTAGGTGTTGCGCAGCGCGACCAGCTTCGCGTCGGTGGTCTGCTCGATCATGCTGAGGCTGCGCGAGCCGTCGACGAACATGGCCGAGCGCTCGATCCGGGACCGCTCGTAGCGCCGCAGCCCGTGCGCCGGGTCGACCGCGGAGCGCAGCGCGGAGGCCAGCGCGACGGCGTCCTCGATGGCGGCGTTGGCGCCCTGGGCGAGCGCGGGCAGCATGGGGTGCGCGGCGTCGCCGAGCAGCGTCACCCGGCCCCGGCCCCACGCGGTGAGCGGCGGGCGATCCTGGGCGGGCACCGCGAGAACGGCGTCCTCGTCGGTCTGCTCGATGCAGGCGCGCACCTCGGGCGCCCAGTCGGCGTAGAGCTCGAGCAGCTCGGCCTTGCCGCCCTTCCAGTCGGCGGCCTCGGCGGCGGGCAGCGTCTTCGTGCCCCACCAGTACACCCGGCCGTGCCCGATGTCGTGCAGCCCGAACCGCATTCCGGTGCCCCAGTAGTGCGTCGACGAGCCCGGCCCGACCGCCGCGTGCTCGAACGGGATGCAGGCCAGCCAGCAGACGAAGCCGCCGGGGCGCGGGTCGGCGCGGCCGTGCAGCTGGGCGCGGACCACGCTGTGGATGCCGTCGGCGCCGATCAGCGCGTCGCCCTCGGCGACCCGGCCGTCGGCGAACTCGACCCGCACGTGGTCGGGGCCGTCGACGAAGCGGGTGGCGCGGGCGTCCAGGTGGATGGGGGTGTCACCGGCCGCGGCGCGCAGCGCGGCGTGCAGGTCGGCGCGGTGGATCGCGATGCTCGGCGCGCCCAGCCGCTCCTCCTGCTTGCCGACCGGCAGCTCCCGCAGCGGTTTCCCGTCCGGGCGGCAGAAGCGGAAGCTCTCGACCCTGGCGCCGCGCTCCAGCAGCTCCCGCTCCAGCTCGGGGCCGAGCGTGCGCAGCGCGTGGACGGCATTGGACTGCACCGAGAGCGCCGAGCCCTGCGCGCGCAGCTCCGGCCCGGCCTCGTAGACCTCGACGCCGATTCCGGCGTGCCGGAGCGCGACCGCCGCGGTCAATCCACCGATCCCGGCACCGAGCACAACGACCTTCGCCGGACCGACCATAGAACGTGCACTCCCATCGAACATCCCCGGCAACGCAGCCCGGGGCGCACCGGCACCACCTCGCGAGAATGCCCTGCTCACAACCGGTTTCACCGGGAGGAGGGAGATGTCCGTGCTTGACCGCGTGAAAGCCTACCGGCGGCCGGGGCCGGAAACGATCCGGAGTGAGATTCACCGCAGGCTTCCCGGTTCGGCGGGCGGAAAGCCTTGCGATGCGCGATAATTCGCGGTCACTCCGGCCGGTGGCCGCGCCATGGGAGAAGAACCGCAGGTCAGTGCCGGTGTTCTAGAGGTACGAGGTGTCGTTCACCAGCCGGACCGAGGCGCCGCCGTCCGGGTAGAACTCGGCGATGGAGAGCGCGGCGAGATCGAGGTGCAGGCGGTACAGCAGGGTCGGGCCGACATCCAGCGCCAGCTGCAGCATGGTCTTGATCGGGGTCACGTGGCTGACCACGAGCACGGTCCGCTCCGGGAAGCGGGCGAGCAGGTCGTCGCGGGCGCGCTCGATCCTGGCGCGCACCGCCGCGAAGCTCTCGCCACCGGGCGGCGGGAGGGCGGGGTCGCCGAGCCAGGCGGCGTGCGCGTCGGGGTCGCGGGTGGCCGCCTCGGTGAAGGTGAGCCCCTCCCAGGTGCCGAAGTCGGTTTCGATCAGGTCGTCGACGACCTCGGCGCGCAGGCCGAGAGCCGCTGCCGCGGCCGTCGCGGTCGCGTGCGCGCGGGCCAGGGGCGAGCAGACGACGGCGTCGATGCCGCCGCGGGTCGCGAGCATCGCCGCCGCGCGGGCGGCCTGCTCTTCGCCGACCTCGTCCAGGGGCGGGTTGCCGGGGCCGGAGTAGCGGCGTTCGACCGAGAGGGCGGTGCGGCCGTGGCGCAGGAGCAGGAGGCGCGTCGGCGCGCCCCTGGCCCCGGTCCAGCCCGGTGCGCGGTCGCGCCCGTTGAGCGAGTCTTCGCTCGCTACCGCTCGCCCGGCGCCGGAGGCGGCGGGGCTCGGCTGCGCGGGCCGACCGCCCACGCCACCGGCTTCCGCGGCGAGCGGCGGCACCTCGACGCCGGCGGCGGCGTCCATCGCCTCGTTGGCGAGGCGGTCGGCATGGCTGTTGCGCGCGCGCGGAATCCAGGTGAAGGTGACGGCGTCGAACTTCGCGACCAGGCCGCGCGCCTCCTCGGCCAGCGGGATCATCGACGCGTGCTTGACCTTCCAGCGCCCGGAGAGCTGCTCGACCACGAGTTTCGAATCCATCCGGACCTCGACCCTGGCCGCCCCGAGCTCGACGGCCGCCTCGAGGCCTGCGATCAGCCCGCGATACTCCGCGACATTGTTCGTGGCCACCCCGATGCTCGCGCGCCGCTCGGCGAGCACCTCGGCGCGCTCCGCGTCGAACACCACCGCGCCGTACCCGGCCGGTCCGGGATTGCCGCGCGACCCTCCGTCCGCCTCGACGACCACCGTGTCCGGCCGGGCGCTCACAGCCCCGATTCCTTGGTGCGCACCAGGATCGCCCCGCACTCCGGGCAGCGCAGCACCACATCCGGCTCGGTCTTGGCGATCCGGCCGATCTCGCCGCGGTCCAGCTCGATCCGGCAGGCGCCGCAGCGCCGCGCCTGCAGCAGCGCCGCCCCGACGCCGTGCGCCGCGCGCTGCTTGTCGTAGAGCGCGAGCAGCTCACCGGAGAACTGCCCGACCAGCCCGGCCCGGTCGTTCTCGCAGCGCCGCTGCGCGACGTCGAGATCGGCGACGGCCTCGTCGCGCCGCCGCTGCGCGTCGGTCAGCTCCGCTTCGGCCCTGCTCAGCCTGGCGCCCGCGTGGTCGTGGTCGGCCGCCGACGCCTCACGCCGCTCCATCACCTCGAGCAGGTCGTCCTCCAGCGCGCCGCGGCGCCGCTCCAGGCTGGCCAGCTCGTGCTCCAGGTCGGTGAGCTGCTTGGCGTGCACCGCGCCGGAGGTGAGCATGGTGCGGTCGCGCTCCTCGCGCTTGCGGACCGCCTCGACCTCGCCCTCCAGCTTGCGGATGTCGCGATCCAGGTCGTCGATCTCGATCTCGACCTTGACCGCGGCGTCCTTCTGGGTGTTGCGCTCCGCCTCCAGCCGGTCCACCTCCTGCTGCTCGGGCAGCACCTTCCGCCGGTGCGCGATCCGCGACAGCTCGGCATCGGCGGCCGCGAGCCGGAGCAGCGCGGCCTGGATCGATGGTTCGACATTCACTGCGGGCAGACTCCTGGGGTACGGGGGCGGGTGGCACGAGCCGGTCCACCACCGTACCGCGCAGCGGGGTGCCTACTCGGCGGGCCTGGTCTTGATGGCGTCGCGCGAGATGAACACGTCGAACTCGCCCGGCGTCGCGATCACCGCGTTGCCGTAGGCCGAGCGCACGAAGGGCTCGGTGTACCAGCGGCCCTCGTCCATGTCCTGGAAGAAGTCGCGGTCCTCGCCGTTCAGGAAGACGTGGTTCTGCGCGGTCGCGACGCCGTCCAGCCGCTGGCCGTAGAGCCTGGTCACCTTGTACCCGGAGTGGAAGCCGAGCGCGTTCACCCACGGCTCCAGCTCGACGATGTTGGCCTGCAGCACCCAGAGGTCGCCCTCCACCTGGTAGGTCTCGGTGCGCTCCTCGTGCTGGTCGTCGCCGAAGAGCGTGACCCGCACCTCCATCCGATGCTCCTGCCCGGCAACGGGGGTGGCGACCACGTGCGCGGCCTTCACCTCGCCGGCCAACCCGAGGTAGGTCTGCACCAGGGTGACCACCCAGAGCAGGAGCAGGGCGGCGACGAGCAGCACGACGCCGCTCGTGCCGCGGCCGAGTAGGGCGCGCAGGCCGAATCTGCGCATACGGACCAACGCCGAAACCAGCAGTGCCACCGCGACGACGATCGCAACGATCAGACCGACCTGCAGCACCCCGAAATCCACCGGGTAACTCATGCCGTGGTTATACCCCTGCCGGAGCGGGAATCTCGGGCGAATCGGGTACGGAACCGAGCCGTCACCTCCGCGTGACGCGCCGTTCGCCGCTCAGTGCCCGCAGCCGACGGTCCACGGGTCGGTGCGCAGCGCCGACACGTGCGTGGTCAGCCCCGGCAGCGCGTGCCGGACCAGCGCCGCGGCCTGTGCGCACCAGGGAAATTCGGTGGCCCAGTGCGCGGCGTCGATCAGCGCCGGGCCGCCCGCGCGCAGGTGCTCGTCGGCGGGGTGGTGCCGCAGGTCGGCGGTGAGGTAGGCGTCGACTCCGATCCGCGCGACCGTGCCGAGGAAGGAATCTCCGGCGCCGCCGCACACCGCGACCGTCCGCAGGACGCGCTCCGGGTCGCCCGCGGCGCGGACGCCCCACGCGGTGGCGGGGAGCGCGGCGGCGGCGCGCGCGGTGAAGGCGCGCAGGGTTTCCGGGGTGGGCAGGGTGCCGATGCGGCCGAGGCCGGTGCCGGTGGGGAGGGCGGCGCGGGTGCTGATGTGGAAGGCGGGCTCCTCGTACGGGTGCGCGCCGCGCAGCGCGGCGAGTACTTCGGTGCGGCGGCCGGGCGGGGCGATCACCTCGAGGTGATCCTCCGGGACGCGGGTCAGCTCGCCCTTCGTGCCGACGGCCGGGTTCGCGCCTGCCACCGGGCGGAACTGGCCGGTGGACGGGGTGATCGAGGCGCAGTCGCGGTAGTTGCCGGTGCCGCCCGCGCCCGCGGCGAAGAGGGCGGCGGCCACCGCTTCGGTGTGCTCGTGCGGGACCTGGACGGTCCAGTTGTCCACCGGGGCCGCGTCCTGCGGGTCGAGTGGGCGGAGGTCGGTGAGGCCGAGCGCCTCGGCGAGTGCGTCGGAGACGCCGGGGGCGGCGGAGTCGGCATTGGTGTGCGCGGTGAAGAGGGCGCAGCCGGCGCGGATGAGGCGGTGCAGGAGGGCGCCCTTCGGGGTGTCCGCGGCGACGGTGTCCACGCCGCGCAGCAGCAGGGGGTGGTGTGCGACCAGGGCCTGCGCCCCCGCCTCGATCGCCTCGGTGACCACGGCCTCGGTGGCGTCGACGGCGAAGTGCACGCGGTGCACGGGTTCGGCCGGGTCGCCGCAGACCAGGCCGACGGAGTCCCAGGATTCGGCAAGCGACGGGGGGTAGGCGGTGTCGAGGATCGCGGTCAGTTCGGCCAGGGTGGTCATGGGCGCGGGATCCGTCCTGTCGGTGCGGGGTGGTCGGGGGCGGCACCGGCACGGTGGTCGCGGATGGCGGTGGTCAGGGCAGCTACGGCGGTGGCGTCGCGGACGGCGACGCGGAGGTGGTCGGGGGTGAGGCCGGGGAAGGTGTCGGCGCGGCGGACCGCGATGCCGTTGCCGGCGAGGTGGGTGCGGAGGGCGGTGGCGTCCGGGGTCTCCAGCAGGAGGAACGGCGCCGCGGCCGGGGTGTGCACGGCGATGCCGATGGCGCGCAGCTCGGCGATCATCGCTTCGCGTTCGGCGGCGATGGTCAGCGCCTCGCGCCCGGCCCCGGCGACGGCGCCCGGCTCGGCGGTGGCGGTGATCGCCTCGAGCTGCAGGGTGCCGAGCGGCCAGTGCGGGCGGCCGTGCGCCAGCCTGGCCAGCAACTCGGGGGCACCGAGGAGGTAGCCGCAGCGCAGGCCGGCGAGCGCCCAGGTCTTGGTCAGGCTGCGCAGGACCAGGACGTCCGGCGCCGCGAACCCGGCCAGTGACTCGGGTTCGCCGGGGACCGCGTCCAGGAAGGCCTCGTCGACCACGAGCACCCGCCCCGGCCTGCGCAGCGCGGTGATCGCGGCCGCGGGGTGCAGCACCGAGGTCGGGTTGGTCGGGTTGCCGAGCACCACCAGGTCGGCGTCGTCCGGCACCGCACCGGGATCGAGGGTGTAGGGCGGCTCCAGAACGACCCTGCGCACCGGGACCCCGGCCGCGCGCAGCGCGAGCTCCGGCTCGGTGAACGAGGGGTGCAGCACGACGGCCGCGCGCGACCCCAGCTTCGGCAGCAGCGCGAACCCCTCGGCGGCGCCACCGAGCAGCAGCACCTCCTCCTGGCTCCGCCCGTGCCTGCCCGCCACCGCCGCCCGCGCCCGCCGCTCGTCACCGGCGGCCGGGTACCGCGCCAGGTCGCCCAGCCGCGCCGCGAGCCGCTCCCGCAACCACGGCGGCGGCGCGTTGCCGCGTACGTTCACCGCGAAATCGAGCATGCCCGGGCCCGCCTCCACGTCGCCGTGGTGCCGCAGCGCGGCGTGGTCGATGGTGTCCTCGGGCACGTCCGCACACCCTACGTGGCCGGGCACCTGCGGCCGCGGGGACAATGGCGGTGTGGGTGAGCTGCACGTGTCCTTCGTCTGTACCGGCAACATCTGCCGATCGCCGATGGCGGCGCGGGTCTTCGAATCGCATCTGGAGCGGGCCGGGCTGGCCGAGCGGGTGCGGGTGACCAGCGCAGGCACCGACGACTGGCACGTCGGCAACCCGGCCGACCCGCGCACCGCCGCGGTGCTGCGTCGCAACGGCTACGCCGACGCGCACGTCGCCGCGCAGTTCGGCGCCGCGCACCGGGACGCCGACCTGGTCGTCGCGCTCGACACCGGCCACGAGCGCGCCCTCGCCCGGCTCGGCGTGCCCGCCGGCCGCCGCCGGCTGCTGCGCAGCTTCGACCCGGCCGCCGACGGCCAGGACGTCCCCGACCCGTACTACGGCGCGGACGACGGCTTCGATCTGGTCCGCGCCCAGATCGAGGCCGCGGTACCCGGCCTGCTCGACTGGGTGCGCGCCGAACTCGCCGGGGGGCCGCGCTGATGCGCCGCCTCGCCTTCCTGCTCCGGCCCAGCTGGCTGATCCTGGCCGCGCTGGTGGCCGGCTTCGCCTACCTGTGCTTCACCGTGCTCGCGCCGTGGCAGCTCGGCAAGAACACCAGCACCGAACACCGCAACCAGCTGATCGCCGATTCGGTGCGGGCCGAGCCGGTGGAGATCGGCGAGCTGCTCGCCGCCGACTCCGGGGTGCGGCCGGACGAGGTGGAGTGGCGCCGGGTCACCGCCACCGGCGCCTACCTGCCGGACAGCACCGTCCTGGTCCGGCTGCGGCACCTGGACGGTGCGCCCGCATACACCGTGCTCGGCGCCTTCCGGCTGGACGACGGCCGGGTGCTGCTGGTCGACCGCGGGCTGGTGAAGGCGGTGGACGGGTCGCGGCCGCCCGCCGTTCCCGACCCGCCCGCCGGGCCGCAGCGGATCGAGGCGCGGGTGCGGGACAGCGAGGGGGTGGCGCCGGATCGGGCGCCGTCGACGCAGGACGGGTTCCGGCAGGTGTACTCCATCGACACCGGGCAGCAGGCCGAGCTGCTCGGGGTGCCGCTGACCAGCGTGCCCACCGGGGGGCGGGGTGGGTATCTGCAGGTCGACGCGGGGCAGGCCGGGGTTTTCACGCCGAGTCCGCTGCCGCAGCTCGACTCCGGGCCGTACCTGTCGTACGGGTTGCAGTGGCTGGCGTTCGGGGTGATGGCGCCGCTCGGGTTGGGGTACTTCGCGTACGCCGAGATCCGCGCCCGGCGGGCCGAGAAGGGTGGATCCGCCCCGGTCGCAGAGGTCTCCGAGGTCGCCTCGCCCGAGCCGGTCTCGACCGAGCAGCGGCTGGCCGACCGGTACGGCCGCTCGCGACGCTGACCTAGGGTCGGAACGCCGACGGCTCAGCGCCGCCTCCCCGGGGTGACAACACCCCTGCCCCGGCGACGGCGACGAGCACCGCTCCGAGCTGGACCAGCTCGGAGAGCAGCACGGCCCGGCGGAGGTCCCTGACCTCGGGGGCACGGCCGGAGCCGAGGACCGGGCGGAGTTCGGTGCCGTGCTCGTAGCGGGTCGGCCCGCCCAGGCGGATGCCGAGGGCGCCGGCGGCGGAGGCCTCGGCGACCCCGGCGTTGGGGCTCGGGTGCGCCCCGGCATCCCGGCGCCAGGCGGCGAGCGCGCCCACGGCACTGCCGCCGAGCAGCGGCGCGAGCACGACGGTGAGTGCCCCGGCGAGCCGGGCGGGTACCAGATTGGCGAGGTCGTCGACGCGCGCGGCCGCCCACCCGAAGCGCAGGTAGCGCGCGTTCCGGTACCCGATCATGGCGTCGAGGGTGTTCACCGCGCGGTACCCGAGCAGCCCGGGCACGCCCGCGACCGCACCCCAGAACAACGGGGCGACGGTCGCGTCCGACGTGTTCTCGGCAATGGACTCCAGCGCGGCCCGCGCGAGCCCGTCGGCATCGAGGTACTCCGGATCGCGCCCGCAGAGCGCGGGCAGCAGCGCCCGCGCGGCCGCGATGTCCCCGGACTCCAGCGCATCCGCCATCCGCCGCCCGGTCCGAGCCAGGCTGGTACCGCCGAGAACGGTCCACGTGGCGAGCGCGACCACGGGCCAGCCGCCCCGCCCGACGACACGCCCCAGCGCGAGCACCGAGCCCACCGCGACCACCTCGTGCACCACCCCGGCCACCCGCGCATCGCGATACGTCACCCGCTCCAGCGCGAGCGCGGCGCTCCCGAACCCCGCCACCGGATGCCACCGCCGCGGATCACCGAACGCCCGGTCGATGGCGAAGCCGAGCGCGAGACCGATGGAGGTGGAGACGGACACCCGGCGACACTATCCGGTCCTGTCACACTCGGAACGGCCACATCGTCCACCCGACGACGGCCCGAGAGACGAACGGCGGACGGCATGACCGACGAGACGACCGCGCTCGCGCGCGAATTCGAGCAACACCGGCCCTACCTGCGCAGACTCGCCTACAGCACGCTCGGCAGCCTGGCCGACGCCGACGACGTGGTGCAGGAGGCGTGGCTGCGGCTGCAGCGGCACACCGAGTCCGGCGGCGCCCCGATCGAGAACCTGCGCGCCTGGCTCAGCACCGCAACCGGCCGGCTCGCGCTCGACCACCTCGGCTCGGCCCGCGTACGCCGGGAGCAGTACGTCGGCGAGTGGCTCCCCGAGCCGGAGGTGACCGCGTCGACCGACCCCGCCGACCGCGTCACCCAGGACGAACGGGTGACCACCGCGCTCCTGGTCGTCCTCGAATCACTCTCCCCCGCTGAGCGCACCGCCTTCGTGCTGCAGGACGTCTTCGGCATGAGCGGCCCCGAGGTCGCCGACGTGGTCGGCCGCACCCCGGCCGCGGTCAGGCAGCTCGCCTCGCGCGCCCGCAAGCGGGTGGAGGACGGCACCCCGCGCTTCCCCGCCTCGCCGGACGAGCACGAGCGGGTGGTCTCCGCCTTCGCGCTGGCCTGGCGCTCCGGCGACCTCGCCGCGCTGCTCGGCGTCCTGGACGAGAAGGTCAGCATGACCGCCGACGGCGGCGGCAAGGTGCCCGCCATCCGCAGACCGGTCGCCGGCGCCGAACTGGTCGCCAAGCTGCTGGTCGGCTGGTACCACGCACCGGCCGCGAAGCACGGCTGGGGCCGGGCGGTGCTGGTCAACGGCAGGCCGGGGCTGCTCGTCTTCGACGGCAACCACACCGGGGTCTTCGCCTTCACCGTCGACGCGGGCCGGATCACCGCCATCCACGTCGTCCGCAACCCGGACAAGCTGCACGACCTGCCCGAGGCCGGCGAGCCGGACTGGTACCTCACCGACCCGGAGTGATCAGTCCAGGTCGGGTGCGGTGACCGGGATGCCGTGCGCCGCACCGACCTCCGGTGAGAAGAGCTTCCCGTTCGCCACGGTGAGCCCGGCGACCAGCCCGCGGTCCGCTCGGCACGCGGCGCGCACCCCGCGGTCCGCGATGGTGCGCACCGCGGGCAGCGTGGCATTGGTGAGGGCGACCGTGGCGGTGTGCGGGACCGCGCCCGGCATGTTGGCGACGCAGTAGAAGAGCGCATCCGCCACCCGGAAGGTCGGGGCGGCGTGCGTGGTCGGGCGTGAGTCGGCGAAGCAGCCGCCCTGGTCGATGGCGATATCCACCAGCACAGCGCCCGGTCGCATCCGCCCGACCAGCGCGGTGGAGACCAGCTTCGGCGCCCGCGCGCCCGGCACCAGCACCGAGCCGATCACCAGGTCGGCGCCGCGCACCGCCCGCTCGATCTCGGTGTCGTTGGACGCGACGGTGACGATCCGGCCGCCGAAGCGCACCTCCAGCTCGCGCAGCCTGGCCTGGTTGGTGTCGAGCACGGTCACCTGCGCGCCCATCCCGGCGGCCACCTCGGCCGCGCAGGCGCCTGCCACCCCGCCGCCGAGCACGACCACCTCGCACGGCCGCACCCCTGGCACCCCGCCGGGCAGCACCCCGGCCCCGCCCAGCGGCGCCATCAGGTGGTACGCCCCGACCTGCGCGGCCAGTTTGCCCGCCACCTCGCTCATCGGCGCGAGCAGCGGCAGCGAGCCGTCGGGGGCGCGCACCGTCTCGTAGGCGAGCGCGGTGACACCGGAGCTCAGCAGCGCCTCGGTGCAGGCGCGGGAGGCGGCCAGGTGCAGGAAGGTGAAGAGCACCTGCCCCCTGCGCAGCCGCGGGTACTCGGCCGCGATCGGCTCCTTCACCTTGAGCACCAGCTCGGCCGCGCCCCAGAGCTCGTCGGCCTCGGAGACCGCGATCGCGCCGGACTCGGTGTAGTCGACATCCGCGAACCCGGACCCCGCACCCGCGCCCCGCTCGACCAGCACCTCGTGCCCGTGCCGGACCAGCTCGGCGGCGCCCGCCGGGGTCAGCGCCACCCGGAACTCCTGTTCCTTGATCTCCCGCGGTACTCCGATGCGCATGGGGTCATCGTGGCGCACAGTCCTCCGGTCCGGGCCCCGCCGCGCCGCGCCGCTGCACCGCACCCGATCCCGCCACGTAAGCGGCAGTCCCGCAGCGGTGGCTGCTGCACCAGCGGGCGGACGCGGCCGGGCTGCCGCTGGAGAACACCGACGAGACGGTCGAGCGGGTCGCCGGCCGGGCACCGCGCGCAATTCCGGCCCGGCTAGGTTCGGGGTATGCGAATCGAGATCGGCGGCCACGCCCCTGACATCGACGAACGCGCCTGGGTGGCGCCGACCGCGACGGTGATCGGCCGGGTGACGCTCGCCGCGGAGGTCAGCATCTGGTACGGCGCCGTGCTGCGCGCCGATCTGGAGACCATCGCCGTCGGCGCGGGCAGCAACATCCAGGACGGCTGCGTGCTGCACTCCGACCCCGGCTTCCCGCTCACCGTCGGCAGCGGGGTCTCGGTGGGCCACAATGCGATCCTGCACGGCTGCACCGTCGAGGACGACGTGCTGGTCGGCATGGGCGCCACCGTCCTGAACGGCGCGGTGATCGGTGCGGGCAGCCTGATCGCGGCCAATGCCCTGATTCCGGAGGGCGCGCGGATTCCGCCCGGTTCCCTGGTCGCGGGCGTTCCGGGCAAGGTGCGGCGCGAACTCGGCGACGCCGAGCGCGACGGCATCAAGCTGAACGCCGCTGTGTACCTTCACAACACCACCCCCCACCGGGACGCCACTCCGCTGTGAGCGGCAACACACCCCCGAGTACCACCTGGCACCGTTGGTAACATGATCACAGCGCCCCGCCACGGCGCTGGATCTTCCGGCTTACCGCGGGCGTTGCGTGTGGGCAGGAGGTATCACGGTGGCGTACGAGCGTTCGGGTATGCACCGTCCGGGGGGGCGGATCAGTGTGGCCGACATCGCGGCCCAGCCGGGGGGAATCGAGGCGCTGCAGCGCAGGGTCCACGAGTTACGGTGCCGCGGGGTGGATTTCGCGGCGAATGCGATCGAGCGGGAGATGGCGGATTTCGACCTGCCCCGTGGCTGACCGGCGATCCGCGCGGGTGAAATAATCTCGTCGGATCACTGCACGTCGACGGGAGATGTGATGTCCGCGGTTCCACCGATGCTCCAGCGCATCCTGGAGAAGCCCGTGGCCGACGGCGAGCGGTTGCTGGAGAGCGCCTTCTCGGCCTTTCTCGACTTCGGCATCAAGCGCACCAGCATGGGCGAGATCGCGCGCCGGGCCGGGATCAGCCCGGCCACGCTCTACCGCCGCTTCGAGTCCAAGAACGATCTGGTGGAGGCGGTCACGGTGCGCGAGGCGCAGCGCTTCGTCGCCGAGATCGACGGCCGGGTGCGCACCGTCAGCGGCTCCCACGACCAGCTGGTGGAGATCTTCGTCGCCTTCATCACAGCGATCGCGGGCAACCAGCTGCTGCGCAGGCTGCTGCGTACCGAGCCGGAGCTGATCCTGCCCAAGCTCACCACCGACGCGGGGCCCGTGCTCGCCATCGGCCGCACCTACCTGGCGGAGAAGCTGCGCGAGCTAGGCGAGCCCGGCACCGCCGAGCAGCTCGACCCCGACCTGATCGCCGAGATCATGGCCCGGCTCGCGCTCTCCCTCGCGCTCACCCCGGACGGGCTCATCCCGATCGACGACGCCGAGGCGGGCCGGGATTTCGCCAGGCGCACCCTGCTGCCCATGATCGGGGTTCGCGCCCGGCCCTGAGCCGGGGCGCAGCCCGAAGGCGGCGTGCACCCGCTCGTCCAGCAGCGCGGCCGCGGTGGCGTCGAAGGGGCGGCCGGCCTGTAGTTCGTCCGAGAGCGCGATGACCGCGCGCGCGGTGGCGGTGGCCGGGTCCGGGAGCGGCATCCGGGAGACGTACTGGGTGATCCACCTGCGGCGGCCGGAGTAGAGCCGGTTCCCGCAGACCGCGTCGTACCAGCGCAGCCCCAGGGTGGAGTTGGCGACGCCCATGAGCAGCGCGGCCAGCTCTTCGGCCGGCTCGCCGAGGTCGGCCAGCGAGAGCCAGTAGCAGTCGCCGTTCACCACCGCGCCGGAGCGGTCCAGCGCGAAGCGCGGGATCGCGCTGATGTCGGGGAACACCACCTTCGGCGCGCGCCACAGGTGCGGGCGCTGCGGCACCCAGATCTCGAACCAGGCTCGTCCGCCCGCCGCCACGTAGTGCCTGGCGGTCAACGTCTCCCGGTGCGATGCCAGGTACGCCGCGGCGGCAGGGTATCGCGCGAGGTCGACCGGGGTGCGCCGGGCCGCGGCGGCGTCGTACGGGTACAGCACCCGGACATCGCGCCCGCGCTCGATCCGCCACGGCGCCAGATCGTCGTGCGTCAGCAGCGGCCGCAGCAGCTCCGGCTCCGGGCTCGGCCGCATCGCCTCCCACCGATCCGAGATGAACACCGAATCCGCCGTCGTCTTGATCCCCACCCGAATCCGCCCCAACTCCCCGGCCCGCCGCCAGGTCGCCCCATCGATCGCACCCAACCAGGCATCCAGCTCCGGATGCGAGAGCCGCCACGGCCCCGCACTCCCTCGCCCGGAGGCCGCGCCGCCCCTCAGCGCACCCCGCGCAGCCGACGGAACTCCCGCGTCCGCGACGCCCCGCGCCGGCTCACGCCCTCCGGCCACAGCCGCCGCTCCCGACCCGGAACCACCCCCGCCCACAATCCCGGCAGCCGATCCAGGACCTCCGCCCGCTACCCCCGAGGCCGATCCCGACACCGCGCCCGAGGCCACCGGACCAGCCGCGGGAACCCCGGCGGCGGACTCCACCTCCCCGGTGACGAGCACCCCCACCTCCACCGCGAACTCCCGCTCCCCGAGCACGATCCGCCGCCCCCGCGGCGCGAGCACCGCCTCGAACAGCTCGACCGGCTCCGCGCCGGGAACAGCACCACCCACCTGGTACACCGAGACGTACCGGCACGGCCGGCCCACCTCCCCCTTGACGGCGATCGTCACCGCGGGCAGAACCGCCGCCGCGAACAGCTTCGTATCCCCGAGGTCGTACAGCTCGACCGGCGCCAACTCCCCGCGCAGCAACTCCCGCACATTCGCCCCGGCCCGCGTGGTCAGGTACCGATTCGCGCAGAGCAACCCGAGCACCCCGCCGGGCGCGAGCAACCGCGCCGCCGACGCGACGAAGGGATGCGTCAGATCGATCCGCCCGCGCAGCCCGTACCTGGCCCGCAACTCCGTCGCGGCGACCCCGCCGAGCTGCTGCGTCCGCACATACGGCGGATTGGTGATGACCGCGTGGAACTCCCCCGCGGGCAGCGCGTCCGCCGCGGCGAGGAAATCCCCGGCCAGCCAGCGCACCGCGACCCCCGCCGCCGTCGCCCGGCTCCGCGCCACCCGCAACCCCGCCGCGTGCAGATCGTGCCCGACCAGCTCCAGCCGCGTCCCCGGCCGCACCCGCGCCACCTCCCCGGCCACCGCGAGCAGCAGCTCCCCGTCCCCGCAGGCCGGGTCGAGCACCCGCAGCACCGGCCCGTCCGGCGCGTGCGCCAGCAACCGCCGCGCCAGGAATCCGGCGAGCGCGGGCGGGGTGTAGTGCCGCCCGTGCCGCTTCCGGTCCCGGTCGGCACGGTCCGCGCTCGGTCCGGCCCGGGACGGGCCGCCGCGAGCAGCGGGGGGATCGACCATGCGCCGATTGTGCCGCAGAGTGTGGCGTACGCCACCGAACCCGGCGCACCGGGTCCACCTCCGGACACTTCTCGACAGCGAATCCCGCTGCTACTGTTCGGTCCCGAAAAGAGACCAATATCGAGGGAGCCCGATGACAGCGATCGAGACCGACCAGTACACCGCGCTGCGCCGCCTGCTGGACGAACGCTGGACCTGTCGTCAGTTCCGCCCCGAGCCGGTGCCGCGGGAGACCCTCGAGCAGCTGCTGCTCGCCGCGCAGCGCACCCCGTCCTGGTGCAATACCCAGCCCTGGCGGGTCGAGGTCACCGACGGCGCGGGCACCGAGCGCTTCCGTACCGCGCTCGGCGAGCACCTGACCGCCCCCGACGGCGGCCCCGACTTCCCCTTCCCGCCCGGCTACGCCGGCGTCTACCAGCAGCGGCGCCGCGAGTGCGGCAGCCAGCTGTACGCCAGCGTCGGGATCGAGCGCGGCGACAGGGCGGCCGCCTTCCGGCAGACCATGCGCAACTTCGACTTCTTCGACGCCCCGCACGTCGCGATCGTCAGCACCCCCGCCGAGCTCGGCGTCTACGCCGCCGTCGACTGCGGCCTCTACCTGAACAGCTTCCTGCTCGCCGCGCAGAGCCTCGGCCTCGGCGCCGCGCCGCAGGCCGCGCTGGCCACCTACGCCCCCTTCGTCCGCCGCCACTTCGGCATCCCCGACGACCACCGCGTGGTCGCAGGCATCTCCTTCGGCTACCCCGACCCCGAGCACCCGGTCAACAACTTCCGCACCACCCGCGCCGACCTGACCGACACCGTCCACTTCCACAGCGCCTGACAGCGACCGGCCGGGCACCCGAGCCACCCGTCGCCGCGCGCGCCACAGCCTCCCGGACTCAGCCCGGGCTCACCGGCTCGGGCACCACATCCCGCGCCGTCATCTCCGCCCCGCAGTGATCGCACCCCAGCCGCACATGCGCCTCGCCGGAACAATCCCGGTGCGTGTACCGCACCGGCGGCCCCTCCGGCGCCATGTGCGCGTCACCCCAGTCCCGGATGGCGAGCAGCACCGGGTAGATGTCGTGCCCCTTCGGCGTGAGCCGGTACTCCCCCGACTCCGCCTTGACCAGGATTCCGTGCTCGATCAGCCGATCCAGCCGATCGAGCAACCTGCTCCGCGAGATCCCGAGCGCGCTCTGGAACCCGTTGAACCGCCGGATCCCGGTGAAGCAGCACTTGAGGATGAGCAGCGTCCAGCGGTCCCCGAACACGACGAGCGGCCGGGTGATCGAGCACGACACGTCGGCGAGATCCTGGTAGCGCATCCGGCGATGCTACCGCCGGAACCGCCTGCTAGAGCGGGATGTTCTTGTGATGGCTCGGCACCGCGGGCACCGACGCCAGCGCGGCGGCCAGCGTGCTCCGGGTGCGGGCCGGGTCGATGACCTCGTCCACCACCCCGATGGCGACCGCCCGCTCGACCCCGCCCGCGATCTGCTCGTGCTCGGCGGTGAGCCGCTCGTGCAGCGCCTCGCGCTCCGCCCCCTCCGGAGCGGCGGCGAGCGCCTTCTTGTGCAGGATGCCGACGGCGGCCTTGGCCCCCATGACCGCGACCTCGGAGCCGGGCCAGGCGTAGACCGCGGTGGCGCCGAGCGCGCGGGCGTTCATGGCGATGTAGGCGCCGCCGTAGATCTTGCGGGTCACCAGCGTCACGCGCGGCACCCGCGCCTCGGCGAAGGCGTGCAGCAGCTTGGCGCCGCGGCGGACGACGCCGTCCCACTCCTGGCTCACGCCGGGCAGGTAGCCGGGGACGTCGGTGAGCACGACCAGCGGAATCCCGAAGGCGTCGCAGAGCCGAACGAAGCGGGCCGCCTTCTCGGCGCTCTCCGAGTTCAGGCAGCCGCCGAGCCGCAGCGGGTTGTTCGCGAGCACGCCGACGGTGCGCCCGCCGAGCCGGCCGAGCCCGGTGACCATGCTGCGCGCGTAGCCGCCCTGCAGCTCCTCGAAGGTGGATTCGCCGTCGACGTTGTCGAGCAGCTCGTGCACCACCGGCTTGACGTCGTAGGCCCGGCGGGGCGACTCCGGCAGCAGCGCCTTGAGGTCGACGTCGCCGCGCGCCGCCGCGGCCAGGTCGAACTCGCCCTGCTCGGCGAACATGGAGACCAGGCGGCGGGCCCGGTGCAGGGCGTCGGCCTCGTCGTTCGCGACGATGTGGGTGACCCCGGACTTCTTGCCGTGCGTCTCCGGGCCGCCGAGCGTGGCCATGTCGACCTGCTCGCCGGTGACGCTGCGCACCACGTCCGGGCCGGTGACGAAGACCCGCCCCTCGGGCGCCATGATCACGATGTCGGTGAGCGCGGGCCCGTAGGCGGCGCCGCCCGCCGCGAAGCCGAGCACGACGGAGAGCTGCGGGATCCGCCCGGACGCCCGGACCATGGCCTCGAAGACCAGCCCGACCGCGTGCAGCGCCTCGACGCCCTCGGCCAGCCGCGCGCCGCCGGAGTGCCAGAGCCCGACCACGGGCGCGCCGGAATCCAGCGCGGTGTCGATGGCGGAGACGATGTGCTTGCAGCCGTCCACGCCCATGGCGCCGCCCATCACGGTGGCGTCCGAGCAGTAGGCGACGGTGCGCACCCCGTCCACCTCACCGATCGCGGCGAGCACGCCGGAGCGGTCGCGCGGGTGCAGCGGCAGGAGCGTGCCCGCGTCGAAGAACCGCTCCAGCCGGCCGAGCGGGTCGCGCGGATCGGTGGCGGTGTCCGGTCGGAACGCGGGGGCCATGATCGTCATCGCGCTCACCTCCTGTTCGAGGGCAGGGTCGGCCGACGGCAGCGCTCGATGGCGCCGCGCCCGGCGAGAAGGGTTCTCTGAGGACCGAAGGGGGCCCGGCGAATCGCCAGGCCCCCGTCGTATTCCGTTGTGCGGTCGGTGTTGCTCAGGCCCGACCGAAGGCGAGCGCCACGTTGTGCCCGCCGAAACCGAAGGAGTTGTTGACCGCGTACTCGATTTCCTGGCGCCGGGCTTCACCGTGCACCACGTCGAGATCGATCTCCGGATCCTGGTTCTCCAGGTTCAGCGTCGGCGGGACGATGCCGTCCCGGATGCTGAGCACGGTGAGCACCGACTCCAGTGCGCCCACCGCACCGATCGAGTGCCCGAGGGCCGACTTCGGCGCGTACACCGAAGCGTGGTTACCCAGCGACTTGCCGATCGCCCTCGCCTCGGCGGTGTCGCCGATCGGGGTGGCGGTCGCGTGCGCGTTGATGTGGGTGATGTCGCTCTTCTGCAGACCGGCGGTCTGCAGCGCGCGGGTGATGGCGCGCGCGGCGCCACTGCCCTCCGGGTCCGGGGCGACCAGGTGGAAGCCGTCGGAGGTGATTCCCGCGCCGAGCAGCCTGGCGTGGATGGTGGCGCCGCGGGCCTTGGCGTGCTCCTCGGTCTCGATGACCATGAGGGCGCCCGCCTCGCCGAACACGAAGCCGTCCCGATCCTTGTCGAAGGGGCGCGAGGCGCCCCTCGGATCGTCGTTGCGGGTGCTCATCGCGCGCATCATGGAGAACGCCGCGATCGGCACCGCGTCGATGAAGCCTTCGACACCGCCGGTGACGACGATGTCGGCATCGCCCATGACGATCATTCGCCATGCGTTGGCGATGGCCTCGGAGCCGGACGAGCACGCCGAGACCGGAGTGACCACTCCCGCCCGCGCCTTCAATTCGAGGCCGACGACCGCGGAGGGGCCGTTCGGCATGACCATCTGCACGGCCAGCGGGGATACCTTGCGGTAGCCGCCGTTCTTCAGCTTGTCGACCGAGTCGATGAGGGCGTCGCCGCCGCCGAGGCCGGTGCCGATCGCGACGCCGAGGCGTTCGGGATCGACCTCCGGGCTGCCGGCATTGCGCCAGACCTCACGACCGAGCACGGTCGAGAGCTGCTCCACGTAGGACATGCGCCGGGCCTCGACCCTGGTCAACAGGGTCTCCGGCTGCACCTTCAGGTGGCCGCCGATGCGGACCGGCAGGTCGTATTCCTCGATGAAGTCATCCTCGAGAACGTCGATGCCGCTCTCGCCGTTGAGGAGTCCCTTCCACGTCGCATCGACGTCACCGGCGATCGACGTGGTCGCCGCCAGGCTCGTGACGACGACGTTGGGAAAGTTCCCGTTCTTGGTGGAAGGAGTGGTCACTGGTTCAGCCCTACTCGGCGTTGTCGAACTTGGCCTTGAGCTCGGCGGCCGTATCGGAGTTCTCGGCCTCGAGCTTCTGGATGTAATTGACGGCGTCGCCGACCGTCTTCAGGCTGGCGAGATCCTCGTCCGGGATCTTGACGCCGTACTTGTCCTCGGTCTGCACAGCGATCTCGACCATGGACAGCGAGTCGATGTCCAGGTCATCGACGAAGGACTTCTCGACGGTCACCTCGGACGGCTCGATGCCGGTCACTTCCTCGATGATCTTGCCGAGTTCCTCGACGATTTGTTCCTGGGTCAGAGCGGCCACTTTGGTGGCTCCCTTCTTGTTTCTGCTGAGTAGGGCTCTACTGGGTTTTCGATCCGAACCGGACTTTGGTTACCGTCCGGCCGGGTCACGGTCGCGTGTCGATTGCCGCGCGACCGTGGGAAAGCTAGCCGGAGCTCGTGAGCGCGGCCAACGCGGGGAGGTCTTCGGGGGTTTTCAGCGCCAGCGTCGGCGTCCCCTTCAGCTCCCGCTTCGCGATGCCGACGAGGGTGCCTGCCGGTGGCAGCTCCGCCACCGCCGAGACCCCGGCCCGCCTGCTGGTCTCGGTGCACAGATCCCACCGCACAGGGCGGGTGACCTGCGCCGCGAGCTTGTCGATCGCGTCCTGCCCGGAAGCCACCGGCTTGCCGTCGAAATTGGAGAGCAGGGTGCGCACCGGCTCGCCGGGTGTGATCTTCGCGACCGCCGCGGTCACGGCGTCCTGAGCGGGCGCCATGTACGCGGTGTGGAACGCACCCGCCACCGGAAGGGCGCGGATGCGCGCCTTCTCGGGCGGGTTGGCGGCGAGTTCCGCGAGGGCCTCCACCGCGCCGGCGGCCACGATCTGCCCGGCCGCGTTGCGATTGGCCGGAACCAGGTCGAGCTCCGCGAGCCGGGCGAGCACGGCGGCTTCGTCGCCGCCGAGCACCGCGGACATCCCGGTCGGCTCCAGCGCGCACGCCTTCGCCATCTCCCCGCCGCGGATCGCGGCCAGGGTGACCGCCTCGTCCGGCGTGATGACGCCGGCCACGGCGGCGGCCGCGAGCTCGCCGACCGAGTGCCCGGCCACGATGGTATCCGCGGGCAGCGAATCCGGGTCGATCTCCGCGAACGCGAGCAGCGCCGCGGCGACCACGAGCGGCTGGGTCACCGCGGTGTCGGTGATCTCCTCCGCGGTGGCGGTGGTGCCGAGGCGGACCAGATCCAGCCCCGACGCCTTGCTCCAGAGCGCGAGGCGATCGGCAGCGCCGGGCACCTCGAGCCAGGGCACGAGCATGCCGGGTGTCTGGGATCCCTGTCCGGGTGCGAGCAACGCGATCACGTCTCTAAGAAAACACTGTGAGGGACCTACTACGAGATGTCGGCACCGATGAAGGTTTCCGACTCGTTTTGTGGGGGTTCCACAAACGCCCTCGTGAAGCGGCCCGATCGACCGAACCGGGTTGGCCGTTACAGTCCGTCAGGACCCGCCGGGGAAGGAGTGTCTTCTGATGATGTTGATGACGATTCGTTACGAGTTCGTGTCAAACGACCCACTGTTGCAGCAATCCTGAGCACGTAGGCATCGCGCGAATTCATCGGATCCCGGCCGGTGACTTCCGCGATGCGCTTCAGGCGATAGCGCACAGTATTTGGATGGATGTACAGCTGGCGGGCGCAAGTCTCGACCGCGCCCCCGCAATCGAGGTAGGCATCCAGGGTGTCCGCCAGGGCCGAGCCGGCCGCTGCCAACGGAAGCACAACGTAGTCGACCATCGCCTCGACCGCAGCACGGTCCCCCAACAAGGCGCGTTCCGGTAACAACTCCGCGGCGTGCACCGGCCGCGGCGCGGCGCGCCAGCCGACCACCGCCTCCATCCCGGCCAGCGCCTCCACCGCGCTGGCGTGCGCGGCGCCGAGCGTGCGGGTGGTCGGCCCGATCACCACCGGGCCGTCGGAGAAGACCTCGGCGAGCAGGTCGCCGAGGAAGGCCGATTCGTGCCCCGGCTCGCCGAGCGGCCCGCTGACCACCATCACCAGCCGGGTGCCCTGCACCACCGCGAGCGCGGCCCTGTCGTGCCGCGCCGCGATGGTGTGCACCCCGCCGACCGCCGAGACGCCCTGCTCGCGCGGCGGGATGCCGACGAGCACGGTGGCGGGCGCGGTGGCGTCCCAGTTGAGCGTGGCGGCCCTGGAGAGCATGTCGGGGCCGGTGTCGCCGCGCACGACGGCATCCACCACCAGCGCCTCCAGCCTGGTGTCCCACGCGCCCCTCGACTCCGCCGCGCTGGCGTACACCGAGGCGGCCGCGAAGCCGAGCTCGCGCCCGTACCGCAGCACCGCCTCGGTGAGCGCGACCAGCTGCCGGTCGTTGCGGGCGAGCGCGGGCAGCCACTGCTCGAAGAACTCCATGGCCACCCGGACCATGTCCACGGTCTGGCGCAGCGTCAGCCGCCGCGCCAGGTCCTGTGGGAACACCTGGAAGGCGTCCAGGCTGAACCGGATGTCGCTCTCCGGGTCCTGCAACCACTCCAGGAAGTTCACCACCGCGGTCTGCACCAGCATCTGCACGCCCGCGCGCTGCGCGGCGTCCAGATCGGCGAAGAACGGCAGCCGATCCTGCATGGACCCCACCGCCTCGGTGGAGAGCCGGCCGGAGAACTGCTTGACCCGCCTGAGCAGCGTGTCCGGCAGCGGGTCCCGGTTCTGCCGGTTCGGCGAGAGCGCGCCGGTCGGCAGGTAGACCTCGTGCTCCGACGAGGTGTCCGAGATCCGCCTCGGCCGCGGTGGTTTACGTTCCACGATCCCTTCCGTTTTCGGCGCCGGTCTGTGGTCCCTCGCCGCTACTCGTCGTCGACGTCGGCCTCCGGCGCGGCGGTGACGTCGTCGATGCGGTACTTCGCGGCCGCCTCGGCGGCCTTGCCCGCGTCGATCTTCCCGGCCCTCGCCAGCCCGGCCAGCACCGCGACCGTGATCGACTCGGCATCCACATTGAACACCCGGCGCGCGGCCGGGCGGGTGTCGGAGAAGCCGAAACCATCGGTGCCCAGCGTGATGTAGTCACCGGGTACCCACTGGCGGATCTGATCCTGCACCGCCCGCAGCCAATCCGACGCCGCCACGATCGGGCCTTCGGCCTCGGCCAGCGCCTCGGTGATGTACGGAACGCCCTGGTCCTCGCCCGGGTGCCGCAGCGCCGCGATCTCCTTCGCCAGCCCGTCCCGGCGCAGCTCGCCCCAGGACGTCACCGACCAGACATCGGCCCGCACGTTCCACTCCTTCGCGAGCAGCTCCTGCGCGCGCAGCCCCGCGGGCACGGTGACGCCGGAGACCAGGATCTGCGCGGGCAGCTCGCCCTCGGTGCCCGCCCGGTAGCGGTAGATGCCCTTGAGCAGCCCCGCCACGTCCACGTTCTCCGGCTCGGGCGGCTGCGGGTACGGCTCGTTGTAGAGGGTGATGTAGTAGAAGATGTTCTCCCCGCCGAAGCCGTCGACGCCCGGCGTGCCGCCGTACATCCGGCGCAGCCCGTCCCGCACGATGTGCGCGATCTCGAAGGCGTAGGCCGGGTCGTAGGAGACGACGGCGGGGTTGGTCGAGGCGAGCAGCAGCGAGTGGCCGTCGTTGTGCTGCAGCCCCTCGCCGGTCAGCGTGGTGCGCCCGGCGGTGGCGCCGAGCACGAAGCCGCGGGCCAGCTGGTCGGCGGCGGCCCAGAGCCCGTCGCCGGTGCGCTGGAAGCCGAACATCGAGTAGAAGATGTAGAGCGGGATCATCGGCTCGCCGTGCGTGGCGTAGGAGGTGCCCGCCGCGGTGAACGAGGCCGTCGAGCCGGCCTCGTTGATCCCCTCGTGCAGGATCTGCCCGACGCTGCTCTCCTTGTAGGCCAGCATGAGCTCGGCGTCGACCGAGGTGTAGAGCTGCCCGTTGCGGTTGTAGATCTTCAGCGAAGGGAACCACGAGTCCATGCCGAAGGTGCGCGCCTCGTCCGGGATGATCGGCACGATCCGCTTGCCGATCTCCTTGTCCCGCAGCAGCTCCTTCAGCAGCCGGACCAGCGCCATGGTGGTGGCCACGTTCTGCTTGCCCGAGCCCTTGCGGATCGACTTGTACGCCTCGTCGCCGGGCAGCTTCAGCGGCTGCACCGCGGTGCGCCGCTCCGGCAGGAACCCGCCGAGCGCCTTGCGCCTGCCCAGCATGTACTGGACCTCGCGGGAGTCCATGCCCGGGTGGTAGTACGGCGGCAGGTACGGATCCTTCTCCAGCTCGGCGTCGCTGATCGGGATGCGCTGCAGATCGCGGAACTCCTTGAGGTCCTGCAGCGTCAGCTTCTTCATCTGGTGCGTCGCGTTGCGGCCCTCGAAGTGCTTGCCGAGGGTGTAGCCCTTGATCGTCTTGGCCAGGATCACCGTCGGCTGGCCCTTGTGCGCCATCGCCGCCGCGTACGCCGCGTAGACCTTGCGGTAGTCGTGGCCGCCGCGCTTGAGATTCCAGATCTCCGGGTCGGAGAGATCCTGCACCAGCGCCTTGGTGCGCGGGTCGCGGCCGAAGAAGTGGTCGCGCACGTAGGCGCCGTCGTTCGCCTTGTAGGTCTGGTAGTCGCCGTCCGGCGTGGTGTTCATCAGGTTCACCAGCGCGCCGTCGCGGTCGGCGCCGAGCAGCGCGTCCCACTCCCGGCCCCAGATCACCTTGATGACGTTCCAGCCCGCGCCGCGGAAGAACGACTCCAGTTCCTGGATGATCTTGCCGTTGCCGCGGACCGGGCCGTCGAGGCGCTGCAGGTTGCAGTTCACCACGAAGGTCAGGTTGTCCAGCCCCTCCAGCGCCGCGACGTGCGCGAGGCCGCGCGACTCCGGCTCGTCCATCTCGCCGTCGCCGAGGAACGCCCAGACGTGCTGGTCCGAGGTGTCCTTGATGCCGCGGTCGTGCAGGTAGTGGTTGAACCGCGCCTGGTAGATGGCGTTCATCGGGCCGAGCCCCATGGAGACCGTCGGGAACTCCCAGAAGGTGTCGAGCAGCCGCGGGTGCGGGTAGGACGGCAGGCCGTGGCCGGGGCCGCCGTGGCTGTACTCCTGCCGGAAGCCGTCCAGCTTGTCCGTGGAGAGCCTGCCCTCCAGGAACGCGCGGGCGTAGATGCCGGGCGAGGCGTGGCCCTGGATGAAGATCGAGTCGCCGCCGCCCGGGTGGTCCTTGCCGCGGAAGAAGTGGTTGAAGCCCACCTCGTAGAGCGCCGCCGACGAGGCGTAGGTGGAGATGTGCCCGCCGACGCCGATGCCTGGCCGCTGCGCGCGATGCACCATGATCGCGGCGTTCCACCGGATCCAGGCCCGGAAGCGGCGCTCCACCTCCTCGTCGCCGGGGAACCACGGTTCGTTCTCGGTGGGGATGGTGTTCACGTAGTCGGTGGAGGTGAGTGCCGGGATCGCGACGCGGCGCTCCCCGGCCCGCTCCAGCAGCCGGAGCATGAGGTAGCGCGCGCGGCCGGGGCCCTCCCGGTCCAGCATCTGGTCGAAGGACTCCAGCCATTCGCTGGTCTCCTCCGGGTCGATGTCGGGTAGGTAGGAGGCCACGCCTTCGCGAATCACCCGCACCCGGCCGGACTGCGGAACGGACCCGGTGGGGTCGGTTCCCGCGGCGCCGGCCGGTTCCCCGGTGCGGTCGTCTCCGGCGGGTCGCGCCGGTGCGGAAGAGTGGATCAGGTCGGTCAAATCGGCTCCTCGTACAGGGGTGGACATGCTGATGGCGTCTGGTTCCCCGGGCGAGCACGCTGGTCGGCGCCCCGCCCGATACGAAAGGTTCGGGCGCACGAACCATCCTTGCCGATGGTGCGTCCCAGGTCATCATTCCAGCCGGGAATCCAGTACGTTCGAGAGGGAACGACGGTGTTGCCGCCGGAGTGCTCGACAGCGGGGAGGACGATGATGCGGAACCCACGCGGGTTCGGACTGATGTGCGCGGCCGTGGCCGTCTCGACCGGGCTGCTCGCCGCGGGCTGCGCCAACCGGGTCGACGGCACAGCGGCGGCGAACGAGGTCGACGTCTCCGCCTACAAGACCGAGGCCGCCGCCTCCTCGGCCGCCGCGACCTCGTCGCGCAAGGCCGCCGCCGAGGCCAAGGCCATCGCCGACAACTGCGGCCAGTTCCCCGGCATCACCGGGGTCGGCGTGTCGAAGTACAACGAGTTCGTCGACGCGCACGATTCGAACGCCCCCGACTACGTCCCGAAGCGGGACGGCGCCGCCAGCACCCTCGAGGACGCCGCGAACAAGGTCGAGACCGGGGTCAACCAGGCCGCTGGCGCGTTGCCCGGCGATCTCGCCGGCAAGCTCACCGAGTACGTGAACGCCGCGCGGGCCCTCGCCGGGGCGACGCGGGCGATGACCTACACCGCCCCGGTCGGCGGGCTGAACGGCGCCAGCAAACGGGTCAACGATGCCCGCAACACGGTCAGGGACAGCTGCCCCGCGCGGTGATATAGGCAGTCACCGCGTACGACATTCCGATGGCTTTTCGGCCGATCGGCTTGCGCTGCGAGCAAGAACCATGTTCGCTTGCAGCTACCTGTAGTCGGAAGTTGAGGAGGACACCACCGTGGTTGCCGCGGCGGACGCGCAGAACTTCGCAGAGAAGCTTGGCATCACCCACGGCTTGGTTGTCCAGGAGCTGGGCTGGGACGAGGACGCCGACGACGATCTCCGCGCCGACATCGAAGAGGTGAGCGGCAGCGAGATGGTCGACGAGAACTCGGACGAGGTGGTCGACGCCGTGCTGCTCTGGTGGCGCGACGGCGACGGTGACCTCGCCGACGAGCTGATGGACGTCATCAGCCCGCTCTCCGACGACGGCTTCATCTGGGTGCTCACCCCCAAGACCGGCCAGCCCGGCCACGTCGATCCCAGCGAGATCGCCGAGGCCGCGCCCACCGCAGGCCTCACCCAGACCTCCGTGATCAGCCTCGGCGCCTGGGTCGGCAGCCGGCTGGTGCAGCCCAAGGCGCCCTCCAAACAGCGCTGACCCCTTTCGTTGAGGTGTTGCCCGCGGGCAGGCGCGTCTCGCGCCGACCGGAGGAGAGGAAGGATTCGCGCATGCCGCTGGAGGTGGGCTCGCCCGCGCCGGACTTCACGCTGAAGGACCAGAACAACCAGAGCGTCTCGCTCGCCGACTACCGCGGCCGCAAGAACGTGCTGATCGTGTTCTACCCGCTGGCCTTCACCGGCATCTGCCAGGGCGAGCTGTGCAAGGTCAGGGACGAGCTGCCCAAGTTCCAGAACGACGACGCCGAGATCCTCGCCATCTCCGTCGGCCCGCCGCCCACCCACAAGATCTGGGCCGCCGAACAGGGCTACACCTTCCCCCTGCTCTCCGACTTCTGGCCGCACGGCGCCGTGGCTCAGGCGTACGGGGTCTTCAACGAGAAGTCCGGGATTCCGAACCGCGGCACGTTCGTGATCGACCGCGCCGGGATCGTCCGGTTCGCCGAGATGAACGGGCCCGGGGAGGCTCGTGACCAGGCGGCTTGGGAGAAAGCGCTCGCCGCGCTAGATTCATAGACCGCCGCGCCGGATTCGTTTCCGGCCGGTCCAGGGGCGTATAGCTCAGCGGTAGAGCACTGGTTTTACACACCAGCGGTCGGGGGTTCGATCCCCTCTGCGCCCACACGATATCGGCTGGTATGCGGGGCCTTCTCCAGACGCTGGACTCGCCCCATACCTCCCACGTGGTCTGACGTGGGGCTCATCTTGCCGGAGTGACGCGCTCGGCCGGTCTGCGGTGGGCGGAAATCTAGATGAGGTCGGGGAGGTGGTGCGGTGGCTGTCGCGTCATCTCGCTGACCCGGCCGAAGTGCCGGGCGATGACTCCTGGTTGTTCGATCACAAGGTTGTGGCGTTCACGACGTTTGTCCAGACGGGAGAGTTCACGGACCTGTCCATCACCATCGATCCCGGAAGCGTCGGCCTGTGCGTGCGCGCACGGGCGACGTTGCTGTAGTCAGCGGCAACACTGTGAAAAGGTAGCCAGATTTCTGTACAGTCGCGGCATGTCCATGCTGCACAACTCCCGCGAGCTGAGCGTCTCCGACGCCGCACGGCGAGGTGTCGCCGGATTGGTCGCGGATGCCGAAGGCGGTGCCGACCTAGTGGTCACCCGGCATCACCGGCCGGTTGCCGCCGTGGTCGGAATGGATCGGCTCGCCGAGCTGGATCGGGCGGAATCCGATCTGCGTGACCTCGCGCTGGTGCTCGCACGGGCCGCTACCGATTGCGGCAATCGCACGTCGCTCGATGACGTGCTCGACGCCTTCGGGCACACGAGGCAGTCGCTCGCCGAACTCGAGGACACCGAGTAGACCGGTGGTCGAGGTCCTCTTCACCGACGCGGCGATCGATGATCTCCGAAAGCTCGGCCCCGATGCCGTGCCCAAAGTTCTCAAAAAGATTCTCTTACTGCTGGATTCGCCGCAGGCCGGATATCCGCTCGGTGGTGAACTGACGGGGTTTCGCAAGCTTGTGGTCGGCCGCAACACCTGGCGGGTCGTGTACCGGGTCGTCGACCAGCAGACCATCGAGGTCTGCGAGGTCTGGGCGATCGGAGCGCACGCCGACTCCGAGGTCTACGCGGAGGCGACTGCCCGCATCGTCGCGGCCGCCGGTCGGTTGCCGGAGTTCAGCAGACTCGGGTCGGTGGTCGAGCGGCTCGGGCGGAACATGGAATCCTTCGGCGGTGCGCCGGAACCGCCGCGCGAACCGGTCCCCGACTGGCTCGCTCGCCGGTTGATCCACACGGTCGGCATGGCTCCCACGGAGGTCGCGGCGCTCGATCTCGAACAGGCCGTTGATCGCTGGGCCGAGTACACCTCGCGACCGTAGAAAGTCATCTGTCGTCGGCGATGAGCTTCCCGAGGACGGCGGGGAAGCGCTTGAGTACCGCGCGCTCCTGAGCGGTCAGCTGCACCTGCGCGGCTTGCGCGATCCAATCCGCACGACTCGCCTGCTCGTCGTCCAAGCGAGCGCTTCCTGCCGCCGAGAGCGTGACAACGACTCGCCTCCGGTCGACGGGATCGGGGCCTACCTCGACCAACCCCTGGTCTGTCAGCAACTTCACGCTTCGGGCCATGGTCTGGTGGCGGACGCGCTCCCGCTCGGCCAGCGCGACGATCGCGAGTGGCCCATCCCTGCGTAGGTGGCCGAGGACCGCTGCCTGACCTGCGGGCATGGTGTCGGCGCCGCGGACCCGGCGCACGAATCTTCCGATCGCGAGGCGGAGGTGCTCAGCGTCGGTGGGGGAGTAGTCGGCTTCGTCCACTGGACAAACTATACAGCTTCGCTGTACGTTCCCGATGTACAGCAAAGCTGTATGAATCGACCGATCCGAGGAGGATCCGACAGTGAGCTACGACCCCTACGCACTCGCCATCCCCGCCGCCGAATTCACCCTCAGCAGCGCGGATTTCGAGAACGGCGGACCGCTTCCGGGGGCCTGCTACAACACCGGGAACGGGGCCGGTCGGTCGCCCGCGCTGACGTGGCAGAACCTCCCCGGGGGAACCCGCAGCCTGGTCATCACCGCGTTCGATGCCGATGCGCCGATTCCGGGCGGGCTCTGGCACTGGGTGGTCAAGGACGTGCCCGCCGGGGCGGGGAGCATCGACGCGGGCGCCGAGCTGCCGACCAGCGCCATTGCGCTGACCAACGATCTGGGAGAGGCGGCCTACTCGGGGGTGCAGCCGCCGCCCGGCACCGGCATCCATCGGCTGTTCGTCTGCGCGACGGCGCTTTCGGTGGATCGACTGGAGGTTCCGGAGGGCGCGAGCCTCGCGCTGCTGAATGTGCTGATGATTCCGCACACGGTCGGGCGGGCGGTCATCGTCGGCACGAGCGACGCCGACGCATGATCACCAGCGGAAGCGGGCGGGGTGCACCTGGTCCGCGGTGGGGAAGGCGAAGGCGCGGGCCGGGGTGAGGGCGTAGCCGCGGTAGGGCGGGCCGCCGGAGGGGGGCGCCTGCGACGGTGGTGGGCCAGTCGTAGACCTCGCGGAACACGGTCGAGGCGTCAGCGAGACCGGTGGCGGTGACGATGCGTGCGGCGTGGCCCTCGACGACCAGGCGCAGGGTCGACAGGTCGATCCCGAGCGAGGCGCTGCCGTCGGCATCCAGATGCGCCGTTGTGGCAGCACCCGCGTTGGAGGCGAAGACGAACACGCTGCCGGTCCATGCGGCGAAGACCGGGCGAGGGTGGACATGATCGACGGCCCGGACGCCGAGCCAGGTGATACCGGAGCCGGCGCGCACGAGCAGTCGGCGCTCTCGTCGAGCTTCCGCGGATTGCCGACCTTGCGGGGTCGCGGTCATGATGGCGAATGTCGCCGGTGTGCGTGTGGCCGATCAGCAGGGTGCCGCTCTCGCGCAGCCCGCGCCGGATGGTGGAGTCGGTCCGGCCGGGGTCAACCGACATCGCGGCGCAGCCAGGTGACCTCGGCTCCACCCTCGTACCCGCCCCGGAACGCCTCGAGTTCCTCGTCCCACGCCGTGCCGAGCGCGCGCTCGATCTCGGCGGAGAGGTCGTAGTACCGCCCGATCTCGCGGGCGGCGTCGAGCATCGAGCGCAGCCGCATCTCGCCGACCTGCACGTCGCCGTTGGCGCTGGTGCTGCCGTGCCACAGCCCGAGGCCGGGCACGAAGCTGTAGCGCTCGCCGTCGACGCCGTCGCTCGGATCCTCGGTCACCTCGAAGCGCAGCACCGGCCAGTCGCGCAGCGAGCGGGCGATCCGGGCGGCGGTGCCGACCGGGCCGACCCAGTCACTGGTGGCGCGGAGCTGGCCCGCGGCGGCGGGCTGACCGGTCCAGGTGAGCTTGGCGGGGGCGCCGAGCGCCGAGGTCAGAGCCCACTCGACGTGCGGGCACAGCGCGGCAGGCGAGGAGTGGATGTACACCACTCCCGCCGTCGCATCAGAGAATTGACTCGATGCGCGCACCATTGACACCTCCAGCTTCGACGAGGGACGTCTTCCCCAACGGCCCGACGGAGCTGGCGTTGCCCGAGTGTACTGGAGTGCTCGGAGTTACAAGTGTTACTCGGCCCCCGTGTCGACCCCGAGTGACTTCTCGGCGATCACCGCGTCGCTGAACGCGGGCCACGCCCCCCGTGCCCAGTCCCCGAAATTCTCGTCGCTCAGCGCGACGCACGCCACCCGGATTTCCGGGTCCACCCACAGAAAGGTGCCCGACTGGCCGAAATGGCCGTACGAGCGGCCGGAATTGGTGCTCCCGGTCCAGTGCGGGGACTTCCCGTCGCGGATCTCGAAACCGAGTCCCCAGTCGTTCGGGCGCTGCCTGCCGTAGCCGGGGAGGATGCCGTCGAGCCCGGGGAACTGCACGGACACCGCGGCCGCATGGGTCTCCGTGGAGATCAGCGCGGGCTCCAGCAACTCGGCGGCGAACCGGGTCAGGTCGGCCACCGAGGAGCAGGCGCCGTGCCCGGCCGGGCCGTCCAGCGACGAGTGAAACATACCGAGCGGTTCGAATACGGCCTCGCGCAGGTACTCCGGGAAGGCGATCCCGCTCTCCGCCTCGAGCAGCTCGGCCAGCAGCTCGAAGCCGGCGCTGGAGTAGATCCGCTTGGCGCCCGGCTCGGCGACCACCTCGCGGCTGTCGAAGGCGACGCCGGAGGCGTGCGCGAGCAGGTGCCGGACGGTGGCGCCGGGCGGCCCCGCCGGCTGGTCGAGCTCGATCGCCCCCTCCTCGACGGCGACCAGAACCGCATACGCCACCAGGGTTTTCGTCACCGAGGCGAGCGGGAAGACGTGATCCGCGTCACCGGTGGTCGCCACCGCGCCGTCGGCGGTGACGACACCGGCCGCCGCGTTCCCGACCGGCCAGTTCCGTAGTTCCTCGAAAGCGCGCACGCCGCCGAGCCTACAAAGCCGACCGGCCCCCGACACCGGGCGGTGCCGAGGGCCCGTGGTCGCCGCGATCAGCGATCGGCGTCCGAGTACTTGATGATGCCCCGGATGTTCTTGCCGTCGAGCATGTCCTGGTAACCCTGGTTGATGTCCTCCAGCCGGTAGCTGCGGGTCACCATGTCGTCCAGGTTGAGCTGGCCGGACTTGTACAGCCGGAGCAGCGCCGGGATGTCCTGGCGGGCGTTGCCGCCGCCGAAGATGCAGCCCTTGACGGTCTTCTGCAGCATGGAGAGCAGGAAGCTGTTCAGCTTGACGTCGGAGGCGTCCATCCGGCCCATCGAGGTGACCACGACGGTGCCCGCCTTGCTGGTGAGGATGAGCCCCTCCTCGATGTAGTCGCCGTGCATCTCACCCATGGTGAGCACGACCTTCTCCGCCATCCGGCCCTCGGTGGCCTCCATGAGCGGGACGATCGCCTCGGCCATGCTGGCGAAGGCGTGCGTCGCGCCGAACTTCTGCGCCTGCTCACGCTTCCACGGGTTCGGGTCGATGGCGACCACCTTGGAGGCGCCGGAGAGCACCGCGCCCTGCAGCGCGCTCATCCCGACGCCGCCGATGCCCGCGATCACCACGGTCTCGCCCGGCTGCACCTGCGCCACGTGCGTGGACGAGCCGAAGCCCGTTGGCACGCCGCAGCCGACCAGGCAGGCGACCTCGAACGGGACGGTGGGGTCGATCTTCACCACCGAGGTGTGGTGCACCGTCATGTACGGCGAGAAGGTGCCGAGCAGGCACATCGGGATGACGTTCTGCCCGCGCGCCTGGATCCGGTAGGTGCCGTCGCTGATGGCCTGGCCCATGAGCAGCCCCATGCCGAGGTCGCAGAGCGCCATGTTGCCGCTCACGCAGGCCGGACAGCGGCCGCAGGCGGGGATGAACGAGAGCACCACGTGGTCGCCGACGGCCAGGTCGGCGGGGACGTTCGGGCCGAGCTTGGTGATCACGCCCGCGCCCTCGTGCCCGCCCATGACCGGGAAGGACGGCATCGGCGTCGCGCCGGTCACGATGTGGTGGTCGGAGTGGCACATCCCCGCCGTTTCCAGCTGGATCTGCACCTCACCTGCGACCGGGTCACCGACCTCGATCTCCTCCACCGACCACGGCTCGTCGATCCCCCACAGGATCGCGCCCTTCGTCTTCATTTCGCGTCGACCTCTCGCATGCGCATGGCTGACTGTGACAGCCCTTACACTACGAGAAGATTGAAACACGTTCTAGTGCTGTCGCGAAATCACCCTGCCAAAGATTGGTAGACCGGCGGAACACGTTCCAGTATCAGATCAACCGCTGCGCGCGCTCGAAGAGCTCGAGGGTGATGGCATGCAGGAAGTCGCCGACCTGCCTCGGCGCCTTACCCGCGAAGGCGCGGGCGTGCGTGCCCTCCAGCACGATGCCGAGCTTGAAGCAGGCGAGCACGGTGTACCAGTCGACGGCGCTCAGGTCGCGGGTCGAGAAGCGGCCGTAGTGCTCGACCATCTCGGCCGCGGTCGGCAGCCCGCCCGCCGCGCCGAGCAGCCCGACCAGCGCGGCGCCGGTCGTCCCCGGCTCCGGCCTGGTCGCCAGCTGCCAGCCCAGGTCGAGCAGCGGGTCGCCGATGGTGGACATCTCCCAGTCGACCAGCGCGGCGACCTCCGGGCCGTCGTAGGAGAACATGATGTTCGCCAGGTGGCAGTCGCCGTGCAGGATGCCCGGCGTCCACTCGGCCGGGCGGTTGCGCTCCAGCCAGTCGCCGACGGCGTCGATGCCGGGGATCCGCGGGCCGGGGTAGCCCTCGTTCTGGGTGTACGACTCCAGCTCGCCGAGCCAGCGCGGCACCTGCCGCTCCAGGAAGCCGTCCGGGCGGCCGTAATCCTCGAGGCCGAGTTCGCGGTGGTCGAGGGCGCCGAGCCGGGCGATGGCCTCGACCGCGGAGAGGCCCATGCCCCTGCGCAGCTCGGGGTCGCTCGCGTGCGGCTCGGGGAGCTCGGTCTGCGGGTTGAAGCCGGTGATCGGCTCCATCAGGTAGAAGACGGCGCCGATCAGGGTCTCGTCCGGGTTGGCGGCGATCACGCGCGGCGCGCGCACGTCGGTGCCGTTCAGCGCCTCGAGCAGCCTGGCCTCGCGCCGGATCACCTCGTTGGACTTGGACCGCAGGTGTTCGGGGCCGCGGCGGAGCACGTACTCGCGGCCGCCGCGGCGGAACTTCAGCATGATGTTCTGGGTGCCGCCGCCGAGCGCCACCACGTCCTCGAACGGTCCGCCGGGCAGCCCCCGCTCTTCCATCCACTGACCGACGACCGCGAAGTCGACCACATCACGTTTCACGTCGGCCGGTTGCGCTACAGACATGCCGACATTCTGCCCTAGCTCCGCCGCTCAACTGAAGGCGTGCGGCAGCAGTTGCTCCGGTGCTGCTCGGCGTAGGGTTCTGAGCACGATGCGCACGCTCCTGATCGACAACTACGACTCGTTCACCTACAACCTGCACCAGTTGCTCGGCGAGGTGAACGGCGTGCCGCCGGTCGTGCTGCGCAACGACGCGGTCACCGATATCGCGGATCTCGAGCTGGAGCGCTTCGACAACATCGTGATCTCGCCGGGGCCGGGGCGGCCGGATGTCGCGCGCGACGTCGGCATCTCGGCGGCGGTGATCCGGGACGCCGCGCTGCCGTTGCTCGGGGTGTGCCTCGGGCACCAGGGGATCGTGGTCGACGCGGGCGGGGTGGTGGCGGCGGCGCCGGTGCCCCGGCACGGGTACCCGGATCGGGTGTCGCACGACGGGGCGGGGCTCTTCGCCGGGCTGCCCGCGGATTTCACCGCGGTGCGATATCACTCGCTGGCCGCGCGGGAGCCGCTGCCCGGCTCGCTGCGGGTGACCGCGCGGAGTGCCGACGGGGTGGTCATGGGGGTGCGGCGGCTGGATCGGCCGCAGTGGGGGGTGCAGTTCCATCCGGAGTCGGTGTCGAGTGAGTTCGGGGCGGCGCTGCTGCGCAACTTCGCGGAACTGACGCGCAGGGAAGGGGCTTTCGCGCGCGGCGGAAGCGGCGCGGCACGCGCGCAGCGACCCGGCGGCGGTTCGCGGCCGGAGTGGCACGCGAACCGCGGTGCCACCTCCCGCCCGGTCGGCCGCGGCACCGCGCCGCCGTCCGATTCACACGAGCGGCTCGCGCCACCCGAGAACCCGGCCGGAAGAGGACCCGCGCCGGTACCCGGCCCGCACACGGGGCCGCCACCGACCGCGCGGAACGTGGCGCCGCGGCCGGCCCCGGCGCCGCACCGCCCCCGATATGTGCTGCGGCACACCGCGATCCCGCGCGCCATCGACACCGAGGCCGTCTTCCTCCGGCTCTACGCCGACTCCCCCACCGCCTTCTGGCTGGACAGCGAACATGTCGAGCCCGGCCTCGACCGCTTCTCCTTCCTCGGCGACGCGAGCGGTCCGCTGGCCGAGGTGGTGCGGTACCGGGTGGGGGCGGGCGCGGTGCGGGTGGAGTCGGCGGGCGGGGTGCGATACGTGCCGGGCAGCGTGCTGGAGTACCTGGCGAGCGAGCTGCGCCGGCGCTCCGACGTGCGGCGCCCGCCGTTGCCGTTCGACTTCGCCTGCGGCTACGTCGGCTACCTCGGCTACGAGATGAAGGCCGAGTGCGGCGGGAACGCGGCGCACACCGCCGAGACCCCGGACGCCCAGTGGATCTTCGCCGACCGCATGGTGGTGGTCGACCACGTCGCCGCCCGCACCCACCTGCTCGCGCTGGACGACGGCGACGAGGCCGGCGCGGTCTGGCTGGCCGAAACCGCGACCGCGCTGGCCGAGCTGCCCACCTGGAGCAACCCGGCCCCGCTGAACGTCCCCGCCGACCCCGCCGCCATCGCCCCGCTGCTCGGCCGCGGCCGCGGCCGCTACCTCGCCGACATCGGGGTGTGCCTGGAACGGCTGCGCGCGGGCGAGTCCTACGAGATCTGCCTGACCGACGCCGCGCGGGTCGTCGACGACCGCGACGGCCTCGCGCTCTACCGCACCCTCCGCCGCTGCAACCCGGCGCCGTACGCCGCCTACCTGCGCTTCGGCGAGCTCGATATCGCCTGCTCCTCGCCGGAGCGCTTCCTGCGCATCGACCGCACCGGAACCGTGGAGAGCAAGCCGATCAAGGGGACCGCACCGCGCGGCGCGACCCAGGCCGAGGACGACCTGCTGCGCCGCGAGCTGGCCGGCGACCCGAAGACCCGCGCCGAGAACCTGATGATCGTCGACCTGCTCCGCAACGATCTGGGCCGGGTCTGCGAGATCGGCAGCGTGCACGTCCCCGAGCTCATGGCGGTGGAGTCGTACTCCACGCTGCACCAGCTGGTCTCCACGGTGCGCGGCACACTGCGGCCGGACGCGGGTCCGGTCGACGTGCTGCGCGCCTGCTTTCCCGGCGGCTCGATGACCGGCGCGCCCAAGCTGCGCACCATGGAGATCATCGACGAGCTGGAGACCGAACCGCGCGGCGTCTACTCCGGCACCATCGGCTACCTGGACGTCTCCGGCACCGCGGATCTGAACATCGTCATCCGCACCGCGGTGCGCTCGGCGGGCGGCTGGCGGATCGGCGCGGGCGGCGCCATCGTGCTCGGCTCCGATCCCGAGGCGGAGTACCTGGAGATGGTGCTCAAGGCGGCGGCGACGTACCGTGCGCTCGCCCCGGCACCGGTCCGCGGCTGACGCGCAGCGCACCGAACCGGCGGAGTGCGGGCAAGGCCGCAGCGTGCCCAGCCGCCGGGGCGCAGCCGGCCCCGCAGCTCGCCCGAGCGCCGGGGCGAGGTCGGCCCACAGCCCGCAGTTACCGGTGCGCGGTCAGTCCGCGGCCCGGACAGCCCCGGCCTCCGGACCGCGCGGCCCGACGGTGCGCACGAAGGTGACCGGCTGCCCTGCGTGCAGCGTGCGATACCCCGGACCCTCGATACCGGTGTACTCCACGAAGACCGGAGCCGGGTCGTCGTCCGCGGCCAGGAACCCGAACCCCTTCGCAGCGTCGAACCAGCTCACGATGCCGCTGCACCGGGCTACCGGGATGACGGGCGCGGGCGAGAGGGCGGGGCTGGCTACGATGCTGATCTCCTGGTGCTCGGCGAATCCTCAGCCACCGTACTCCGGCCCGCGCCGGACGGCACGGCCGAACCGTCCGGCACCCGCCCCGGCGGTCCTGGCGTGTCGGTGCCCCGTGGCATAGTTCCCTTCACCATGGAACGATCCACCACACCGGAGCTGAGCAGGGGCGCGCACACCGAGGTCCCGGGTTCGCTGTTGGCCGTGGTGATTTCGTGGCGCTCCGAGCACGCGATGGACGCGGTCGCGCTCCTGCTCGGCGCCGAGGGCACGGTCCGTACCGATCGGGATCTGGTGTTCTTCAACGCGCCACGGCACCTGTCCCAGGCCGTCACGCTGGATCAGCAGCCGGAGCCGCACACCGCGCGGCTCAGCGTCTCGCTGCCGCGCACCGAGGCCGCGGTGCAGCGCATCGTGATCGGCGGCGCGCTGGACGCGGGCACCTTCGCCGAGATGTCCGGGCTGACGCTGGAGGTGCTGGACGCGAACGGCCCCGTCGCGCGGTTCGCCGTCGCCGATGTGGAGCCGGTGCGGGCGCTGCTGTTCGGCGAGTTCTACCGGCGCGACGGCGGCTGGCGGTTCCGCGCGGTCGGCCAGGGCTGGGCGAGCGGGCTGGCCGGGCTGGTCACCGAATTCGGGGTCGCCGTCACCGAATCCGATCGGCGCGGGCCGGAGCTCACCCGGCCGCACCGGGCGCTGCCGCCGCCACCGCCGCCAGCCCCCGAGCGTGCGGACTGGCACCCCGATCCGGAGGACCGCACCCGGCTGCGCTGGTGGGACGGCACCGGCTGGACCACCGAGACCGCGGTGTTCGTGCCAGCGGGCTCCCGGCGCTGCCCGCGCTGCGGCGCCGAGCTGCGCCGCAGAATGCTCGGTGGCCACGCGCCGTGCCGAAGCTGCGAGCAGCGGGTCGCGGAGTACCTCGCGCAGTGGCAGGCGCGGGCCCGTCGGGTGCTCGCCACCGACGGCCTCGACGGCACCGGCTGGGACGACCTGCTCGCCGGGCTGCGCTATCAGCGGATCGAGGAGCACCGGGGCCGGGAGCTGCTGCGCGAGATCGGGATCGCGCACGTGGAGCGGCAGGTCACCTTTGCCTTCGCCGACGGCGAGGTGCTCGACGACGAGCTGGAATCGTTCGAGCACGCCGTCACCGAGCTCCGGCTCGGCGGCCCGCTGATCGACGATCTGCGCCGCCGGATGCAGCGCGGGCACACCCTGAGCAGGCTGCGCGGCGGGCAGCTGCCGCTGGTGCGCGCGCCCGGCCTGCACCTCGACCCCGAGGAGGCGGTGCACCTCGACATCCCCGCCGTGCACCTGCGGCTGCTCGCCCGCGGCCCGCGCCGCACCGAGGGCAGGCTGATCGCGAGCAACAAGAAGCTGCGCTTCACCGGGCACGGCATCGGCACCGAGCTGCCGTGGGCGCGGGTGGTCTCGGTGCGGGTGCAGGGCGGCGACGTGGTGGTCGCGGCGACCTCGGCGCGCGGCGGCGCCACCTTCACGGTGGCCGATCCGGAGTACGTGGCGGCAGTGCTGGAGGGCGCGCTGCGGGTGGCGAAGCGGCTGGTGCTGAGCCCGGGGCAGCGCGATTCGCGCAGCGTCCCGCAGGAGGTCAAGGCCGCGGTGTGGCAGCGCGACGGCGGGCGCTGCGTGGAGTGCGGCGACGGCCACTACCTGGAGTTCGACCACATCATCCCGATCAGCAGGGGCGGCGCGACCAGCGCGGCCAACCTGCAGATCCTGTGCCGGGCCTGCAACCGGGCCAAGGGCGCCCGGATCTGAGCGGCCTCAGATATTGAGCACGGCGTTCATGATGGTGCCCGCGCTGGTGGCGACGACACCGCCGATCATGGCGCCGGCGATCTGCTTCGGCGACTGCAGCCCGCTGCCGCTCCACTTCTCCCAGGCGAAGCGGCCACCGGCGTAGATGATCGCGATGATGCCGGAGAGCAGCGCGAACCAGGTGATGTACCGGACGAACTGCATGATCTTGTCCGACAGCGGCGGTGCCTCCGGCGTCGGGTTGCCCACCTGGGCCAGCGTCGTGAAAGCGTCCCCCACCGACGCCAGGATGATGCTCACCGCTGCACTCCCCTCTTCAGGACACGTTCTGCCCACGGACATTTCGCTACCCGTCGAGGATACGGCTCCGGCCCGCCCCGCCGCCGCTGTCGGGCCGAACGCCCCAGCACTGCCCCACCCGCCCCTGTGCTGCCACCTCCCCGCCGCAACCGCGCGACGCCGGGTACGCGAAACCGGACGACGCGCACCGAGTCGTGCCGGAGGTGGCACATCCGCCCCGGCGACCGGATACGATTCGATGAGTGTTCCCCGCCCTGACCCACGATCCGGAGTGAGCAGACCATGATCATGGCCTCCGCCCTCGACACGCTGGCGTTCTACGACACGCTGGCGCAGATCGGTAACCCCAGCCCGGAAGCGCCGCCGATCTCCGACAAGTTCCTGCAACTCGTCCGCTACTTCACCTGGTTCGTGCTGCTCGCGGGCATCGTCGCGATCATCTTCGCCGGCGGCAAGTTCGCCTGGGAGAAGTGGACCGGCGGCGGGCTGGAATCGCCGAAGATGGTGGCGGGCGCCATGATCGGCGGCGTCGTCGCCACCAGCGCGGGCACCATCATGAACGCCGTCATCGGCTGAGCCACCGGCTCAGCGGGTGATACCGGCCGCGCGGGCGGCCCGGAGCCAGTCCGGGAACTCGCCGAGCAGCCGCGCGTAGAGCTCGGCGTCGTCCACCAGGTCGATGTCGTCCAGCGCGAAGAACCCGGCATTGTCGACGACCCGGCCGTCCATCTCGTCCAGCGAGCGCAGCAGCCCGTAGTTCGCCTTGCCGAGCCCCACGAACTGCCAGAACGCTGGCAGCTGCGCCGCGGTGCGCATGAGTTCGGCGATCTCGCGCTTCTTCGCGAAGCCGCCGTCGGTGAAGAACAGCACCAGGGTGGGCGGCCCGCCCGCGCGCAGCGTGGCGATGATCTCGCCGATGATCGGCAGCTCCTCGTTGCGGGCGCCGAGCGCGCCGTAGTCGATGCCGCCGTGCACGCCGTTGAGGTGCAGGAACGTGTCGCACCAGCGCTCGACCTCCTCGACCCGGATCTCCGGGAGCGCGGCGAACTTCAGCGCGTAGAGGTACGGCTCCATGGCGCCGTCGTCGTCCAGCTGGATGGCGATCGGCACCATCCGCTCGACCACCCGGTGCACGACCTTGCGGTGGTACTGCTTGGCCATGCTGCCGGTCTTGTCGATCACCAGGACGACCCGCGCCCTGACATCACCCGCCCGCTTGGCGTGCAGCACCGTGGAGACCTCGCGCTTGCGCAGGTCGAGCTTCTGCCGCTTCTCCAGCGAGAGCTTCGCCTCGCCCGGCACCGAGCGCACCACCGGCTGCGCGGGTGCCCCGTCGTCCACCGCGACACCGTGGTCGGTGACCAGGTCGGCGAAGCCGCCCGCGTACCCCTGGCCGACTGCCCGCACCTTCCAGTCCGCGCCGCGCCGGTACAGCTCCAGCGCGATCACCACCGATTCGCTGCTCAGCCCGTCCACCACGTACTCGTAGCCGGTCACGCTCGCCACCGGGGCCGGGTGGTCGCCGAAGCGGCCGCCCGGGTCGTCGAGGGTGAGCACCACCCGCACCTGCGCGATCTCCGCGGGCAGCTGCGCCGGATCCACGGTCAGCACACCGTCGCGCAGCGAAACACCCGGCGCCTGCGGTTGATTGAAGAAGACGAAGTCGGCGTCGGAGCGGACCTTTCCGCTCGCGGTCACCAGCAGCGCGGCGATGTCGGCCGCGACGGCCGAGCGGATCGCGACCGTCACCGGGCCGGTGGGCAGTGCCCCGTTCTGCCCCTTCACCAGTACCGTCGCCATGCTCGCGCCTCCCGATCGTCGCCGAATCGGGTTCAGACTAGAGCGCGGGCAACACGTCCGCGATCTGTTCGGGTGACCGCGCGGTACCCTCGGGTGATGCTGGTGTGGATCAACGGCGCCTTCGGCGCCGGAAAGACACAGACCGCCTTCGAATTGCACCGCCGCCTGGCAAACTCTCACGTCGCCGACCCGGAACTCATCGGCTACGGCATCCACCGCATGCTCCCCCGCAGCGCGCGCGGCGACTTCCAGGACCATCCCCAGTGGCGCTCCGCCGTCGCCGCCACCCTCGCCGACGTGGTCGCCGTGCACCCCGGCCCGGTCCTGGTGCCGATGACGCTGGTCCGCGCGCAGTACTTCGACGAGATCATGGACGCCCTCGCCGAGTCCGGCGCCGAGGTACGGCACTTCGCCCTCCTCGCCGCGCCCGAGGTGCTGCGGCACCGGTTGAGCACCCGCTTGGAGGCCCTGTTCGGATCCGGCGAGAGCTGGGCGATGCGGCAGATCGACCGCTGCGTCGCCGCCCTCACCGACGACCGCTTCGCCTCGCACATCGCCACCGACCACCTGACGGTCGACGAGGTCGTCGAGACCATCGCCCACTCCACCGGGCTGGAACTGGTCAACCCTCGACTCGGCGCAGCCAGGCACCGACTGCGCCGATTGGCCGTAGCCGCGCAGCACATACGCCGATGACGCCAGCCCCTGGACTCGGGGCAGGCAGCATCGGCGGCGAGGGGGACCGGTGGAGGACAGGGCTATAGGTATGACGCGGCGACTGAAGAGGCGTGGGCGTGAGGCCCTGGACCGGATCGGGCCGAGGCGGTCCGAGAATCGGGTCATCGCCGAGGCGGCCCAGTACTGGACCAGCCCCGCCGAGCCGGCCTGGGCCGGCAATTCACACTGGCGAACGGGGATTCCCGGGCAGTGGGAGAAGGTGGGGCAGGATCACCTGGCGCTCTTCGACAAGCTCGCCCGGGTTCTCGACACCCCGCCGTCGTTCGGCACGGTGGCCGAGTGGGGGTGTGGCGGTGGCGCCAACGCCGTTGCCTTCGCGCCTCGCGCGGAGCGGTTCGTCGCGGTCGACGTCGTGCGGGCGAGTCTGGACGAATGCCGCGAGCACACGCTCGCCGCGTGCGACGTCGACTTCGTGCCGCTGCTCGTGGAGGTCGAGAACCCCGAAGCGGCCGTCGACACCATCGGGCGCGCGAGCTGCGACGTATTCCTCTGCCTCTACGTCGTCGAGCTGCTGCCCTCCGCGGAGTACGCCACCCGGATCCTTCGTATCGCGCGCGCGGTGCTCGCCCCGGGCGGGGTCGCGTTCATCCAGGTCAAGTACCGCGACAGCGACGGCCGGACCGCTCCCAGGCGCAGCTATGCGCGGAACCTCGCCTCCCAGACGATTTTCCCCATCGATCACTTCTGGAAGCTGGCGGGGCAAACCGGCTTCCGACCGGAAGCAGTTCATCTGGTTCCGGAGAACGAGCTCGACCGGAACTACGCGTATTTCCTGCTGACCGCGGCCTGAACCATTCAGCGGCTGGGCGGCGGCAGATACCCCACCGGCCAGACAGTTCTACCGTCGTATTTCACCCCCGCGACAGCAACTCCGGACAAATCGACCCCGGACAGATCGGCACCACTCAGATCGACGTGCTCGAGCGACGTGGACTCGAAGCTCGCCCTCCTCAGGTCGGCATTCTGGAATCCGACCTCGTTCAGGTCGCATGTGTCGAAACTCGCACCCGACAGATCGGCGCCCCGGAACGTGCTCCGCCACACCTCGGTGTCGGTCATCACCACCCCGCGCAGGTCGGCCGAATCGAAGTTCGTATCGAAGACCTTCGATGAGTCGACGACAGAGCCACTCAGGTCGGACCCACGGAAATCGGTATTCGTCAACGTCACGTCCACCATCAGCACACCGGCCAGACACGCGCCGCCCACATCGACGGCATGAATCTCCGCACCACGCGTCTTCGCCGCCCCGTCCTCCTCGTACCCTCGGCGAGCGATAGCGGTCGAAGCGGCCTCGATATCCGGAGCAACCGCCGCGCCTCCCCCGATCGAGTCACACGACTCGCCCACCGGCGCATGCGTCCTCACGAACGCCGACAGAACCGAGAACACACCCCAGTGGTCTCGGGGAGAGTCGACCGCCAACCGCTCCAGCGAGTAGATGGCGCCCAGCCGGGTGTCGAGATTCTCCGATCCCAGCTGTGACACCGCCCGGTAGTACCGGTCGTTGATCTGCGTCTCCCGCTGCGTCTCGACCTGCAGCCGGCTCGCTTCGAACGACCTCGCGGTGAAGAGCACCGCCCCGATGGCCGTCAAGGCGGTCACGAGACCCGCGACTTCAGCGATCGTGATCCCTCGGAATCGTTCGGCTACGGCGCGGAGGAAGTTCCTGAGCGCTCGAAACCGGACGGCATGCGGCACATGGAGCCGCTGGCTCGCCGTGCTGCGCCGCAACCTGCTCCGCCGAGGCGGGGGGAGGCTGCGTCGCGCTCGCCTCCGGACCGGTCGACGCAGGCCGTCGCCGGCGACTCTGCGCGGAGCCGACGGACTCGGTCGGCGCGGCGAACCGGGAGTCATCTCGCGATCATGCCGAACCACCGACCGATAAGCATCGATCCGAGGGGGCGTTTCTCGCTGCGAAGCAGGCGCGGGGCGGGCGGCCGAACTCGAACTTGTGGGGCGGGCGGGGCTCGAACCCGCGACCAATGGATTATGAGTCCACGGCTCTAACCGACTGAGCTACCGCCCCCGACCTCGTGATCACGAGTGCCACCGGATGCTACCGGCTCACGTGATCCGGACACCAGTTGCGAACTCGACACTAGGGTGACAGGACGTTCCCACGAGGTTTCGGAGGCCGTGATGGCGAGTGTGTTCGTGCGGCTGTTGCAGGCGCACCAGTGGGTGTACGAACGCAGTGACGGGCGGCTGGGGCACCGGGTGTTGCTCGGGAATCCGACGTTGCTGCTGCGGACCGTGGGACGGAAGACCGGGGAGCCGCGGGTGGCGGCGTTGACGTACGGCCGGGATGGGGACGATTTCCTGGTGACGGCGTCGAACGGCGGTGCGGACCGGGCTCCGGGGTGGCTGGCGAATGTGCAGGCGCGGCCGGAGTGCGCGATCCAGGTCGGGCGGGAGAAGATCGAGGTGACGGCGGTGCCGACGTATCCGGGGGATCCGGATTATCTGCGTCGGTGGACGATCGTGGACGGGGTGAATCAGGGGCGGTACACCGACTATCAGAAGCTGACCGCGCGGCCGCTCGCCGTGGTGGTGCTGACGCCGGCGCGGGGGAAGCGGGCGTGATCCGTCGCGTCCGGTGCGCGAACGCACCGGACGCGGGGACAGGGGGTTAGCGGGGACCGCTGTCGATACGCGCCTCCCTGGGTTCGGCATTCTCCCAGCGACTGCGATCCAGCGGGGGACGGCTGGCGATTTGCACGACTCCGATGACCATGAACAGAACGACTGCTACGACCGCGACCACGATCAGAATTTCCACGGACGGCACAGTAGCCCCGCAATCGGAACACCGCACCGGGTAGCCGGTCTGTATTTCCAAGTTTCCCGAACCTGCGGTCACTCAAACCATTCGGGATGGATTGTTCTTCGACATCGGCCCAGCTTGTGCACAATCACAGCCGGCGGCCGGGCCGAAATTGTGATCTCCGACAAATTTCGGATGCGACCAACGGATGGTCTCGATGCAGGGAAGCGGGACACCCCACGGGCGCGGTCGGATCGGCCGAATCAGTTAACGCGCAGCAATACCTGATGGCGTCGGCTTCTGGCGGAAACGGTCAGGATCCCCCACCGCAGCCGCTACTGCTTCCGCTGCTGCACGAGGAACCGCTGCTGCACGAGGAACCACTGCTGCACGAGCTGCCGCTGGAGCAGGAGGAGCCGTGCGAGTGGGGGTCGTCCGAGGAGGAATCCCCGCCGGTGAAGCCCGAGCCACCGTCGGACCAGGACGTACCGGAGTCGGCGGCGCTCCACGGCGCGGAACCGCCGCCGATCGACGAGGTGGAGGTGCCGATCTGATCGTGCGCGCTCGCGACCAGGCGCCACACCAGGAACCCGATGACGAGGAAGACCAGTACCAGCAGCACCAGCGCGACGACGAGAACGGCGATCATGGCCGAATGGTAGCGGCGAAACCGGCTCCGAGCAGCGCGAATCGGCGCCGCTGGTTACAGTGGGGCGGTGGCCCTCCTCCGCTCCCGCGCGGCCGCGCGGCCCGGGATCGACCTGGGCCGCGTCGAAAGCGCCGTCGCCGCACTGGAACTCGTCGAGCCGGTCTTCACCACCTGCCCGTGGCAGCCGCGCGACCTGGTGATCACCGGGCTGCGGCAGTGGCTGCGCTGCTGCGGGGCGGCGCTGCGCGACGACCGGATGATCGGCATGCCCTCGCACGCGGTGGACGAGGCCTGGCACGGGCTCATCCTCTGCACCGAGCGGTACGCGGAGTTCTGCGCGGCGGCGTACGGCCGCTTCCTGCACCACTACCCCGATGGCGCCGGTCCGCGGCGCGGCGAGCCGGAGCCGATGGAGCGGCAGCTCGGGCGGACGGTGGTGGCCTGGTCGCTGGTGGCGCGGCCCGGTGAGCGGTGCGTGCTCTGGGATCTGGACACGGTGGTCGGCGTGCAGCGGCCATGGGGGGTGTGCGCGGACCAGGTCGCGGCGGTGGAGTCGGAGCTGGCGCGGCTCGCCGCGGGGTGAGCGCTCAGACATCGAGGACGAGGCGGCCGCCGTCGGCTCGCGAGACGCACGGGAGCATCGCACCGGCCGCGCGCTCGGCCGGGGTGAGCGCGCCGTCGCGGTGGTCGGGTTCGCCGGCCAGGACCCGGGTGACGCAGGTGCGGCAGAAGCCCTGTCGGCACGAATAGAGCCGGTCGGGGCGCGCGGCGAGCAGGACGTCGAGGGCGGAGCGGTCGGCGGGGACGGTGCGTACCTCGCCGGTGCGGGCGAGTTCCAGTTCGAAGGGGACGCCGTCGCGCACCGGGGCCGGGCCGAAGCGTTCGACGTGCAGCTCGACGCCGGACAGGGTGCGGGTGGCGGCGAGCACGGTGTCGGTCAGGCCGGTGGGGCCGCAGCAGTAGACGGCGGTGCCCGAGGCGAGGCCGGGGAGCAGGGCGGCGGCGTCCGGCAGGCCGTCGCGGTCGTCGGTGCGGATACGGACGCGACTGCCGTGGCGGGCGAGTTCGGCGCGGAAGGGGAGGGATTCGCGGGAGCGGCCGGTGTAGGTCAGCGACCAGTCGGCGCCGAGCCGGTCGGCGAGGCGGAGCATGGGCAGGATCGGGGTGATGCCGATGCCGCCTGCCACGAAGAGCAGCCGGCGCGCGGGTGATCCGAAGCCGGGGACCGCGAACGGGAAGGCATTGCGCGGGCCGCGAGCAACCAGCGAGCCTCCGGCGGGGACGGATTCGTGGAGTTCCAGGGAGCCGCCCGCGCCGCCGTCGATGCGGCGGACAGCGATGCGGTAGGCGCGGCGGTCGTCCGGGTCGCCGCAGAGCGAGTACTGGCGGAAGCGGCCGGAGGGCAGTTCCAGGTCGAGGTGCGCGCCGGGATGCCAGCGGGGTAGCCGGCCACCGTCGGGGGCGCGGAAGGTCAGCGCGACGACGTCGTCGGCGACCTGTTCGCGGCGCGCGAGGATGAGCGGCAACCGGTCGGCGTACGCCGCGGTGACCGGGGCCTGCCGGTGCGTCAGCGCGGACCAGCGCAGGCGGGCCGAGGCGAGCGCGTGCACCACGCGGAGGGCGCGGTCCGGACGTCCGGCGCCGAAGAGATCGGCGGGCAGCGCGGGGTCGGCACCGGTCACGAGGCCGCCGCCCGCGCGGCGGGCGACTGCGCGAGATACGCCACCGCCTGCGCCGTCGACCCGACCCCGCCCGGGTCGTAACCAGGCACGAAAGTACTGGCGGCGCTGCGCAGCAGCGACGGAACCCCCGGCAGCGCCCCGCGCCACATGGCCGCACCGACCCGCAGCAGGAGCAGCGGATACCGATGGTCCGGCAGCGCCGGATCCTGCCGCACCAGGAAGCGGGTCCCGCGCAGCAGGAGCAGCAGGAACACCGGGAAGGTCAGCGACATCACCGCGGAGCGCCGCAGGTACCCCGCCCCGAAGTACACCGCGACGTCGTGCGCGACGTGCCGGTGCTCCACCTCCTCGGCGCCGTGCCAGCGGTACAGATCGGCCATCCGCGGGTCCGCCCCGAACCTCTCCAGGTCGGCGTTGAGCACCCAGTCGCCGAGGTAGGCGAAGAAGTGCTCCAGGCAGGCGATGAAGGTGAGCCGCTCGACGAGCATCTGGACTGCGCCGTCCGCGCGCGGCCCCAGCGTCTTCCGGAACAGGAACTCGGCCTGCCGCAGGTACGGCCCCGGGTCGATGCCTGCCGCCGCGAGCACCTCGTGCAGCACCCGCTCGTGGGTGTCGGCGTGCACCGCTTCCTGGCCGACGAAGCCGAGCATGGCGGCGCGCAGCCGCTCGTCGCGGACCAGTGGCAGCGCCTCACCGTAGGCGGCGCAGAACATGCGTTCACCCTCGGGGAGCAGCAGGTTCAGCGCGTTGATCAGGTGCGAGGCGATGGGCTCGTCCGGCATCCAGTGCAGGGGCGTTCCCACCCAGTCGAAACGCACCGCGCGGGCCCGCAGCGCGACCGCGCCGGGGTCGGGGTCGGCGCGCCGGGCGAGCCGTCGAAGCAGCGTCATCGGTACTCCTTCAGTCCCCCTTACCGTAACCGTGGATACGGAGTACCTGCAACACTCGGTCACAGCAAACTGCGGCGTAAGTTCGGGGCCGATGCTTGACCAACGTGAGGAGATCCGGTGAGCCGACTCAGCGGCAAAGTGGCACTGATCAGCGGCGCGGCCCGCGGCATGGGCGCCGCGCACGCCAGGGCGGTGGTGGCCGAGGGCGGGCGGGTGGTGCTCGGCGACATCCTGGACGAGCCGGGTGCGGCGCTGGCCGACGAGCTCGGCGACGCGGCGGTCCACGTGCCGCTCGACGTCCGCGATCCGGAGGCGTGGAGCGCCGCGGTGCGTACCGCCGATGAGCGCTTCGGCGGGCTGCACGTGCTGGTCAACAATGCCGGGATCGTGAACGGGAACCTGCTGCCCGACTTCGAGCTCAGCGAATGGCAGAAGATCATCGACATCAACCTGACCGGCACCTTCCTCGGGATGCGCGCCTCGGTGCCGCTGCTGCGGAAGTCGGGCGGCGGATCGATCGTGAACATCTCGTCGGTGGAGGGGCTGCGCGGCAGCGCGGGGCTGCACGGGTACGTGGCGACCAAGTTCGCGGTGCGCGGGCTCACCAAGTCGGCGGCGCTGGAGCTGGCGCCGCAGGGCATCCGGGTGAATTCGGTGCACCCGGGGCTGATCCGGACGCCGATGACCGAGGGGATCCCGGAGGACTTCCTGCAGATCCCGCTCGGCCGCGGCGCGGAGCCGGAGGAGGTGTCGGCGCTGGTGGTCTTCCTGGCCTCGGACGAATCCTCCTACTCGACCGGCGCGGAGTTCGTGGTGGACGGCGGGCTCACCGCCGGGGTGCCGCACAGGTCCTGAGTCAGCCGAGCAGCAGCCCGGCGCCGAGCGCGAGCATGACGAGCGCGATGGCGGCGTCCAGCACCCGCCAGGCGCCGGGCCGGGCGAAGAGCGGGCGGAGCAGGCGGGCGCCGTAGCCGAGCGCGAGGAACCACAGGACGCTCGCGGTCATGGCGCCCGCCGCGAGGTACCACCGGTCCGCGCCCGCGTGCGCCGAGGCGAAGGAGCCGAGCAGGACGACGGTGTCCAGGTAGACGTGCGGGTTGAGCCAGGTCAGGGCAAGGGTTGTCGCGATGGTCGCGCCCAGCGCGGGTGCGGTCCGGCCCCGAGCGGGGTGGGCGAACCGAGCGGCGCCGCGCGGGGTCGAATCACGCCCGTTCGCGCTGCTCGACACCGCGCCGACCGGCACCGGCACGGCGTCGTCGGCGACCTCGCCCGGCGGATCGGCGGCGGGGACGAGAGCCGCCGGACTCCACGCCCGCCGCAACGCCAGCGCCGCGTACCCGCAGAGGAACACCGCCCCGGCCCAGCGCGCCACCACCAGCACCTCCGGCACCGACCGCACCACCGCCCCGAAGCCGGCGACCCCGGCGGCGATGAGCAGCACGTCCGACACCGCGCACACCGCGACCACCGCGCCGACATGCGTGCGGGTGATTCCCTGGCGCAGCACATGCGCGTTCTGCGCACCGATCGCCACGATGAGCGAGAGTCCGAAGCCGAAACCGGAGAGGATGGAGGTCACCCGGCCAAACTAGGAACGCGCCGCCGAGCAGTCCAGCTGAAGATTTTCACGCACCATTAGAATTTCTGAACATGGACCTGCAGCTCGACCAGCTGCGCGCACTGAGCGCCGCCGTCACCGAGGGCACCTTCGAGGCCGCCGCCCGCCGCCTGCACATCACCCCCTCGGCGCTGAGCCAGCGCATCAAGGCCCTGGAGGACGCGGCGGGTCGCATCCTGGTCCAGCGGGTGAAACCGGTGCGCCCCACCGAATCCGGGACCGCTGTGCTCCGCCTGGCCAGACAGCTGGAGCTCCTCGTCGGCGAGACAGCCCGCGAACTCGGCGCGGCAGACGAACCCGGTCCGGTGCGGCTGCCGTTCGCGGTGAACGCCGACTCGCTCGACACCTGGGTGATGCCCGCGCTCGCCCGCACCCCGCCGGGGCTGAGCTTCGAGATCCACCGGGAGGACGAGGAGCACACCACCGCCCTGCTGCGCGACGGCACCGTGGTCGCCGCCATCACCGCGACCCGCCGCGCGGTGCAGGGCTGCTCGGTGCGGCCGCTCGGGATCATGCGGTACCGGCCGATGGCCGCGCCGGAGTTCGCGGCGACCTGGTTCCCGGACGGCGCCGACGCCGAATCCCTGGCCCGCGCCCCGGTGGTGAACTTCGACCGCAAGGACAATCTCCAGGAGGAGTACCTGCGCAGGCGGACCAGACGCCCGGTGACGGCGCCGCGGCACTTCGTCCCGACCCCGCACGCCTACGTCGCCGCGATCCGGCTCGGCCTCGGCTGGGGCATGGTCGCCGAACCGCAGCTCACGGCGGCCCCGGAGCTGGCGCGGATCGACGGCGACGCCACCGTCGACGTGCCGCTGTACTGGCAGCAGTGGAAGGTGGAGTCACCCGCCCTGGAGGCGCTGGCCGCCGCCATCGCCATCGCGGCGGCCGGCACCCTCCGTCCGGCCGGCCCCTGAACCGGAGCCGCCCCTCCGCAAGTCGCGGCGCACCCGGGGCACGGCCCCCGGACGCGGCTCAGCGCATGAGTCTGCGCGCGATCCTGCTCCCGAAGCCGAGCCGGATGGTGCGGTCGAGCGTCTGCACCATCTCGTCGGCGTACGGGTACCAGATGCTCTCCTTCTTCGGCCCCCAGCGGTCGATCAGCACCGGCTGCGCGTGCGTGAACCCGCGCAGTGCGTCGATGCCGTTGACCTGCCCGAGCCCGCTGTTCTTGCGCCCGCCGAACGGCGCCTCCGGCACCCCGTAGATGACCGAGGCGTCGTTGTGCACCACCGACCCGGTGTGCAGCTCGCGGGCCAGCCGGACCGCCTTCGCCCGGTCCCTGGTGAAGACGCTGCCGCTCAGCCCGTAGGCACAATCGTTGGCGAGCCGGACGGCCTCGTCCTCGTCGGCGACCCGCATGATCGAGACGATCGGGCCGAAGGTCTCCTCGCGCATGAGCTCCATGTCGTGCGTGACGTCGACGACCAGCGTCGGCTGGAAGTAGACGCCGTCCGCGGTGTCCTGCTCGCCGCCGAGCAGCACGGTGGCGCCCTTGTCCCTGGCGTCCTGCACGTGCTTGCTGACGATGTCGAGCTGGCGATCCCAGAAGAGCGGGCCGACGTCCTTGCCCGCGCCGTAGGTGACCGCAGCCGCCTTCTCCCGCACCTTGGCGACGAACTCGTCGGCCACGCTCTCCACCACGTAGATCCGCTCGACCCCGACGCACACCTGCCCGCTGTTGAACATCGACAGGTACACCGCGCCCGCCGAGGCCCGCTCCAGATCCGCGTCGGCGCAGACGATCATGGCGTCCTTGCCGCCGAGCTCCAGCGTGCACGGGATGAGCCGCTCGGCGCAGGCCGCCGCGATCCGCTTGCCGGTCGGCACGCTCCCGGTGAACGAGATCTTGTCGATATCGCCGTCGACCAGGGCCGCGCCGGTCTCCCCGTCGCCGTGCAGCACCTGGAGCACGTCCTCGGGGACACCGGCCTCGTGCAGCACCTTCACCGCCCACTCGCCGGAGTGCGGGGTGACCTCGGACGGCTTGAGCAGCACCGCGTTCCCGGCGAGCAGCGCCTGCGCCACCGGGTTGATCGAGAGCACGAACGGCCCGTTCCACGGCGTGATCACGCCGACGACGCCGAGCGGCCGGTAGCTCACCACCAGCTTCTTCAGCGGCGCGAGATAGCCGTGCAGCCGCCGCTTCTCGTCGGCCAGGTCCTTGACCGCGCGGCCGCTCCAGTAGTTCAGGAAGTCGCAGGAGGGCAGGATCTCCACCGCGAGCGCCTCGACCAGCGGCTTGCCGGTCTCCCCGCGCACCGTCGCGGCGATCTCCGCGCGGCGGTCCACCAGCACCTGCACGGCCCGGCGAATGATCGCGGCGCGCTCCTTGACCGGCCGCTCGGCCCAGCCCGGCTGGGCCGCGCGGGCCGTCGCGATCGCGGCGGCGACCTCCTCCGGGGTGCGCACCACGATCTCGCCGACGTCCGCCCCGTCCGCGGGCGAGCGCAGGCCGAGCCTGCGGTGCCCGTCGGCGGTCGGCGGCAGCGTTTCGACGATGGCCAAGCGATCTCCTCACACCGAGTGGTGTAACAGGTTCTAATTGTGCTCGAGCTTACGACACCGGCGCACACCTGTACACCTGTCCGAGCAGACCGGTCCGCGGCGGTTCAATCAGTTGATTGACATCGCTGCGGTCCCGGTCCACGATCGGTGGGCGATCCCCACCCGAGGAGGCTCCGTGCCGAGCGAACCCGCTGATTCCAGCCTCACCGCGCCCTACAGCGTCGAGTTCCCGTTCACCCGCACGGTGGGGCCGACGCTCGGCGTGTTCTTCGGCGGGCTCCGCGAAGCGCGGCTCTTCGGCGCCCGCACCGACCGCGGCACCGTGCTCTGCCCGCCGCTGGAGATCGACCCGGAGACCGCGCGCCCCACCGGCGAACTCGTTCCACTCCCCGACGTCGGCACGGTGCTCGGCTGGACCGGGGTGCCGAGCCGGGAGCACGACGAACTCGGCCCCGGCCATTTCGCCTGGGCGCTGATCCGGATCGACGGCACCGAGGGCGCGCTCTTCCACGCGGTCGACGTCGGCGGCGCACTGGACCGGATCGGCGTCGGACTGCGGGTCAGGGTGCGCTGGCGCGCGGAGCGGGAGGGGAGCATCCGCGACATCGTCTGCTTCGAGCCCCTGGAGGAATCGTGACCCTGCCCGCCCCGGTGAGCACGTTCACCAGCCCGTTCAAGATGGACTACACCTACGTGGCAGGCGGCGGGCGCTCGCTCTTCCTGCGCGGCCTCGCCCGGCGCGAGCTGCTGGCCAGGCGCTGCCCCGGCTGCGCGCAGGTGTACCTGCCGCCGCCGGAGTTCTGTTCGCGCTGCCTCACCGAGCTCTCCGCGCCCTTCCCGCTGCCCGGCACCGGGACCGTGCGCACCTTCTGCGTGGTCAACTTCCCCTTCCCCGGGCAGAAGTTCGACCCGCCGTACGCGGTCGCGCAGATCCAGGTGCACGGCGCCGACACCAGGCTCATGCACCTGGTGCGCGAGATCGACTCGGCCGCACTGGAGATCGGCATGGAGGTGGAGTCGGTCTGGGCCGAGGAGGCCGAGCTGACGCACTCCCTGGACAGCATCCGGTACTTCCGGCCGACGGCGGGGGGTTCCGATGCGTGATGTCGCGGTGGTGGCGTACGAGCGGTCGCCGGGGAAGGCCGCCGACCGCGAGGTCGACATGGCCGAGATCCTGCTCCCGGTCATGCGCCGCGCACTGACCGCGGCCGGGATCACCCGCGACCGGGTCGACTTCTGGGCCTCCGGCAGCCACGACTTCTTCGAGGGCCGCACCTTCGCCTACATCGACTCGCTGGACGCGGTCGGCGCCTGGCCGCCGATCTCCGAATCGCACGTCGAGATGGACGCGGCCTGGGCGCTGCACGAGGCGTGGACCTGGCTGCAGCTCGGCGAGGGTGAGGTCGCGGTGGTGTACGGGATCGGCCGCGCCGCGCTCCCCAGCGACCTGGACCAGGTCATGGCCGCCCAGCTCGACCCCTACTTCCTCGCCCCGCTGCGCCCGCACCGCGACGCCGCCGCCGGGTTGCAGGCCGCCGCGCTGCTCGCCGCGGGCGCGCTGGCCGAGAAGCAGCTGGCCGAGGTGGTCGCGCGCAGCCTCGCCGCCGCCGTGGAGGAGCCGGGCGCCCAGGTCAGCGGGGTGGTGACGGTCGAGGAGCTGCTGGCGGCGCCGTACGTCGCCAGCCCGCTGCGCGCGCACGACTGCGGCCCCGCGGGCGACGCCGCCGCCGTGCTCGTGCTCGCCGCGGGCGACACCGCGCGGGCGCTGGCGGAGCGTCCGGCGTGGCTGCGCGGCATCGACCACCGGATGGACACGCACTACCTCGGCGCGCGGGATCTCACGACGTGCGACACCGTGACCCGAGCGGCGGCGACCGCGGCCGAGTTCGCCGGGTTCGGCGCCGCCGACGTCGACATCGCCGAGCTGCACACCGAATACAGCTACCAGGAGCCGTTTCTCGCCGCCGCGCTCGGCCTCGGCGCCACCCCGGTCAACCCGGGCGGCGGCCCGCTCACCGGCCGCCCCGCCACCGCGACCGGGCTCATCCGGATCGGCGAGGCGGCGGCGCACATCCTGCGCGGCCGGGCCGGGCGCACACTCGCGCACGCCACCAACGGCCCGGCGCTGCAACAGAACATGATCTGCCTGCTGGAGGGTGACCGATGAGAACCGCCGTCGTCGGGATCGGGCAGAGCAGGCAGGCCAAGCGGCGCGAGGTCACCATCGGCGCGCTGGTGCGCGAGTCGGTGGACGCCGCACTCGCCGATGCCAGGCTGGAGTTCGCCGACATCGACGCGGTGGTGCTCTCCAAGACCCCCGACCTGTTCGACGGCGTGATGAACCCCGAGCTCTACCTCGCCGACGCCATGGGCGCCCGCGGGCTGCCGGTGACCAGGGTCTTCACCGGCGGCAGCGTAGGCGGGCACGCCGCCATCCACGGCGCGCACCTGGTGCAGGCCGGGCTGGCGAAGCGGGTGCTGGTGGTCGCCTACTCCAAGGAATCCGAGGGCGACTTCACCTGGGCGCTCTCCCGCGGCCTCCCGTTCAGCGCGCACCTCGGCGCGGGCGCGGGCGCGCACTTCGCCCCGATCATCCGCGAGTACATCCGCCGCTCCGGCGCACCCGAGCACATCGGCTGGCAGGTCGCGGTGAACCACCGGCTGAACGCCACCCGCAACCCGTACGCGCACATCCAGCGCCCGGACATCACCGTCGAGGAGGTGCGCGCGTCGCGCATGCTCTGGGACCCGATCCGCTATTTGGAGTCCTGCCCGTCGTCGGACGGCTCCTGCGCCATCGTGGTCACCGGCGCGGAGGACACCGGCGGCGGCACGCACCCGCCCGCCTGGATCCACGGCATGTCCTGGCGCACCGAGACCGGCCACTTCGCCGGCCGCGACGAGGTGAACCCCGAGGCGGGCCGCCAGTGCGCCGCCGACGCCTACCGCCAGGCCGGGATCACCGACCCCGCCACCGAGATCGACACCGCCGAGCTGTACATCCCGTACAGCTGGTACGAGCCCATGTGGCTGGAGAACATCGGGCTGGCCGAGGAGGGCCGCGCCTGGGAGCTCGTCGACGACGGCAGCACCGCCTTCGGCGGCAGGCTGCCGGTGAACCCCTCCGGCGGCGTGCTCTCCGGCAACCCCACCGGCGCCACCGGGCTGCTCCGCTTCGCCGAGGCCGCGCTGCAGGTGCGCGGCACCGCGGGCGAGCACCAGGTGGACGGCGCGCGCCTGGCCGTCGGGCACGCCATGGGCGGCGCCTCCCAGTTCCACGCCCTGTGGGTCGTCGGCAGCGACCGGCCCTGATCCGAGGAGAACGCATGACCAACCGGGCCTACGTCGTCGGCGTCGGAATGACGAAGTTCGAGAAGATCCAGAGCCGCGACTGGACCTACCCGCAGATGGTGGCCGAGGCGGTGAGCGGCGCGCTCGGCGATGCGGGCATCGGCTACGACCGGGTGCAGCGGGCCGCCGTCGGGTACGTGTTCCAGCCCTCCACCGCGGGCCAGCGCGCGCTGTACGAGGTCGGGCTGACCGGGATTCCGGCGGTGAACGTCAACAACAACTGCGCCACCGGCACTTCCGCGCTGCTGCTCGCCCAGGAGTGGGTGCGGTTCGGCGCCGCCGACGTGACCCTCGCCCTCGGCTTCGAGCAGATGACCAGGGAGGCCATGGCCGGGTCGGGGGCGCGGCCCGCGGTGACCACCATCGACCGGCACCTGGCGGCGCTGAAGGCCGCGGCCGGGTTCGGCACCGCGCCGCTCACCACCCAGTTCTTCGGCGCCGCCGCGGCCGAGCACATGCGCGCGCACGGCACCACGCGGGAGCAGCTGGCGGCCGTCGCGGTGAAGAACCACGAGCACTCGACGCGCAACCCGTACGCCCAGTTCCAGAACGCCTACACCGTCGAGCAGGTGCTCGCCGACAAGCCGGTGCACGACCCGCTCACCCGCTCGCAGTGCTCACCCATGTCGGACGGCGCCGCCGCCGCGGTGATCGCGAGCGAGCGGTTCGTCTCCGAGCACGGGCTCGGCGGGCAGGCGGTGGAGATCGCGGCGCAGGCGCTCGTCACCGACGACGCCGAATCCTTCGCGAGCGGGTCGATGATCGACGTGGTCGGCACGCCCATGACGCGGCGGGCCGGGCGGCAGGTCTTCGAGGCGGCCGGGGTCGGCATCGAGGAGGTGGACGTGCTCGAGGTGCACGACTGCTTCTCGATCAACGAGCTGCTCACCTACGAGGCGCTCGGGTTGTGTGCGCCGGGGGAATCCGGGGCGCTGGTGGAGTCGGGGGCGACCACGTACGGCGGGCGGTGGGTGGTGAACCCGTCCGGGGGGCTGATCTCCAAGGGGCATCCGCTGGGCGCGACCGGGCTGGCGCAGTGCGCCGAATTGTCCTGGCAGTTGCGGGGGCTGGCGGAGGGACGGCAGGTCCCTGGTGCCCGAATCGGGCTGGCGCACAACCTCGGGCTCGGCGGGGCCTGCGCGGTGACGCTGTACCGCGGTCCGCGGGAATAGGGGCCCGGCACGACCGCGCCGTCGAGCCAGGCCGCCCCACGCGGTCACGACACCGAACCGGCCCGCGCACGGCTCGGCCGCGGGGCGGATCCGCGACGCACGGCTCGGCCCGGCGGCTCTCGGGCCGGCCGGAACCCGGCCGGCCCCTGCCCCTCACATCACGGGGACCGCGAACACTCCCCTGCCGGTGCCGAGCGGCAGGTCCGCGGTGGTCCGCAACCCGGGCTCCGCCGCCACCACATCCGGGATCGCGTTCACGATCCGCCCCGCCGCCGCCACGATCGCGGCGTGGTTGTGATCGCCGAGCTCGCTGGTCGGGCAGATATCCACCGTGTACGACGGCTCCCCCGTGATCTCCACCCGGTACGACCCGCCCTCCTGCGCCGGCCGCGCCCAATCCGGCCGCAGGTCGTCGCGGAGCCGGGTCACGTGCTCCACCACGATCGCCGGATGCCCGCCGACCCGCCCGACGATCTCGAAGCGCAGCGCCGCCACCCCGCCCTTCGGCACGTGCCCGGCCGCGATGTCGAACGCCTCCGGCGCCGGCTCCCGCTCGTAGCTCTCGGTGATCTCGTCCAGCTCGATCCCGAACCCCGCCGCCAGCTGCCGCAGCGTCGACCCCCACGCGATGGTGAGCACCCCGGGCAGCAGGAGCAGCGGCACCTCGTCCAGCGGCTTGCCGAACCCCATGACGTCGAACATCACGGTCGCGCCGTCGTAGGTCGCGTAGTCCGCGATCTCCAGGCAGCGCACCTGCTCGATCCGCTGACAGGTGGAGGCGAGCGCGAACGGGATCAGGTCGTTCGCGAACCCCGGGTCCACCCCGGTGACGAAGAAGCTCGCCCCGCCGTCCACCGCCGCCCGCTGCACCCGGTCGATCACCTTCTGCGGCAGCACCTGCCACGGGTACTGGAACGAGACCGGCGCCGAGCCGACCACGTTCACCCCGGCGGCCAGGAACTTCAGGCAGTCCTCCAGCGCCTCCATCGGCCTGGTGTCGCCCATGGCGCAGTAGACCGCGCAGTCGGGCTCCAGCGCGAGCAGCGCGTCCAGGTCGTCCACCGCGGTGATGCCGGTGACCACGTCGAGCCCGGCCAGCTCCCCCGCGTCCTTCCCGACCTTGCCCGGCGTGGCGACCGCGAGCCCGGCGAGCTCGAAGCGCGGGTCGGTGACGAGCTGGCGCAGCGCCAGCGCGCCCACGTTCCCGGTGGCGATGTGGACGACGCGGATGGGCATGGAATCTCCTCTGCCGAACGGTGATCGAGCACCTGTCCGGATATCTGTCTGGAACCTGTTCCAGACCCTATGATAACGTCGCCCCATGGGACGCGTGGACGGCAAAGTTGCACTCATCAGCGGCGGGTCGAGGGGCATGGGCGCCGCGCACGCCAAGCTGCTGGCGGCCGAGGGCGCGCAGGTCGTCATCGGCGACATCCTGGACGACGCGGGCAAGGCGCTGGCCGAGGAGATCGGCCCGAACGCGCGCTACGTCCACCTCGATGTCACCCAGCCCGAGGAGTGGGACGCGGCCGTGGCCGTCGCCGTGCAGGAGTTCGGCTCGCTGACCGTGCTGGTCAACAACGCGGGCATCGTGAACGGCGCGCCCATCCACAAGTTCGATCTGGACCAGTGGCGCCGCATCCTCGACGTCAACCTGACCGGCACCTTCCTCGGCCTGCGCGCCGCCGTGCCCGCCATGAAGAAGGCCGGCACCGGCTCGATCATCAATGTGTCCTCGATCGAGGGGCTGCGCGGGGCGCCGTGGGCGCACGGCTACGTCGCCACCAAGTGGGGCGTGCGCGGCCTGGCCAAGTCGGCCGCGCTGGAGCTGGCGCCGCTCGGCATCCGGGTGAACTCGCTGCACCCGGGGCTGATCCGCACCCCCATGACGGAGAACATCCCGGACGACATGGTCACCATCCCGATGGGCCGCCCGGCCGCGGTGGAGGAGGTCGCGACCTTCGTGCTCTTCCTGGCCAGCGACGAGTCGTCCTACGCCACCGGTGCGGAGTTCATCGTGGACGGCGGGCTGGTCGTCGGCGTGCCGCACAAGACGTCGTAGGCCGGGCGCCGCGCCGGAGATGGCGGCAACGCCGCGCCCCGCGTCGGTCTCGCGGACCGGGTGCGGGGCGCTAGGGTCGGTTTCGTGACTGCGGGCCGGGATACAGCGGGATCCGGCGCGCCGCGCGCGGACGTCACGCTGTCCACCGACCGCAGGCTGGTGGCCGCCGCCGAGCGGCTCTTCGCCGAACGCGGCATCGACGCCGTCTCGCTGCGCGCGGTGATGGCGGCGGCCGGCGCCAATGTCGCGTCGGTGCACTACCACTTCGGCTCCAAGGACGCGCTGGTCCGGGCCGTGATCCGGGCGCGCGGCGGGGAGATCTCGGTGCGCCGCGCCGAGCTGCTCGACGCCGCCGAGGCGGGCGCTCCCTCCGCCCGCGCCCTGGCCGAGGCCTTCGTCCGCCCGGTCGCCGATGCCATGGCGGCGGGCGGCGGTGACTGGGTCACCGTCGTCGCCGACGTGATCACCGTCAACCACGGCGCGCTCCGCCAGATGACCGAGGAGTTCGCCGGTCAGGCCGTGCGCTTCACCGAGCTGCTCACCCGGCTGCACCCGGAGCTCCCGCCGCGCACGGTGCGCTTCCGCCTCACCCAGGCGATGACCTTCACCTTCCAGACCCTCGGCGACCGCGACCGGCTGCGTGACATCCTCGCGCTCAGCGGCACCCACCTCACCGCCGAGGAGGTGCTGGCGGAGCTGCTCGACACCGTCACCGCGATCCTCGCGGGTCCGCCGGACCGCTGAAACGGGCCGTCGCACGCACCGCGCCCCGCCCCCACCGCCGGGCAGCACCCGGGACGCGGCTGCGCGCCGCGCCCGAATCGCACTGCCCGGCGGCATGATTCCTCAGTTCACCTGACGCGCCGACTCGCCCCAGTACTGCGCGCGCAGCGCCTTCTTGTCCGGCTTACCGAGCGGGCTCACCGGAATACTCGCCGCGAAATCCACCGACTTCGGCGTGTACACCGCCCCCTTGCGCTCCTTGACCAGCGCCTGCAACTCCTCGACGGCGACCTGCTGCCCCTCGCGCAGCACCACCACCGCCTTGACCGCCTCGCCCCACTTGTCGTCCGGCACCCCGATCACCGCGGCGGCGCTCACCGCCGGATGCGCCGAGAGCACGTCCTCCACCTCGCGCGGGTACACGTTGAACCCGCCGGAGACGATCATGTCCTTCTTGCGGTCGACGATGTAGAGGAACCCCTCCGCGTCCTGCCGCGCGATATCGCCGGTGTGCAGCCAGCCGAACCGGGTCGCCTCCGCCGTCTGCTCCGGCTTGTTCAGGTACCCCTGCATGACCAGCGGCCCGCGCACGCAGACCTCGCCCGGCTCGCCGTCGGGCACCGTATTGCCCTGGTCGTCGAGGAGCGCCACGTGCAGCCACGGCACCGGCTTGCCGCAGGAGGCCAGCCGCTCCGGCTTGTCCAGGTCGTGATCCTCCTTGCGCAGCACCGAGATCGTCATCGGGCTCTCGGCCTGGCCGTAGAACTGGAAGAAGATCGGGCCGAACTTCCGGACGGCCTCGGCCAGCCGGGTCGGCGAGATCGCCGAGGCGCCGTAGAAGACCGTCTCCAGGCTGGACAGGTCGTACTTGTCCAGCTCCGGGTAGTCGAGCAGCGCGTACAGCATGGTCGGGACCAGCATGGTCGAGGTGATCCGGTACTTCTCGATCGCCGCGAGCACCGCCGCCGGGCTGAACCCGGGCAGCACCACGATCGACCCGCCCTGCAGGCTGGTCGGATTCCAGAACGCGCCGCCCGCGTGGCTCAGCGGCGTGCAGACCAGGAAGCGGGTCTCCGCCGGCCACTGCCACTCCGCCATCTGGATGCGCAGCAGCGCCGCCGCGCCCCGGTAGCTGAGCATGACGCCCTTGGACTTGCCGGTGGTACCGCCGGTGTAGGCCAGGCTCCCGGTGTCGTTCAGCGACACGTCCGGCGCGGTCAGCGGCTCCGGCTCGAACCCCGCCGCCGTCGCGATCAGATCCGTCCCCGCCGCGGTGGGCCCCAGCGCCAGCAGGGTTTTCAGGCTCGGCACCGCCGCCGCGAGTTGCGCCGCCCGCTCCTCGTACTTGTCCGGGTCGTAGATCAGCGTCTCGATATCGCCGTCCGCCAGCGCATACGCGTGGTCGTCCAGCGACCCCATCGGGTGCAGCGACACGAACCGCACCCCGACGACCCCGTTCGCCCCCTGCGTGAACAGCACCTCCGGCCGGTTCGCCGAGAGCAGCGCCACCCGGCTGCCGACGCCGAGCCCGAGCGCCCGATACGCCTGCGCGACGGTGCTGATCCGATCCCGCACCTCGCGATAGGTCAGCGTCTCGTCGCCGATGTGCACGGCGGTCCGGTCGGCGTAGCGGTCCAGCGAGCGGATCAGCAGATCCACCGGCAACGGCTCCCGGTGCAGCGGATCGGGCTCCCGGCTCGGCGCAGGTGTGTTCATCGTGCCCCTCTCGGCGCGTGCCGCAGTCGAAACTGAGACGTGTTCTTCTCGGTTGCGCCGGACCACGGCCACGGCGCAACCCGGCCGGCGGACGGTCGAAACTATAACACGTTCTAACTCTCCAGCGAGGCTTGCGGCGCGGATTCCGACCCCGGGTCGCCCGACATGGCGGTCGCCCTGCCCTGCCCGAGAACGAGGCACTGGAGATCCACGTCGTGTACGAGTCGCGGTGCGGCCCCGAACAGCACGGCACCGACGGCGACCAGGAAGGTGCGAATCACCGAATCACTGCCGCGCTTGGTTCTGGGAGCCTGGTACAACAGGAACCTGGCCTGCTGCCAGCTGGCGACATCGTCGGCACCGGCGCCCGCCAGCAGGTCGATCGCCTGCCGGAACATCTCCGCTCGGGCGGTATTCTCAGCGGTCACCACATAGATCGGAGCTCCACCGGTCTCGAATCTGCGGGTGTCACATCCGCGCCCCGCGACCCGCGCCGCCAGCTCCCGCGCCAGCTCCCGCGCCGCCGCGCCGCGCACCAGCCTGTTCCCGTCGATGCGAGTGCCGTCCGGCAGCCGGACGGAGCTGGTCAAGATGTCACCGGCGGCACCGCTGCGGAGAAAGCGGGCTTCCGCCGCCCGTCCGTACCGGAGCGTGACCCGGAATGCCGGCGTGCTGACTCCGCCGGTGAAGACCCGGTCGACCTCGTTCCAGGTGCTGTTGAACCGCAGCCTGCCGACGCGGCCGATTCGATCGCAATTCGGACCGTAATGGTCGATGGGGGCCAGAAAGCGCTCGGGATCGACGGGGACAGCCGTACCGTGCCGAACAGGCGAGACACGGGCGAGACGGTAACGCCACTGCACGAGTTCGTGGTAGGCCGCAAGCAGTGCGCGCACACGCCGGGGTCTGCCGCGAAATTCCTGCCACTCTTCGCTCAGTACTTCGTGGACGCGCCCCGCCGCCACCACCTGCATATCCGCGAATCGCCGTACCCGGGTCAGCTCACCATCGTCCGCAGAGCTCAGGGCGAGATGTGGAGTCGGGAAACAATCGAAGCCTATCGCACCGTTTTCCGAGTGCACCGTTGCTCCCGTTCTCCATCATCGGTCAGGGTTTCAATCCCGCCGAAACCGCCCAGTACCCCACGACCATCACCGTCAGAACGCCAGGTATCGCCGCGACCCCCGGTGTTCGCGCTGCCCGCACGAGCGCCCGGAAGGGCTGCCCGGACTCCGGCACCATTTCGAATAGTGTCGTTTCCATTGCGCTCGGCTCCCGGATCTGCCGCGCAACATCGGCGAAGAGCACGCGATAGCGCCGCTCCAGGCTCAGGTAGTACGCGTCCAGGCCCCAGAAGATCCATGCCGGAGCCAATGCGAACAGAATCAACATCGACGTTCTCGAATCCTGTGTCGTCAGGAACGCGAATATTACCGAGACGAGAGTAACCGACCAACCTCGAACAGTGAACGATTGCTGACTCAATCTCGTGATAACAGTTTGCAGCATCTCCAGATGTTTTACACGATGATCTGTATTCATGCGCCCCGAGTCCCTTCGATCCTACTCACCGAAGAGTAGCCCAACTGGAACTATAGCCGCGAGAAGCGCACCTGTGACTGTAGATACGTACACTCGTGGCAGAGGCACGTGCAGCGACTTGAATGCATACGAAGATCGCCGGGGCAAGTCCGTCGAACGGCGGACACCGATCCCGAGCACAGTTGGAATTTACGCGGAACGATGGAGTGGTGGATCGTACATTCGGCCAAGAGTTGCGCAGGCTCCGGCTCAAGAGCAACCTGTCACTCGGCGAACTCGCAGAGCTCGTGTACTACAGCAAGGGCCATCTGAGCAAGATCGAGAACGGCCGGGTGACCCCGATAGCCCCGCTCGCCCGCGCCTGCGACTCCGCGCTGTCGGCGGACGGCCGGCTGATCGCGCTCGCCGCCACCGACACCAGGCCCGCGCCACAGCCGGAGCTGCCGATCGACACCGCGTGGACGCAGCACCTGCATCCCGATGGCTCCGGCATCATCGAGATCAGCGAGTCTCCGGGCCCGCCGATTGTGACCTACCCCGCTGTCGCCGGCTTCTCCACCGATCCGATCGCCGGGCTGGCGGCGGTGTTCGACGAACTCCGGCGGCTGGGCCGCAGCACCAGCCCCAGCATGGTGCTGCCCATGGTGGCGGCGCAGAACCACGTCGCCACCGCCGCCGCGCACCGGGGTTCCGGCGGCAACCGGCCCCTGCTGCTGCACCATGCCGCCCGCACCGCCGAGTTCGCCGGGTGGATGGCGCAGGAGTGCGGAAACGATGTCGGCGCCACCTGGTGGACCGAGCGGGCGGTCACCCTCGCGGCCGCGGCGGGAGACACCAGCATGGCCAGCTATTCACTGGTCCGCAGGGCCGTGCTGAGCCTGTACCGGGCCGACTCCTCGGCCACGACCGGGCTGACCGAGCAGGTGCTCGGCGACAGCGCGATCGATCCACGAATCCGATGGCTGGCCGCGCTCGGCGCGGCCCAGGGCTATGCCATCGGCTCGGACGCGGCGAACACCATGCGCGCGCTGGAGCGCGCGGGCGAGCTCTGGGATCACGTCCACCGCGCCGGCACCGACGATCCACTCGGTCCGCTGGCACTGCACGGGCGATCCATCTTGATCGAGGCGTGGTGCCACTACGATCTCGGCAACCTCGAGGCTGCCGCCCGGCTCTTCGATGCCGGAATGTCGGCTGCCAGCGGGCAATCGGATCGCGATCGCGCCCGATTCGGCACCAGACAGGCGCTCGTCCATGCCGCGATGGGTGACGTCGACCGGGCCTGCGAACTCATCGAACCGCTGCTGAACGTAGTACGCGCCGTCGATTCGGTCACCGTTCGCCTGGATCTGCACGACTTCGCCCGCACGGTGAGCCGCTTCCCGGGCCATCCGGTCGTGCACCGCATCTCCACCCCGCTGCGGGACGCGCTCAACCGTCGCTGAATTCCGAAGTTGCGCCTGTTGCCTGCACGAGCATGCAACGGGCAACCATTGTCTCGGTCCGGCCGCGGACGGCATCCTGGGAACAGACCGTCGAATCGGATTCGCATCGCGGGAGTGACACCACGGATCGAGGCTCCGAGAAACGAACGGGTGCGACGCACCCGACGCGTGTCACATCTGTCCCCTATCCCATCGCGAGGAGCGAACCCTTTTGACGAAAATCTTCCTCAACTACCGCATCGCGGACAGCGCGTATGCGGTGCGCGAGATCTCGAAGCAGATGGCGGAGCGATTCGGCCGCGACAACATCTTTCGCGACGACGATTCGCTACGGCTCGGCACGCTCTACGCGCGCCGGATCCGGAAGGCACTCGAGCAAGCTGACCTGCTGGTCGCGGTGATCGGACCGCACTGGCTAGATGCCTCCGATACCACCGGCAACCGCAGACTCGACGACCGCGAGGACTGGGTTCGCCTCGAGCTCGCCACCGCCTACCGGCGCGAGACGCCGGTGATACCGGTGCTGCTCGACGACACCGAGCTGCCCGCCGTCGACCAGCTGCCCCCGGACATCCGGGATCTGGGCCGCTCGCAATTCTGGCGCATCCGCCAGCGCACGATGGACTCGGATATCGACGACCTGATCGACCGGATGGTCCCCGACCTCGGGTCTGCGGCATCCGGCCCCGCGCCCGGCGGCTACCCCACGCAGAACATCACAGCCAGTAACAACAGCAATGTCGTCACGAACAACGGAGGTGAGCAGAACATCACGTTCGGCGGCCCCCGAGGGAGGCGGTGATGTCGCAACCTCCCGGCCCGCATCAGAATCCGCATACGCAGCAGCAGAACTACTCCGCCCACCACAACAGCAATGTGTTCGCCAACAACGGCGCCGGCAATCAGCGAATCCGTATCCATACTGCGGCAGCGCGTCCGAAGCGCACCTGGGCGTGGATCGCCCTGGTGGGGCTGCTGATCGCCGATTTCGCCTCCTACCAGTACGGCCAGGCCGCCTACACCGGGGGCGTGGACGAATCCGGCGACTTCACCCGGGCCACCGTCTTCATCGCGCTCATGGTCATCACGGTCCTGATGCTCCGCATCTGCGGCCGAGACATCAAGAACCGGTTCTTCTGATCCGGAGCTCCGGACGGGGCAGGTCTCGCGCGGCTGGGTGACCGACGTACAGCAGGCATCGTTTCCGATGCCGGCTGTACGCCTCTCGTGAAGGAATAATTCATGACAATCACTCCGAGTTCCGAGCACCTTCCAGCGGATTTCTCGAGGAGATTCGGCTTGCGGCCAGCACTCAGTATGCGCGAGATCGAGGTACTCCTCGCCTGGATCGATTCGGATTCCAAGACTGAAGCCGGCCGGCGTCTGTTCATATCCCAGGGGACCATCAACACGCATCTGTCCCGCATCCGAGAGAAATATGCAGCGGTCGGGCGTCCGGCCACGACAAAGGCCGCACTGGTCGCGCGCGCGCTGCAGGACGCCCTGATCGATATCGATGACCTGTAACCGCGTGGCCCGAAGTGTCCGTCGAATGCCCGACATCAGGAAACTCCGGAGCTGGATAGGGTCGGCGCCAGACGACGACCGACAGCCGAACCGCCCGAGAACACCTGTCAGTAATCAGACGATTCCAACCGAGAGAGAACAGTGACCCACCCCGAAGGCCTCGCTGCGCCATTCAACGAGGACGAGCACGCGACCATCCCATCGTCGGCCCCCACGACGCCCATGGCCAGCCGGGTACTGCAGGATCTCACCGACGAGATCCGGCGTCTGAACGATCGTTCCGAGAGCCTCGAGGCGATCAACAAGCGGATGCACGAGCGCGTGGCCGTCCTCGAGGGCGACCTCCTCCGAGCGAGTCTGCGCCCCGTGATCAAGTCACTCGCGGAGTTGCACGGCGAATGCGTCCGTAATGCGAAACACGCCGGCGAACTCGGCGAATCCGAGGGTACCCGGGCATTCGCCGAAGACTTCCTCACGGTCACCGCCCGAATCGAGGACATTCTCGAGGGGCTCGGCGCGGTCACGATCGGCGTCGAGATCGGCGATCCGTTCGATCGGCGGATCCACCAGCCGTGCGGAACGGTCGGCACCGAGATCGAAGCACAGCACGACCGCGTCAGCTCCATCTATCACCAAGGGTTTCGCAATGTTTCCTCGGACAAGCCGGTGATCTACGCAAAAGTTTCGGTCTGGAAGTACGTCGAGCACTGAACACCCGCATCACCCTATCGACCAGATCGGAAGACAGTGACAGACATTTTCGGTGTCGATCTCGGCACCACCTTCTCCGCGATCGCTCACATCGATGACTTCGGGCAGCCGCTCGTGATCAACAATCCCGACGGCCTGCCGACGACGCCGTCAGCGGTCTATTTCGAACCCGAGACGGGCCACGTGATCACGGGACAGGAAGCGAAGAACACCGCCAAGGTGGACGCGGACCGCGTGGTCACATTGATCAAGGCCTTCATGGGCGAGACGCACCCCCTGGAGTTCGACGGCAAGCCGTTCAACCCCGAGTCGATCTCCGCCCTGATCCTGCGCGCCCTCGCCGCGTACGCGGAGGACGGCACCGGGAAGAAGGTCGAGCGGGTGGTGATCACGGTGCCTGCGTACTTCGGCGTCCGCGAGCGCGAGGCGACCAGGCAGGCCGGCGTGATCGCCGGGCTCGACGTGGTCGGCATCGTCACCGAACCGGTCGCGGCCGCGCTGGCGTACGGCGTGAAGATCCGGAGCGAACGGAGAACCGTCCTGATCTACGACCTCGGTGGCGGAACCTTCGACACCACGATTCTGCGCATCTCCCCCGAGGCGCTCGAGGTGGTGGCGATCGACGGGAATCGCAAGCTCGGCGGCGCACACTGGGACGAACGGCTGGTAGCGCACATCTACGACCGCTTCATCGCGGAGACCGGCGTGGATGACGACCCCATGGACGACGACTACTTCGCGCAGAACCTCTACGAGGAAGCCGAGAAGGCGAAGATCTCGCTGTCCAAGAAGGAACGGACCACGATTTCGCTCAAGCACGGGAACGACCGGGCGAAACTCGACATCAGCCGGGCCGATCTGGAGGAACTCACCAGCGGACTCCTGCAACAGACCAGAGACATCGTGGAACGCACCCTCACCTCGGCCCGCGAGAAGGACCCGGGGATCACGATCGACGAGGTACTCCTGGTCGGCGGATCGTCCCAGATGCCCGCGGTGACCGCGATGCTGCGCGCAGATTTCGGCTGGGAGCCCAAACTGTCCGACCCGAATCTCTCGGTCGCGAAGGGGGCCGCGATCTACGCGACGCTCTCCGAGGCGGATCGCACGGGCATCGAGCCGGGGTCCACCGAGAAGAAGTTCCTGCCGGGAGATACCAGCGGCGAAACCCACACCCGCCGGATCACGAATGTGCTGCCGAAGGGGCTCGGAATCCAGTTCGTCGACACCACCGGCTCCGAACCGGTGCCCTTCATCGAATTCCTCGCACGCAAGAACGACCGGCTTCCCTTCCACAAGACGATCACCGCCTACACCGCCGCCGACAACCAGACCGCGGTGGCCATCGAGATCTTCGAACAGGGCGGTGAAGTCGAGTCCGAGCGACCCGCGGACAACAGGCGGATCACCCCGGACGGCGGCGCCGTGATCAGCGGCCTTCCGCCGCTCCCTCGCGGTTCGGAGGTCCACATCGACGTCTCGATCGACGCCGAGGGGTTGGCCGGAATCGAGGCCGTCGAACCGGTGTCCGGCAAGCGGCTGACGCTGACGGTGGATGTGAGCGTGCTGCAGGCCGAGGATGTCGAGTCGGCCAAGCAGATCGTCCGGGAACTCGTGCTGGAGACGTAGTCCGGTGGATGCCACAACCTACAAGAGCACCGTTCTGGTACCGCTCCGCAAAGTCCATCTCACCGATCTGACCAATGGGATCGCGGAACTGAACAACGGCGCCGATCTCCCGGCCAGGCTCGACCTGGCCATGGTCTACGCGATCGATCCGGGGATGACCGACACCCAGATCGCGGAGCGCATCCGCGATGTCCGGCTCTGGTGGAACAACAACATGCAGCGGAGCAACGTCAAGGAGGTCGCGAAGTTCTGCAGCAACCTCGACGGGCTGCTCGTCGGCAAACACCGCGACCTGACCAGCGCGGAATTCTGGCGCCGGTGGCGGGACCAACGCACCCGGAATGCGAAGTCCGCCCTGGATACAGTCGCCAGAATGCTGGAGAACCAGTATCGCGATTTCGGGATCGTCACCCTCGCCCAGGTGAAGGCGGCCGCGGCCACCGACGGACTGCTGAGCCGGCTCTCCGATGCCGAGCTGGCCGCCTGCGTCGAATCCTCCGTCGCGCTGCGCTTGGTCGACGAATTCGAGGAGCCGGAGTGCAAGCTGCCACAGAACGTGCGCGGCGAGTGGGATACGACCGTCAATCTGCGGACGGTACTGGACGCGATTTTCCTGGAGGATCCGCCCTCCGGCTTCCGGCTGATCGGCGGGTTCGCCTGCCCGGGTAGGCGACCGCCGGACACCGCGGCCATCCGGCAGGCGCTCGTCGCCTGCGACAAACGGGCGGGCAGCGAGATCGAATCGGTCAAGAAGCTGCTGCACGCACTGCGGGACGCCGAGTCCAGAGGCATAGATCCCGCAGTTATCGCCCTGGTGCAGCTGCTCGAGCTGGCCCGGAAGGTGTTGCAGGGCGGCATCGTCGCGCTCGCCGTCGACGCCCTCACCGACAAGGGCCTCGATCGCGTGGATGCCGCTCGGGTCGTGCTGCACTGCGTGGACTCCGCTTCCACCCGGACCAGCCGCGACACCCCGGAACGGGTGATCGAACTCATCACCGAGGGAAAGTTGCGCAGCGCCCGAGCGCTGTACACGGCGCTGTGCAATATCGACGCGCACGCGGGCACCGAGGGGATGATCCAGGCGCTGAACACGCTGTCCCGGACCGAGCGGCAGGTCACCACCCTGCGCACGGAGGCCGAGGGCGCGCGGCGGGACGGCCGGATCACCGCGGCGGCCGAGTTGCTCGGCCAGGCGGCCGCCCTGGCCGAGGACGACGAAACGCTGGCCCGGCTGGTCGCATCGCTGCCGCCCGCGCCACCGAACTCGCTCGGCCTCGCGGTGCTGTATCCCCCGGAGGCTCCGGAGAACAGTGTCCGGCTCTTCTGGCCGAAGAGTTCCGGCGCCGACGAGACCACGACGTACGAGATCGTCCGGAAATCCGGCTCGGCGCCGCGCGATATCCGGGACGGCGTCACCGTCACAGCCACCTCCGCCACCGAGATCGTCGACGCCGGAGTGCCGGTGGCCGAGCCGATCTGGTACGGCGTCGCCGCCCGGCGCGAGGGTGAGGCCTCACCGGTGACGACCGCCGAGATCACCGTACTGCCACCGATTCGCGATATCGTCGTGACCACGGAGCCGACCAGCGTCACCGTGCAGTGGAACACGCCGGTCCGGGCGGCCCGGACCGCGGTCGTGCGGACCGACCCTGACGGCAGGCAGCACACCGTGTCCCCCGGCCGGGCGAACACCCTGCGCGCGGAGCACCTCCGGACCTCGGAGACCTATACCTTCGACCTGACCGCGGAGTACGTCGGGCCCGCGCGGGAGGTTCTCGCCGCCGCCCCGGTGCGGGTACGCGCGGTGCCGCGATTGAAGGCCGGACCGGTTACCGATCTCTACGTCCGGCCCGTCCGATTCGTCGAGGGGCGCGCCGAGATGGTCGCGGAGTGGGTGGCGCCGACCGGCGCCGACACCGAGATCTGGCGTTTTCCGAGCCGACCCGGCTGGGCCGTCGGTTCGACGGTGGAGTACTCGGCTCTGACCGCCGCCGATGGCGCACGGTTGCCGGGCGCTGTACGGCGCGAGGGCGACACCGTGCGGCTCACCGCCACGGTCGCCGCCGGGCTGTGCCACTACCTCGCGATCACACCCGATCAGTCGGCGGCCATCGTCGGCGGGGCCGCGTCCCTGGCCATCTGCGAACCGGTCATCGAGCCCAGAGTGGAGCGATTCGGTGACCAGGCGGTGGTCAGCTGGCAGTGGCCGCGCGCGGATTACCGCGTCGAGGCGGTGTGGTCGGCCGGTGCGCACCGCGGCAGCGTCCGGACCAACCGGACGGAGTACATCCGCAACGGCGGGCTGCGCATCACCGTCGGCTCCGGCGCGGTGCGGATCGGTCTCTCCAGCATCGTGGAATCCGCCGAGGGACAGTGGTCCTCACCGGAGGTGGAGTTGCGACTGGACGGGGCGAAACTCAGCGCCCGATACCGCATGCTGTGGCCCGGACGCCTGCTCGGCCGCGGGCCGCTGCAGATCGAGTTCACCGCCGATGCGCCGACAAGTGGGGCGGTCGTCCTCGTCCACGCCCAGAGCGGCTCCTACCTTCCCCAGCGCGCCGCCGAGAACGCGGTGGTGCAGCGAATCGCACTCGACATACCCCCGGACGGGCCGCAGCTGGTGACAGTGCCGCTACCTCGGCTCCCGAAGCCCTACTGGGTCCGCTGCTTCGCCGAATCCGCGGAGGTTCTCACCTTGAACGACCCGCCATCCGACACCCTGAGAGGCCGCTGATGGTACTCGCGCGCATCACCGGAAAAGCAGCATGCCCGTACTGCTATCACCGAATTCGGCTGAACAACATCATGTTCCGGTGCAGCGGGCGTCCCGCTCCCGGCAAGGACGCCTGCCGGCCCGAAGTCGACGCCGAACGGGTGCGGCAGCTGCGCGACGCGACACCGGTGCAGAAAGCGTTCCCCTCGCCGTTCAAGCTGTTCCGGTCCGGCCAGCGGGCGGAGTGCCCGGCGTGCGCGGGCACCGCGGGAACGCGGGTGTGCCCGGCGTGCCGATCAGTGCTCCCGTCGGCATTCGGCTCGGGCAGCCCGATGTTCGGCATGGTCGGCACCAGAGCAGCGGGTAAGACCGTCTACCTGACAGTTCTCGTGAGCGAGCTGCAGGAGCCGACCCGGCGCCGATTCGGCGCGGCCACCTACTTCGTCGGCGAGTCACCGATGATCAAAGATGTCCGGGAGTGGCGAAGGGGTATGGACAACGGGGCGTTGCCGCAGTTGACCGAACGCGCTGCCGTATTGGCGCGCACACCGGTGGTGATCGATTGGCAGCAGGAGCGCCGCAACGGTATCGGCGTCCGGCGGGTGGCCTCGACCGCACTCTCGTTCTACGACACCGCGGGTGAGGATCTCGAGACCACGAACTCGACCAAGGACCAGCAGTACCTGACCGCGACGGACGGGTTGATCGTGGTGCTCGACCCCTTCCAGATCGCGGGCAACACGAAGCGCGCCGCGGATCGCGGCGTCGCGGATCGCTACGACCCCGACCACCCGCTGCAGGTGTTGTCGAACGTCACCGAGATGCTGCGGGCGGCGGACGGCGTCCGGCACGACCGCAAGATCAACCGGCCGCTCGCGGTCGCGGTCACCAAGATCGACGCCTTCTACGACCAGATTCCGGCGGACAGCCCTATCCGCAGGCCCGCACCAACGGCACCGCGTTTCGACGAGGCCGACTCCCTCGACATCCACCAGCACGTCGCCGGGCTCATCAATGAGTGGGGCGGCGACGATGTACTCCGGCATCTGGAGATGAACTACCGCAGGTTCCGGCTCTTCGCCGTCTCGGCGCTCGGCGCGGAACCGGACTACCGATCGGGCCGCACCGACTCGCACGGAGTCCGCCCGCACCGGGTGAGCGAGCCGCTGCTGTGGTTGATGGCCAACCGGCGGATCGTCGGCACCGGCAAGGGACAGTGACCGATGGTATTCAGCTCACTGCTCTACACCGAGGCAACCGTCGACCGGTCGGTGCATCGACGCGAAGGAATGCAGTTCCAGGCCGAGAGCGCCGACGCGACGGCGGAAATGGAGCAGGCGGTCCTCGCGCATCTGCTGTATCGGCCCAACCAGGGTCTGATGGCCGCGGACACACCGATCGAGGAGCACCCGCTCTCGTTCTGCTACTACCGCGTGCGCGATCACTACTACCTCGCGACCGGCCGCTACGCGGGCCGGGACAGCAGGGGCCGCGCGGGCAATCAGCTGACCCACTGCCTGGTGACCGTGGATCCGGATGACATCCGGCCGTCGCGCCCCGCCCAGTTGTTCCGCTCCGGCGCCTGGCTGACGCGTCCCGCCGAGTCGACCCGGCTGGAGACGGTGGCCGCGCCGCTCCATGTCGCCGAGGAATACCAGCCCGCCGCGCTGCATGCCATGGCGTGCGCCCAGCCAGGCGCCGCAGAATTTCTGCCGAAACTGCTGACCGCGTTCGAGGAATCGGCCGGACCGCAGCGGAAGAAGGTCGTCATCTCGGCGGTCGATTCCGATCAGGCGATCCGCTGGATAGCACTGGGGAGCCTGTTTCTCGACCTGGCCGATGTACTGGAGCTGTCCTTCCGCGTCTTCACCGAGGCTCCGCTGGAGGAAGATCTCTCGATCGCGGTGTTCCATCCCGGACTGACGCGTTCGGCACCGGTGATCGAGGCGCTCCCCGAAGCCCTCAACGGCATCGACCTGGCCACGTTCCGGAGCTCCCCGATCACTCCGTCGGAGTCCGCCACGACCTACTCCCGATGGTTCCTGGAGTACGACGCCTTCGACTCCCTCGAAGCCATCGAGCTCGGCCGCCGCTGGCAGCCACACCTCGCATCCCCGGCGCTGGCGACCACCATGGCCGGCATCGTCTGCCTGGGCCGACCGGCCGGACCGGACATGGAGGTCACCGATATCGCCGAGGCACTCGCGGCTGTCTCGGCGCACGAACCGGACGACATGGACGAGTACGGCGCTGTCCTGGCCGAGGCCGTGCTGTCGATCAAGCCCGCCGCGTCGGACGATCCGGCCGCCCTGCATGGGGCCGTCGTGGTGCTGAGCCGCAATCGCCATCACGAGGCCGCCGAGACGGTGGCGCTCGCCCTGCTCGAAGGCGCACGGCTGTACCCCGATACCTACGGTGTCCGCTGGGCCCGCGCCGTCCACCGCTCGGACGCCGCCGACAAGACCCGGGTCAGATGGACCAGTTCCGACTCTCAGCAACGTGCGATGCGGCTGCTGGTGGAGACCCTGGCCGCAGCTGCGGACTCGGCACTGGCACCGCTGTTCGAGGTGATTCCGAGCCTGGGGCTCGGCGTCCGCTGGGCGGCGGTCCAGGAGCACGGGGCACGACTGGTGCGGTACTGGTGCACACACCCGGACGCCGTGGACCGCGCCGGAAACACCGCGTTCTACGCCGAGCTCGAGGCGCAGCTGTGGCCCGAGCTGGAGACCCGGGTTCGCACCGGCGACGAGATCGTCCGCCGCGCGATGACGGCCGGAGAATGGAGCTGGCTGCGCGCGAGCGCCGACCCGGGCAACTCGTCGTCCGCCGTTACCGCGGCGCTGACCGCCGCCGCCGTCGCCGCGGCACCGCCGGAGCAGCGCGGCGCGCTGCTGACCGGTTATCTGCGTACCGCGACGGCTCCCGACTGGACGCTGTTCTTCCCGGCCAGACGGAGACCGGAGCCGGAGCTGCTCGGCGTCTGGGTGACCCAGGACCGGGCCGCACTACAGGATCCGGCCTTCGCCGAGCTGGTCGATTCGGCGATCGACAAAGAGATCGCGCGCGATTCGGTCGAACTTCTCGAGCAGATCGCCCATCTGGACGGCCTCCCGGAGCCGCTGGCCGGGGTAGCGCGCGAATACGCGCGGACGCACCGCATTCTGCGCGCCCTCGGCGACATGGCCGACGAGATACCCAATCCGGTGCTCGAGGATCTGGAGACGGTCGACCATCGATTCCGGTACTACTACCGCGCGGCCATCGCGAGTCATCTGCTCGTGCAGAACGATCTGGCGGGAGTCAGCCGATATCTGAGCGCGACCCGTTCCTACGAACTCCGGGATCACTTCTACTACCGCACGACCGAGCAGCTGCAGCACGGGTTGCGTGACTTCGCGCACCGGCTGCTCTACCTGTGCGAGGCGGACGAGACGTCGGCCTGGATGCGGGGGGACGTGAAACGCGCCTTCGGCGACTGGCTTCGCAAGCCGGCCAACAAGCGGCGAGCGCTCGACGCCGCCCGCCATCTCGATCGGCACCACAGTGCCCTGTGGAACGCACTCGTGCAGCAGCTGTCCGACGACCGCCAGCAGGTCTCGCCGCAGTCTCGAAAGTTGCTGTCCATGAACAGGTTCCGGAAGGGGCAGCACTGATGGCAGACGGAGGTGAGGCCGCCGGAGCGGTCATCGTCGGCGCGATCGCCGTCGCGGCAGCCGTCATGGTGATCTGGACCGCGCTGGCCGCGACCCTGGAGATCTTCTCCTACCTGGTGCTCGTCTACTACCCCCTCGCGGCCCTGATCGGGCTGCTGACGGGGATGGCCTGCGCCGCGACGGTCATAGCCCAGGATCTGCTCGCAGCGAGTACGCGAACCGGCCGGACCCTGACCCCCGACGACGTCGCCGGTGCGGGCACCCTGTTCAGCGACCCGCCGCGCGGCCCCGCGCGCTATTTCGGCTGGGACCGGGCCTGGCCGCGCTACCTGCCGTTCCAAGCACAGCGGGACATCGTGGACGCCACCCGCGCCGCCACCCGCTTTCTGACCACGCAGTCGGCGCGGGTGCAAGCCGAGTGCCGCTCCCCCGCCAGAATCGTCCTGTATATCGTCTTCGGGGCGCTGCCGCACGCCGCTTTCGCGCTGTCGTTCGTCGTTTTCGCGGCGTTCCTCGTGGCGGTGTGTGCGACCTTCGTGCTGATCGGCTGGCTGCTGCAGGTCCTCGCGATCGTGCTGCTGCGCACGACCGACGCGGTGATTCGCCGGGTCTTCCGGCTGTCGACCAGGTGCGTTACCTGCTACGAGGTGGCTCGGTTGCCGAGTTACCGCTGCGTGAACTGCTCGAATGTGCACCGCGATCTCCGGCCCAGCAGACTCGGGGTGCTGTGGCATCGCTGCGAGTGCTCCGCCGTGCTCCCTACCACGATCATCCGGGCGTCGAGCGGTGCGCTCCGCAAGAACATCGTGTGTCCCTACTGCGATCGGACCCTGCCCGATGGCAGCGGCAGCAGGCAGACCATCCAGGTGCCGACGTTCGGAGCGGTCGGCGTCGGGAAGACGCGTCTGCTGTTCTCGGCCGCGATCGGGCTGCACGAGGCGTACGCGCCGCACAGCACCCGGATCGGGCCGCTCGACGGCCGCTCGCGAGCCGCGCTCGACATCGCCAGGGACGTCATCGGCGCGCGCAAGCACACCACGAAGACCGCACACGGTCCGAGCCCGGTCGCATTGGCCATCCTGGTCGAGCCGATGCGGGGGCGGCCGGTCGAACTCCATCTGCTCGACGCGGCCGGCGAGCACTTCACCGAGAAGGACGGCGCCGCGCCGCTGCACTACCTGCATTCGGCCGAGACCCTCCTGTTCGTGATCGATCCGTTCTCCACCGACGACATGCGTGCCGCGATCCCGGATCCGGCCGCCGCCGGCCTCGTGGTCGGTGACAGCGGACCGGAGGATTCCTACTCGATCACGGTCGAACTGCTCCGCTCGGCGGGGCTCGACTCGACCGGACGCGCTCTCGGCATCGTCGTCTCGAAGGTCGACGACCTGCGCAGGCTCGGGTTCGATCCGGCGCTCGATCCCGACGACCAGCAAGCGATCGAGCAGTGGCTGGTCGACCGCGGCCTGGACAACCTGGTCACCCGCGCCGGGCAGGATTTCGGTCGAGTCCGGTACTTCCTCGCCGACTCCATGGGGCAATCGATCCTCGACCCCTGCCATCCGCTGCACATCGTGAACTGGCTCGCCCAGCAGGTGTCGGTGGATCTCCTTCCCGCCGCGACTGTCGGGGCCCGGCCCTGACCCGGCACCGCACACCGCCTTCGATCGAATGGACCCATCGTGAATCCCGGTCTGCCCCCGACCTACATCGTGCTGCGGCGAGCTCTGGCCGGAGCGATCGTGTTCGCCCTGATCGTGCTGGCCGTGCTGGCTGCTCTGTACGCCGCGAGCGGGCTCTGGCAGGCGCCGTTCCACGACACGCTCGCTGCGCTCGAAGAATGCCAGTACGTGATCTCCCATCTGGTGCCGTTCCCGTGGGAATAGGCGATTCGAACCCCGTGTCGCCCGGAGCTCAGAAAGGACCGGCGTCATGATCGCCATCGGCATCGACCTCGGCACCACCTTCTCGGTGGTCGCCCACTTCGACGGCTCCGCGGCGCCCCGGGTCATCGCGGCACCCGACGGCCGGGCGACGACCCCGTCGGTCGTCTACTTCGACAATCGACGCATCACGGTCGGTTCGGACGCGGGACAGCTCGGCCTGATCGAGCCGGAGCGCGTCGTCCGGGGGATCAAACGCCACATGGGCACGCCCTTCACCCTGGCGTTCGACGGCAACGTATACACGCCGGAGACCGCCTCCGCACTGATCCTGAAGGCGCTCGTAGCCAATGCGGCGAACGAACTGGGCTGCACCGTGGATGAATTGGCGGCTGTGGTCACCGTGCCCGCCTACTTCGGCGTGACCGAACGAGAAGCAACGGCGCAGGCGGTGCGGCTCGCCGGGATCGAACTACTCGATCTGGTCGCCGAACCCGTCGCCGCCGCTGCCTTCTACGGGGTCGGACGAGCCCCGGCCGGGGTGGTGCTCGTCTTCGATCTGGGTGGCGGCACCTTCGATACCACCATGCTCCGCATGTCGCCGACCGGACCGGAGGTCGTGGTGACCGATGGCGCCGCGCAGCTGGGCGGCCTCGACTGGACCGACCGGCTCTGCGACCTCCTGCTGGAGAAATTCGCGCACACGGTGGGGCCCGAGACCGCCGATTCCGCAGCCGACGACTCCACGTTCCTCGAACACATCGGCGCCGCGGCGGAGAAGGCGAAAATCACGCTGACCAACCGGCAGGCGATTCCGGTCACCCTCGAATACGAGGACAAGCGCGCGGTCGTGGAGATCACCCGCGCCGAATTCGAGGCGGCGACGGTACACCTGGTGAGTCATTGCGTCACTGTCGCCGACCGCACCCTGGTCACGGCCGGCCGGCGTGGCTGCGGCCCGCTCGGAAAGATCTTGCTGGTCGGTGGCGCGACCAGGATGCCGATGATCCGCTCAGCGCTCGAAGCGCAGTTCGGCGTCGAGGTAGCGATATTCGAGCCCGACCTGGCGGTCGCCAAGGGCGCCGCGATGCAGGCCCACAGCCTGACATCGACAACGACAGCCGCCGACGCGCGGCTGGTTCTCGCGGCGCCGGTCCGCACCGTTCTGCCCCGCGCGCTCGGGATCCTGCTGCACGACAGCAGGGATCCGGCCGGCGACACCCGCATCGTGCACCACGTCGTACAGGCGAACACCGGACTGCCGATCCGGGGAGCACGGGTTCGCTTCGCGACGCTGCTCGACGGTCAGGACCGGATTCGGGTCGAGGTCTACGAGCAGGCCGGTGCCGTGGCATCCCCGGAACTGCGGCACAACCGACGGGTGCTCGACGGCGAACTCATCGATGTCCCGCACCTTCCAGCGGGTTCGCCCATCGACGTCGAGTTCGATATCGGTCCGGACGGCCGGATCACATGCACGGCGATGGAGCCGCAGAGCGGCAGACGGCTGACCCTGGAGTCGTGCGTCGAGGGCGTCATCGATTCCGTGGATTCCGAGCGGCAGCAAACCCTGCTTGCCGGACTGCAGGTTCACCTGTAGTCGCACACGAGACAGTGGGTGGTAGATGAGTACCTGGTTGAGACGCGATTTCGGCTCCGCCGGATTGACCCAGTACCCGGTCGGGGCATACCTCGGCAAGATCCAGGAGAATTTCGGCGGGGTGGTCGTGCTCTGCATCGACGTCAGCGGATCAATGTCCGGAAAACCACTGGCCGGCGCGGTACGCGGGGCGAAGAAGTTCGCGGAGGACGCGATCGGTGCGTACTACGAAGTCGGGGTGATCCTGTGGCACCACTCGATCGCCGCCAGTATCGAGCCGGGCCGTGAGCTCGCCCCGGTGCTCCGGTTCCTGGACGCCGCCGCCGGCTGCGGCGGGACCGACATCAACGACGCGCTCGACGCCGCACACGGCCTGCTCGGTCGGCGCAGCCGCCGCACGGACCGGGTGGTGGCGATCTTCGGAGACGGAGATCTCGGCGACCGCGGCCGGGCTGTGGCGAAGTCCGCGGTGATGCGTGCCGAGGACATCCGGATCCTCACGCTCGGTCTCGGTGACGCAGCGGCCCGCGCGCTGGACGAGATCTCGACCGAGGTCAACGAGCAGCCGCGCACAGCGACACCGCACACCATCTCGACGCAGATCGCAGCTCTCGCGACCGGCTTGCAGCGCAGGAAATAGCATTTGCTAGCAATTTGCGCATTTTATGCGCCGACGACAGAGAAGCAATTCGTTCCAGCTCAGGAAACACAAATATCGCGGAGCCCCCACCCACGGGGCGCCGTCCCGCCGCACCGGGCGCCCATCTACTCAGGCTAGCCTGACCTTGCTGTTCACCTCCAGCGAACCGTTCTACGATCAACTCGGAACCCCCGTGGGAGCCCTCCCACGGGCCCCGAGCGTACGGAGGAATTCATGACCACAATGGAAATGCCGCACGTCAGCGAATGTACGGTGAGCGATTGCTCGTACAACCACGACGGCTGCCACGCCTTCGCGATCAATGTCGCGGGCGAGAACGGCTCCGCCGACTGCACCACCTTCATCCCGCTCTCCGGCAAGGGCGGCCTGGAGCGCGTCAACTCCATGGTCGGCGCCTGCCAGCGCGCCGATTGCCGGCACAACCAGAACCTGGAGTGCAGTGCGCCGAACATTCGGGTCGGGATCGGCTCGGGTGACCACGCGGCCAATTGCCTGACCTACTCCCCCGCCTGACCTCCGCTCCCCGACGGGCGGCCCTCGACGAGGTGCCGCCCGTTCGCGCGCGGGTAGATCCACATCATCGGGCGACCTCTCTGCGAATCCGTCTCTCGGGCAGTACTTCTCGGCTACGTGGGGTAGCCTGCGCCCAAGGGGAAGGGGGGGTCCGATGGTCGACCCACGGGCCGTGGCGATCGTCATCTACCGCAGAGAGGATGGGTTGCCGGAGAACAAGACTCTGGAGGTCGCTGATTTCTCACCGTCACCGGATCGAGTCCTGGTGCGGTTCAGGGGATCCAAGCAGTATCCGTTCGGATGGAACAGAGTCGCGGTTCTGCACCGGCCCGAGCCGGTGACCCCGGGGCCGCAGCTGCGCTTGTTCGTCGACGGGTCCGCGGTGGACGCGACCGAGGCGTACCTGTTCACCGGCGCCCCGGAGGCCGGATCGTGGTGGCATGTGCTGCACAGCGGCAACCGCTGGTCCGCCTACCGCGCGGATCGCGTGCGGGTGCTGCGAAATGCGGCCGCGGCGCCCCGCCCCGCGGAAGTGCTGGCCTACTGGCGGGCGGTGGCGGCGAAGTCGACCGGCGATGCCGGCGTCTTGCTTCGGAACCACGAGAGTCTGAGTTTTCTCCATCCCGAGAGCGTGCTGGCCGGAATTCTCGACCGAAGGCCGATCGAAGCCAAGCCGGACGGGTCGATCCCGCTCCCCGTGTACCCGTTCCGCACCAACATCAGCCAGAGCGCGGCCGTGCGCCGCGCGTTGCGATACCCGATCTCGGTGATCGACGGTCCGCCCGGAACCGGGAAGACGCAGACCATTCTCAACATCATCGCCTCGGTGATCTGCCACCCGGGTGCCACCGTGGGGGTGGTGTCGTTCAGCAATTCCGCGGTCGACAACGTGCTCGAGAAGCTGACGAAGGAAGGCTTCGGGATGGTCGCGGCGAATCTCGGGCGGGCCGAGAAGCGTCAGCAGTTCTTCCGGGAACAGGCCCCCCGCAACGCGGCGGTGGCCGCGATGCTGCACGCTCGCACCACGCCACCGGCGAACACGGCAGAACAGCTCGGCAAGGTCAACACCCGCCTCGAGGCCCTCCTGGAACAGGACCGCCTGCGGGCGCTGATATCGCAACGACTGCACGCATACCGCTGGGAGTATCAGCACTTCCGGTCCTTCTTCGATCGCCGCGAAGTGCTGGAGGCCGCGAGCCTGCCGCTGCTGCACCGCTACAGCGCGGAGAAACTGCTCGACTTCATAGCGGACACGGATCCCCGGTGGATCCGCGACCAGGGGTGGCCACGGGTGGTCGATATCGTCAACCGGCACCTCCGATATCGGGCGCTTCGGAATGTCGACGCCGGTGATACCGACGTGATCCTCGGGATCCAACGCCTGTACTACGAGAAGAAGATCGCCGAACTGGAACGTCGGGCCGAGCAACTCGACGCGACCCTGGAGCGCAAGGGATTCGGCGAGCTACAGACCAGACAGGCACAGCTCTCCCAGGCCCTCCTCCGGGAGGCGCTGTGCGCCCGGTACGACTCGTTGCCCCGGACGATCCACACGCCGCGGTCCCTCCGGCAGTTCGAGCAGTTCACCCTGGACTACCCGCTCATCCTGAGTACCTGCCACTCGCTGCAGAACAGCATCGCGCGTTCAGCGCTGCTGGACTACCTGATCATCGACGAGGCGTCGCAGGTGGATCTGCTGACGGCAGGTCCGGCCCTGGCCTGTGCGCGAAACGTCATCGTGGTCGGAGACCTGGAGCAATTGCCGCCCGTCACGAAGAATCTCACGGACATACCCCCCGCGCCCGATGCCATCGTCGATTATCGACGCAGCGTGCTGTCCTCCATCATCGAACAGTACGGCGATGGGCTGGAGCGAACCCTGTTGATGGAACACTACCGGTGCGAGCCGGACATCATCGAGTTCTGCAACCGAAAGTTCCACAGCAGCAGGCTGATCCCATACACCCGGCCGACACCGGGGCCCGCACCGATGACGATGGTCCGGACCGGCCCCGGGAATCACATGCGCCGGACCCATGGCGACGACGACCCGGAGTCGAGGGGGCGGAGCAATCAGCGCGAGATCGATGCGATTCGCCAGGAGGTACTGCCGTGGATCGAAGCCGACTTCCCTCCGGACGAGGTCGGGGTCACCCCTCCGTACCGCCGGCAGGCCAACAAGGCGACCGACGCCCTGATCGAGGCCATCGAGTCCGATACCGTGCACCGATTCCAGGGCCGCGAGAAGCACGTGATCGTCATGACCACCGTGCTGGACGACACCCCCGCGAGCCGGGCAGCGCTGGCGTTCGCGGACGACCCGAAGCTGATCAATGTAGCGGTGTCCCGCGCAGCGCGCATGTTCGTCCTGGTGACCCATCCCTCCGAACTGCCGAGCAGCAGGCACCTGCGCGATCTGATCGGCTACATCCGATACCGGGACCCGGACAACGCGGTCATCGACAGTGACGTGGTGTCCATCTTCGACCTGCTGTACACCGACTACGAGCAGCGACGGCGTGTACACCCGCACATCGGGTGGGGGCGCACCGAATGGCCGTCGGAGGACATCGCCCTCACGATGCTGGAGGAGGTGCTCGCCGAACCCGGCTACGACCATCTGGCGATCCACCGGCAGGTTCTGCTCGGCAATGTGTTTCCCCGCGGCCTGCACCGGCTCGATGACCGCCACCGCCGGTTCGTCCAGCACCGGGCCTCGTTCGACTTCGTCGTCTACAACCCCGTCACCAACGAGAACCTGTGTGCGATCGAAGTGGATGGCTTCAGCGCGCACGAGGCGGATCCCGAACAGCTCGCTCGCGACGCACTGAAGAACGAGATCTGCCGTCGCTACGACTTCCCGCTGCTGCGCCTGCCCACTACAGGGAGCGGCGAGCGGGCGGTGACCCGCAGATTCCTCCGACAGTACGCCGGAGGGCGGTAGGCGGGCCTGTCACAGCAACGAACATCCCGGCAGCGGGGATATGCCGCCGTCGTCCGCACCGATGGTGCCGCAAGTGAGGAGTCCGCTGCGCAGGCACACCGGACTGCCGAGCCAACCGGCGGAGCCCGTGTCGGCGGCAGCCACCGGTGACACCCCGAGCACCAGCCCGGTAGCCGCGACCGGCACGGACCTGCCCTCATTTTCCCGGTGCGCGCCGCGGCCGGACAGCCAAAAAGCCCCGTACCGTTTACGCTGGTGCGAGGCTTCGTACTGCTCCCCCATCTGGACTCGAACCAGAAACCTGCCGGTATGTCTCTGCGTACGCCGCAGTCTGGGGAGGTCTCCGAATGACATTCGCGGACTTAAGATTTCACTACTCAGCTTCCACCGTTGTCTGCTTCAGTACGCCCCGATCGCTCTGCGTTTATAGCCGGAAAGTGGCTGCTGATCCTCCGCTTTCAGGGGACCACGGTGACCCTGTGGCCTGGCAGTTGCGCCAGACGCGGCTGGCTACCGCCCGCCCCGTGATGCCTATCCTCCTCTCGTAAAGGTTCCAGGGTCGAGAAGGCGACGGCTCCTCCGGAAGGGACGCGAAACGCTTTCAGTTGAAGGTTGCACAACGATCCTTCTTGAGAAGCTGCCAACTACCGCAAGTCAGCTAAACAAACTATGTGCGCTGGGCTTAGACAAGCACTGCGAGCTTACGTACGTAGCGCAGCATCAATCGAAATATCCATCGTTTCGAGTGGTTTGAGTATTTGTTGGAACAGATTCCACTCCTCTACGGGCTCTTTCATAAGTTTGGCGCGATTCACCCGCACATGCGCCGCCCGATTCCGCCTATCGGCGAGATCATTCAGCGTATTGAATAGCGCAATATCCAACTCTGAATCGCGCAGGCCAAGCGGAACCACCAGCTTGAGCAATTTGGTTCCACTGATACCGTGCATCTTGTTCACTAATGCGCGATATTGTTTCAGTACGTCCGCTGCACGGAGAGAAGAGGCAAACTCTGCTGGCTCGAGAGGGATCATTTCGGCGGGAAAATTAGCGGCATGCCATACCAGCAAGCACTTTGAGGCCCGCGTCGCCTTCCCATGGCCGTGCGAATCCATCGCCGCGCTCGCAGCCTTCAGGCAACGTTGCTCAGCATACTCCTCCACATGAGCGCTTGCCAGAAGCACGAAACCTAGGGCCATGTCGTGTTCGGCAGAGGTGTACTTGCTGAAATCAGATTTCTTGGGAGCGATCAAACTGCTTTTCAGATTATTCAGATTATTTTGCAGAGCAACGAACAGTGGCGAGGGCATCTCGGAGCTCCTAGGCCTCAGCCCTTGCCAGTAGTGCCCGCGCCCGACGAACAGCTTCCAGTTCACCTCCAAGGTGACGCTGAACAGCTTCTCCGAAGCGGATTATCCGAAGAGCCGTTGCACGCTCTGTCTTGGTTGTTGATTTGATGGCGTCCTCAAACTCCGGGTCATTAACACACAGCATTTGGAACTCCGTCCGCAGCTCATTCCACTTCGATTCCACAAACTCGTCGGTTACCTCGGGCGACGCGAGCACCATTGTCATTAAATCGAAAACAGCGATATTGAAACGCCTAACGTAGCCGAATGGCTCCCGCTCAGCTTGATACCGGAAGTATGTTTCCCCTTGCCCGAAGATCTTTTCTGCACGTTCTATCGATTTCTCTAGACTATCGGCCAGACTTTCAAATTCAGACTGCCTGGTTGCCCATTCCTTATTTCCTCGCTCGCACATCTTGTCGAGAAAATCGCGGAGGTCTCCGCCATAGGATTCGAGGGAATCCTGGAAAGCAACGCCTCGAAGGAGCATCTCCGCATCCCGCATGCGGAAGTCTTCGCGCTTGATACGACGCGCGCGTTGAATTGCCTTACTCGATCCAGACCTCGTATTAATAAATGTGGAGAAGCTGCCGGGGTAAAGCGCCTGACGCAGCTCCTGAGGGGAAAGAGCAAGACTGCCCTGATTGAGGCGAATGAATACTTCGTATAGCACCTTAGTATTTCCCCAGTTGCGGACGACAATAGTGCGCACAGGTTGGCTCAGAAAGTTCTCAGCCCACTCGGCATTGTCGGCAGAATTTTCGATCTGCTGGAAAGTCTTTCCGATGAGCTGAGGAAGAAACTTCAGCCGGCGCAGCCTAAAAGACTGATATTGCTCGTCTGGTGCACCGAACTGCTTCATCGTGATGAGCCTCTGCTTGCCGTCCAGCACGATGAACCGCTTGGAGTTCTTATCCTCGGCAAGCACGACTTGCGGAATAGGAAGGCCCAGCATTAAAGACTCGATGTACTTACTCTTCCGCTCCGATGTCCAAGCGTCGCGGCGTTGAAACGCTGGATTAATGTCGAAGGTGCGCCCGATACGGTCGAGCAGGCTCTCTACGCTCCAATCTAGCGTGTATAAGAGTACGTCTTGAACGTCGGCTGCCGTCAGACTGTCGTCACCGTTATCTTCTTCCGATACTTCGTCAGGGACTTCATCGTCTAACTCGTTAGCCTTCATATCATCGTCGGACTCAAAATCGTCCACGTTCGATTCCCTCCGGAGTAGGATTATCAAGAAGTCTTGCGCAAACTAATAGTAGTGCAGCCCGGCCGGCACGCACCGCGGGTCCTGTTGTACACCCGCTCTAGGAGAGCGGTCAGGTGCAGTTTTGTTCAGTCCGGTGAGGTGGGGCACCGTTGGTTTTCGTGGGCATGAGCAGGGAGTGGAGCGCTCGCTGCGTTGGGGGGCGTCGGTTAGGTGTGGTGCTGCTGCGTACGGACTGCGTACTTACAGCTTCCGCAGTGATCGCTTCGGCCGTACAGGGCGCAGGTACCTTCTTCCGCAGATTTGTCACCGCATGGTCAAGCACCGCGTCGATCACGTCCGTGATCTTGACGCGCTTCTCGTGAATCTCGTCCAGGCGAGCGGGAAGGTCCCTCCACTCGAGATGACGCTCCGGTTCTCGCGCCCCCAGCAGCTCGACCACTTCGTCAAGTGCTTGCCGCACGAACTCATCGTCCACGACGAGCTGTGCTGACCAGAGTGAGCGTCGAAGGTCGTTCTGCGTCGATGCAGACTCAGTACTGGCCGCCCGCATACGCTTCTCGGCGGCCGTTGCCTCTTCCTGTGTGCTCGGGTTGGCAGCGACTTCTCGTTGCACCAGGCTGCGGTACTCGTTGAAAGCAAGTGCCCACATGGTGGTGTGGTGGACAACGTCAAGGATCGCGTCACGAACTCTGTCGTGGTGGGCTTCCCGTAGATCATCCTGGTATCGCTGCTCCACGCGGCTCAAGGTTCGGTGATTCCAGAAGCTGGCCACTGCGACCGCGAGGACGCCGACGGTGATCGTGCCTAGGCTTCCCCAGCCCGGCGTGTACCGGAAGCCTTCGACCGCTACCCAACCCGATACGCGCACCCCGTACCACATGATTGCAAGGTACCGGGCGTGCTCTTGGCCCTGCTGGGTGGTGGGTTGCGCCGGACGGTGGGCTGGCTACCGCCTGCCCCATAGGGCCTGCCCCTCTCGCGTAGAGGCTCCGGGGTCAAGAGAGGGCGAAGCCCATCCCGAAGGGACGCGGAGCGCTCTTGAGGCTGGAGGGGCGCGGGAACACAATGCAGGCCACCACACAGCAGGGCCACGCGGCCGGAGGACGCGCAATCCGATCAGGGCCGGACCACCGCGGCGAAGTGCCGGGAGCCGCTGGCGACCACCTCACCCTGCCCGGCAATGAATCGGGACCACAGCGACGGACCCGGGCAGAGTGCCGGCCGTTTCGGCTCAAGGGATGACGGATCGGTGACCACCTGCACGAGTCCGCCAGCCTGGTGTCAGGAGGCAAGCGAGCGGAGCTCGTGCGGCAGCACCGTATCGGAGTCGCCGTGCTGGGTGCTGCCGAATCGGCACAGTGCCGGGACGAATCGGGTTCGGTGCTGTCGCGCTGACGTCAGGCCATGTCCACCGCTCGGCGCCGATGCTGGGTGAGCAATCAGGATTCTGGCTCGCCTGTCGATAGCGCGTGGGCGCCGCCGACGCGCCGGTCCGGCGGCGGGACAGAGCGTAGGACCGTAGCGCGGCGGCGGCGCGCACGCGCCGCCGCAGGCGCCCTTGACTCTATATAGCGAATTTCGGCAACAACTCGGACCAGGGCGCCGGTTGCTACTCGTCTTGCAACATGGCGGACGGCGGCCTGGCCACGATCTGGCTGACCCGGCTCTTGGTCACGCCGATTCGTTCGGCAATCTCGGTGTAGCTCAGCCCGGCCCGGTGAGCCTCTTCGATCGCGTGCTTCCGAAGTTCGGCCAGCTCCACTGCGAGTCGCTGGCACTGAGTAAGCAGTTCGGTCGCCCGTAGACCGCGGCGAACCGGGTCCGGGTCGGAGCGAACCTGCTCGAACTCGTCTGCGATCGACACAAGTCAAGGGTAGGTCGCATCGGCCGCAGCCTGCGGGTTACGCCGAGTGCCGCTGTGTTGGTGCAGTTGCGATGACCTCGCGCACGGCGGCTGACTGAATGAGTTGACGAGACCCGATCAATCGGGACAGCAAGGTCAGCGCGGATTGGTGAACCTCCGCGGCGGGGTGGCGGGTGGCGTTCGATGCGCAGGCATCTTCGATGATCCAGGGCGTGTAACCGCTGTCAAAGGCATCGAGCGCGGTCTTGAGTACGCAGCCGTCGGTGGCGATGCCGCAGATGTAGAGGTCGGTGTAGCCCGTGAGCATCCGACGCCCGTCGTCGGTGAGGGCAGTGTAGGTGACCTTGTCGAGCACCTGGGCGCCAGGCGCGTCAGCGAGAGGACGAAGGTCGGGCACGAGGTCGGTCTGTGGCGCTTCGCGGAGTCCGTTCCAGCCGATGAGGCGTTGGTAGGGCGATCCCTCGTAGTTGTGGTATCGGGTGAAGAGGGTGGCGCCACCCGCATTCGTCCACTGCTCGGCGAGGTCGCGGATGATCGGCACGACGTGGCGTGAGTGCTCGTTGACGAAGCCGTTCTGCACGTCGATCACGAGCAGGATGGGGTGGGTGCTCATTTCGCTCCGATGTCCTTGAGGGTGTCGGCTGCGTTCGCCAGGTGCAGGGGCAGGCCGCTGGATTGGACGATGGCGTCGCGCATGGATCGGTGCGCGTCGGACTCCTGCGGTCTGGGTGTGAGCAGGCGTGAGCGGCACGCTCGGATGAAGGTGGTGCCGTAGCCGGGTTCGATGCGCGGTTCCCGGCCGTGCTCGATCGCGTCAGCGATGTAGGCGCAGTAGCTCCAGATCGACTGGACGTCGAGTTCAATCGCGATGATCTGATCTTCGGTCAGGGCTCGGTCTTCGTCGAAGGCGTGGTAGACGACGCCGGACCAGGACGCATATCCCGACGACACGCCCTGCACTCCGAAGGGCCTCATGTCGGCGTGATCGAATCCTTCGGCAAGTAGATCACGTTCCGCGTGGCCGGACTCGTCGCCGGATTCGAGGAGCACCCGCGGTGAGCAGATGATCTTGAGGGCCGATTCGAGGATGCGGCCGGACCAGATCGGCGAATGGACCCAGTAGAAGCTCAGGACGTACGAGGGTGTCGCCGCGGCGCCGAGCAGCCGACCGACCTCGCGGGCTGCCCACTCGAGGTTCTCCGGGTAGGTCTCGTAGCGCCAGTACGCCATGCTCGCGATGTCGGGGAAGTCGACATCTTCGACCAGATGCAGGATGACGGCGCCGAACGGCCAAGCGTGCAGAGTGCAGTGGTCGCCCAGTGCCACTGTGGCCGGCGCTTTGGCGTCGCGGGGAACGAGCTGCTGCAAGCTCTCGTGGTCGACGCTGACCGAGATGAACTTGTGAGACCGGAGGCCGAGCCTTTCGGCCGAGTTCGGCGAGATGGAAGAGACGGCTACGACGACGTCGCCGGGCGGCGTGACCGATGCTTCCCATGAGGAGACCAGTCCTGCAGTGACCTCCCGTCCGATGAGGGAGGTGAGCACCTTGGCGAACTCTCGCTCGTCCAGCCCCATCGCCACGCGGGCTCCAGCGACTCGATGCCGAGCGAGGGTGCCGAAGTCGGGGCGATACCGAGAACGGGTGCGTAAGTCGGTCACGTTCGGGTCCACGGCTACCCCACCCGCCTGTTCGACGACGGCTGGTCGGTCGACGGGTTAAGACCGAGGTTGGCGTACACGTCCATCATCTGGGCTTCAAGGCGCGCGACCCGAGCTGCCAGTCCCTCGTTCGCTAGGTCTGCTTCCGACTTGGGTGAACGCACGAAGGTGCCGACCCCGTGAATCGTCTCGATCACGCCCTCGCTCCTGAGTACGTCGAGAGCTCGATCGACGGTCCCGAGTGAGCGGGAGTACAACGCGGCCAGCTCCTCCTTGGTCGGCAATCGCTTGTCGACGGCATACGTGCCATCAGCGATCTTCGCGCGGAGATCATCCGCGACGACCTGGTACTTCGTGCGCGAACGCTCGTCCTGAGTCATGCGTCAATCATATGCCTAGCGGGTCACTCACATAGATGTCCCCTAGGTCACCCCTTGTGTCATCTAGATGTCTGTGGTCATATAGATGACGTAAGACTTCGACAGACGAACTGAGGAGATGCGAAATGGCTTTGAAGGATGTGTGGTTCACCCCGGCGTTCGAGCAGGCGTTCCCGAAGGGACTGTTCCTGCTGGGTGATATCGAGCCGGTGACCGAGTTCAGCTCCGATCGCAACGCCCCGAAGGTGCAGCGACTGGACCTGGACCGCGAGGGCAACGGCTCGGGTAAGCGGTTGTGGCGGGGCACGGTGACCGATCCGACGGCGGCCAACGCGAAGACGGCGTCGTTCGACGTGACGTTCGTGGCCGATGTGATGCCGGTTCCCGCGGCGCCGGAGATCGTGCCGGGGATGCGACCGATCAAGCTGGAGGGCTTGCAGATCAAGCCGAAGATCGAGGGCAACGGGGAGTTCAAGCGGATCGGCTGGAACATCCGCGCGGCCGGGATCGAAGGCGACACCAACGCCCCGCGCGCGAACGGCAACGGGTCGGCCGCGAAGGCGGTGGCGTGATGACCTACCTCCACTCGGACGTGGACGCCTACAACGGCCTGGAGGTCCGGTACACCCCGGAGCGGATGTACACCTTCCGGACCGACGGCCACGAGGAGCTGTTCCCGGCCTCGGTGCGGGTCGATCTGGCCGGGCTCGGGCACCGCGCCTACCTGTCGCTGTCGATCACCGATGCCCGGTTCCTGCTCGATGAGCTGGGTAAGGCGCTGGCCGAGCACGACGCGGCCGAGTCCGCGAACTCCGACCCCACTGCGGTGGATGCCGGGAAGGCGGCGTAGTCGTGTCCGAGCGTTCCACGGCGATGCGGGTGGCCCGGTGGGTCGCGGTCCTGGTGATCGTGACCATCGGCGTCGCCGCCTTCGCTCTGTCCTTCGCGGCCCTCAAGGAGCTGGCGATCATGGCCCGCACCCCGCCCGAGCTGGCCTGGCTGTGGCCGGTGATCGTTGACGGCACGATCATCCAGGCGACCATCTCCATGCTGGTGCTCGCTTCCGGGCCGGAGCGGCGCTGGTTCCTCGGGGTGCTGGTCTGCGGCGCCCTGGTCTCGGTCATCGGCAACTCCGTCCACGCGGCGATGGCCGGACAGCACCTGCCCTGGTGGGCCGCTGCCCTCGTCGCCGCGGTGGCACCGGTATCGCTGCTGGTGGACACCCACGGGCTGGGGATGCTGTTCCGCGCCTCGAACCGCGAGTCCGTCCCGGAGGTGGTGGCAGACCCTGAGCCGTCACCGGTGGTGGTCTCCGAGCCGACGCCGGCCGATTCACCTCGCCCCGCTCCCGCTCTGGTTCGTCGTCGCAAGCCTGCTGCTCGGCGTGATCCGGCCAAGGTCGCTCGGGCGATCGAGATGCACGCCGACGGCATGAAGTTCCCGGACATCGCTGCCGCGCTTGGTGTTTCGCCCTCAACTGCCCGCAACTACGTCGGCAAGGCCAAGACCTCCGATACCCCGTCCCCGGCCCCCGCGCCAGAGCCCGACTCCGTTCCCGAGCCTGCCCCGGCACTTGCGCCGTTCACAGCTCCTGTTCGTCCCGTTATACCTGTTCGCCCGCGTCCGGTGGTGCAGCCGATGCTGCCGATCGCGGTGGGAGGTGCCAGACCATGACCCTCGAAACTCTCCTCGTCGCTACCGGTGCTGTGACCGGTACCGGTGTGCTGGCCTGGTGGCGCTACCTCGACGCCACCACCCTGCGCCCCACCACCCAGACCGCGGAGCAGATCACCGCGGCTGCCCCGCCCGCGCTGCGCCCGGCCGCGTTCATCCTCTCCGACCCCGCCCAGTCGAACCTGATGTTCGAGGCGCTCGAGCTCGGGCACCATGACCGCGGCTTCCCCCACATCGCCCGGTGGGACTACACCCCGCACGGGATCGATGTGGAGGTGCAGATGCTGGGCGGGCAGAAGCTGGGTGACTGGACCAGCGAGGACACCACCGAGACGCTGGCGACCTACTTCGCCGTCCCTTCGGTGACCGCGGTCGGGACCGACCCGAGCCATGTCCGGCTGTCCCTGCGGGTCTTCGACACCCTCACCGACTCCATCCCCACCGACGTGGTGTCCTGCGCCGAGCAGGAGGCGGCACCGGAGCAGCAGGTCACTCCGGAATCGGTCGGCGTGGATCTGGAGGCGGTCCCGGTCGGTGTCGCTGAGGATGGCTCGCCGTGGTTGCTGCGGGTGCTGGGCTCGCAGATCCTCGTGGCCGGTGCGACCGGTTCGGGCAAGGGTTCGGTGCTGCACTCGATCATCGGCGGTCTCGGCCCCGCGATCCGGGCCGGGCTGGTGGACGTGTGGATGTGTGACCCCAAGGGCGGGGCCGAGTTCGGCAGCGGCGCCGACCGGTTGTTCGTCCGCTTCGGCGTCGACGCCGCCACCATCCTCGGAATGCTCTCCGAGGCAGTTGAACTCATGGATGAGCGGCTGGTCCGGATGCGCCGCTCGGGTACCCGCAAGCTCTACCCCACGACGGATGAGCCGCTGATGCTGATCGTCATCGATGAGGCAGCGGCGCTGTCGTCGTATGCGAGCCGGGAGGAGCAGAACGAGTTTCGGCGCCTGTCGGGGCTGCTGCTGTCCAAGGGCCGCGCCGCCGCGGTGGTCGTGGTCGCGGCGTTGCAGGACCCGTCCAAGGAGACCATGCCGAACCGGCAGCTGTTCTCCGTCCGGATCGGCCTGCGGCTCGATGAGCCAACGCAGACCGCGATGGTCCACGGCCAGGGCGCCCGCGATCGCGGTGCTCGCTGCGATCAGATCAGCGAACTCACCCCCGGTGTCGGCTACGTCGGGGAGGACGGCACGACCGGGTTCAAGCGGGTGCGGGCGTTCTGGGTCTCCGACGACGCCGTCGACGCCATCGTGGACGCCTTCTCCCCCGCTGGCGTCGACACCGCTCCGGCGGCGGACTACTCCGGGTTCGATCCCGACGACCTCGGCGACGGAAACACCGATCACGGGCCGGTGGCGGCATGAGCACCGACCGCAGCCCCGCTGCTGAGCAGGTGAACCCGATCGTCGCCAAAGCCGCCGCCGGAGTCCGCAAGCGCCGGACCCGCACCACCGCCCCGATCCCCTTCGCCCCGACACCGGGCCAGCTCGAACTGTTCAACCCCGCCACCTTGGAGGACCAGCCGTGAAGACCACCACCACGACCGAGCACGACACCGACCCCTTCGACGCCATCCTCACCGGCGCCGGATACGCCCTGCTCTACACCGTCTACGCCGCCGCCCTGGCGATCAAGTGGGCGGTCCTGTTCCCGGTCATCTCGGCCCCGCTCGCCTTCGCCGTCACCGCCGGGGTGGTGTTCGGCTGGTCGGTCGGGGTCGGGCTCGGGCTCGTGGCCCTCGCGGGGATCATGCTCTGGCGGCATCGTCGTCCGGAGATGTTCGAGCGGTGGGTCACCGCCCGTGCCCGCACGCGGTTCCTGACCTGGTGGCGCTACACCCGCCGCTGGGCTCGCCTGCTCACCGCCTGCAACCTCACCATCCGCGAGGGTGATCGCACCTTCTGTCCGCGGCTGCTCTCGGTCGCGGTCGTCGCCTCCTCGGATGTTGTGCGGCTGCGGATGCTGGCCGGCCAATCCCCGGCCGACTTCGAGAACCGCGCCGAGCACCTGGCCCACGCCTTCGGCGCCGACGCGGCCCGCGTCACTATCACCGGCCCCGCCACCGTCGAACTCGCCTTCCGCTACGGCGATTCCCTGGCCGAGGTCATCACCCTGCCCGAACACCGCCCTCTGCCCGGCGAGCTGGGCTCGACCGACAAGGACGCCGCATGAGCACCCCGGCCCTGCGGCTGCTGTCCCTCGGTGCCGGAGTGCAGTCCACCGTTCTCGCGCTGATGGCCTGCACCGGCGAACTGCCCGGCTTGGACGGGGCGATCTTCGCCGATACCGGGTGGGAACCGGCCCGCGTCTACGCCCACCTCGACCGGCTCACCGGCGAGTTCGACCGTGCCGGGATTCCCCTGTATCGGGTCGGGAACGGCAACCTGCGCACCGATTCCCTCGACCCCGCTCACCGGTTCGTCTCGGTGCCCTACTTCACCCAGTCCCCGACCGGTCAGCGTGGGATGGCCCGCCGTCAGTGCACCAGCGAGTACAAGCTCGTCCCGATCAACCGCAAGGTCCGCGAACTGCTCGGCGCCAAACCACCACGGTTGCGCACCGTGCCCAAGGGCCGGGTAGCCGAGCAGTGGATCGGGTTCTCCACCGACGAGATCAGCCGGGTCAATGACCGGCCCACCAACCGCTACACGCTCAAGCGGTACCCGCTGCTCGAACTCGGCCTGTCCCGCAAGGACTGCGAACGCTGGCTCAAACTCCGCGGCTGGGGCGAGACCGCGAAGTCCTCCTGCATCGGGTGCCCGTTCCACGGCAACGCTCACTGGCGCGACATGCGCGACCACCACCCCACCGAGTGGGCCGACGCCGTCGACTTCGACCACGCCATCCGTACCGGCGGGCACCGCGACGGAGTACCGGGCTTGCGCGGGCAAGCATTCCTGCACTCCTCGCGCCTGCCGCTCGATGCTGCGCCGATCGACCGGGTGACCTCGCGGGAGTGGGCCGATCGCCAGCTCGACATCTTCGACGAACTCACCGAGCAAGGCGACCCCGACGGTTGCTCCCCCTACGGCTGCCGCTCCAACAACCCGGCCCCGTTCCCCCAGTCCACGAAGGAGGCTGCGTGAACACCGACACCGCCACGGTGGTGAACGAAGACCCGTCACAGCCTGCCCCCACCCGGCAGACTGCGGCGGATCGTCGTGCGCTCCCGAACCTCGACTCCATCGCCGAATCCGCCGCCGACAAAGAAGGCGTCTGCGCCCGCGTCCTCCCGATGCGCGCGGTCGAGGTCGGCACCGGGCGGGTCTCCTACATCGGCGCCCCCTGCAAGTCGACCCTCGATTCGGTCTGCCCGGCCTGCGCGAAGGCAGCCCGGTACACCCGCATGATGCAGTGCAAAGAGGGCTGGTGCCTCGACGCCGAGCCGGAGGTGCCGACGCCGGAAACCACTGCGGCACAGCATGATCTGCTCTCTGCTCGCGCGCACCTGTTCGGCGAGTACCAGAACGCCCGCACCGCCGGAGACGATGATCTCTGCGAATCGGTCGCCGCGCTGGTGGCCGAGCTGGACCAGGAACTGCGCGAGCTCGGGGTGCGTGGCCCGTTCCCGCCGCTGGATGCCCGGCCCAAGCGCAAGGCCAAGTCCACTCGCCGCCGCGACGACGTGCCCGACCTGCCGCGGCTCAAGGTCGCCAAGACCACCGTGGGCCGGGAGTACGGCGGCAAGTACCGGCCCTCCACCTTCTTCACCCTGACCCTGCCCTCCTACGGCGGCGTCAACCGGGTGTGGGACCCGACCGCGGGCAAGGACAAGCGCGGCGACTGGGTCACCGACGGCTCCCCGCGTGATCCGGACTCCTACGACTACACCCGCGCCGCCCGCGACATCGTGCACTTCAAAGCCCTGTGGGATCGGTGGGTGCAGAACCTCCGGCGCGCGGTCGGCTGGAACGTGCAGTACTTCGCCACCGTGGAACCACAGAAGCGCGCCGCCCCCCACATCCACATCGCCCTACGCGGCACGATCCCCAACGCGATCCTGCGCCAGGTCACCGCGGCGACCTACCGCAACATCTGGTGGCCCCACCACGACCACGAGGTCTACCGCGACGGCCACATGCCGGTCTGGGACTACCAGGCCGACACCTTCACCGACCCCGACACCGGCGCTCCGCTCACGAGCTGGGAGGACGCGCTGGCGGTCATGGATGAGGTGGACGAGCTGGAGCCGTCGCACACGATCCGGTTCGGGGAGCAGTCCAAGCCGGTGCAGATCCTCGCCGGGTCCGATGAGCAGGAGCGCAAGGTCCGCTACCTGACCAAGTACCTCACCAAGTCAGTGAGCGAGATTCTGGACGCCGACAGCACGCGGGTGGCCGTGCACTACGACCGCCTGGAGGAGGAGCTGGCCCACACCCCGTGCTCACCCACCTGCGGGGTCTGGCTGCGCTACGGCATCGTCCCCAAGGGCGCCAAGGCCAAGATGGTCCCCGGCCGCTGCAAGGGCAAAGCACACCGCCGCGACACCCTCGGCCTGCCCGGGCAGCGGGTTCTCGCCTCCGGGTTGTGGACCGGAAAGACCGTGGTCGACCACAAGGCCGATCGCGCGGAGTTCGTCCGCCAGACCCTCGCCGCGGTCGGCATCACCCGCCCCGAGCGGCCGGAGTTGCGCATCAGCCTGGTTCGGCCCGGTGACAAGGACGCTCCCCCGCGCTCGCACCTGATCATCGCCACGGTCTCCGAGCGCATCCGCCAGCGCGCCGAGTACGACGCCGCCCGCCTCGCACTCGCGGAGAGGCCACCCGGCCCACCCGACCCCGATTTCGTTCAGCAGTCCGCCGCATAGGAAGAGGTACCCGCCATGTCCAAGCTCCTGACCGAGCAGGAAGTCCGCAAGCTGATCCCGATCGGGCACAGCAAGTACTACGAACTCATCGGCACCGGCGCCCTCCGCTCGGTGAAGATCGGCCGCCGCCGCTTCGTCACCGAACAGGCCGTCACCGACTACATCGCCGGGCTGGACCGGGCTGCCTGATGCCGCGGCAACGCCTCGCCCCCGGTGAGTGGGGCAAGATCACGGTGACCGAGACGGGTCCGGGCAAGTTCACGGCTTCGACCTACGTGCGGGACGAGGACGGGGAGCGCAGGAAGGCTTCCCGAAGTGGCGTGAGCGCCGAGGACGCGCGACGAAACCTGCAACGCCACTTGAAGGTTCGCACGACGCCGCTGTCGGACTCGGTGGTCAACGACCGCACTACGCTGGCCGAGCTGTTCGAGCTGTGGCTCGCGTCGAAGAGCAACCTCAAGCGGCAATCGCAGCACCAGTACCGGCAGGCATGGAAGCGCAACGGCGCGAAGAAGCTGGGTGCGTTGCGGATTCGGGAGCTGCCGACGAGCCGGGCGGAACGGCATCTTGCCGCGGTCGCTGCTCGCTCGGCTTCCAATGCGAAGACGCTGCGGGTGGTGCTCGTCGGCATGTTCGCGATGGCGGTGCGCTTCGATGTGGTGGCGGTGAATCCGATCCGGGAGACGAGTCGGGCACCGGGAAAGCGGTCGAAAGTGCGCGCGCTGACTCCGGCGGAATTCGCGCAGGTGCGACGAGCCGTTCGGGAATTCCGTGACCAGGAGCGTCGGAACGGTCCAAAGCCGGGTCGCCAGCTGCCAGAGTTCGTGGATGTGCTGGTTTCGACCGGGTGCCGGCCGAACGAGATCCTGTCGCTGCGCTGGTCGGATGTGGATCTGTTGGCCGATCCGCCGACGATGACGGTCTCCGGCACGATGGTCGATCACGGCGCCATCGAGGGGGAAGCACTGCACCGGCAGGATGAGCGGAAAGGCGACGCGCCGGATCACACGGTGATCTTGCCAAGGCTGGCGGTGGAGGCGCTGACCACGCTGTTCGGGTCCGCGGCTGACCCGGATGCTCCGGTGTTCACGAACCGTGACGGCGGCTGGATGAGCCTGGCGAACCTCCGTCGCTCGCTGCGCGCCGCGTTGCCCGAGGAACTGCGGTGGGTGACGCCGCGGAGCTTCCGCCCGACGGTTGCGACGGTGGTGCGTGACCACCTCAGCCCGGCCGATGCGCAGGCGCAGTTGTCGCACGCCAAACTCGCTACGACCGAGCGGCACTACCTGGAGCGCAAGACCGTCGGCCCGGACGCTCGCACGGCGCTCGATCGGTACGCCGAGGGAAAGTAGCGAGTTGTTTGTAGTCGGAAAGTACCGAATTCCGGGCTCAATACCCCGGGAAGCGAAGAAGCCCCGCACCGCTTACGCTGGTGAGGGGCTTTTTTACGCTCCCCCATCTGGACTCGAACCAGAAACCTGCCGATTAACAGTCGGCTGCTCTGCCAATTGAGCTATAGGGGATCGGCGTGGCCATCCCTGTCCGGGCTGGCCGAGAGGAAACTTTAGCGTATGCACCGACGCCAGCCCAAATCGCGGTTCTAGCTGCGAACATGCCCGGATCGACAGGTGGGGCGGGGGTCGGGCAGGATGGTGGGCGCGGACAGGCGAATCGGGAGGAGCTCACAGGCATGCTGCGGTTGATCATCGGTGTCGCGGCCGGGTACGTGCTGGGTAGTAAGGCCGGGCGGGCGCGGTACGAGCAGATCTCGTCGGCGACGCGGGCGGTGGCCGGGAGCCCGGTGACGCGCAAGCTGGTGCTGGTCGGCAGGCAGCGGCTGTCGGATCGGTTGAGCACGCAGCAGAAGCTGGAGCCGATGGAGCCGCTGGACGAGCGCACCACGATCCTGGTGCCGCACGATCAGCTGCGGCGCGGGGCGCGCTAGCCGCTGGCGGCGAAGTCGCCGTGGTTGCCCATGGCCTGCGTGAGCAGGCTCTTGCGGTACTGCTCGAGCGCGACGAGGTCGCCGAAGAGCGCCATGTAGTCTTGGTCGGCGGAGGACACCCGCTGCAGCTTGGACTTGAGTTCCGCGATCTGCCTGCCGATCAGGGCTTCCTGGGCGCGGGCGAGCACGCCGGTGATGAAGCGCGGGATGTCGGCGTCGGTTTTCACCGGGAGCGGCTGGCCGGCCAGTTCGCTGATGAGGCCGCGCAGGGTGAGGTCGTCGGCGCGGTCGGCTACGGCGCTGACCCAGGCGGCGCCGTCCAGGCCGGCCGCGGTGCCGCCCGCTTCGGCGATCAGGGCGCGGACGGCGGCCAGGGCCGGGTGGGTGAAGACCTCGGGTTCCAGGGCGTCGAAGGCTGCTCCGGCGATGCCGGGGTACTGCAGCGCGGCGGCGAGGGCCTGGCGCTGCGGGATGAGCGCCGGGTCGGCCAGGGGGCTCGGCTCCGGGCGGGGGGCGGGGGCGGCGACGGTCGCGCCTGCCCTGCGGTGCTCGGTGCGGGGGCCGCGGCGGGCCTCCTCGCCGACGCGGCGCACCACGGTCTGGATGTCGTCCCAGCCGACCCAGCCTGCCAGTTTCGTCGCATACGCCTTGCGCAGCGCGTTGTCCTTGATCCGCGCCACCACCGGGACGGCCCGGCGCAGCGCCTCGACCTGGCCTTCGGCGGTGTCCAGGTTGTGCTCGGCGAGCAGGCCGCGGATGACGAACTCGTAGAGCGGGGTGCGGCGGGCCACCAGGTCGCGCAGGGCGGCGTCGCCGGAGTGCTGGCGCAGGTCGCAGGGGTCCTGGCCGTCGGGGGCGACGGCGATGTAGGTCTGCCCGGCCACCTTCTGGTCGCCGGAGAAGGCCTTGACCGCGGCGGCCTGGCCCGCGGCGTCGCCGTCGAAGGTGTAGATGATCTCGCCGCGCCAGAAGTTGTCGTCCATGAGCAGCCTGCGCAGGATGGCCATGTGGTCGTCGCCGAAGGCGGTGCCGCAGGAGGCGACGGCGGTCTTCACGCCGGCCAGGTGCATGGCCATGACGTCGGTGTAGCCCTCGACCACGACCGCCTGGTGGCCCTTGGCGATCTCGCGCTTGGCCAGATCCAGGCCGAAGAGCACCTGGGACTTCTTGTACAGCAGGGTGTCCGGCGTGTTGACGTACTTGCCGGGCATGGTGTCGTCGTCGAAGAGCTTGCGCGCGCCGAAGCCGATGACGTCGCCGCCGAGGTTCCGGAGCGGCCACAGCAGCCGCCGGTGGAACCGGTCGATCGGGCCGTGCCTGCCCTGCTTGGAGAGCCCGGCGGCCTCCAGCTCCTTGAACTCGAAGCCGCGGGTGAGCAGGTGCTTGCTGAGCGCGTCCCAGCCGCCGGGCGCGTAGCCGCAGCCGAACTGGCGGGCGGCGGCGGAGTCGAAGTTGCGCTCGGTGAGGTATTTCCTGGCGGCCTCGGCCTCCGGCTGGTTCAGCTGGGCCTGGTAGAACTCGTGCGCGGCGGCGTTGGCCGCGACCAGCCTGGCCCTGGTCCCGCGGTCGCGCTGCACCGAGGTGCCGCCGCCCTCGTAGTCGATCCGGTAGCCGAGCCGGTCGGCCATCTGCTCGACGGCCTCGACGAAGCCGATGTGCTCGATCTTCTGCAGGAAGGCGTAGACGTCGCCGCCCTCGCCGCAGCCGAAGCAGTGGAAGAGCCCGAGGTGCGGGCGCACGTGGAAGGACGGCGACTTCTCGTCGTGGAACGGGCAGAGCCCGCGCATGGACTGCGGCCCGGCGCTGCGCAGCGCGACGTACTCACCCACCACGTCCTCGATCCGGACGCGTTCTCTGATCGCCGCGATATCGCGGTCGGGAAGTCGTCCGGCCACGGGTCGAGTCTAGGTCAGCCGGGCAGCGTGGTGGCCACCCGCTCCAGGCGGCTCTCGGTGTAGGAGGCGATCTGGTCGACGATCACCCTGACCCGCGCGGTGTCGTCGTCGGCCGCCTTCCACCACGGCAGCAGCACCGGGTCGAGGTAGCGCGGGGCCGCGGCGAGCAGCGCGGTCGCGACGGCGAGGATGGTCTCGCGCTGCTCGGCCTGGCGCATCTTGTGCACCGGGTCGGACATGACGTAGCGCAGCGCGACGGTCTTCAGCACCGCGACCTCGGCGGCCACGATCCGCGGCACCTCGAGGTCGGCGGCGTAGCGGGTGAGCGGCCGCTCCCCCGCGACCCCCCGCGTCGCGGTGACGGCGGCGGTGGTGAAGCGCCCGACCAGCTCGCTGGTCAGCCGCTTGAGCGCGACCGAGGCGCGGAAGGTGGCGTCGTAGCCGGTGGCGTCGGCGACCACCGGCAGCTCCGAGAGGCGCTGGGCGGCGGCGCAGAGCTCGTCCACCGAGAGGTCGCGGCTGTGCCCGAGGTCGGCGAGGGCGCGCTGCTCGGCGGGGTCGGCGAGGGCGCGCAAGTCGATGCGGCCGGCGAGCACGCCGTCCTCGACGTCGTGCACCGAGTAGGCGACGTCGTCGGCCCAGTCCATGACCTGGCACTCCAGCGTCTGCCTGCGGGCGGGTGCGCCGTCGCGCACCCAGGCCAGCCGGTCGGCGTCGACGGCGTAGGCGCCGAACTTGCTGGCCGGGGCGGTACGTACCCACGGGTACTTGATCGCGGCGTCGAGCGCGGCCCTGGTGAGGTTGAGCCCGGCCGACGCGCCGTCCGGGGTGACCACCTTCGGCTCCAGCCGGGTGAGGATGCGCAGGTTCTGCGCGTTGCCCTCGAAGCCGCCGTACGCCTCGGCGAAGATGTCGAGCGCGCGCTCGCCGTTGTGGCCGTAGGGCGGGTGGCCGATGTCGTGCGCGAGCCCGGCCAGGTCGGCGAGGTCGGGGTCGCAGCCGAGGCCGTCGGCGATGCCGCGGCCGATCTGGGCGACCTCCAGCGAGTGGGTGAGCCTGGTACGCGGGGTGTCGCCCTCACGCGGCCCCATCACCTGGGTCTTGTCCGCGAGCCTGCGCAGCGCGGCGGAGTGCAGCACCCTGGCCCGGTCACGGGCGAACTCGGTGCGGTGCCCGGTCTCCTCGCTCGCGGGGCCGAGCCCCGCGGTCTTGGCCACCTCCCGGACCAGGCGGGCACGGTCGTGCTCGGTGTAGGTCATTGTCCCGCTGTGTATTCGAAGTCGGCGGAGAAGTGGGTGAGCTGGTACCAGAGCAGCGCGCCGGTCTCCCTGGCGATGCCGTGCGCCTGGGATTCGCGGGTGTAGACGGCGGGGCCGGAGCGGGTCGGCGCGGTCCAGGCGGCGAGCCCGGCGTCGCGGGCCATGGTGCGCGTGCGCAGCGAGTGCCAGGGGTCGCTGACCAGTGCCGCCGACGACCAGCCGCGCTCCCGCATGGCGGCGGCGACGGCCTCGATGCTGCGCAGCGTGTCCGAGCCGGTCTCCACCGCGAGGATCGCCTCCTCGGGGACGCCCTGGTCCATGAGGTAGTTCTTGCCGGAGGCCGCCTCGGTGTAGAGGTCGCCCTCCTGTTTGCCGCCGACCGTGATCACCACCGGCGCGACCCCGGCCTTGTAGAGCCGGTCGGCGCGCTCCAGCCTGGCCTCGAAGACCGACGAGGGGGTGCCGGAGTACTGCGCGGCGCCGAGCACGACGATGGCGTCGGCCGGGGTGTAGTCGTCGATCCGCGCCACCTGCCACACCCGGAACGCGGTGCCCCCGACCAGCACCATCGCCAGCAGCAGGGCGCCGAGGAAGAACCGCACGATCCAGCGCCACAGCGCCGCGCCGAAGCCGCGCCGCTGGTCGCGCGGCACCTGCGACAGCGGGCGGGTCTGCAGCCGAGCGGGATTCACGGGTCAAGTCTGCCAGGTCGGCGCCATACTCACCTCGGGGTAGGTAGCCAACGCCGAAGTGCGTACTTGTGGGGGTGCCCGGGGGTCGGGAGGATCGGTGGCGGCGCCGACCCCTTCCCTCCGATTTCCGGGAGTTTCGCATGACCCCATCCGTGACCGTGCTCGGTCAGGGCGCCATGGGCCGGGCGCTGGCCGCCGCGCTGCTCGCCGCCGGGCACCGCGCCGCCGTCTGGAACCGCACGCCCGGGCGGCCGGTGCCCGCGGGCACGCTGGAGTTGCCGCTGTCCGAGGCGCTGACCAGTGATCTCGTGATCGTGTGTCTGTTCGACCACGCGTCGATCCACGAGACGCTCGACCCGCATGCCGGGAAGCTCGCGGGGCGGGCCGTGGTCAACCTGACCAGCACCGAGCCCGCGAGCGCCAGGGAGCTGGCCGGGTGGGCGGCCGGGCACGGCATCGAGTACCTGGACGGCGGCATCATGGCGACCCCGGAGATGATCGGCGGGCCGGGCTCGTCGCTGCTCTACAGCGGGTCGGCCGCGGTGTTCGAGCGGTACCGGCCGGTGCTGGAGGTCTTCGGCGCGGCGGAGTACTTCGGCGCCGACGCCGGGCACGCCTCGCTGGTCGACTTCGCGCTGCTGGCCGGGATGTACACCATGTTCGCCGGTTTCTACCACGGCGCCGCGATGGTGCGGGCCGCCGGAATTCCCGCCGCGGAGTTCGCGCCCCGCGCGGCCGCCTGGATCTCGGCCGTCACCGGGTCGCTGCCGGAGATCGGGGCGAAGATCGACTCCGGGGACTACGCGGAGCCGTTCCAGCCGCTGACCTTCACCAAGGCGGCGCTGGACGCGATCGTCGGCGCCAGCCGGGAGGCGGGGGTGGATCTCGACATCATCGGGGCCGTGCGGAATCTCGCGGACCGGCAGATCGCGGCGGGGTTCGGCGGGCACAGCTCCGAGCGGATGTTCGAGAGCCTCAACCCACCTGCAGCCCGGTAGCCACCTTCACCTTCACCTGCTGCTCGGTGACCTCCTGCACGGTCACGTTCAACCCCTCCGCCGCCTGCGTGGTATCCCCCGCGGGCACCACCACCTGCTGGCCGGCGATCTCCAGGGTGACCAGATTGCCGTTCACCGCAACGAGTTCCGCGTCCACACCGAGGATGCTCGCGGACGCGGAGACGCCGCGCTCGAAGGTGACGACGCAGCCGGAGACATCGCAGGTGGTCTGCGAGCCCGGCCCCTGCGCGGTGCAGGCGGCGAGCAGCGCAGCCGCACCGGCGGCGAGCAGGGCGCGGGCGGACATACGGGTCGAAACGGGCATGGGGTCAGTGTAGGGATCCGGGGCGCCGGTTCACCATCCCCGCTCGCGCCACTCCTCGAGCTGCGGGCGCTCGGCGGCGAGGGTGGTGTCGTCGCCGTGGCCGGGGTAGACCAGCGCGTCCTCGTAGCGCTCGAAGAGCTTGGTGCGGACGCCGGTGAGCAGGGAGTCGAAGCTCTCGGCGCCGGAGGTCTTGCCGACGCCGCCGGGGAAGAGGCAGTCGCCGGTGAAGATGTGCACGGTGCCGTCGCCGTCGCGCAGGACCAGCGCGACCGAGCCGGGGGTGTGGCCCCGCAGGTGCACGATGTCGAAGCGGAGCTCGCCGACCTCGACGGTGTCGCCGTCGGCGAGCAGCCGGTCGGGGGTGACCGGGAGCGGGTCGGCGTCCAGGGCGTGCGCGGCGGTGGGGGCGCCGGTGGCGGCGGCGACGTCGGCGAGCGCCTGCCAGTGGTCGCCGTGCTGGTGCGTGGTGACGATCAGCTCGACCCGGTCCTTCGCCTCCTGGGCGAGCAGGGCGCGAAGTCGCTCGGGTTCGTTGGCGGCGTCGATGAGCAGCGCGGCGCCGGTGGCGGCGCACTGCACCAGGTAGCTGTTGTTGTCCATCGGGCCGACCGACAGTTTGACGATGCGCGCGCCGGGGACGTCGCGCTGCTGCGGGTTCGATCCCGGAGAGACATGGCCGGTGTAGGGCTTGTCGATCGTGATCACGGTTCGATGCTAGCCAGCGCGCGGCGCGCGGTCTGGTTGGATCGGGGCCATGTCGGTGCTGAAGGTGCGCGTGGTTCTGCTGCTCGCGGTGTTGTTCGCCCTGCTTCCGGTCGCTCCGGCGGGCGCCGAGCCGCCGGAGCGGATCGGGCCGCACGTGCTGGATCGGGCGAATGCGCTCGACACCGCGGGCAGCGACCGGGTGAACGCCGCGGTCGACAACCTCTACGGCAACCACCAGGTGCGGCTCTGGGTGGTCTACGTGCGCGACTTCGACGGCATGGCGCCGCAGAGCTGGGCGGAGCGCACCGCGGCGCTCTCCGGCTTCGGCTCGCGTGACCTGCTGCTCGCGGTCGCCACCGAGGACCGGGCGTACTGGTTCGACGGCGAGCTGCCGTCCGGGCTCAGCGCCGGCGAGCTGGACGACGTCCTGGCCGAGCGGGTCGAGCCGGAGCTGCGCGCGGCGCGCTGGGCGGGGGCTGGGGTCGCCGCGGCCGACGGCATCGACGGGGCGCTGCGCGGCGGCGGGGTGAGCCCGGTGGGGCTGGTGATCGTGGTCGTGCTGGTGGTCGCGGCGGCCGCGGGGCTGGTCGTGTGGTCGCGGGTTCGGCGGAAGCGCAGGCGCGCGGCGGAATTGGCGGCGGCGCGCACTCTGGATCCGGACAATGTCGCCGCCTTCGGCGCGCTCTCGCTGGAGACGTTGCACGCCCGCTCGCGAGAGGTGCTGGTCGAGCTGGACGATGCCATCCGCACCAGCGGCGAGGAGCTGGAGATCGCCACCGGCGAGTTCGGCGCCACCGCGACCACCCCGTTCCGCGCCGCGCTGGACAGCGCGCGGCAGGCGGCGAGCCGCGCCTTCCAGATCAGGCAGCAGCTGGACGACGCCGTCCCGGAGACGCCCGACGAGCAGCGCACGCTACTGCTCGAGCTGCTCGGCACGGTCGGCGGGGCGGATCGCGAACTGGACGGGCGGGTCGAGGAGTTCGACGCCATGCGGGACCTGCTGCTGAACGGCGGCGCCCGGCTGGACGCGCTCACCCGCGACCTGGTCGAGCTCACCGGAGCGGTGCCCGGCGCCGAGGCCGAGCTGGCCCGGCTCGCCGGCACCTACCCGGCGAGCACGCTGATCTCGGTCCAGGGCAATGTGGCGGCCGCGCGGGAGCGGATCACGTTCGGGGAGCGGGCGATCGATGCCGGGCGGGCGGCGCTGGCGCGGCCGGTCGGCGAGCAGGGCGAGGCGGTGGCGGCGATCCGCACCGCCGAGGCGGCGCTCGGACAGGCGCGCACGCTGCTCGGAGCCATCGCGACGGCGGCCGCCGATATCGCCTCCGCGCGGGCCGGGCTGTCCGCCGCGCTCGCCGAGTTGCGCGCGGATCTGGAGACCGCGGCCGGGCTCGCCGCGCACGGCGGGCCGCCGCTCGCCGACGCGCGCACGGCCGCGCAGGCGGCGCTGACCGGTGCCGAGGCTGCCGCGGAGAGCGACCCGCTCGGGGCCTTCCGCGCGGTGGTGCGCGCCGACGGCGAGCTGGACCGGGTGATCGCCGCCGCCACCGAGCACCGGCGGGCCGAGGAGGAGTTGCGCGGGCGGTTGGAGCACGCCCTCACCGCCGCGCGCGGCCAGATCGCGGCCGCGGGCGATTTCGTCGGCACCAGGCGCGGCGCGGTGGACGCGCAGGCCCGCACCCGGCTCTCCGAGGCGCAGCGCCGGCTCGACGAAGCGCAGCGGCTGGCCGCGGGCGACCCCGCCGCGGCGCTGGAGAACGCCCGCGCTGCCGCGGAGCTCGGCGGCACCGCGCTGCGCGCGGCGCAGGCCGATGTGCAGCGCTGGGAGGCGAGCCGGGCGCCGTCCGGCGGGAGCCGGGCGGGCGCGGTGCTCGGCGGCATCCTGGTGGAGGGTTTGCTGCGCGGTGCCGCGGGCGGTGGCGGCGGGTACCGGCCGCGCTCCTACGGCGGGTCGTCCGGGTCGCGGCGGATCGGCCGCGGCGGCCGGTTCTGAGCCGGGGCGCCACCCGGGCGACACCGGTCCGGCCCGGATCGGTCAGGCGCACTCGGTGCGCGGCGCCGCCCCGCGCTCAGGCGACCGGGACCCCCTCGACCAGCAGGTCCAGCTCCGCGCGGACCGCCGCCGCCATCCGCTCCGGATCACCACCCCCGAGCACCCCGACGCTCAACCGCCCGGCGTAGGTGTACACCAGGAACGTCACCGCGGCGCTCGCCCCCGCCGACGGCCGGGGATGCGCGGAGAGGTAGACGATCTCGTAGTCGGTCAGGTGCAGCCCGGCGGGCACCGTGAAGGGCCGCACGGCACCGGTATTGGTGATCGCGACGTGCCCGGCCAGCGAATGCACCCGCCGATCGCCGTAGAAATCCGGGAAGTGCAGCACCGACTGCTGCACGATGCCCTCCGCGAGGTCGTGTTGCAGCGTGCTGCTCACCCGCTGGGCCAGCTCGATCGGGTCGTCAGCGCGGTCGATCCCGGCCGCGAAGCCGGTGAGCCCGGCCATATTGGTGCCGCCGACGGCATCCACCCGGCGGCCGAGCCGGGAGCGCAGATCCACCGGGTAGACACAGCCGACCGGCCCGCGCGCCGGTGCGAGTTCTGCGAAGGCGCGCAGCAGCGCGGCGGTCACCACGCCGTTCATCGAGACCCCGTGCGCGCGGGCGAATCCGGTGAGCCGCGCGGTCGCCGCCTGGTCGAGGACGAGGCGGTAGGGCCGGGCCAGCGCCTGCGGCCCCGGCGTGTGCCCGGCGGGCGGCGGTGGCGGCGGCGCCGGAGCGATCACGTTCTCCAGCCCGGAGACGCCCGCCCGGCTCAGCCCGCTGTCGAGCACGTGCTGCTCCAGCGGGAGCGGCAGCGGATGCTCGAGCACGGTGACCCGCCCGTACTCGGCCCGCTCGGTGTAGAGCTCCCACAGCCGGGCGAAGAGCGCGAGGCAGTGCCCCGCGTCGGCGACCGCGTGGTGCACGTACAGCGTCACCCGGGCCAGGCCGCGGTCGCGCACCACGTCCAGGTAGCCGAGCGCGCGGTCCGGGCGCAGCGCGCGGCGCGGCAGCGACACCACCGCGGGGTCACCGGTGGCGAGCCAGAGCCGGGGCGCGCGGCCGCGCGGCGCGAGCAGCAGGGCCGGGTCGGCGGCGATGCGGCAGCGCAGGATCGGATACGACGCCTGCAGGTCGGCGAAGGCTCTTCGGAGCACCCGGATGTTCACGGCGCCGGACACCGCGACGGAACGTCCCGTGAACGTTCCGTGCCGAACGAATCGCTCCTCCGACGGCGCCAGTTCGCGCACTACGTCGACCTTCTCCCGCAACACATCCGCAAGGGTGCGGCAACCGGGGTCCGGATGCAATCCGGATCGCCGTCCCACCGTGCGAATACTGCGAATCCCCGGCAACCGCCCGGAAAACTCCCCTCGCGCCCCGGCATCCGGCTAGCAACCAATCCGCAGCGGCCGCGGGAACGAACCCGTGACACATCCCCGAGCGGCGAAGGAGAAGACCTGTGGCGCGTCCGGTCGTGGCGAGCCGAGCCGAGTGGCTCGCGGCCCGCGAAGAACTGCTCGCCGAGGAGAAGGCCGTCACCGGGGCCATGGACGCGCTCGCCGCGCGCAGGCGGGCGCTGCCCATGGTCCCGGTGTCGAAGGACTACGTGTTCGAGGGGCCGGACGGCCGGGTGCGGCTGGCCGAGCTCTTCGCCGGTCGCAGGCAGCTGATCGTCTACCACCTGATGTGGGAGTGGGATCGGGACGAGGGCTGCCCCGGCTGCGCGGCGGTGCTGGACAGCATCGGCGGGCTGGCCCGATTACCCGGGCACGACACCGCGTTCGCGGCGATCAGCCGCGGCCCGTGGGAGCGGCTGGCCGGATACCACGCCCGGCACGGCTGGAGCTTCCCGACGGTGTCGTCGTTCGGCACCGACTTCAACTACGACTTCCACGCCTCGCTGGACGCCGACATCGCGCCGGTCCGCTACAACTACCGCTCCGCCAGGGAGCACGCGCTCGCCGGACGGCCGCCCGCCGACGAGCAGCCCGGCCTCAGCGTCTTCTGGCGCGACGACGACGATGCCCTCTTCCACACCTACTCGGCCTACGCGCGCGGCATCGACCCGCTGAACGGCGCGCAGGCCCTGCTCGACCTCACGCCGCTCGGCCGGCCGCGCTGATCAGGCGCCGATCAGGTGCTGGGCCAGGTACCCCTCGACCTTGTCCAGCGCGATCCGCTCCTGCGCCATGGAATCCCGCTCGCGCACCGTGACGGCCTGGTCCTCCAGGGTGTCGAAGTCGACGGTGATGCAGAACGGGGTGCCGATCTCGTCCTGGCGCCGGTAGCGGCGGCCGATGGCGCCTGCGTCGTCGAAGTCGACGTTCCAGTTCCGGCGCAGCTGCGCGGCGAGGTCCTTGGCCTTCGGGGTCAGGTCGGCATTGCGGGAGAGCGGCAGCACCGCGGCCTTGACCGGCGAGAGCCTGCGGTCCAGCCGGAGCACGGTGCGCACGTCGACCCCGCCCTTGGCGTTCGGCGCCTCGTCCTCGGCGTAGGCGTCGACCAGGAAGGCCATCAGCGAGCGGGTGAGCCCGGCCGCCGGCTCGATCACGTACGGGATGTAGCGCTCGCCCGCGGCCTGGTCGAAGTAGCTCAGGTCGGCGCCGGAGTGCTCGGCGTGCGTGCGCAGGTCGTAGTCGGTGCGGTTGGCCAGCCCCTCCAGCTCGCCCCACTCGCTGCCCTGGAAGCGGAAGCGGTACTCGATGTCGACCGTCCGGGTCGAGTAGTGCGAGAGCTTCTCCTTGGGATGCTCGAAGAGCCGCAGGTTCTCCGGGTCGATGCCGAGGTCGGTGTACCAGGCCAGCCGGGTGTCGATCCAGTACTGGTGCCACTTCTCGTCCTCGCCCGGCTTGACGAAGAACTCCATCTCCATCTGCTCGAACTCGCGGGTGCGGAAGATGAAGTTGCCCGGGCTGATCTCGTTGCGGAAACTCTTGCCGATCTGCGCGATGCCGAACGGCGGCTTCTTGCGCGCGGTGGTCTCGACGTTCTTGTAGTTGACGAAGATGCCCTGCGCGGTCTCCGGGCGCAGGTAGTGCAGCCCCTCCGCGTCGTCCACCGGGCCGAGGAAGGTCTTGAGCAGGCCGGAGAAGTTGCGCGGCTCGGTCCACCTACCCGGGTCGCCGGTCTCCGGATCGCGGATGTCGGCGAGGCCGTTGGCGGGCGGGTGGCCGTGCTTCTCCTCGTACGCCTCCAGCAGGTGGTCGGCGCGGTACCGCTTGTGCGTGATCAGCGACTCGACCAGCGGATCGCTGAAGGTCGCGACGTGGCCGGAGGCCTCCCAGACCTGCCGCGGCAGGATCACCGAGGAGTCGAGCCCGACGACGTCGTCGCGGCTGGTGACCATCGAGCGCCACCACTGGCGCTTGATGTTCTCCTTCAGCTCGACGCCGAGCGGGCCGTAATCCCAGGCCGACTTGGTGCCGCCGTAGATCTCACCGCACGGGTACACCAGACCCCGGCGCTTGGCGAGGTTGGCAACGGTGTCCACCTTCGACTTGGGTGCCACGCGAGAATTCTCCGTTCGTCAGAATCGGGCCGGTTGCTCGTGCTTTCAGCCTAAACGCCCGCGCATTCCCGGCCGTCACCAGCACAGCCATGAAGCGTGTCCGTTTGACATGCGCAATAGTGCATATCAAAATGGGATCGCTTTCCGATAAGGAGATGGTCCCGATGACAGCCGCCGTGCCGCACAACCCCTATCGTTCCCCCGCCCCGGCGCCGGTGCCGAGCCGGGCCGTCCTCGAGGACGCCGGCGAACTGCTGCGCGCCCTCGCCGCCCCCGTTCGCATCGCGATCGTGTTGCAATTGCGGGAGTCGCCGCGCTGCGTGCACGAACTGGTGGACGCGCTCGGCGTCACCCAGCCGCTGGTGAGCCAGCACCTGCGGATCCTCAAGGCGGCGGGGGTGGTGCACGGCGAGCGATCGGGCCGGGAGGTGCTCTACGAGCTGGTCGACGACCACCTGGCGCACATCGTCGTGGACGCCGTCGCCCACGCCGAGGAAGGATGACCGTGACCGAGAAGTCCGCCGCCTCGAAGGCGGTCGGGGTGCGCAGCACACGCCAGCGCAATGCCATCGCGGCGCTGCTGCACGATATCGAGGAGTTCCGCTCCGCCCAGGAGCTGCACGACGAGCTGCGCAAGCGCGGCGAGGGCATCGGGCTCACCACCGTCTACCGCACCCTGCAGTCGCTCTCCGACGCGGGCATGGTCGACGTGCTGCGCACCGACACCGGCGAATCCGTCTACCGGCAGTGCTCCACCGGGCACCATCACCACCTGGTCTGCCGCAGCTGCGGCCGGACCGTCGAGGTGGCGGGCCCCGCCGTCGAGGCATGGGCCGACGCCACCGCCGCGGAGCACGGCTTCACCGAGGTCAGCCACACCCTGGAGATCTTCGGCACCTGCGACGGCTGCCTGCGCGCGCGCTGAGTGAGCCCCGCCCGAGCAGAGCGGCCCCCGTCGCGCCCGGCCCGGCACCTGCGAAGCGGGCCGCGCTCCGTAGAACCCGGCCCGCTCGCGACCCGCCCGATCAGGCCGGCTGCGGAACAGCGCGCTCCCGCTCCGGCTCGGACTTCCGCTCCCTGACCACCCCGACCCCGAGCAGCGCGAGCGCGGCGCCCGCCCAGACCAGCAGCACCAGCAGCGGCCCACCGGCCCCCGCCCCGCCGAAGAAGGCGACCGAGCGGAGCAGCGAGACCGCGGCACCCGGCGGCAGCGCCTGACCGATCGCGCTCCACGGCTGCGGCAGCAGCTCCGGTGCCGAGGTCGCCGCGGAGAACGGGTTGCCGACCAGCAGCATGGTGAGCGCGGCGATGCCGATCCCGGCCCGGCCGACCGCGGTCGCCAGCCCGGCCACCGCCCCCGCCACCGCGAACGAGACCAGCCCCGCGACCGCCGCCGACTCCACGTACGCCCCGGGCAGGATGGACAGCCACCCCTGCGCGATCACCATGCTCAGCAGCCCGCCTGCCACCGCGAAGCCGAACACCCCGGCGATCCGCGCCGAGGCGGCCGGAATCAGCAGGCTGAGCAGCACCCCCGCCGCGATCCCCGACATCACCAGCGGCAGCACCATGGCACCGAAGCCCGCGCCGCGCGGGTCATCCGGATCGGCGGGGACGACGTCCTCCACCGCGGTGGCCGCCTGCGCACCGGAGAGCTGCTGCGCGAGCTGGGTGAGCTGCTGCGCCACCAGCGGGCTCGCCCCGGAGGCCACCAGCACCCGCGGCGGCTGCTCGCCGGTGAGGATCGCCCCGTAGACCTCGCGCCCGGTGAGCGCGGTGCGCGCCGCGGCCTCGTCGGCGACGGTGCGCGGCTCGATGGCGCCCGGGCTGCGCGCCGCCAGCCGCTCCGCCACCTGCGCCGCACCCGGCCCGGCCACGGCGACCGGCAGATCGCGCGGGGCCGTGTGCACGGCCGGCCAGGCGAAGGCGATCAGCATCAGCGCCTGGAGCAGGGCCGCTCCGATACCGACGGCTACCGCGCGCTGCGGGATGTTCATGACGGCTCCCCATAAATCGAATGTTCGTTCTTTTAGTTACCCCACGGTCGCACCCGGCCCCGGCAGTTGTCAAGAACGAACATTCGTTTTAGTTTGGAACCATGCCGAGAGTCAGCGAGGAACACCTGGAACGCCGCAGGCAGCAGATCGTCGACGCGGCGCAGCGCTGTTTCGCGCGCAAGGGCTTCCACCAGTCCTCGATGCAGGACGTCTTCGCCGAGGCGGGGCTCTCGGCCGGCGCGGTGTACCGCTACTTCAAGAGCAAGGACGAGCTGGTCGCGGCGCTGGCCTCGAACGCGGGCACCGATATCAGGGCCGTCTTGATCGAGGCCGTCCGGCGCGATCCGCTGCCGACGCCCGCCGAAGTGATCGGCGCGGTGACCGCGTGGATGTCGGAGAACACCGGCCCGGAGGGGCGGCTGCGGCTGGCGCCGCAGGCCTGGACACTGGCGCTCACCGACCCGGAGGCGGCCGGCTACGTCAAGCTGGCCATGACCGGGATCCGCGGCATGTGGCGGGAGTACGCGCAGCGGATGTTGGACGAGGGCTGGCTGCCCGCCGACACCGACCTGGACGCGGTGGCGGCGGTCCTGTTCGGGCTGCTCCCCGGCTTCCTGCTGCAGTTCCTCATCGTCGGCGACCTGGATCCGCGGGCGCTGGAGCGCGGCGTGCGCAGCCTGCTTCCCTACGGCCCGGCCTGAGTCAGGCCGGGACGAGCAGCCCCTGGCGGGCCTTGCCCGCGCCGGAGAGCACCAGCAGCAGCATGGTGCCGAGGGCGCCGTCGTTCAGCCCGACCGCGGGGAAGGTGTAGCGCAGGACGACGTCGGCGAGCTTCTCCCTGGTGACCACCACGATCGAGCCGAACTGCAGCGTGGCGTTGCGCTCCGCGACCCGCTTGTGCAGCTGCGGCTTGAGCGGGCGGTCCCAGGCGAGCACGCAGGTGAGGGTGAGCACGTCCAGCCCGGGGGCGAGGGTGACGGCATCCAGCGAGCAGAGCGCGCCCTCGTAGTCGAATCGCAGCGAGCCGTCGTTGTCCACCCGCACGTCGACGTCGTAGACGGAGAGCACCGCGCCCGCCGACGCCTTGAGTTCCATCGCGGGGTCGAGTGATCCGCTCACTTGGCAGCCCCGAAGCGCCGGTCCCGGCGGGCGTAGGCCAGGCAGGCATCCCACAGATTGCGCCGGTCGAAGTCGGGGAAAAGCGTCTCCTGGAAGACGAATTCGGCGTACGCGGACTGCCAGAGCAGGAAGTTCGAGGTGCGGAACTCGCCGGAGGGGCGGAGGAAGAGGTCGACGTCGGGCATGTCCGGCTCGTCCAGGAAACGCGCCACCGTCGACTCGTCGACCTTCTCCGGGTCGAGCTCGCCCGCCGCCACCCGGCGCGCGATCTCCCGTGCGGCGTCGGCGATCTCGGCGCGGCCGCCGTAGTTGACGCACATGGTCAGCGTCATCACGGTGTTGTCCCTGGTGAGTTCCTCGGCGACCTCGAGCTCCTTGATCACGCTGCGCCACAGCCGCGGTCGCCGCCCGGCCCAGCGCACCCGGACGCCGAGCTCGTGCATCTCGTCCCTGCGGCGGCGGATGACGTCCCGGTTGAAGCCCATCAGGAAGCGGACCTCGTCCGGGCTGCGCCGCCAGTTCTCGGTGGAGAAGGCGTAGGCGCTGAGCCACTTGACGCCGATCTCGATGCAGCCCTCGACGGTGTCCATGAGCACCGCCTCGCCGCGCTCGTGCCCCGCCGTGCGGGCCAGCCCGCGCTCCTGCGCCCAGCGGCCGTTGCCGTCCATGACCAGCGCGACGTGCGCGGGCACCAGCTCCGGCGGCAGCTCCGGCGGACGGGCACCCGACGGGTGCGGCGACGGCGGGCGGACGGTGCGCGGGCCGTCGGACAGTGCGCTGCCCGTTCCGGACCCGGAGGAGTCGCGACGGAGGATCACGCCCCCATCCTGCCCGATGCCGGCGCCGCGGTGTAGCGGCCTCCCGACGGACGGCGCCGTCAGGGGGTCGCCGGCGTGCGCTCCAGCAGCGGCAGGGTGCGCAGCCGGCGTTCGAGGTGCCATTGGAGGTGCGCGGCGACCAGCCCGCTGGCCCGGGTGCGTACCGGAACGGGCACCGCCTCGACCTTCTCCCACTCCCCGCGCAGCAGCGCGACCAGCAGCTCCAGCGCCCCCTCCGGCGGGTTGGACGCTCCCGGCGGGCGGCAGTGCACGCACACCGCGCCCCCGGCGGCGACGTGGAAGGCGCGGTGCGGGCCGGGGGTGGCGCACTTGGCGCACTCGTCCAGCGCGGGCGCCCAGCCCGCGAACCCCATGGCCCGCAGCAGGAAGGCGTCCAGGATCAGCTCGTGCGGCCGCTGCCCCGCGGCGATGGCGCGCAGCGCGCTCGCGGTGAGCGCGTGCAGCCTGGGCGCGGGCGCGCGCTCCTCGCCTGCCAGCCGCTCTGCGGTCTCCAGCACCGCGCAGGCGGTGGTGTAGCGGCCGTAGTCGGCGACGATGTCGGCGGCGAAGGCCTCGACGGTGTGCACCTGGGTGACGGTGTCGAGGGTGCGCCCCGGGTACAGCTGCACGTCGACGTAGGCGAACGGCTCCAGCCGCGCCCCGAACCGCGAGCCGGTGCGCCGCACCCCCTTGGCCACCGCACGGACCAGCCCGTTGCGCCGGGTCAGCAGCGTGACGATGCGGTCGGCCTCGCCCAGCTTGTGCTGGCGAACCACCACCGCCTCATCCCGATACGAACGCACCGGCCCATCCTCGCACGGACCGGGGACAGCTCAGCGAACCGGCGGCACACCCACCGTGGCGGTCACCGCGACCACCTGGATCTGCTCCAGCGTCTGCCCGAGCGCCGCCAGCCGGGCGACCACGCCCAGCCGGTGCTCCGGCGAGCCGGGGCGGACCAGCACCGGCGGCCCGGCATTGCGCGGCCGGACGAAGGCGCCGTGCTCGCTCACGTACCGCATCGGCACGCCGTCGCGCACCGCGCGGTAGGCGTCCAGATCGAGGTCGGCGTGGCGCACCGGGTCGATGTGCAGCTCGGCGAGCTGCCGCTCGGCCTGGGCCAGCCGCAGCGCGCGATCCTCCGGATCCAGGTAGCGCACCCACTGCCCGATCCGGAGGCGGTAGGCGTCCACCGCGTCGCGGAGCAGCTCTCGGTGCCGCTCGGCGACCGCGGCCAGCTCGGGCACCTCTCCGGCCACCCGATCGAACGCCGGGTGCCCGGTGTAGAGATCGGTCATCTTCGCCCCCAAACCTCGGTCGCGAATAGTGCTGCGCCACAACCTGATCGGGATATCGCAGAGCACCATTGTGCCCTACGGGAGCGGGGAGCGGAACGAATCGGGCGGTGCGGGGGCGGTGCCGGGGCGGAAAACGGCCAGCGGGTCAGAAGCCGAGGCGGCGCAGCTGCTTCGGATCGCGCTGCCAATCCTTGGCGACCTTGACGTGCAGGTCCAGGTAGATCCGGGTGCCGAGGATGTGTTCGATCTGCTTGCGGGCGCTGGTCCCGACCTGCTTGAGCCGGGAACCCCCCTTGCCGATGATGATGGCCTTCTGGCTCGACCGCTCGACGTAGAGCAGGGCGTGCACGTCGAGCAGGTCGTCCCGGTCCTCGCGCGGCGACACCTCCTCGATGACAACGGCGAGCGAGTGCGGCAGCTCGTCCCGGACGCCCTCCAGCGCGGCCTCCCGGATGAGCTCGGCCATCAGGGTCTCCTCCGGCTCGTCGGTGAGCTCGCCGTCCGGGTAGAAGGCAGGGCCCTCCGGCATCAGCGAGGCGATCACGTCGACCAGCACCTCGACCTGCTCGCCGCGCACCGCGGAGACCGGGACCAGCTCGGAGTCGGGGCCGAGCAGCTTCGAGACGGCGAGCAGCTGCGCCGCCACCTCGTCCCGGCTCACCTTGTCGATCTTGGTGACCACGCCGATGACCGTGGTCTTCGGCGCCATCTGCCGGATCTGCTGCACGATCCAGCGGTCGCCGGGGCCGATCTTCTCGTCCGCCGGGATGCACAGCGCGATCACGTCGACCTCGGAGTAGGTGTCGCGAACGAGGTCGTTGAGGCGCGCGCCGAGCAGCGTGCGCGGGCGGTGCAGCCCGGGGGTGTCCACCAGGATGAGCTGCGCGTGCTCGCGGTGCACGATGCCGCGGATGGTGTGCCGCGTGGTCTGCGGGCGGGACGAGGTGATCGCGATCTTCTGCCCGACGAGCGCGTTCGTCAGCGTCGACTTGCCGGTGTTCGGGCGGCCGATGAAACAGACGAAGCCGGAGCGGAATTCAGGCACCGGACACCTCGGCCGCGGCGTCGTCGACGATGTCGAAGACCGAGCCGGAGCGGTCGGCGAAGACGATCCGCGCGCTCGCCGAGACCTCGCGGACCGCGGGCACCCCGGCGTCCTTGAACTGCCCGCCGACCACGACGGCGGCCTCGAAGCCATCGGCGCCGCTGGAGATCGCGGCCGCGACGGCGGCCTGCAGCGCGGTCAGCCGCAGCTCCTGCAGCCCCACCTCGCCCGCGGCGTAGGTGCGGCCGTCGGTGTCCCTGACGGCGGCGCCTGCCGCGCCCCCGGTCCGGCCCATCGCCCCACGCGCGAGCGTGAGCAGTTTGGTGTCCTCGGCGTCGAGCTCGGTCATTCGGATCCCTCCTGGTCGCGGTCGGCCGTCGTCGCACGGCTCGATCCGTTCTGCGCTGCCTCCGCCGTCGCGGGCTCGCCGCGGTCCTTCCGGCGGCCACCCTTGTCGGCGCCCCGATCCTTGCGCCCGCGCTCGCCCTCGCGCGGGTTCTCGCCGCGCTCGTCGTCGCCCGCGGCCTTCTCCCGGCGCACCACCACGGTCTGCACCCGCATCCGGCCGCGGGCGTCCGGGCCCCCTTCGCCGCGCAGCACCAGCCCGTGCGCGGTCACCTTCGAGCCGGGCAGCGGCACCCGGCCCAGCTCGTGCGCGAGCAGCCCGCCGACCGTGTCGACCTCCTCGTCGGCGATCTGCACGCCGAACAGCTCGGCCAGATCCTGCACCGGCAGCCGCGCCGAGACCCGGTAGCGGCCGTCGCCGAGGTCCTCGATCGGCGGCGTCTCGCCGATGTCGTACTCGTCGGCGATCTCGCCGACGATCTCCTCCAGCACGTCCTCGATGGTGACCAGCCCGGCGATGCCGCCGTACTCGTCCACCAGCAGCGCCATGTGGTTGCGCCTGCGCTGCATCTCGTCGAGCAGGCTGTCCAGCGGCTTGGAGTCCGGCATGAAGACGGCGGGGCGCATCACCTCGCTGACCCGCACCTTGCGGCTGCGGTCGGCGTAGGGCACCAGGTCCTTGAGGTAGACGACGCCGAGGATGTCGTCGACGTTCTCTCCGATCACCGGCATCCGGGAGTGCCCGCTGCGCACCGCGAGCGACATGGCCTGGGCCGCGGTCTTGTCCGCCTCGATCCAGATCATCTCGGTGCGCGGCACCATGACCGCGCGGGCCGCGGTGTCGCCCAGCTCGAAGACCGATTGGATCATCCGGCGCTCCTCGTCGGCGACCACGCCGCGCTCACCGGCCATCTCGACCACCTCGCGCAGCTCGATCTCGGAGGCGAACGGGCCGTTGCGGAAGCCGCGGCCCGGCGTGATCGCGTTGCCGATCAGGATGAGCAGCCTGCTCACCGGGCCGAGCAGCACACCGATCAGCTGCAGCGGCAGCGCCGCGGCCAGCGCGATGGAGTAGGCGTGCTGGCGGCCGAGGGTGCGCGGCCCGACGCCGATCACCACGTAGTCGACCAGCACCATGACCACGGCGGTGCCGAGCAGCGCCCAGCCGTCCGCCCAGACGTCCAGCAGCGCGGCCGCGAGCAGCACCGTCGCGGTGATCTCGCAGAGCACCCGGAGCAGCACCATGAGGTTCACGTAGCGCGGGCGGTCGTCCATGATCCGGAGCAGCCGGGCGGCCCCGGCGCGCTCGGCGCGCACCATGTCGTCCAGCCGCGCCCTGGAGACGGTGTTGAGCGCGGCGTCCAGCCCGGCGAAGAGCCCGCCCGCGGGCACGAGCAGCACCGCGAGCACGATCAGCGTCGCGGAGCTCACGCCTGCCCCGGTGTCTCGCCCGGCGTGGTGAAGCCGGTCTTGCCGAGCAGCCTGGTGTCCCGTTCGGCCAGCTCGGCGCGGTACCGCGCCTCGCGCAGGCTCTCGTACCACTCCTCGAGCAGCCGGGCCTGCAGGGCGAACATCTCCTTCTCCTCGTCCGGCTCGGCGTGGTCGTAGCCGAGCAGGTGCAGCACGCCGTGCACGGTGAGCAGCGCCAGCTCGTGCTGCAGCGAGTGCCCGGCCTTGCTGGCCTGCCCGGCGGCGAACTCCGGGCAGAGCACGATGTCGCCGAGCATGGAGGGGCCGGGCTCCGGGCTGTCCGGGCGCCCGCCCGGCTCCAGCTCGTCCATCGGGAAGGACATCACGTCGGTGGGGCCGGGCAGGTCCATCCAGCGCACGTGCAGATCCGCCATGGTGTCCAGATCCACGAGAACCATCGACAACTCGGCGGCCGGGTGGACGTCCATGCGCGCGATGGCGAAGCGCGCGACGCCCACCAGATCCTCTTCGGGGACGTCGAACCCCGACTCGTTGGCGATCTCGATGCTCACCTGCACAGGGTAGGCAATCGGATCAGCGGCGGTCCCCCCGGCTGGCGGCTCGGCGTTCCGCCCGGTTCCCCGGGTAGTGCGGCACCGGCGGCCGCACCTCCGACTCGAACCGGTCGTAGGCGTCGACGATCTCCGACACCAGCCGGTGCCGCACCACATCGCTGCTGGTGAGCTGAGCGAAGTGGATGTCGTCGATGTCGGTGAGGATCTCGCTGGCCGCGCGCAGCCCGGACCGTGCCCCGCCGGGCAGATCGACCTGCGTGACGTCGCCCGTCACCACGATCTTCGAGCCGAAGCCGAGCCTGGTCAGGAACATCTTCATCTGCTCGGCCGTGGTGTTCTGCGCCTCGTCCAGCACGATGAAGGAGTCATTCAGCGTGCGCCCGCGCATGTACGCCAGCGGCGCCACCTCGATCACGCCCGCCGCCATGAGCTTGGGGATCGCCTCGGGATCCATCATGTCGTGCAGCGCGTCGTAGAGCGGCCGCAGATACGGGTCGATCTTCTCGTTCAGCGTGCCGGGCAGGAAGCCGAGCCGCTCGCCCGCCTCCACCGCCGGCCGGGTGAGGATGATCCGGTTGACCTGCTTGGTCTGCAGCGCCTGCACCGCCTTGGCCATGGCCAGGTAGGTCTTGCCGGTGCCGGCCGGGCCGATGCCGAAGACCACGGTGTTGTTGTCGATGGCGTCGACGTAGCGCTTCTGGTTCAGCGTCTTGGGCCGGATGGTCTTGCCGCGCCGGGACAGGATGTCCAGGCTGAGCACCTCGGCCGGGGACTCCTCGCTGCCCTCGGTGAGCATGGCGACCGTGTGCCGCACGGTGTCCGGCGTGATGCCCTTGTTCTTGCCGGTGAGCGAGACCAGCTCGCCGATGATCCGCTCCGCCAGCGCCACCTCGGCCGGACGGCCGGTGAGCGTCACCGAGCTGCCCCTGACGTGGATGTCCGCCTCGAGCAACCGCTCCAGCTCGCGCAGATTCTCATCCGCCGATCCGAGGAGCGGGAACACCGATTCGGGGGCCAGTTCGAGGCTGGAGCGCACGCTCTTCATGGCCGGAGCGGCATTGTCGTCGTTGCCGGATGCGCCCGGGTAGGGCCGGGCTCCGGAAGTGTTGCCGAATTCGTCTGGTGTTCGCAAAAGTCGCCGCAGCCTCTTTCGATCTCGGGGGGACCAGGGGGGCGGGGGCTGCCGCTCGCGGATACCGGCCCCTTCCCGACTCGCAGTTTACCGCCCGGTACCGACAGCCGACAGGAAATATGCCCCCGGCGAACGATGTGCCGCCCAGCCCTGGATCGCGGTGCGGAACCGGCGCGCCGCCTCCGGCATCGGCCGGTCCGCTGCCCATACCAGTCCGACCTCGCGGACGGCGCCCGGATCGGCCAGCGGCACCCTGGCGACCGCCGGGCTCGGGGTCGCGCCCGGTGGCGGGTCCTCCAGCGGCACCAGCGCGACGCCGAGTCCGGCCGCCACCAACCCGGTCACCGTCACCAGGTCGCTCGATTCGAACGCGATGCGCGGGTGCAGCCCGGCAGCAGCGGCGAGTTCGTCCAGCAGCCTGCGCATGCCGTAGCCGTGCCGCATGGCGATGACCTCCTCGCCTGCCAGATCGGCGAGGGTCGTCTGGCGCCGCCCGGCCAGCCGGTGCCCGGCGGGGACCGCGAGCACCAGCGGCTGGCGCAGCAGCCCGGACCAGCCGAGCCCCGGTTCGGCGGGGCGCGGCGAGACCACCGCGAGGTCGGCGTCGCCGTCCAGCACCATACGGGTGATGGTGCCCGCGGCGTCCTGGTGCAGCGAGACCGTGACCCGCCCCGCCTGCCTGCGGAAATCGCCGACCAGCTGGGGTACCAGCCAGCTGCCGAAGGAGTGCAGGAAGGCGAGCCGCACGGTGCCCTCGGCCGGGTCGGCGAGGTCGGCGACGGCCCTGGCGCCCGCGTCCAGCTCGATGCGGGCGCGGCGGGCGTGCTCGTAGTAGGCCCGGCCCAACTCGTTCAACCGGAGCCGCTTGCCGATGCGGTCGAAGAGCCGCACGCCGAGCCTGCGCTCCAGCCGGGCCAGCATCCGGGAGAGCGTGGGCTGCGCGAGGTGCAACCGGTCGGCGGTGGCGCCGACGTGCTCGAGTTCGGCGAGTGTGATGAACCACGTCAGGTCGTCACCGAGCACGCTGTCACCTTTGCTAATGCGTATTCTGTATCAACTTGTCCGTAATTATGCATTTCCTTCGCCGATCGTGTCCGGCGCAGGCTGGCGACATGAGCGGACCGAGCGGACGGGAGCGGCGGATCGTCACCGCGCTCTTCGCGGCGGGGCTGACCACCTTCGCCTCGATGTACAGCGCGCAGGCGCTGCTGCCGAGCCTCGCGGCGGCATTCGGAGTGGCGCCCGCGCAGGCGGCGCTCGCCGTCTCGCTCACCACCGGTTTCCTGGCGCTGGCGATCATCCCGGTGAGCGCGCTCTCCGGACGGTTCGGGCGGACCAGGGTGATGGTCTGGTCCGCCGCGGTCTCCGCGGGCATCGGGCTGCTGCTCCCGCTGGCGCCGACGCTCGACGTGCTGCTCGCCGCGCGCGCGGTGCAGGGCATCACGCTCGCCGGGGTGCCCGCCGTTGCCATGGCCTACCTGGCGGAGGAGATCGACGCGGGCCGGTTGGGCGCCGCCATGGGCGTCTACGTCTCCGGCACCACGCTGGGCGGGCTGACCGGCCGGCTGATCCCGGCCTTCGCGCTCGACCACACCTCGTGGCGCTGGGCGCAGGCGCTGATCGCGGTGGTCGGGGCGCTGTGCACGGTGTGGTTCGTGCGGGTGCTGCCCGCCTCGCGCGGGTTTCGGCCGTCGACCACGGGGTTATGGCGCGAACTGCTGGCCCAGTGCCGCCGACCGCAGCTGCTCGCGCTGTTCGCGCTGGCCTTCGTGCTGATGGGCGGGTTCGTCTCGGTCTACAACTACCTGGGGTTCCGGCTGCTCGCCGAGCCGTTCGGGCTGCCGGCGAGCGTAGCCGGGCTGGTGTTCGTGCTGTATCTGGCGGGGACCGTCGCCTCGACGACCGCGGGGCGGCTCGCCGATCGTTTCGGGCGCGGGCCGGTGCTGGTCGGGTCGGTCGTGCTCACCGCGGTGGGCGCCGCGCTGTCGCTGCCGGATCGGCTACCGCTGGTTCTGGTGGGAATCCTGCTGTTCACGGCTGGTTTCTTCGGCGCGCACGCGGTCGCGAGCGCCTGGGTGGGGGTGGCGGCGGTGGGCGGGAATCGCGCGGCGGCCTCGTCGCTGTACCTGTTCTGCTACTACCTGGGGAGCGCGGTGCTCGGCGGGTTGTCCGGGCTGGCGTTCGCGGGGTTCGGGTGGGCCGGGTTGGTCGGTGGAGTCGGGGTGCTGCTGGTGCTGGCCGGGGGTGCGGTGGTCGTTGTTGTTCGGGGTGAGCGAGTCGGGCCGGGGGTGGAGGTCGAACTGGCCGGGGCGGGGCGGTAGCGGGCCGGCTTCAGGTCGATCCGACTTCCGGCCGGCCCGGCGACGGCGACCGCGAGGCAGAGCGACCAGTGCGCAGCACGCAGGCATCCGGCGCCGCTCGATGCGCTCGCCGTGCGCGCTCCGCCTGTTCGTCCCCGCCGGAGCGAGACGCGCGCGTTCGCCGCACTCGCTCGTGTACTCCGGCGCAAGGGGAGCGCCGCGAGTGCGGCTACCGCACTGGCAGGCAGCTCCTCGAGGTGCGGTGCCGCTTCTACCAGCGCGAGGTGAGCGCGCCGAGCGCGCCGAGGGCGACGGCGGCGGCGGTCGAGGTGCGCAGCACGGTCGGGCCGAGCAGCGCGGCGGTCGCCCCGGCTTCGGCGAAGGTGGCGACCTCGGCATCGTCCAGCCCACCCTCGGGGCCGACGATCAGCACCACCCGCGCTGCCGTTCCGAACGGCAGCGCGGCGAACCGCCCCGCCCCGGACTCGTGCAGCGCCGCCACCACTCCCCCGTCGGCGACGGTGGCGCGCACCAGCTCCGCCACCTCGCGCGTACGCCGGACCTGGGTGACCTCGGGAATGTAGGCCCGCCGCGACTGCCGCGCCGCGGCCCGCGCCGCCGCCCGCCACTTCTCGACGCCCTTGGCGGCCTTACCCTCCCAGTTGGCGATACAGCGCGCCGCCTGCCAGGGCACGATCAGATCGGCCCCCGCCTCGGTCATGAGCTCGACCGCGAGCTCGGATCGATCCGACTTGGGCAGCGCCTGCACCACCGTCACCGGCGGCGCGGCGGGCACGGCGATCCGCCGATCCAGCACCGCCAGCTCGAGCCGGTCCTTCTGCGCCGCGACCACCTCGGACTCCGCGACCACCCCGCGCCCGTCGGAGAGCGTGATCGGCTCCCCCACCCGGATCCGCCGGACGGTGGCGGCATGCCTGCCCTCCGGCCCGTCCAGCACCGCGACCCCACCGGGCTGCGGGACGTCGTCCAGGTAGAAGACCGTCGCGGCCACGCTCAGCGACCGCTGAACGACGCCCGCAGCCGGGCGAAGAGCCCGCTGTTGTGCTCGGACTGCGCGGAGACCACCTCGGCCCGGTCGCGCTCGCGCAGCCCCTTGTACTTGCGCAGCAGGTCGTTCTGCTTGCTGTCCAGCTTCGACGGCACCACGATCTCCAGGTGCGCGAGCAGATCACCGCGCGCCCCGGACCGCAGCTTGGGCATGCCGTGCCCGCGCAGCACCGAGATCTCGCCGGGCTGGGTGCCGGGCGGGATGGTCAGCTCGGTCGGCCCGTCCAGGATGGTGTCGATCACCACGGTGGTGCCGAGCGCGGCGTCCACCATCGGCACCCGGATGGTGCAGTGCAGGTCGTCGCCGTCGCGGACGAACACGTCGTGCGGCTGCTCGACCACCTCGACGTACAGATCGCCCGCGTGCCCACCGCCCGGACCGACCTCGCCCTGCGCGGCCAGCCGCACCCGCATCCCGTTCGCCACACCGGCCGGGATCGGCGCGGCGATCTCCCGACGGGCACGAATCCGGCCGTCGCCACCGCACTTGTTGCACGGATCCGGAATGGTCTCGCCCGCGCCGCGGCAGGTGGGGCAGGGCCGCGACGTGAGCACCTGGCCGAGGAACGACCGCTGCACCGACTGCACCTCGCCCGCCCCGCCACAGGTCTCGCAGCGCACCGGCTTCGAGTCGCCGTTGGTGCCCTTGCCGTGGCAGAGGTCGCAGAGGATCGCGGTGTCGACCGTCAGGTGCTTGGTCACGCCGACCGCGCACTCCGCCAGGCTCAGCCGGGTGCGCAGCAGCGAGTCGGCGCCGGGCTGCACCCGGCCGCGCGGCTTGCGCTGCCCCCCGCCGGAGTTCATCCCGCCGAAGAAGGCCTCGAAGACGTCACCGAGGCCGCCGAAGCCGGCGCCGGAGAAGCCGCCCGCTCCGCCGCCGTTCTCCAGCGGATCACCGCCCAAGTCGACGATGCGACGCTTCTCCGGGTCGGTCAGCACCTCGTAGGCGGTCGACACTTCCCGGAACCTCGCCTGCGCCGCCTCGTCCGGGTTGACGTCCGGGTGGAGCTCCCGCGCCAGCTTGCGGTAGGCGCGCTTGATCTCCTGATCGGTCGCGTTCTTCGCGACGCCGAGCAGTCCGTAGTAGTCCCGTGCCACTTCGCTTCTCTAGTCCTTGGTCGCCGTTTCCCGATACCGGCCGGTCCGCGCGGCACACGCCGCCGGGCCGGGCCCCGACACCGGCCTTAGTCGGATGCACTCAACTTTATCCGCTCGGGCGCGCGGCCCGGCAGCGGAGTCCCCCGAAAGCCCGAACGGACCTCAGCGTCCGCCCAGCACTTCACCGATATAGCGGGCCACCGCCGCCACCGAGGCGATGGTGCCCGGGTAATCCATGCGCGTCGGGCCCAGCACCCCCATGCCGCCGAGCACGGCCCCTGCCGAACCGTACCCCGTGGTCACGACCGACGTCCCGCGCATCTCCTCGACCTGCGTCTCCTCGCCGATCCGGACCGTGATCGTGCCCGGCTGCTGCGCCGCCGCGAGCAGCTTGAGCACCACCACCTGTTCCTCCAGCGCCTCCAGCACCGTGCGCAGCGAACCCGGCAGCCCGAAGTCGCCGGCATTGCGGGTCAGGTTCGCCGTGCCGCCGAGCACCAGCCGCTCCTCCGGATGCTCGACCAGCGTCTCCACCAGCACCGTCGACACCCGGATCAGCACGTCCCGCAGCTTCCCCGGCGCGTTCTCCGGCAGCGCCGCGACCGCCGCCGATGCGGTGGCCAGGCGCTTGCCGTCCATCGCGCCGCCCAGCAGCGCGCGCAGCGCCGCCAGGTCCTCGTCGTCCACCAGCGCACCGAGCTCGACGATCCGCTGATCGACCCGCCCGGTGTCGGTGATGACCACCAGCAGCAGCCGTGCCGGATTCAGCGCGACCACCTCGATGTGCCGCACCGTCGACGCGGACACCGTCGGGTACTGCACCACCGCGACCTGCCTGGTCAGCTGCGCGAGCAGCCGCACCCCGCGCCGCAGCACGTCGTCCAGATCGACCCCGGACTCCAGGAACTCCAGAATCGCCCGCCGCTCCGCCGAGGAGAGCGGCTTGACCTCGGCGATCCGATCCACGAACTGCCGGTACCCCTTGTCCGTCGGGATCCGCCCCGAACTGGTGTGCGGCTGCGCGATGTACCCCTCCGCCTCCAGCACAGCCATGTCATTGCGCACCGTGGCACTGGATACGCCCAGGTTGTGCCGCTCGACCAGCGTCTTCGACCCGATCGGCTCCTTGGTCGCGACGTAGTCGGCAACGATCGCCCGCAGAACTTCGAAACGACGATCCTCGGTACTCGACACGGCCCACCTCCTCGCTTGCCCCTCCAGTCTAGGTCCCCGCCTCCCGATATCCGCCGTTCCGGACCGGGGCTGGGGATGGATCGCCCGGGTTGACGCGAGTTGTCCACAGGTGCCTTGCCCGGGGTCCGGGTGCGCCGGTAGCGTCACGGGCCAGACCAGGGGGACGTCGGCTTCGAGGGGGACTCGTGAGATTCGGCACCGCGGCGCTCGCCGCCTTTACCATTTTCGCCGTCGCGGGATGTGATTCGTCGGGCGATTCAGGGTCACCGCCAGCACCTACCAGCACTCTCGCAGGTGCACCGAGCGCCTTCGATCCCTGCACAGATATCCCGCAGAGCCTGTTGGATTCCGAGGGATTGCGGAACGAGTACAAGGCCGATGACAACGGCGCAGACGGCATTCGTTGGCGCGGTTGTGACTGGGTACAGGTAGACGGATACGCGGCGAGTATTCAGACGACGAACCTGACGGTGGCGATGGTGCGCGACAAGAAATTCTCCGATGCCCGCGAGTTCGCCATCGGCGCTCGGCAGGCGATCTCGGGGAAGTCGAGCGCCGACCGCCCTGACGAGGAATGCGCAGTCAATGTCGCGATCCAAGGAGGAAGTCTCGAGGTCGGTCTGACCAACCCCGAGTCGAGCAAGAAGACCGGGCACCTCGATACCTGCGAACTGGCCCGCGCGCTCACGGAAAAAGTTGTTGCGGTCCTCCCACAGGGAGTGTGACCTACATGTTCGACTCCGGCATACGGGGAGGTACCGGCCATGACCAACGATGAGCGTCCGATGAAGAACTTGCTCGACGCGGCAAACAGCGGCGCCGGTGTTGCGTTGAGTCCCGAAGAGTTCGTCAATATCGAACGCGATTGTGAGCACTTCAAGCTCACGATCCGCGAGATCCAACGAACCATGGACCGAGTGGCTCGCCACTCGACCTGGAACCTCGGTGAAAGCCATCCCTTGATGGTCTCGGGGCAGACCGTCGTCGATCGGTTCAGGAAAAAGGCCGCAGGCGCAGGCGATGGCAACGACGTCCATGCCGTGATGGAGCAGCACTACAAGATCGTCGAAGACATTCAGGAGGTTCATCGGATCGTGCGGCAACGCATGATGGATACCGATGCCGAATTCGCCTCCGAGTTCCAGCGCCTCAGCACCGAACTCGAGGAGCGACCACCTGTACAGCCCAAGCTGGGCCCGTACCTGCTTCCGGACGGGAGCGCACGATGAACGGGTACGAGCAGCCACGGATTCCGGGCGGCGGGGAGCAGACGGACAGCTGGGAGCATCCGGATATCAAGGCGGCGTTCGACCCACTCGACACCACGGAGGCGGTGGAGCAGGCGCAGAAGTACTGGGAGGTGCATCAGCTGTGGGAACAGGGGCTGGCTACCTTCGCTCGTTCTATTCAGAACTCCATCTCGCAGTCCTGGTCCGGACCTGCGGCTGAGCAGGCGAAGGCATCGATCGCGCGGTACGCGGCTGATGCGCAGCAGTTGAGCCCGGCGCTCGCGGAGATGTACACCAGGGTGCGGGATGCGGCGACGGCGATCGTGGACACGAAGAACGCGATTCCGGATCCGGTGGAGGTGAGCTGGACGTCGTGGGCGTGGCCACCGCATCGGTGGGATCTGCAGCGCGAGCAGTCGGAGGCGGCGCAGGTAGCGCGCACCGAGATGCGGCAGCGGTATGTGGAGCCGTTCGGGCAGGTGGACGGGCAGATTCCGGTGCTGCCGACGCCGATCAGTCCTACTGTCTCGCCGGATATCGCGGCCCCGCCGCCGGGCGGGTACGCCCCCACCGACGGCACCGGGGACTCGCCCGATGCCACGGGGCCGACGGGCAGCGGGGTGCCGGGCACGGGTACGCCGAGCGTCGAGGATGCGGAGAAGTCCGAGGAGAACGGCGAAAGCACGCCGGAGGGTACAGAGGAGCAGGCGGCGAGCACCGAGCAGCCGGAGGGGACCGAGACCACGCCCGCGGCCACTACGCCGAGCGGCACGAATCAGCAGTCGACGGCGAATGATTCGGTGCCGCGGACGACGAACGATCCGAGCCGCACGGTTCCCGCGAGCACGGTGCCGACGAGCACGACACCGAGCGGCACGCCGGGGTACACGCCGAGCGGTACGCCGACCGGTTCGCCGGGCTCGCCGAGTACCACCAACCAGCCGGGGCCGGGGCGCAGCATTCCCGGTGCTCCGGGGAGCACCGCGGCTCCGGCCGCTGCTGCGGCCGCGACGCAGGCGCAGGGCACGCGATCGGGCACCGGCTACCCGGGCATGTTCGGCGGCGGCGCGGGGCGTGGGCGGGGTGCGGAGGATTCCGAGCACCAGCGGCCGGACTACCTGGTCAATCAGGAGAACACCGACGAGTTGCTCGGCGAGATTCCGCGCACGGTGGCGGGTGGCGTGATCGGCGGCGACCGGACGGATCCTCCCCGGTGAACCGCTCGGGAGCATGACCGAATGGAGCTGGGCCACGGATGATTTCGCGGCCCTCTGGTACGACGATGCCCGCGACCGGTTCCCGAGTCCGCTGCGGTACACCAGCCGGTTCCGGTTGCGGGACGAGTTCGCCGCGCACCGGTCGGCGGTGTTCGCGCGGTACGGGGCGGAGGAGCGGGACGAGATCGACGCGGCGCTCGGCACGCTGGCCGATGCGGTGATCCGGATCGAGATTCTGGGTGGCAGCAGCAGGCATCGGCGGAGCACCGGGGCGGATGATGTCCGGCAGTATCGGATCATCGGGGCGCGCACGGCTTTTCGGTCGGTTGTCGCGGTGCAGTACGGGACCGATTCCGAGCACGGGCCGATTCGGCTGCGGATGAGCCGGGCCGAGGATCTGCCCGCGAGGCTGGCGGCGGCAATTCCGGGGTGCCCGGCGGGCGGGGAGGGGCCGGAGACCTTTCACCCCGACGACTTGCGCCAGACCAGGAACAGCTACCTGGAGGACAACGGGCGAAACACGCCGCGGGACCGCTACCGGCGGCTGGTCGGGCGCCCCGCCGACGGGGGCGGCAGTGCGGTGCTGCTGGTCGGCCCGCTCAACCGGCTCGACCCGCCGCTGGCCGCCCTGCAGTGGCACGACATCACCGGCGACGGGCGTTACACCGAGCGGCGCGGGGCGCACGTGAGCGTGCGGCCCACCACCACCGCCGACCTGATCGCCGGCTTCACCGCGTGGATCGACCGTGCCGGCCAGCGGCTTCGCGAAGAGCACTGACCGCACCGCCGACAACCGGTGCGTGCGTCGCGGAAGCGGGCCTCGCCACCGACCTGGATCTCGCCGTGGCGGACTGGCTACAGCCACGACGGCAGGAGCCGAGGCGGTCAGAAATCGGCACACCGGAACGAGGTCAGGCCAGCAGGTCCCGCACGACCCCGTCCGCCAGCAGCCGGCCGCGATCGGTGAGTACCAGCCGCTCCCCGCGCACCTCGGCCAGCCCGCCCGTCACCACCCCCGGTACCGCGGCCCGCCCGTGCGCGTCGAGATCGGCGAGCGGCAGACCGGTCCGCAACCGCACGGCGAGCATCACCCGCTCGGTGTGCCGCTCCGAGGCGCTCAGCGCCTCCCACCCGGCGGCGGGCAGCCCGCCCGCGGCGACCCGGTCGGCATAGCGGGCGGGATGCTTGACGTTCCACCAGCGCACCCCGCCGAGGTGGCTGTGCGCGCCGGGCCCGGCGCCGAGCCAGTCGCCGCCGTCCCAGTAGCCGAGGTTGTGCCTGCAGCGGGCGGCGTCGCCGCCGGCCCAGTTGGAGACCTCGTACCACTCCAGCCCGGCGCCGCGCAGCCTGGTGTCGATGCGCTCGTAGCGCGTGGCGAGCACGTCCTCGTCGGGGGCGGGCAGCTCGCCGCGGCGCACCCGGCGGGCGAGGGCGGTGCCGTCCTCGACGATCAGCGAGTACGCGGAGACGTGGTCGACCTCCGCGGCCAGCACCGCCTCCAGGCTGGCGTCCAGGTCGGCGTCGGTCTCGCCCGGCGTGCCGTAGATCAGGTCGAGGTTGACGTGATCGAAGCCGGCGGCGCGCGCCTCGAGGGCGGCGGCGACGGCGCGGCCGGGGGTGTGCGTGCGATCCAGCACGGCGAGCACGTGCGCGGCCGCCGACTGCATGCCGAGCGAGATCCGGGTGAAGCCGGCGGCGCGCAGCCGCTCGAAGAAGGCGGGGCCGGTGGACTCCGGGTTCGACTCGGTGGTCACCTCGGCGCCGGGCGCCAGGGTGAAGTTCTGCCGGACGGCGGCAAGCACCTCGGCCAAGCCGTCGCCGCCGAGCAGCGACGGGGTGCCGCCGCCGACGAAGACCGTCGCCACCTCGGGCGTCGCCGACGGCAGGGCGTCGAAGGCCGTCGCCGCGGCGGCCAGCTCGCCGCGCAGGGCTTCCAGCCAGGAGGCGGGCGAGGCCGCGGTGCCGAGCTCGCCCGCGGTGTAGGTGTTGAAGTCGCAGTATCCGCAGCGGGTCGCGCAGAACGGAACGTGCACGTAGATGCCGAACGGCCCGCCCCCGAAGTCGCCGAGGAGGGGGCCGGCATCGGGGCTGCGGACCGGGGTACTCACCGCTCCAGTCTGGCAAGTGCGCCGGAGCAGGCTCGACCCGCGTGTCGGGCTATGACTGGCGTCACAGTTGCTTCGGTCGATCCTGGGGATTCTCCGCCTTTTTCCGGGAAATATCCCCCGCCCGTCGGAACGACCGCTCTGACGTGGCACAATAGGACGCATGTGCGGATCTGGAGTTCGATTGGTGGCCCGGCGCCACGTCGACTTCAAGCGCGTCTGCAGTGCGTGCTGTCTGCTGGAGTGTCAGCCCTAACCCCCTGCGGCGCGCTTCCCGACAGCCCCGGTGAACGTCGAATTCATCCCTTCGGTTCCGTCCGATCGACGCGGAGCGCCGCCCTGCGCGAGTGACAGTTCGCGCGCCCTCACCAATCAGATTCCAGCAGGAGCGATTCATGACGTCGAGCACCGACGCCGGCCCCGGCGAGAACTCCGCGACCGAGGCTGCGGCGCCCGCCCGGCACCGGCCGGAGCGCCCGGCCGCCGAGCGCCGGGTCCGCCCGGACCGCCCTCGCCCGGCGGCCGCCGACCCGGCGCCGCGCGCCCGCACCGGCAAGCCGACCCGCCGCAGGGCCGAGGGCCAGTGGGCGCTCGGCTACCGCGAGCCGCTGAACCCGAACGAGCAGTCCAAGAAGGACGACAACCCGCTGAACGTGCGGGCGCGGATCGAGAACATCTACAGCAAGACCGGCTTCGACGGCATCGACAAGGGCGACCTGCGCGGCCGGTTCCGCTGGTGGGGCCTCTACACCCAGCGCGAGCAGGGCTACGACGGCACCTGGACCGGCGACGAGAACATCGACATCCTCGAAGCCAAGTACTTCATGATGCGCATCCGCTGCGACGGCGGCGCGCTGAACGTCGCGCAGCTGCGCACCCTCGGCGAGATCTCCACCGAGTTCGGCCGGGACACCGCCGACCTCTCGGACCGGGAGAACGTCCAATACCACTGGATCGAGGTGGAGAACGTCCCGGAGATCTGGAAGCGCATCGAGGGCGTCGGGCTGCAGACCACCGAGGCCTGCGGCGACTGCCCGCGCGTCGTGCTCGGCTCGCCGCTGGCCGGTGAGTCGCTGGACGAGGTCATCGACCCGACTCCGGCGATCGACGAGATCGTGCGCCGCTACATCGGCAAGAAGGAGTACTCCAACCTGCCGCGCAAGTTCAAGACCGCGATCTCCGGCCAGCAGGACGTGGTGCACGAGATCAACGACGTCGCCTTCATCGGGGTGAACCACCCCGAGCACGGCCCCGGCCTCGACCTCTGGGTCGGCGGCGGGCTCTCCACCAACCCGATGCTGGCGCAGCGAGTCGGCGTGTGGGTGCCGCTGGCCGAGGTGCCCGACGTCTGGGAGGGCGTGGTCTCGATCTTCCGGGACTACGGCTACCGCAGGCTGCGCACCAAGGCCAGGCTCAAGTTCCTGATCAAGGACTGGGGCATCGAGAAGTTCCGCCAGGTGCTGGAGGACGAGTACCTGAAGCGCAAGCTCGTCGACGGCCCGGCCCCGGTGCAGCCGACCAGGCCGATCGACCACGTCGGCGTGCAGAAGTTGCGTAACGGCCACAACGCCGTCGGCTTCTCCCCCATCGCGGGGCGGGTCTCCGGCACCATCTTGACCAAGGTCGCCGCGGCCGCCGAGAAGGCGGGCTCGGACCGGATCCGGTTCACGCCGTACCAGAAGCTCATCGTGCTCGATGTGCCGGACGAGCAGGTCGAGGCGCTGATCGCGGAGCTCGAGCCGCTGGGGCTGCAGGCGCGGCCGTCGAACTGGCGGCGAAACCTGATGGCATGCAGCGGGATCGAGTTCTGCAAGCTCTCCTTCGCCGAGACCCGCAAGCGCTCGCAGGCGCTGGTGCCGGAGCTGGAGCAGCGGCTCGCCGACCTGAACGCCGGGCTGGACGTGCCGATCACGATCAACATCAACGGCTGCCCGAACTCCTGCGCCCGCTCCCAGATCGCCGATATCGGCTTCAAGGGCCAGCTGGTGGACGACGGCGAAGGCAACCAGGTCGAGGGCTTCCAGGTGCACCTCGGCGGCAGCCTCGGGCTGGACAGCGCGTTCGGGCGCAAGCTGCGCCAGCACAAGGTGACCACCGGTGAGCTCGGCGACTACGTCGACCGGGTGGTGCGCAGCTTCGTGAAGAACCGCACCGAAGGCGAACGGTTCGCGCAGTGGGCCGTCCGCGCCGACGAAGCCGACCTCCGATGACGGGGCGGGCGGCACTGCTGAGGGGAGATCAGCGATGACAACGGGACTGACGGAGAAGCTCTCCGAGAGGGAGCTGCGGGCGATCGCCGAGCGCGGCGCCGCCGAGCTCGACGGCGCCTCGGCGACCGAGCTGCTGCGCTGGACCGACGAGACCTTCGGCACCGGCTACATCGTCGCCTCGAACATGCAGGACGGCGTGCTGGTGCACCTGGCCGCGCAGGTGCGGTCCGGGGTGGACGTGCTCTTCCTCGACACCGGCTACCACTTCGCGGAGACCATCGGCACCAGGGACGCGGTGGAGGCCGTGTACGGGGTGAACGTGGTGAACGTGCGGCCGGAGCAGAGCGTCGCCGAGCAGGACGCACTGCTCGGGCGCGACCTGTTCGCCCGGGACGCCGCCGAGTGCTGCCGGCTGCGCAAGGTGGTGCCGTTGCAACGCTCGCTGAGCGGCTACAACGCGTGGGCCACCGGAATCCGCCGGGTGGAGGCGCCGACCCGCGCCAACGCCCCGCTGGTCTCCTACGACGAGGGCTTCGGGCTGGTGAAGATCAACCCGATCGCGGCCTGGTCCGACGACGAGATGCAGGCCTACATCGAGACGCACGGAATTCTGGTGAATCCCCTGGTCGAGGAGGGATATCCGTCCATCGGCTGCGCTCCGTGCACGCGGAAGCCGGAGCCGGGCTCCGATCCGCGGAGCGGCCGCTGGGCCGGCTCCGCCAAGACCGAATGCGGGTTGCACGCCTCATGACCGACACCATTCGCACCGAGCGTTCCCTCGGGCTCAGCGATTTCGACACCCTCGATGCGCTGGAGTCGGAGGCGATCCACATCTTCCGCGAGGTCGCGGGCGAGTTCGAGCGGCCGGTGATCCTCTTCTCCGGCGGCAAGGACTCGACGGTGCTGCTGCACCTGGCGCTCAAGGCCTTCTGGCCCGCGCCGCTGCCTTTCGCGCTGCTGCACGTCGACACCGGGCACAACCTGCCCGAGGTGCTCGAGTTCCGGGACCGGATCGTCGAGCGGCACGGGCTGCGGCTGCACGTGGCCAGCGTCGAGGAGTACCTCGCCGACGGCAGGCTCACCGAGCGCCCGGACGGCATCCGCAACCCGCTGCAGACGGTTCCGCTGCTCGACGCCATCACCGAGCACCGCTTCGACGCGGTCTTCGGCGGCGGCCGCCGCGACGAGGAGCGCTCGCGCGCCAAGGAGCGGATCTTCTCGCTGCGCAACGCCTTCGGCCAGTGGGACCCGAAGCGGCAGCGCCCCGAGCTGTGGAATCTGTACAACGGCAGGCACGCGGCAGGCGAGCACGTCCGGGTGTTCCCGCTGAGCAACTGGACCGAACTCGACATCTGGCGATACATCGCGCGCGAGGATGTCGATCTGGCGAACATCTACTACACCCACGAGCGTCCGGTGTTCCAGCGCGACGGCATGTGGATGACGCCGGGCGTGTGGGGCGGCCCGCGCGACGGCGAGGTGCTGGAGACCAGGTCGGTGCGGTACCGCACGGTCGGTGACGGCTCCTCCACCGGCGCGGTGCTCTCCGAGGCCGCGACCAACGAGGCCATCCTGGCCGAGGTCGCCGCCTCGCGGCTGACCGAGCGCGGCGCCACCCGCGGCGACGACCGGGTCTCCGAGGCCGCGATGGAAGACCGCAAGCGAGAGGGTTACTTCTGATGGCCGACACGGTGCCGAGCGAGCCGCCGGCTCAGCTGCTCCGGCTGGCGACCGCCGGCTCGGTGGACGACGGCAAGTCCACGCTGGTCGGGCGGTTGCTGTACGACACCAAGTCGGTGCTCGCCGATCAGATCGACGCCGTCACCCGCGCCTCGGTGGATCGCGGGCTGGCGACGCCGGATCTGTCGCTGCTGGTCGACGGGTTGCGCGCGGAGCGCGAGCAGGGCATCACGATCGACGTGGCGTACCGCTACTTCGCCACGCCGAAGCGCTCGTTCGTGCTCGCCGACACCCCGGGGCACGTGCAGTACACCCGCAACACGGTCTCCGGGGCCTCCACCGCGCAGCTGGTGATCCTGCTGACCGACGCGCGCAAAGGCGTGATCGAGCAGACCAGGAGGCACGCGGCGGTGCTCGCGCTGCTCGGCGTGCCCAAGCTGGTGCTCGCGGTGAACAAGATCGACCTGGTGGACGATGCCGCGGAGGTATTCGAGCGGATCTCGGCCGAGTTCAACGAACTCACCGGCGCACTGGGCTGGGCGCCGGAGGACGTGCTGGAGATCCCGGTTTCCGCGCTGCGCGGCGACAATATCGCCACCCGCTCGGCGAATACCCCGTACTACGACGGCCCCTCGCTGATCGAGCACCTGGAGTCGGTGCCGGTGGACGCGGACAGCACCGGTACGCACTCGCTCGGGCTGCGCTTCCCGGTGCAGTACGTGATCCGGCCGCGCACCGCCGAGTACCCGGACTACCGCGGCTACGCGGGGCAGATCGCCGCCGGTTCGGTGGCGCCGGGCGACGAGATCGTGGTACTTCCCTCCGGGGTGCGCACCACGGTGGAGCGGATCGACACGCCCGCGGGCGAGCTGGCGGTGGCGCAGACCGGCCGCAGCGTCACGCTGATCCTCAGCGACGACGTCGACGTCTCGCGCGGCGACATCATCGCCGCGGCCGCGGACGCACCGGAGCCGATCGACGACTTCGAGGCGACGGTCTGCTGGCTCGGCGACAAGCCGCTGCGCCCCGGCGCCCGGCTGCTGCTCAAGCACGGCACCAAGACCACGCAGGCCATCGTCGGCGCGCTGGTCGAGCGCTTCGACGAGCAGCGGCTGGCCGCCGATCCGTCGCCGGAGACGCTGGCGCTCAACGACATCGGCCGGATCTCGATCCGGGTCGCCGAGCCGATCCCGGCCGACGACTACCGGGCGAACCGGCACACCGGCAGCTTCCTGCTCATCGACCCGGCCAACGGGAACACGCTCGCGGCCGGGCTGGTCGGCGACGTGCTCACCGCGGTCGAGGTCGGTGCCGGGGTCTGAGGTGGAGGCCCGGCCCGGCCCGGCCGGGTCCGCGCCGGACGACGCGGCACCGGTGCTGATCGGGGTCGGGCACGGGAGCCGGGATCCGCGCTCGGCGGCGACGGTTGCCGCGGTCATGGCCGCGGTGGCCGCCGCGCGGCCGGGAAAGCCGGTGCGGGCCGCGTTTCTCGACCTGAACGTGCCGCCGGTCGACCGGGTGCTCGACGCCGTCGCCGCCGCGGGGCAGCACCACGCCGTAGTGGTTCCGCTGCTGCTCGGCAGCGCCTTTCACGCCAGGGTCGATCTGCCCGGACTGCTCGCCGCCGCGCGGCAGCGGCACCCGCTGCTGCGGGTCGACCAGGCCGAGGTGCTCGGGCCGGACACCCGACTCGTGGACGCGCTCGCGGACCGCGTCCGTGAAACGATCGCGCCGGAACCGCTCGGGGTCGCGCGCGCACCCGGTCCGGTACTCGCGAACGCGGCACTCGCCTGGGGTGCGGCGCGGGCGACCACCGCGCGGCGGGGTCCGAGCCGCCGGTCGTCGGTTGCCGACCTCGGCGTGATCGTCGCCGCCGTCGGCGCCTCCTCGGCAGCCGCCAATGCCCGCACCCGGCGGGTCGCGGAGGAGCTCGCCGCCCGCACCGGCTGGCGCACCGAGATCTGCTTCGCCACCGCCGATCCCGGCGTGGCGGTGGCGCGCGCCCGGCTGCTCACCCGCGGCGCGCGGCGCCTCGTCGTCGCCCCATATTTCCTGGCTCCCGGGCTGCTCACCGACCGGATCGCCGCCGCGGCCCCGGATCTCGGACACGCCGCTGCGCTCGGTGCCCACCCGGCGCTCACCGAGCTGATCTGGGATCGCTACGACGCGGCCGTCGCCCAGCGGCATCGCCGCTCGGCCTGACTCACCTCGGTTCACCGCCGCCACCATCGGCCCCGGGCCCGGCGCCGCTGCTCCTGGTCGGCGCCGGGCTGTTCGGCGGCGCGCTCCCCTTCCTGCCGGAGCTGGACATCGACCCGGAGCCGGTGCCGCAGGGGCTGCTACCCCGGCGATCACCACGAGCATGACGACGCCACCGAGCAACAGACCGGTCATCCCCCGGACCCGCTCGGATGCCCGGTCGCTCCGGCTCAGCCGATGAGCCGGTCCACCAGGGTGCGGGCAGCCGTCACGCGCGCGTCGTCGCCCAGCTGGTTGGCGGTGTTGGCGGCGGCGACCAGGGCGTCCACCTGGAAGGCGAGAAGCTCGGGTTCGGCGTGGACGTGGCCGATCTGGCGGGTGAGGAAGCTCAGCCAGTCGTGATGGTCGGCGGCGACGGCGTCGCGTACCGGGCCCGGCCTGCTGTCGAACTCGGCCAGGGTGGCCACCCGGAAGCAACCGCCGCGCAGCACCGGCGCGGTGATGAAGGCGAACCAGGCGTCGACCAGGGTGCGCAGCCGCACAGCCCCGCGCGGGTGCGCCAGCGCGGGCCGCACCACGTTCTCCACGAACACCGCGCGGGCGGCGGCGACAGCGGCCTGCTGCAGCGCCTCCTTGGTGCCGAACAGGGTGGCGACGCCGCTCTTGCTGAGTCCGAGCTCATCCGCGACCCGGGCCAGGCTGAGCCCGGTGAGTCCGTCGACCGAGGCGATGTGGGCCGCGCGGTGCGCGATGGCGGCGCGGGCGCGGTCGCCCTTGGCCCGCCTCCCGTCGGCGGCGGGCGGCGCCGGTTCGGCGGGCGGGCCGTAGTTCACGGAGCCCATTGTGCGCCACCCCTTGTCCGGAAGCACGAACGGTCGTACTGTCATTTTACGCACGATCGTTCGTGTTGTTTCTGATCTCGGGACGGAGCCCCATGCAGACCTTCACCGAAGCCGACGACCCCGCCCTGCTCACCGTGCAGACCGCGGCCGCGCTGCTCGCGGATGCACCCTGGCGCCGCTTCGCGGTGGTCGGGGACTCCATCGCGCAGGGCATCGGCGACTCCACGCCCGGGTACCGGGACGCGGGCTGGGCCGATCGGGTGGCGGACGCGCTGCGCCGGGTGCGGCCGGAGCTGGCCTACCTGAACACCGGCCGCAAGGGCGCCACCAGCGCCGAGGTGCTGGCCGAACAACTCGGCGCCGCACTGGCCTTCGAGCCCGACCTGGTGCACATCGTGTGCGGCGGGAACGACCTCTTCGTGCCGGAGCCGGATCTCCCGGCCACGCACGCCAACCTGGACGCGCTCTTCGCCGCCTTCGCGGGGCGCGGAACGCGGATCTCGACCTTCACCCTGACCGATGTCTGGGACCGCGAGCAGATGCGGGCGATGCGCGGCATGCGGGAACGGATGTCGGCACTGAACGACGTGATCCGCGCGGTGGCGGCACGCTACGACGCGGTGCTGCTGGAGCTGTGGCCGCACCCGATCCGGCTGCGCCCCGACCTGATGAGCGCCGACCTCATCCACTTCTCCATGGGCGGGCAGGCCGCGCTGGCCTCGGCGGTGGTGCAGCGGCTGGCTCAGGAGCTGGAGGCCGTGCCGCGGTAGCGGGCCGCCAGTTCGGCGCCGATCCGGGCGAGCTCGGCGCACACCGATTCCGGCTCGACGACCTCGAGTTCGGTGCCCCAGCCCGCCAGCTGCTGGGCGATCATCCGCGGGGTCGGGGCGGTGATCCGCACGCGCACGCGGCCGTCGCCGGACGGGCCGATGACCGTGCAGTGCCTGCCCTGCTGATGCTCGAGCACCGCGACCAGGTGCGCGGCGACGAGCACGGTGGCGCTCTCGGCGGCCCGGCGCCGCTCCATGGCGCCGACCGTCTCGCGCCAGGCCGCCGTCGGGTCGAAATCGGCGGGGCGGTCGAAGGTTTCACCGGTGGGCTCGACGGCGGTGACCCGGTCCAGCCGGAAGGTGCGGCGGCCACGGTCGGTACCGGCGACGAGGTACCAGATACCGTCTTTGTCGACCAGGCTCCACGGGTCGACCACGCGGCTGGTCTGCTCGCCCCTGCGCAGGTAGCCGAGGCGGAGCCGGTCGCGGCGGATGACCGCATCCTGGACCGCGGCGACGAGTGGCGGAGCGGCGGCGGCGTGCGCGCCCCAGCCCGCGCGGTCGAGCACGACCGAGTCGGCGGCGGCCTCGGCGTCGCCGCGGAAGGTCTTCGGCAGGGCGCGGACCAGCTTGCGCAGCGCCGAGCGGCCCTCGGGCACCCCGCCCGCGGCGGGGCCTGCCAGCAGGAACAGCGCCCGCGCCTCGCCGGCGGTGAGACCGGTCAGGTCGGTGCGGGCGCCGCCGACCAGCTGCCAGCCGCCGTTGCGCCCGGGTTGCGGGTACACCGGCACGCCGGCGCGGCCGAGCGCCTCCAGGTCGCGCCGGGCGGTCGCCACCGAGATCTCCAGTTCGGCGGCGACCTCGGCCGCCGTCACCCGGCCGCGCGTCTGCATGAGCAGCAGCACGGCCACCAGTCTGTCCGCTCGCATGATTCCATCCTGCCCGGAAAAGTGCGCAGAAGATGAGCACTTCACCGCGCAGGATGGGAACCGACACCGAATCCCGACCCGAGGAGACCGACATGCTGCGCGGACTGGCGACGCTCACCTTCTACGCCGACGACCTGGAGGCGGCCAAGGACTGGTACACCGAGTTCCTCGGCACCGCGCCCTACTTCACCGTGGCGGGCGGCTACTACGAGTGGCGGATCGGCGACTACCAGGCCGAGTTCGGCATCGTGAACCGCGCGTACGCACCGGCCGGAGCGCACAACGAGCCCGGCGGAGCCATCGCCAACTGGGCGGTGACCGACCTGGAGGCAACGCTGAACCGGCTGCTCGAGCTCGGCGCCACGCTCTACGACCCGATCACCCCGCGCGGCGAGGGCACCGGCTTCGTCACCGCCTCGGTGGTCGACCCGTTCGGCAATGTGCTCGGGCTGATGAGCAACCCGCACTACGCGGAGATCCTGGCCAGGACCGGGCCGGCGTAGCGCTCAGCGGAACCAGCGCTCGAGGACGAGCGCGACGCCGTCCTCGAGCACGTCGGCGGTCACCTCGTCGGCGGCCGCCCTGATCTCGGCGGGGGCATTGGCCATGGCGACCGAGTGCCCGGCCCAGGCCAGCATCTCCCGGTCGTTGAGGTGGTCGCCGATGGCGAGGGTCGCCGCCGGCGGCACCTCCAAGGTCTGTCTGAGCTGCTCCAGCGCCCAGCCCTTGGAGACGCCGTGCCGGGAGACGGTGAGCCAGGGCCCGAAGTCGCCGTGGATCCAGCCCGTACCGGGCACGTCGAACTCGCGCAGCAGCTCCGCCATCTGCTCGTCCGTGCCGCCGGGCCACCAGCCGCTGAGCCGGGGCGTGTGCTCGCTGCCGAGCAGGGCGTGGTCGACCACCTCGACGTGGCCGAGCGGGTAGTCACTCGGGCCGTCGCCGGTGACCCACATGCCGACCCCGACCTTCTCCACCGCCAGCACCATCTCCGGCGCGCCCGCGCGCAGCGCGGTGATGGCGGGCAGTGGGTCGAAGTCGGCGACGGCCAGTGCCTCGCCGCGGGCGACGTCGAGGTGCACGGCGCCGTTGGAGCAGAGGGCGTGGCCCTCGAGCAGGCCGAGCTCGGCGAGGACCGGCGCCACGGAGAGCATGGAGCGGCCGGTGGTCACGACCACGTGCGCGCCCGCGGCGACGGCGGCGCGCACGGCATCGACCACCCGTCGGCTCACCGGGGAGCCGGACTTCAGCAGGGTGCCGTCGACGTCGAGCGCGATCAGGCGCGGTACTTCCCCCGTAGCGTCCACCCCTTCATTCTGCCCCGGCCACCCGGGCGCGCCCGGAGTTTTCCCTCGACGATCCGGTTCTGGACCGGACCCACCTCGGACGAGCGCCGCGGGTGGCCGGGTTCGGCCGCCGGAGTTGCCCGGCGGCCCCCGACCGGTTGTTACCGGTCGGAGCCTCCCCCACCTGAGCCGCCCGAGCCACCGGAGCCGCCTCCGCCCTTGCCCGAGCCGCCCTTGCCGGAGCCGCCGTTCCCCGAGCCGGCCCTGCCGGAGCCGCCGTTGCCCGGTCCGGCGTTGTCGGCGCCGGAGGCGCTACCGCCGTTCGAGCCGTCGCGGCCGGAGCCACCGCCTCCGCCCGAGCCACCGCTTCCCGCGCGCCCGCCGCTCGAGTCGCCGCCGTTGGAGTCGCCGCCGTTCGAACCACCGTCACCTGCACGGCCGCCCGAATTGCCGCCGCCCGGGTTACCGCCGCCCGGGTTACCGCCGCCCGGGTTACCGCCGCCCGAGCCATCATTGCCCGAACCGCCGCCCGAACCGCCGCCCGAACCGCCGCCCGAACCGCTGCCCGAACCGCCGCTGCCCGAACCGCCGCCTGAGTCGCTGCCCGAACCGCCGCCGGAGTCGCTGTTCGAGCCGCCGGTGTTCGAGCCACCGTCGCTACCTGCACCGCCACCGGGCCCACCACCGCTGGAGCCATCGCTGCCGGTGCCGCCGCTCGGGCCGACGCCATTCGAACCGTCGCTGCCCGCGCCACCACCACCCGAGTCGCCGCCACCCGAAGTGCCACCGTCCGCACCGCCGGGGGAACCGCCGCCGCCGGAGCCGTCGGACGCGCTATCGCCGCCGGTGGGCTCGCTACCCGAACCGGCCCCTGCGGGCCCGCCGCCGGCAGGCCCAGCGGCCGGAGTCGCTCCCGACGTCCCCGCCGCGTCGGCGCCCACCCCGGCCGGTGCCTGCCCGACAGCGGGACCGCCGGACCCTGCCCCGCCGTCCGGCGGCACCGCCCCCGCCGACGGGAAACCGACGACACCCGGCTGCGGCCCGATCCCACCCCGCCCGTTCAGACCGAACCCGAAGCGCTCCATGAAGGGCAGCAGATTCGTGACGCGAGCCGGGGTGGTACAGGTATCGCTGCTCGCCCCGGTCCGCGGCGAACCGTCCCCGGCACGGGAGACCGGCGTGAGCGGCGGCCCGTACACGCGGACAGGCGCCGCCACCGACCCACCGAACGCGATCGGCACCCCGCTCCCCGCATACGGCACGGCCCACCCGCCCACCACCGGCGCGGCCCCGGCGACGGGCACCCGCGTGATCCCCTGCCCCGTGCCGAACTGCCCTTCCACCCCGGGGAACCGGTCGAGCCCGGGCACGAACTGCGGCGCGGGCCCGCCGAACACCGTCGCCGCCGACATGGCCAGCACGGATACCAGTGCGGCGGTGGAGAGCACACCGACGTGCGCGGCGGGCGCGGCCCGCCGCACCGGCGGCGCCATGGTGCGCGCCGCGAACCGTGCGGCGCCGAGCGCGATGGTGTGGCCGGGATCGGCGCCGCGCAGTACCGGCAGCCCGAGTTCGCCGAGGGTGCGCGCGACCTCGGGCGGGCGGGCGGCGGCGCCGACCAGCAGGATGCCGGTGAGCTCGGACCGGTCGATGCCGCTGCTCGCGAGGCAGTCGACGACGAGCGGGAAGGTAGCCCGGATATGTTCCGCGCGCAGCCCTTCGGTGTCGAGCGCACGGGTGCCGGGCGCGCCGGGCTGCCGGTACGCCTGCGCGGCAATCCGCGCACCGAGCGGTTCGCCACCGAAATCGCGGGTGCGCACGGAGGTTCCGACGAGCGGGTGGTCCGGCCAGTCCGCGCCGACCCGGACGACGGAGAGGTCGAGGCTGGTGGCACCGAGGTCGTAGACGAGCACGAAACCCGCTCTGCGCGGCCCCGTCTCGCACTCCAGCCACTCGGCCGCCGCGACCGGCTCCGGAACCGGCAGCACGTGCCCGGCTCCGGCGAGATCGAGCGCCTGCGCCAGCCGGGCGACCTCGCCGGGGCCGTAGACCGCCGGATGGGCGAGGACCACCCCGGCGTGCGGCGGCTCCGCGCGCACCAGGTCCTTCACCACGGCGGCGACCAGCGCGGCAGGCGTCCACAGCCGCCCGCCGACGATCAGCGGCTCGCTCCCGACGGTGAGATCCGCGAAATTTGCTGCCGAACCGCTGATCTCGGCGGTCGCGCCGACCCGCGCGACGCCCGGCGCGCCGATGCCGGCGGTGCCGCGGCTGTCGAAGGAGACCGTCGTGGGCCGTACCCGCACCGAGGGCTGCGGTTGCCCAGTGGTGACCGAAGCCGTCACCGAGGTCGCCGATCCCATGCAGATACCCACGCCAGTAGTCATCGCCATCCCGTCAACGCACCGTGACCACGTCCAGCACTCCGGTGCACCCGGGTGGCCGCGGTCGTCTTCCGCACAGCCACTACAGATTAGCTGTTCCTGGTCCGAAGGCATGCTGAATTGGTATGACGCACCGCATTATTAGGCCGACCGGTCAGCGCCGTAGGCCAAAACCCCAGCGGAGAGCGGATTCGGACCGGTCGGCTCGTTTCACCGTTCGAGCGTGTCGGGCAGCAGCTGGCTATCGGTCAGCGATCGAAGGCGTCGACACGAAGCCCACCGGCGAAGGAAGCCGGGGGCGATGACCGACCGGTCGGTAGCCAATAGATAGCCATAAACGAAGGTGGCGCCGCCGGACCTGGGGGGAAGTCCGGCGGCGCCTACTCGAAGCGCGGCTCGCAGGGGGGTTCGAGCCGCGATGCGGGCCAGCCGTTGGGGGGAGTAGCTGACCCATTGCCGATCGTACGCCCGAAGCGCGAGATCCGGCGATTTTCGTCACCTGATCGACATCTCGGGCCGGCAGAACCGGCAAATAGCTCGCGGATCGCGGCCGAATCGCGCAGGCTGCCCGGTCCGGATTGCGAAACTCGCCCGATCAGCCCTGTGTGAGCAGGCCGCGGAACCGCGACCGCTTGGTCGCGGGTAGCGCCGCGCCGCCCGGCCGCACCCGCGGCGCCCGCAGCCGGACCAGCCGGTCGAACTCGTCGGCGCCGCGCGGCGGCGTGCCGAGCAGCCCGGCGTTGAAGTCCGCCGCGAGCTGCCGCACCGTCTCCTGCGCGCAGGACTTGTTGGTGCCGATGAACCCGGTCGGGCCGCGCTTGATCCAGCCGGTGACGTAGCTGCCGGGGACCGGCGCCCCGCCCGGCTCGGTGAGTACCCGGCCCGCCTCGTTCGGCACGACCCCGCGCGCCTCGTCGAAGGGCAGCCCCGGCACCGCGACACCGCGGTACCCGACCGAGGTGAGCACCAGCCCGGCGTCGAGCCGCTCGACCTCGCCGGTGGGCACGGCGGTCACCCGGCCGTCGGCGCCGGTGGTCAGCGCGGTGCGGGCGAGCTCGAGCCCGGTGACCCGGTCGGTGCCGGCGATCTCGGTCGGCGCGGCCAGGTAGCGGAAGACGATCCGCCGCCGGGCGCCGACCGGACGCTTCGCCACCTGGTGCAGCAGCCGCAGCTTCTGCTCGACCCGGTACGGCAGCTCCGGGGTGATCGGCGGCAGCTCGCCATCGATCACGATGTCCACGTCGGCGCCGAGCAGCCCGACGAACTCCGGGACGGTGAAGGCGGATTCGGCCGGGCCGCGCCTGCCGAGCACCACCACCTCCTCGATTCCGCTCTCCCGCAGCGCGCGCAGCGCGTACGGCGCGATATCGGTGGCCGCGAGGGTCTCCGGGTCGGCGGTGAGGATCCGCGCGACGTCCAGCGCCACATTGCCGTTGCCGACGATCACCGCACGCCGCTGGTCCAGGTCGAACCCGGCGTGCGCGTGGTCGGGGTGGCCGTTGTACCAGGCCACGAAGTCGGTGGCGGAGACGGTGCCCGGCAGCCCCTCCCCCGGGATCCCGAGCTTGCGGTCGGTGGAGGCGCCGACGGCGTAGATCACCGCGTGGAAGTGGTCGCCGAGCTCGGCCGGCGCGATATCGGCGCCGATGTCGACATTCAGGTACGAGCCGAAGCCCGGCTGCGCGGAGATCACGTCGAAGAGCGCGCTCACCTGCCTCGTCCTGGCGTGGTCCGGCGCGACCCCGTGCCTGGCCAGGCCGTACGGCACCGGCAGCCGGTCCAGCACCGTCACCGCGACGTCCGGCTGCGTGAGCAGCTCGTCGGCCGCGTACATGGCGGACGGGCCGGAGCCGACGATCGCCACCCGCAGCGGGCTGCGCTCGGTCTCGATCCGCGCGGCCGGCACCGGCCGGGCCAGCAGCGGACGCGGCCTGGCCTGGCGGTAGAAATCCGCGTTGATCTCGATGAACGGCTGCTGCTCCTGCGTCAGTTTCTTCGACGAGGTGATGGCGTCCACCGGGCAGGCCGAGGCGCAGGCGCCGCAGTCGACGCAGGCGGCCGGGTCGACGTAGAGCATCTCCGCGGTGGCGAAGTCCGGCTCGTCCGGCGTCGGGTGGATGCAGTTCACCGGGCAGGCGTAGACGCAGGAGGCGTCGCTGCAGCAGGACTGGGTGACGACGTAGGGCATGTCAGGCGGTCTTCACCAGGCGCAGCGGCTCGGAGCGGAACCGGGTGACGTGGCCGTTCATGCCGAGCGCCTTCCACAGCCGCCGGGAGATCGGGTTCATCATGCCGATCTTCTCGGCCAGCATCCGGACGTCACCGAAGTAGTCGGCGAAGACCTTCTTGGCCTCGTCGGAGCCGTAGAACAGCTCCTTGCGCACCGATTCCGGCACGTCGAACTCGTCGAAGAAGGTGCGCGGCGGGGTCGCGATGGCGCGGCCGAGGATCCACATGATCAGCGGCATGGCCAGCGAGAGCACGAAGCGCTGCCGGGCGTTGCGCTCCGGGACGTGCTGCTCCAGGAACTCGTGCGCGAAGGAGATGTGCCGCGCCTCCTCGGCGATGTGGATCGCCATCACGCCGCGCATGATCGGGTGGATGTCGTCGGTGGAGCGCAGGATGTCCTTCTGGATGTGGTCGATCGGCTCCTCGCCGGCCAGCACCGCCATGAAGAACAGGTTCGGGAAGTTCACCGCGACCGGCACCGCGAGGTGCCGCAGCTGGCGGACCAGTGGGCCCATGCCGGGCACGTCGACGCCGATCCGGTTCACCATCTCCTGGAACATCAGGGTGTGGTTGTGCTCCTCGATCATCTCGTGGGAGCAGTAGCGGAACTCCGGCGAGCCGTTCGGCAGCCCGAAGACGTGCTGCATCATGCCGCTGATCAGGATGGCCTCGAACTGCAGCCCGACCTTGGCGATATTCGCCTGGCGGTACTTGCCGATCTCGATCTGCCGCTCCTTCGGCAGCGCCAGGTACCACGGGTGCCTGCCCAGCGGGTCGGCGGAGGGCGGCAGGATCCAGCGCTCCTCGCCGGTGTCGGCGGCGAAGTCCGGGTTTTCCCAGTCGATGTCGGTGAAGGGGTCGAAGTTCTTGTTGACCGACCCTTCCGACAACAGCAGCAGCTTCGCGGCGTATTCGTTGGCCCGCGCGAGGTCGGTATCCGCGAAGGGCTTCTCGGCTGTCGACATCGTCGTCACTGCCTCTCGTAGTCGGCTTTAACTGTTCCCCATGGTTACACCTACACGCGGTAACGTCAACCTGCCGACAGCAGAGGGGCGGGGTACGTGATGACGTACCCCGCCCCGCGCCGCGAAATCGCGGCCTAGATCTCCGGAATCCGGGTCGCCCGGACGTAGACGGTCTCGCCGTCGGCCAGGCGGAGGGCCTCGGCGTCACCGCGGGTCACCTGGGCGGCGAAGAGGTCGCCGGTGGCCGCGTTGCGGAGCTCGACCCTGACCTCGAAGCCGAGCCGGACCACCCGCTCGACGGTGGCGCGGGTGACGCCCGCGGAATCGGCGGTGCCCTCGTTCTCGGCGAGCGCCATGCCCGGGTCGCGGCCGACCCGGATGTCGTGCGGGCGCACCAGGTGGCCGTTGAGCCGGGCCACCTCGCCGAGGAAGGACATGACGAACTCGTTGGCCGGCCGGTCGTAGACGTCCTCGGGGCTGCCGACCTGCTCGATCCGGCCCTTGTTCATGACCGCGATCCGGTCGGCGACGTCCAGCGCCTCCTCCTGATCGTGCGTGACCAGGACCGTGGTCACGTGCACCTCCTCGTGCAGCCGGCGCAGCCACTTGCGCAGGTCGGCGCGGACCTTGGCGTCCAGCGCGCCGAACGGCTCGTCCAGCAGCAGCACCTTGGGGTCGACGGCGAGCGCGCGGGCCAGCGCCATGCGCTGCCGCTGCCCGCCGGAGAGCTGCGCCGGGTAGCGGTGCTGGAAGCCGTCCAGCCCGACGATGCCCAGCAGCTCGTCCACCCGCTTGCTGATCTCGGCCTTCGGCCGCTTGCGGATGGTCAGCCCGAAGGCGACGTTGTCGCGCACCGTCATGTGCTTGAACGCCGCGTAGTGCTGGAACACGAAGCCGATGTCGCGCTTCTGCGGCGGGACCCGGGTGACATCGCGGTCGGCGATCACCACCACGCCGGAGTCCAGCGATTCCAGCCCGGCGATCGAGCGCAGCAGCGTCGACTTGCCGGAGCCGGAGGGGCCGAGCAGCGCGGTGAGTTCCCCGGAGGGGATCTCCAGCGTGACGTCGTCCAGCGCGGCGAACGTGCCGTAGTGCTTGTTCGCGTTGGTCACGGTGATCGTCATCGGGAGCTCCGCTTGCGGTCGAGGAGGGTCATGAGCAGCAGGGTGATCAGGGCGAGCGCCATCAGGACGGTGGCGGCGGAGTAGGCGCCGAACACGTTGTGGTCGTTGATGTAGCGGCCGTGCACCAGCAGGGTCAGGGTGAGCGACTTGCCGGGCAGCGCGGAGGAGACCATGATCACCGCGCCGAATTCGCCGAGCGAGCGGGCGACGGTGAGCACGACGCCGTAGGTCAGCCCCCAGCGGATCGCGGGCAGCGTGACCCGCCAGAAGGTCTGCCAGCCGGAGGCGCCGAGCGTGGCCGCGGCCTGCTCCTGCTCGTCGCCGATCTCGCGGAGCACCGGCTCCACCTCGCGCACCACGAACGGCAGCGTCACGAAGATGGTCGCGATCACCATGCCGGGAAGCGCGAAGATGACGGTGATGCCGATGTTCGCCAGCCCGCCGAACCAGCCGCCGACGCCCCAGAGCAGGATCAGCGAGACGCCGACCACCACCGGCGACACCGCGAACGGCAGGTCGACGATCCCCTGCACGAGGCTGCGCCCGGGGAACTTGCCGCGCACCAGCGCCAGCGCGGTGACGATGCCGAAGACGACGTTCACCGGCACCACGATCACGAGGATGATCAGCGAGAGCTGGAACGCCGAGATCGCGGCCGGCGTGGTGACCGACTCGTAGAACGCCCCGATGCCGCGTTCGAAGGTGCGCCACAGGATGACCAGCAGCGGCAGCACCAGCAGCACGAACAGGTAGCCGAGCGCGATCACGCGCAGCGAGAGTCTGGCCGGAAGGGAGAGTTTCATCGGCTCGCCGCCTCCCGCCGGGAGCTGCGCTCGGCCAGCAGGCGGAGCAGCAACAGGGACGCGAACGAGATCGCGAGCAGCGCCACCGACACCGCGGCCGCGTTCACCTGCCGATCGATCTCGATCTGCTTCTGGATGTACTGCGACGCCATCTCGGTCTCGCGCGGGATGTTGCCGCCGATCAGCACCACCGAGCCGTACTCGCCGATGGCACGGGCGAAGGCGAGGCCGCCGCCGCTGAGCACCGCGGGGGCGAGCGTCGGCAGCACGATCCGCCGGAACGTGGTCCAGTTGCTCGCGCCGAGCGAGAGGGCGGCCTGCTCCACCTCGCGGTCGGCCTCGATCAGCACCGGCTGCACCGCGCGCACCACGAACGGCAGCGTCACGAAGGCCAGCGCGACGACGAGGCCGGGCTGGGTGGCGTTGAGGTGGATGTCGACCGGGCTCTCCGGGCCGTACAGCGAGAGCAGCACGATGCTGGCCACGATGGTCGGCAGCGCGAACGGCAGGTCTATCAGCGCGTTGACCACGCCCTTGCCGGGGAAGTCGTCGCGGACCAGGACCCAGGCAACCAGCGTGCCCATCACCACGTTGAGCACCGCGACGATCACCGAGACGAACACGGTGATGCGCAGCGAGTCCAGCGCGGCGGGCGCCGTCACCGCGTCCCAGAAACCGGCCCAGCCGTCCTCGAACGAGGTCACGGTGAGCGCCGCCAGCGGCAGCACCACGATGATGCTGAGCCACAGCACCGCGGTGCCGATGCCGAGCGGGCCGATCGACCCGGTCACCCTCAGCCAGGAGAGGTCGCGGCGCGGTTTCGCGGGCGCGGCAGCGGTGATCACCGCCGGACCCGGCGCGGCGGCTGCCGCCGCGGGCTCGGGCACCGGCGCGGCGGCCTCCGCCAGATCCGTACCCCTGGCCGGAGTGCCGGGCGCACTGTCGGGAACTTCGGAGCCGGGCGCACGCCCGGCTCCGGATGCGTTGTTCTCCGTCACGATCGTTCGGTATCCCGTGTGCTCGGAGTCACGACGTCACTTGGTCGCGTTGTCGTAGATGACGGCGACCTTGCCGGTCTCCGCGGTGAACAGGTCCTTGTCGACGGCCTTCCAGCCACCGAGGTCGGCGATCGTCCACTCCTTGACCGGGGTGGGGAAATCGGCCTCGAACTCGGCCGCGATCGCCGGGTCGACCGGACGGAAGCCGGCCCGGCCCCAGGCGCGCTGCCCCTCGGCGGTGAACTGGAAGTCGCGGAACGCCTTCGCCTTCTCCGGGTTCTGGCTGTTCTTCAGCACCGCGATCGGGTTCTCGATCTTGAAGGTGACCGGCGGGATCACGTGCTCGATCCGGTCGCCGTTGCGCTCCGAGAAGATGGCCTCGTTCTCGTAGCTCAGCAGCACGTCACCGGTGCCCTGCAGGAAGGTCTCGGTCGCCTCGCGGCCGGACTTCGGCTGCACCTTCACGTGCTCCGGCGAGACCAGCCGGCTCAGGTAGTCCAGCCCGGCCTGCGGGTTCTTGCCGCCCTCGGACTTGGCGGCGTAGGGAGCGAGCAGATTCCACTTGGCCGAGCCCGAGCTGAACGGGTTCGGGGTGACCACCTCGACGCCGGGCTTCAGCAGGTCGTCCCAGTCCTTGATGCCCTTGGGGTTGTCCTTGCGAACCACGATGGCGACCACGGAGCCGAACGGGATGCCCTTGTCCGCGCCGGCGTTCCAGCCGGCATCGACCAGCCCGGCGTCGACCAGCCGGGTGATGTCCGGCTCCACCGAGAAGTTCACGACGTCGGCGGCGGCGCCGTCCTTGACCTTGCGGGACTGGTCGCCCGAGGCGCCGTAGGACTGCTGGACCTGCACGCCCTCGCCGGCCTCGGTCTTGTTGAACTCGGGGATCACCTTGTCGAAGCCGGGCTTCGGCACGGCGTAGGCGTAGAGGTTCAGCGTGCCACCGCTGCCGTCGGCGCCCCCGCCTTCGGTGGAATCGCTCGCGCCGCCACCACAGGCGGTGAGCGCGACGGCGGCGAGCGCCGTGAGGGCGACCGCGAGCGGCTTGCGACGGGACCGGGTACGACCGGCGGACAACGACCTGCGAGACATCGCTGGACCTTCCTGTGTGATCCACCGCGACGGGGTTGCTGAGGTGCGGTGGACATCCGAGACGACGCGCCGGATCGCGAAACGACCCGCTTATTCCGGAGCACCGTCGCCGGATGCGCGCCGGTTCATCGAACGGACGCGACGGTGACCCCGCAGATCACCGACAGAGGATATCGGCGACCGCGAGGTTGCCGACAGCGATCAACGCCAATTCATGGCGGACCTGCGGGACGGCACTCGGAGACACGGGCAGACTGTAGCAGAGCATCGATAGCTATTCGATTCGAACGAGTTTCACATGATCGGGGGAAACCGCATATCGTCCGCTCCTCCGGACCGGCTCCGCACCCGCCTGCCCGGCATCAGCCCCCGCGCCTGGGAGCACCCGGCCGACCGCACCGCACTGGTGACGCTGCGTTCGCCGGCCGGGTTCGACACCGTGCTGCGCACGGTATCGGGCTGCTGCGCGAGCGCAGGCACCGGTTGCTCTACCTCGCGACGGCTGTGCGGGTGGACGAGCGCCAGTTCCGCACGCTGCACCAGCTGCGCCAGGACTGCGCCGAGATTCTGGATGTGCCCCGAATGTTCCCGAGATGTTCGTTCTGCAAGGACGTGGAGGCGTCGGTCCGGGTGCACATGAAGACCGCGGGCGGCAGGTCGCCGGAGCGCTCGTAGTCGTCGGCCTGGGCCAGGAAGGCGCCGAAGTTCATCTCGCTGACCAGCGCGCAAGTAGCGGGTCAGCCGGTCAGCGGGCAGCAGGCAGGTGTTCGGTGGTCAGCGGGTCAGCGGGTCAGCAGCCAGGCCACCACGAGCAGCACCAGCAGCGCGACCAGGGCGAGCTGCACCCGCGAGCGCGGCATCAGCGCACCCCGGCCGGGCCCGCGGCGGCGGTCAGCGGCGGGCCGACGAGCTCGGCGGGCCGGGCGGCGATGATCGGCGCGGCACCCGCGCCGCGGGGCGGCTCACTGTGCGCGGCCGGATCGGCATGCCGGTGGCCGCCGTCGGCGGCGGGGTCGGCGGGCGGGTCGGTGCGCCCTGGGGCGCCCTGCTCCGGCTTGCCGTCCCGGCCGAGCAGGTGCAGCACCGCGCGCAGCGTGCGGTCGAGCCCCATGGCGATGGCGACGCTGATCGGCACCATGCCGAGCAGGACGACGACGAACTGCGGGATGAACGGCAGCCCCGCCACCCAGAGTTCGAACCCGTCCCACCAGCCTGCGATCTGCTCCACGCCCCCACCCTAGTGGTCGCGGCCGATACCGGGAACGACCCGGCATCATGGGGGTATGGCGCCGACTGATCACCCCCGAGAGACCGCGCTCGACGACGCACCCCCGGCCGGGGCCCTGCCCGCCGCGGCCGGCGGCGGCGAGGTGCCGCTGCTCAACCCGACCATCGAGGCGCGGCGCTACGGCGCCTTCCCGCCGATCGACGACTACGCCTTCCTCAGTGACTGCGAGACCACCTGCCTGATCGCCAGCAACGGCGCGGTGGAGTGGATGTGCGTGCCGCGCCCGGACTCGCCGAGCATCTTCGGCGCCGTGCTCGACCGCAGCGCGGGCCACTTCCGGATCGGGCCGTACGGCCGCAACGTCCCGGCTGCCAGGCGCTACCTGCCGGGCGGCATGATCCTGGAGACCACCTGGCAGACCGAGACCGGCTGGCTCATCGTCCGGGACGCGCTGGTGCTCGGGCCGTGGCACAACAACGACCAGCGCAGCCGCACGCACCGGCGCACCCCGATGGACTGGGACGCCGAGCACATGCTGCTGCGCACCGTGAAGTGCGTGAACGGCACCGTCGAGCTGGAGATGAGCTGCGAGCCCGCCTTCGACTACCACCGGGCCGCCGCGCGCTGGGAGTACACCGGCAAGGTCTACGAGGAGGCGACCGCGACCATGGCGGCGAACCCAGAGGCGGGGCCGACGCTGACGCTCACCTCCGACCTGCGGCTCGGGCTGGAGGGCAGGGAGGCGCGGGCGCGGACCAGGATGGTCGAGGGCGACGAGATCTTCGTCGCGCTCACCTGGTCGGAGCTGCCCCCGCCGAAGAGCTACGCCGAGGCGGCGCAGAAGATGTGGGCCACCATCGAGTGCTGGCGGCAGTGGATCACGCTCGGCAAGTTCCCCGACCACCCGTGGCGCAACTACCTGCAGCGCAGCGCGCTCACGCTGAAGGGGCTCACCTACGCCCCGACCGGCGCGCTGATGGCCGCGGGCACCACCTCGCTGCCGGAAACCCCCGGCGGCGAACGCAACTGGGATTACCGCTACAGCTGGGTGCGCGATTCCAGCTTCGCGCTCTGGGGGCTCTACACCCTCGGGCTCGACCGCGAGGCCGACGACTTCTTCGCCTTCCTCAACGACGTCGCCACCGGCCCGGACGGCGAACCCGTTCCGCTGCAGGTGCTCTACGGCATCGGCGGCGAGCTGGAGATCACCGAGAGCACCCTCGACCACCTGTCCGGGTACGACTGCGCGCGCCCGGTGCGGGTCGGCAACGCCGCCTACGACCAGGTGCAGCACGACATCTGGGGCACCATGCTGGACTCGGTGTACCTGCACGTGCGCTCCAGGCAGCAGGTGCCGGAGACGCTCTGGCCGCTGCTGGAGCGGCAGGTGCGGGCGGCGGTCGAGCACTGGCGGGATCCGGATCGCGGGATCTGGGAGGTGCGCGGCGAGCCGCAGCACTTCACCTCGTCCAAGATCATGTGCTGGGTGGCGCTGGACCGCGGCGCCCGCCTGGCCGAGCTGCACGGCCAGGCCGAGCACGCCGCCGAGTGGTTCGGGATCGCCGAGGAGATCAAGGCCGACGTGCTGGCCAACGGGGTGAACGCCGAAGGCGTCCTCACCCAGGCCTACGGCAGCGACACCCTGGACGCCTCACTGCTGCTCGCGGTGCTCGTCCGCTTCCTGCCCCCGGCCGACGAGCGGATCAGGGCCACCGTGCTCGCCATCGCCGACCGGCTCACGGTGAACGGGCTGGTGCTGCGGTACGACACCGAAACCACCGACGACGGCCTCTCCGGCGCGGAGGGTTCCTTTGCCATCTGCTCGTTCTGGCTGGTCTCGGCGCTGGTGGAGATCGGCGAGCTGGAGCGGGCCAAGCACCTCTGCGAGCGGCTGCTCGGGCTGGCCAGCCCGCTGCGGCTCTATGCCGAGGAGATCGACCCGCGCAGCGGCAGGCACCTGGGCAACTTCCCGCAGGCCTTCACCCACCTGGCACTGATCAACGCGGTCACGCACGTGATCAGGGCGGAGCAGACGCGCGACGCGGGCTACTTCCAGCCCGCGCACTCCCCGCCCGCGCCCGCGCGCTGAGCGGCCGGATGGCGCGAGCGCCGCGGCGGGAAGGGCGCTTCCCGCCGTGGTGCGGCCAGGTGCGAGCGCCGGGTCAGAAGGGCGCCAGCGCCTCGGCCCGGCCGCGCACGCCGCGCAGTTCGTCGAGGTGGCGCTCCAGCTCGGCGAGGCGCTCCGCGCGCCGGTGCCCGTAGCGGCCCTCGGCCTCCGAGGACACCCGCAGCACCTCGTCGGCGCCGCGGAGCACCTCGGTGGCCAGCTCGGTGAAGTGGTCGCGGAGCGCGCGCTGCACCGCCCGCAGCCGGTTCCTGGATTCCTTGCCGACCTGGAAGACCACGTCGTCCATGAGCCGGGCCACCGCGACCTTCGCCTCGGCGCGGCGGCGCTGCTTGCGCGCCTTGCGGTCGTCCCAGAGCGCGTTCACGCCGAGCAGCACGCCGGCGCCGGCGGAGTACCAGTTCACCAGCGACATGCCGAGCAGGCTGGTGGCGAGGCCGACCATCAGGATGCCGCCGTAGGAGCCGCGCAGCGCGGAGAGGAACTGCTGGGTGACGCCGGGCTTGCCGCTCTCCAGCGGCTCCAGCGGGGCCACCTCCTCCAGCACCTCGCCGGGGTTGGCCAGCCGCAGGTCGGGCAGCGGCGGCATCCGGTGGTGCGCCGGGAACTTCCCCGCCACCTGCTCGCACAGCTCCACCGAGCGGTAGTGCGCGACCACGAAGTTCTCCTCGACCGCCTCGCAGATCCTGGCGTCCAGGTCGGCGGCGAACTCCTTCCAGCGCGTGGCCGGGTCGCTCTCGGTGATCTCGGCCTCGGCGTCGCGCACCAGGCTGCGCAGCCGATGCCGCAGGTCGTGCTCGATATCGGCCATCAGCTCGGTGCTGCCGTCCACCAGCGTCACCTGCCAGTTGGCGGTGCGCTGGCGGAGCTGGTCGGCCTCGTCCCTGGCCAGCGATAGTCGCCGGGTGATCTCGGCGCGCCTGCGCGGGTCGCGCAGCGTCTCCTGCTCGGTGCGCAGCGAGCCCTCGAGATGTCCGGCGATCAGCCGGATGTCGCCGATGGCGGCGTCCCGCGCCACCACGTCGGCGCGGGCGACGACGAAGTCGCGCAGGTGGTCGACGAGCTGCGGCAGCCCGGACTCGATGTCCCGGTGGTAGTCGCCGTCGGCGACCGCGTCCAGGTGCAGTTGCGCGGAGATCGGCGCGACCGCGAGGCCGAGCCCGGCCGAGTCGAGCAGGTCCCGGTTCCGCTGCTGCACGCCGGACCAGTGCGGGTACTGGTCGATCTTGGTGAGCACGCAGACGACGGTCGGGCAGACCCGGTGGATGCGGTCCAGCCGCTCCAGCTGCTCGGCGTCGAACTCGGCGCCGGCGTCGGTCACGTAGAGCACCGCGTCGGCGGCGGCGATCATCGACCAGGAGATGTGGTCGTCGCCGGTCGAGCCGGGCGCGTCCATCAGCACGATGCCGTCGGCCAGGAACGGGCTCGGCTCGGTGTACTCGATCCGGACGACGCCGTCGGTGGCCGCCAGCGCGGCGGCGGCGCCGCGCGGGTCGATCGGGGTGCGCTCGGTGCGCCCCGGCGCGGTCGACTTGACCAGCACCGCAGCCGATTCCGGCCCGTACTCGACGATCACCGGGACGCCGTTGCCGTCGGTGACGCTCACCGGGGCCCCGATCAGACTGTTCACCACGGTGCTCATCCCGGACCGCGGCCGGCCGACCACGACCAGCCGCACCCGCGGATCGCTGAGCTTGGCCAGCGCCATGCCGATGCGGCCGTTCAGATCCTCGCGCCCGGCGAACCGGGCCGTCTCCCTGAGATCCTCGAGGATCCGGATGAGCGGCGCCATGACCTCCGGATTCTTCGCCGTCGCGGCCTCAAGCCCGGCTACGGCAGACAAGCCGGTCTCCTCACTCTCGATCGTCGCGATGCCGACCGGCGCCGCGATGTTTCCAGCCATAGTGGTGCATCGGACCGCCGTTCGCAGCGGCGCGGTACGAAACCGCTCGGTCCGGCTCCTACAGCAGCGCGCCGTTGTGGTCGTCGGGCAGCGGATGCAGCGGGTCACCGTAGCCGAACCCGGCCGTGGCGCCGAACTCGCTCGCCGCCAGTGTGTGCGGGGCGTGATCGGTCAGCGCGGGCAGCTGCCACCAGTGCGAGTGCGCGTGCCCGTCGTCCGCGATGCCCTGCGCGCTCGGCTTCGGCTGGGTGGCCGGATTCGGCGGCGTCGGGATGGACGGATTGTCCACGGTCGGAAGGGTACCGGGCTGATCCGCGGCCGGCGGCGGCTTGACCCCGGTGGGTGCCGGATCGGTCGGCAGGTCGACCGTGGGCGCCGAACCGGTGCCCGGTCCGCCGGTGTCGCCGCCCGCGGTGGGGCGGCCGGTGCCGGGCGAGCCGGTTTCGCCGCCCGTGCCGGGGCGGCCGGGCTCCGGCTGCTGGTCCGGGGTGCTCGGCCGGGTCGGGGCCTCGGGGCGGGTGGTCGGCGCGGTCGGCGCGGTGCTGCCCGCGCCGCCGCCGGGGGTGGTGGCGTCGGCGCCCGGGGCGGTGCTGCCCTGGCTCGGGCGGGTGGGGTCGCTGTCACCGGTCGGCGGGGTTCGGGTGACGGTGACGTCCGGGAGGGTGGACGGCGCCGGCTTGGTGGTCACGCCGGTCTCGGTGCCCGGCCTGGGGGCCGGGGTGCTCGGCTCGGCCGAGGGCACCTGCACCGTGGTCCGGGTGACCGTGGTCGGCAGCCCGGTACCGGGGGTGGCCGGATCCGTGTGCGGCGCAGTGTGATCGGTGCCGGCGGGCGTGCTCGGCTCGGGGCGCAGCGGCGGCTGCACCACGGCGGGGAAGAGCAGCGGCAGGTCGGCGGCGGGCGCGGTGAGTGGCGACGGCCCCGGCGGCGGCGCCAGCACGTTGGCGATCGGGGTGCTCGCGGCATCCGGCTGGATGGTGGTCTGCAGCGGGGTCGCGGCCACCACCGGCGGCGCGACGACGGCGGGGGCGACGGCGATCGGCACCGCGGCGGGCGCGACCGGTGCGGGCTGCGGTGCGGGCGCGGTGGCGGCCTGGACCGGCGGCGGCACGAAGCCGGGGCTCGCCGGGGCGCCGGCACCGGAGCCGCCGAGCCCGGAGTTCAGCCCGGAGCCGCTCGCACCGGGCAGCGCGCCCTCGGTGCCGGTGCGCCCGGTACCGGGCGTGGAGCCGAGCCACTCGCCGAAGCGGTCGAGCTGGTCACCGATGCCGGTGCCCGCCGCGGTCTGCACCGTGACCCCGGCGGATGCCTCCACCCGCAGATCGGTGTAGAGGTAGGCGCCCTGCGGCCCGAGGCCGAAGTCGACGGTGAAGTGGGTGTCGATCTCCGCCCCCGCCTCGATGCCGACGTAGAGCCCGAACGGGTCGCTGCCGATCCCGTCGAAGAGCCCGCCGCCGAAACCTGTTCCCGGCGTGCCGGAGTCGTGGTGCCCGTGCTGGCCGTCCTCGGTGCGCACCGGGTCGGCATCCGACATCCGGGTCAAGCCGAGCGGATCGGCGCCGGGTGCGGTGAAAGTGATGTCGCCCGTGCCGAATCCGTGCCCGGCCTGGCCGAGGCCGTGCGCCGGGAGGCCGAAGCCGTCGGCCTGGTCGTCGTCATCGGGCCCGCCACCGATCCCCTCCCACCAGCTCGGCATCTCGGGAGCCTGGAAGAGCGGCATCCCGGTGCCCGGCAGCTCGAACTCGTGCCCGGACCAGCCGGGGGTCGGGCCGGCCGCGGCGGAATCCCAGCCGGGGGTCAGCGGGATCTGGCCGGCGCCGGTCGGGTGGCCGAAGTCCAGCGCCGGCGTCGTCGTGCCCTCCCAGCCCGGGCCGGTGGGAACACCGGTGACCATGCTGTCGGTCCCGGGCGGCGTGCCGAAGCGGAGCCCGGGCACGGGCAGCGTGGCCTCGGTGACCGGGAGCGGGGCCGGCGCGTTCGGGCCCGGGTGCGCGACCGGCTGCGGCGCGGTGCCGGCCGGACCCGGGTCCGGAAAGGTCAGTACCGGGCTCGGAACGTCGGGATCGGGATCACTGCTCCTGGCCCAGCCCGCGTTCCAGCTGTCCAGGTGCTGCTCCGACCCCGGCTGGGCCGGAACGCCACCGCCATTGGCGGCGACCAGTGCGCCGCCGGTGACGTAGGCGCCCGCGCGCGCGGTGCGCGCGACGCCGTTGGCCACACGGTATGCGGTGTCCCCGCCCCCGCGCTCGCCCGTCTCGTCGTCGTCGAAGGGCAGATCACGCGTCATTGAAGCTCCAGCTCTCGATTTCCTGCGGCACACCACACCGGGCGCCCGCGGAGTCGGCCCCACCCTATTTCGCGGGCCGGGAGCTGTCATATTCTCCGCCGCTCGCAGCGCTCGGTTGTGGTGAGCACCCCTACCTTGCCAAAGGCGCGAGCCGAACGAAAGCCCCGTTTCGAGCGGGCTTACCGGACCAGTGGTCCGGTGCTACTTCTTGTCCTTCGGTTTGTCGGCGGCGGCGTCCGAGGAGAGCGCCGCGACGAAGGCCTCCTGCGGCACCTCGACCCGGCCGATCGTCTTCATCCGCTTCTTGCCTTCCTTCTGCTTCTCCAGCAGCTTGCGCTTGCGGCTGATGTCACCGCCGTAGCACTTGGCCAGCACGTCCTTGCGGATGGCCCTGATGTTCTCGCGCGCAATGATCTTCGCGCCGATGGCAGCCTGGATCGGCACCTCGAACTGCTGCCGCGGGATGAGCTCGCGCAGCTTGGTCGTCATCTTGTGGCCGTACGCCTGCGCGGCGTCCCGGTGCACGATGGCGCTGAACGCGTCCACCGCCTCGCCCTGCAGCAGGATGTCCACCTTGACCAACTGCGAGACCTGCTCGCCCGACTCCTCGTAGTCGAGGCTGGCGTAGCCGCGGGTGCGCGACTTCAGCGAGTCGAAGAAGTCGAAGATGATCTCCGCCATGGGCAGCGTGTAGCGCAGCTCCACCCTGGTCTCGGAGAGGTAGTCCATTCCGCCCAGCTCGCCGCGGCGGGCCTGGCACAGCTCCATGATCGAGCCGATGAACTCGCTCGGCGAGATGATGGTGCACTTCACCACCGGCTCGTACACCGAGCGCACCTTGCCCTCCGGCCAGAAGGACGGGTTGGTCACCACCTGCTCGGCGCCGTCCTCCATCTCCACCCGGTACACCACGTTCGGCGCGGTGGAGATCAACTCCAGGTCGAACTCGCGCTGCAGCCGCTCGCGGGTGATCTCCATGTGCAGCAGTCCGAGGAAGCCGCAGCGGAAGCCGAACCCGAGCGCCACCGATGTCTCCGGGGCGAAGGTCAGCGCGGCATCGTTGAGCTGCAGCTTCTCCAGCGCGTCGCGCAGGTTGGGGTAGTCCGAGCCGTCCACCGGGTAGAGCCCGGAGTAGACCATCGGGCGCGGCTCGCGGTAGCCGGTGAGCGGCTCGCTGGCGCCGTTGCGGGCCGCGGTCACGGTGTCGCCGACCTTGGATTGCCGCACGTCCTTCACGCCGGTGATCAGATACCCGACCTCGCCGACGCCGAGCCCGGCGGTCGGCTTCGGCTCCGGCGAGACGATGCCGATCTCCAGCAGCTCGTGGGTGGCGCCGGTGGACATCATCTTGATTTTCTCGCGCGGGGTCAGCTTGCCGTCCACCACGCGCACGTAGGTGACGACGCCGCGGTAGGTGTCGTAGACCGAGTCGAAGATCATGGCGCGTGCCGGGGCATCCGCCTGCCCCTGCGGCGCGGGGATCGTCCTGACCACCTCGTCCAGCAGCTCCGACACCCCGGCCCCGGTCTTGCCGGACACCCGCAGCACGTCGTCCGGCTCGCAGCCGATGATGTGCGCGATCTCGGCGGCATAGCGGTCCGGGTCGGCGGCGGGCAGGTCGATCTTGTTCAGCACCGGGATGACCGTGAGGTCCTTGTCCAGCGCCAGGTACAGGTTCGCCAGCGTCTGCGCCTCGATGCCCTGCGCCGCGTCGACCAGCAGCACCGCGCCCTCGCAGGCCTCCAGGGCGCGCGACACCTCGTAGGTGAAGTCGACGTGGCCTGGGGTGTCGATCAGGTGCATGACGTAGTCGGTGCCGTCCAGCTGCCACGGCAGCCGGACGTTCTGCGCCTTGATGGTGATCCCGCGCTCGCGCTCGATGTCCATCCGGTCGAGGTACTGCGCGCGCATCGCCCGCTCCTCGACCACTCCGGTGAGCTGCAGCATCCGATCGGCCAGCGTCGACTTGCCGTGGTCGATGTGGGCGATGATGCAGAAGTTCCGGATCCGGGACGGATCGGTGAATGTGGTGTCGGCGAAGCTGGCGGGCACTCCACTCCTCGGCTGTGGTCGGCGGGGGCAGCGCCCATCGTCCCATGACCACTGTGCGGGCGACCTCGGCGGTTGGCCGTTATCCTTCCGGGATGGCCCGAAGTTGGAACACGATCGGCAAGCAGCTCGGCACCATCGCCAGGCAGCAGGGCCCGAAGATCGTCAGGCAGCAGGGACCGAAAATCGTGGAGCGGCTGCTCGGTTCGCTCTCCGGTGCTCGGCGCAGGAACGTCTCGGTGCGGCCGACCGCCTCGGTGCCGGTGCCGACGGCGGAGCGGGCAAGGCAGGTCGTCTACGCCCCGCAGCTGGACGGCCGCGCCGATCCCGGTGAGATCGTCTGGACCTGGGTGCCGTTCGAGGAGGACCCGAGCAACGGCAAGGACCGCCCGGTGCTCGTGGTCGGCCGGGACCGGCGCACCCTGCTCGGGCTGATGCTCTCCTCGAACGCCGAGCGCGCGCACGATTCGGACTGGATCGGCATCGGCAGCGGGAACTGGGACCACGACGGCAGGCCGAGCTGGGTCCGGCTGGACCGGGTGCTCGACGTCCCGGAGGCCGGGATCAGGCGCGAGGGCGCGGTGCTGGCGCGCAAGACCTTCGACCTGGTCGCGCACCGGCTGGTTGCCGAGTACGGCTGGCACTGAGCCCGTTCGCTCAGGAGATCATGTCCCGCGAGCGGCCGAAGAGCAGCCCGTACAGCAGCGCGCCGAGCACCCCGCCGAGCAGCGGGAACACGATGAACGCCCAGAGCTGCCCCATCGCGCCGTCCTGGTACGGCGCGACCGCGATGCTGCGCGCCGGGTTCACCGAGGTGTTGTCCACCGGGATCGAGATCAGGTGGATCACCGCGAGGGTGAAGCCGATCGAGATGCCTGCCAGGGGCAGGTCGGAGAGCTGGTCGGTGGAGGCCAGCACCACGAAGACCAGCAGCGCGGTGAGCATGACCTCGACGATGATCATCGCGGCCAGGCCGTAGCCGTCCTCGATCACCACCATGCCGAGCGGACCGGTGGTGGCCGAGGGGCTGTGCGCGCCCCAGCCGTTGGCGCCGAGGCCGTCGACGGCGCGGTCGTAGCTCGGCAGGTTCTTCGCCAGCGCGAAGAGCACCAGCCCGGCCAGCAGCCCGCCGATCACCTGGGCGATCCAGTACCCGATCGCGCTGACCACGCCGAGCCGGCCGAGCAGCAGTTGCCCGAGGGTCACCGCAGGGTTCACGTGGCAGCCGGAGATCGGCCCGATCGCATAGACCAGGAAGAGCAGGGTGAGCCCGAAGGCGAGCGCGACCCCCAGCGCGCCGACCCGCTGACCGGCGATGACGGCGGTGCCGACACCGCCGATCACCAGGACGAAGGTGCCGAACGCCTCGGCACCCCACTTCTTCGCATCGGGAATCGGCCGCTGCTCGACGGCTTCTTCGACGATTTCCTGTGCCGTGGGAGACATACCGCCACCTCGCGCTTCCAGAGGAAACTGCATATTTGCTGAGAGGTCGAGCGGTAGTGAAATTACTACGCGAGCCGGGTGATCTCCACCACCACGCGCATATCGGTCGAGCCGCCGCCGGAGAAGATGCCCTTGAGCGGCGGCACATCGGAGTAGTCCCGGCCGACGCCGACCGCGACGTGCTGCTCGTTGATGGCGATGTCGTTGGTCGGGTCGTACCCCCACCACTGCCCGGTCCAGGCCTCGATCCAGGCGTGCGACTGCCCCTCGACGGTCGCCCCGATCTCCGCCGACGGCTGCGGGTGCAGATACCCGGAGACGTACCGGCTCGGGATCCGCATGGCGCGCAGCAGCAGCAGGGTCAGGTGCGCGTAGTCCTGGCAGACGCCGCGGCGCTCGGCGAAGGCCTGCACCGCCGAGGTGTGCACCGAGGTGCTCGCCGGGGTGTAGTCCATCTCCCGGTACACCCACTCCGCCGCGCGCACCACCGCCTCGGCAGGCGAGTCGGTCCGCGCGAGCTGGGCGGCGACCGCGCGCAGGTCGTCGTCGAGCGGGACGTAGGGCGTCGGCGCGAGCAGCTCGTCGAAGCGGTCGGCCACCGCGTCGGTGCGCAACTCGTCCCAGCTCAGCTCCTCGGCCGGGCCGGGGAAGGGGTCGGTCTCCACCACCGAGGAGCCGATCACCTGCAGCTCGGTGTGCGGCGCGTGCAGGTCGAAGGCGGTCACCGCGGTGCCCCAGTAGTCGGTGTACCGGTAGGAGCGGGTGGCGGGCACCGTCTCCACCCGGTTCAGCACCACGTTCTGCCTGTGGTCGCCGCGCGGGGTCAGCCTCGCCTCGTTGAACGACCGGGTGACCGGCGCCTCGTACACGTAGTCGGTGGTGTGCACCACCCTGGTCCGCCAGCTCACAGCTCCCCCTCCGCGCCGACCAGCTGATCGTGGCTGACCTGCAGGTCGGTCCAGGCCACCCAGGGCGCCGCGTGGAAGTACTGCAGCGCCACCGCCTCGCTCACCTCGCGGCAGGTGCGCTGCAGCGAGAGCAGCCGGGCCTGCAGGTTCTCCAGGAGCACCCCCGGCGCCAGGAACTCCAGCTCGCTGCGGGCCCGGCCGAGCAGCCGCTGCGCCTCGTGCCGCGCCCCGACCCGGCTGCTCGGCCGCTGGTCCAGCTCGGCCAGGCAGGCCTCGGCCACCTGCACCGAGTGGAACACCGAGCGCGGGAAGAGCCGGTCCAGCAGGATGAACTCGGCCACCAGGTTGGCGTCCAGCGCGCCGCGGTGCGTGCGCAGGTAGGTGTCGTGCGCGCCCGCCGAGCGCAGCACCGTCACCCAGGCGGGCGAGGAGGTGCGGTCACCGGCGCGGGAGAGCAGCAGCCGCACCGTCATGTCGACCCGCTCGATGGCCCGGCCGAGCAGCAGGAAGCGGTAGCCGTCGTCGCGGCTCAGGGTGGAGTCGGAGAGCCCGGCGAACATGGCCGCGCGGCCCTTCACGAAGTGGAAGAACTCGTGCGGGCCGAGGCCGCGGGCCGCGGACTCGGCGGCGGCCAGCCCGTTGTAGGTGGCGTTCAGGCACTCCCACATCTCCCCCGAGGTCACCTCCCGCGCGCCGCGCGCGTTCTCCCTCGCCTTCGCGACCGAGTCCACGATCGAGCCGCCGTGCGCGTGGCTGAACGCCACCAGCTCGGTCACCGACCAGACGTCGAGCACCCCGGCGGGCGGCTCGATCCCGAGCACCCGGAGCAGCAGCCGCGAGGTGCGGTCCGGGTCGACGGTGGCGTCCTCCAGCAGCTGGTGCACGGCGACGTCGAGGATCCGGGCGGTGTCGTCGGCGCGCTCCACGTAGCGGCCGATCCAGTAGAGCGATTCCGCGTTCCTGGCCAGCATCAGGTGCTCCCTCCGGTCACCGGCCCGCCCGCACGGGCCGCCTGCTGTTGCTGCTGCTGTTGCTGCCCGGCCTGCGCGGGGGTCGGCTGCCGGTCGGACTCGAAGGCGTCGGCCTGCGGTGGCTCGGCGACCAGCTCACCGCCGCCGAGTTCGCGGTCGGCCGGGGCGGACTGCGCGGAGAGCACCCAGGTGTCCTTGCTGCCGCCGCCCTGGCTGGAGTTCACCACCAGCGAGCCCGCGGGCAGCGCCACCCGGGTCAGCCCGCCGGGCAGCACCCAGATCTGCTCGCCGTCGTTGACCGCGAACGGCCGCAGGTCGACGTGGCGCGGCACGAGCGCGTCGTCGACCTTCGTCGGCACCGTCGAGAGCTGCACGACGGGCTGCGCGATCCAGCCGCGCGGGTTCGCCCTGATGTTCTGCCCGACCGCGGCCAGCTCGGCGCGCGAGGCGTCCGGGCCGATCACGATGCCGTACCCGCCGGAGCCCTCGACCGGCTTGACCACCAGCTCGTCCAGCCGGTCGAGCACCTCCGCGCACTCGGAGTCCAGCCAGCAGCGGAAGGTGTCGACATTGCGCAGGACGGGCTCTTCCCGCAGGTAGTACTCGATGATGGTGGGCAGGTAGGCGTAGACGAGCTTGTCGTCGCCGACCCCGTTGCCCACCGCGTTGGCGATCACCACCGTGCCCGCGCGCGCCGCGTTCAGCACCCCGGGGATGCCGAGCACCGAGTCCGGGCGGAAGTGCATCGGGTCCAGGTAGCTGTCGTCGATCCGCCGGTAGATCACGTCCACCTGCCGCTCGCCCGCGGTGGTGCGCATGTAGACCACGTTGTCCCGGCAGAAGAGATCGCGCCCCTCGACCAGCTCCACCCCCATCTGCCTGGCCAGCAGCGAGTGCTCGAAGTAGGCCGCGTTGTGCACGCCGGGCGTCAGCACCACCACCGTCGGGTCGGCCTCGTTCGGCGCGGCCGCTGCCCGCAGCGCGCGCAGCAGGTGCGTCGGGTAGTCGCCGACCGCGCGCACCCGGTGCGAGCCGAAGAGGTCGGGGAAGACCCTGGCCATCGTCTGCCGGTTCTCCATCACGTAGGAGACGCCGGACGGCGAGCGCAGGTTGTCCTCCAGCACCCGGAAGCCGCCCCGCTCGTCCCTGATCACGTCGATCCCCGCCACGTGGATCCGCACGCCGTTCGGCGGCGCCACCCCGACCGCCGCGCGGTGGAAGTGCGCGCAGGAGGTCACCAGCCGCTTCGGGATCACCCCCTCGCGCAGGATCTGCCGCTCGCCGTAGACGTCGGCGAGGAAGAGCTCCAGCGCCCGCACCCGCTGCCTGATCCCGGCCTCCAGCTCCGACCACTCCGCGGCCGCGAGCACCCGGGGCACCAGGTCCAGCGGGAACGGCCGCTCCTGGCCGGAGTGCGAGAAGGTGATGCCCTGGTCGACGAAGGCGCGTCCGAGCGCGTCGAAGCGCGCGGCCAGCTCGTCGGCGTGGATCGGGGCGAGCGCGGCGAACAGCCCCGCGTAGGGTTGCCGCACCGCGCCGTCCGGGGTGAACATCTCGTCGAAGGCCTCGCGGAACCGGCCGGGGCCGTAGCCGTCGAAGACGCCGGTCGTCGTGGTCGGATGCAGCGCGGTCATCTTCCGAGACTGCAATGCCCGTGTCCGGTTCTCGTGAGACGCAGGTTAATTTCGCGCTACGAAGGACGGGGCCGCGATTTCGTCCGCGCGCGGGCTGCTGGTAACCTCGACCTTCGGCGCAGCGTTACCTGCTGGTCCGCACCGCTTCCGGTACGACCACCGCATGCGCAAGAGCTTCCGAAGCACACCTAACCGACAGGAACCAGAGGATACCGGCGTGGCCAATATCAAGTCCCAGCTGAAGCGGATTCGCACCAACGAGGCGGCGCGGCTGCGCAACCAGTCGGTGAAGTCGGCGCTGCGCACCGCGATCCGCAGCTTCCGGGAGGCCGCCGACTCCGGCGAGAAGGATGTGGCGGCCGAGCGTCTGCGCTTCGCCAGCCGCAAGCTGGACAAGGCTGCCTCCAAGGGCGTCATCCACGCCAACCAGGCGGCCAACAAGAAGTCCGCGCTGGCGCTGGCCTTCAACAAGATCTGATCGTCCGGGCGCTGTCGTAGCGCCCGCGGTACGCCGCCGCCGTGGCCTCGATGACCACGGCGGCTTTTGTCGTGTCCACCGGCGGTTCGGCGGCGGTGGTGGTGCCGGTGGATCGCCCGCGCGCGGTTCCGCGCGGTGTCCGTCGCGCTGGCTACGATTCCGCACATGGTGACCGTGTACGCGAATCAGACCGTGGTCCGAGCCGAGGATCTGCCGGAGGTGATCCGGGCCGCCGAGGTGCTCGGTATCGGCATCAAGATCGAGAATGTGATGGTGCCCGACGACGAGGGTGGCTACGCACTGGAGTGGATCGTCACCCGGGACGAGGACGTGCCGTCGTACGAGGAGTGGGACGGGCGCTTCGAGGAGTCGGACGTGGAGGAAGAGGGGTTGGTACTCACGTCCGGGGAGTGAGTTCTTCCTCCGGTGCGGCCGGGCGATCGCCCGGCCGTTCCGGTGTCGGGGAAGCCGGATGCCGCGGCTACGAACCGAGGCGGGCGAGCGCGGCCTCCGAGGCGGCGTCGGCGGCGTGGTAGACGATTATCCGCTGGTCCGGGTCCTGCTGCGAGAGCAGCACTTCGAACTCGACCATCAGATCGCCGACCACCGGGTGGCGCAGCGGCTTCCGCCCGCGTCCACGGACCAGGACGTCGCGCCGGTCCCAGTTGCGGGCGAACTCCGGGCTGGTCGCGGTGAGCTCCGCGATCATCGCCGCCAGCGCGGGGTCGTCCGGGTGCGCGGCCCACGCGGCCCGCAGGTCGGCGATGCCGTCCTGGATGATCCGCTCCCGATCGCCGTAGCGATCCCGCAGCTCCGGGTGCATGAGGCAGAGCCACAGCGCGTTCCGCCGCCGCTCCGGCACCGCGGCGAAGTCGAGCAGCAGCGCGGCCATCTCGGGATTCCAGGCCAGGATGTCGCAGCGGTGATTCACCAGCATGGCGGGCAGCGGCGAGAACACCCGGATGAGCTTGGTCAGCGCGGGAGCGGGCACCTCGTGCTCCGGCTGCGCACTGCTCGGCGGGCGCTGCTGCGCCAGATCGAACAGGTAGATCCGCTCGGAGTCGGTGAGCCGCAGCGCCCGGGCGAGCGCCTCGAGCACCTCGACCGACGGCCGCAGCCCACGTCCCTGCTCCAGCCGCACCACGTAGTCGGTGCTCACCCCGGCGAGCTCGGCGACCTCTTCGCGCCGCAGCCCCGGCGTCCGCCGCTGCTGCTCGCGCACCGGCAGCCCCGCCGCACCGGGCGTGAGGCGCTCGCGCCGGGTGCGCAGGAAAGCGGCGAGTTCCCGCGTGGTGTCCACCGTGCTCGTCATCACCCCGATGGTACGGAGCGTAGGACCGGCCTTCCCAGGAAGAAGTCTCCCTGACCCGCCCGCTCCCGGCTCGGCAGACTCGGTGGCGCAACGACATTCGACCGGCAAGGAGTTCGACATGACCGACCTGCGCGCCCTCGACGACTACCGGCTGCTCGGCCGCTCGGGGCTGCGGGTGTCGCCGCTGTCGCTGGGCACCATGACCTTCGGCTCGGACTGGGGCTGGGGCGCCGACGCCGCCGAGGCCCGCACGATCTTCGACACCTACGTCGACCGCGGCGGCAATTTCATCGATACTGCCAGCGCCTACACCGACGGCACCTCGGAGCGTTTCCTCGGCGAGTTCGCCGCCGACCGGCGGGACAGCCTGGTGATCGCCACCAAGTACACGATGCTGCGCCGCCCCGGCGACCCCAATTCCGGCGGCAACCAGCGCAAGAGCATGGTGACCTCGGTGGAGGCCAGCCTGCGCAACCTGAACACCGACTACCTCGACCTGCTCTACCTGCACGCCTGGGACTACCGCACCCCGGTGGAGGAGATCCTGCGCGGCATGGACGACCTTGTTCGCTCCGGCAAGGTCCTCTACGTCGGCATCTCGGACGCGCCCGCCTGGCAGGTGTCCCGCATGCAGGCCATCGCCGACCTGCGCGGCTGGGCGCCGCTGATCGCACTGCAGATCGAGTACAACCTGGTCGAGCGGACCGTCGAGCGCGAGCTGGTGCCCATGGCGCGCGAACTCGGCCTCGGCGTCATCCCGTGGTCGCCGCTGGCCAGCGGTGTGCTGACCGGCAAGTACAGCCGCGCCGACCTGAATGTCGAGGTCTCCGCGGACGCGGCGGGCACCAGGCGCAATGTGGCCGCGTCGGCGGGCTCGCTCACCGAGCGCGCACTCGGCATCGCCGAGGTGGTGCGTGAGATCGCCCGCGAGGCCGGATACTCGCCGGCCCGAGTGGCGCTGGCCTGGGTGCTGCGCCGGCCCGGGGTGACCTCGCCGATCGTCGGCGCCCGCACACTTGACCAGCTCACCGACAATCTCGGCGCCCTCGAGGTGGAGCTCTCCGCCGAGCAGTGGGCCCGCCTGGAGCGGGCCAGTGCGGTCGAGCTCGGTTTCCCGCACGACTTCCTGCTCCGGCCGATGACGCAGTCGGTGACCTTCGGCGACCTGAAGGTGGAGCAGCGGCTGCCGGTCGGCTGACGACCGGCTGCCGAGTCAGCTACCGCCGTGCAGGTCGCAGATGCGGCCCAGCGCCTGTTCCAGGGCGTAGCCGGAGTCGGCGGCGCCGCCTTTGACATCGGCGTTCAGGGTGGCGACGACCCGCATGGCACTGCCGATCTTCTCCGGACTCCAGCCCCTGGCCTGCGCCTTGGCCTTCTTCACCTTCCAGGGCGGCATGCCGAGCTGCTGCGCGAGCTGCATCGGGTCACCGCGGCCGGCCGAACCGACCCTGGCGATGGTGTGCACCGAGTCGGCGAGCGCGTCGGCGAGCAGCACGTGCGGCACGCCGCGATCGTCGGCCCAGCGCAGCGCCTCCATGGCGGCGGCCCGGTTGCCGACCACGGCGAGCTCGGCCACATCGAAGCCGCTGACCTCGGCACGGCCGGAGTAGTAGCGGCGGACCGCGGCCACATCCACCTTGCCGCCGGTGTCGGCGGCGAGCTGGGAGCAGGCGGCGGCCAGCTCGCGCAGATCGGAGCCGACGGCGTCGAGGAGCTCCTGCACCACCTCGCCGCCCGCCTTGACCCCCGCCGCCCGGAGCTCGCCCCGCACGAAGTCGACCCGCTCGGCCTGCTTGGTGAGCTTGGCGCAGTGGTGCACCCGCGCCCCGCCCTTCTGCAGGGTGGTGGCGAGCGCCTTGGCACGTCCACCGCCGGAGTGCAGGATCACGAGCACCACACCGTCGGGCGGGTCGGCGGCGGCCTCACCGATGAGCGTGACCGCCTCCTTGCCTGCGTCGGCGGCGGATTCCAGGATGATCAGCCGGTCCTCGGCGAACAGCGAGGGGCTCAGCATCTCCGCGAGCTCGGCGGTGGTGGCCTCGCCGGCCCGGCGGCGCTCCACCGGCACCGCCTCCGGATCCGGCGCGGTCGCCCTGACCTCGGTTGTCACCGTCGCCACCGCGCGCTCGATCAACAGCTCCTCGTCGCCGAGCACCAGATGCACCGCTGCCGTCTCGCTCACCCGGTCGATCCTACGGTTCGGCGGTGACCAGGGGTCACGGCCCCGTTTCGGCCCGGATTCTCCGGCGCGCAGCGCGAACACGGAGCCCGAGCGCGGATCCGAGAAGCGCCGCGGCCGCGAGGGTTCCGGTGAGAGCGCCGCCGGGGACGGTGACGGTGGCGCCGGGTAGCCGGGCGGTGTGCTCGGCGACCTCGAGCAGCCACCAGAGTGGGACGGCGGCGGGGCGGAGCAGCAGCTCGGCCGGGAGTGCCCAGGCCCAGGCGATGGTGGCGGCGAGCGCGCCGAGCACGGTGATGGCGGCGATCACCGGCGCTACGAGCACGTTGGCAAGTACCGCGACCAGGCTCAGCTTGCCGGTGACCGCAATGACCAGCGGCGTAGTGACCGCGAAGGCGGCGGCCGAGACGGCAACGATCTCAGCGGGTGCCCGCCGCCAGCCGTGGCCGCGAAGTGCGGCGGCCCAGCCGGGGGCGATGAGGATCAGGGCGGCGGTGGCGAGGACGGAGAGCGCGAAGCCGATGCTGACCGCCAGTGCGGGCCATACCGCCAGCAGCAGGATCACCGCACCGCACAGGGCGGGCAGTGCCTGTCTGCGCCGCCCGGTCAGCAGTGCGAGCACTGTCACCGCGCCCATGGCGGCGGCGCGCAGGACGCTCGGGTCGGGCCGGGCGATCACCACGAAGAGCAGTAGCGCCAGTGCGGCGGTGCCGGCGCAGGCGGTGGGCGGGAGGGTCAGGGTTCGGCAGAGTGCGAGCACCGCGGTCAGCACGATGGTGACGTTGGCGCCGCTCACCACGCACAGGTGTTGCAGCCCGGCGGTGGCGAAATCGTCCCGCACCCCATCGGTGAGCCCGGAGGTGTCGCCGAGCACCAGCGCGGGTAGCACGCCCGCGGCATCGCGGCCGAGCACTCGCCGTGCGGCTTCGGTGAGCGAGCCGCGGACCGGCATCGCCGCGCGCTGCCACCAGGGTGGCTGTTCCAGCTGCACGGGTGGGGCGTTCGCGCGGAGGACCGCGACCGTGAGGTCGCTCGTCTGCGGCAGCATCGGCCGGGCTCGGAAGCGGAGTAGCCCGCCCGGTGTGATCCGAGCCCATTCGTCGCCGCCGGCCAGGATGGTGACGACCCCGCCCGCCCGCACCCGCTTTCCGGCGTGCCGGTACTCGACCAGGTCGGCGCGCACCACCCAGCGCCGCTGATCGCCGAAGGATCTGCCGCGCACCGGTTTCGGGTCGTTCGTCGGCACCGCGTACACCTGCACCGACGCCCGGTCCGGCAGAGCACGCAGCGGATGTGCGGCCACCCGCTGCTCCCGCCAGGCAGCGGCGGTCGCGAAGCCGGTGCCGAGCAGCAGCGCGGCCACCATTCCCCACACCGGGACCCCCCACCGGCCGGAGCGCCGCACACCGCCGCGCAGCAGCCAGATCCAGAGCCCGCAGGCGGTGCCGACGAGCAGTACCGCGAGGACGAGACCGGTGATCCAGCCCGCGGTGATGGCCACGATGGTCGCCAGCCAGCAGAGCACGGCCGCCGGGACCAGGCGGGCGTCCAGTGCGCGCGGCTCCGGCGCGGGCGGTTCCTCCGGGCGGACGATCGGCCAGTAGCCGGAGAGGGTGGTGACCGGGTTCCCCGGCGGCCGCTGCCCGCTCACAGCGTCACCAGGTCGCGGAGTTTGGCCAGGCGCGCCGGGCCGATGCCCTCGACATCGCCGAGTTGCTCGAGATCGCTGAACCTGCCGTTACCGGCCCGCCAGGCCACGATGGCGCGGGCGGTGACCGGGCCGACACCGGGCAGTGCGTCGAGTTCGGCTTCGGTGGCGGTGTTGAGATTCACCTTCCCCCTGGCTGTGGGGCCGGAGCCGGGGGCACCCGCCGCGCTACCGGTGCTCGCGGTGCCGCTGGCACGTGGCGGGGCGGTGGGATCCGCGGCGCCGACCAGGATCTGGTCGCCGTCCGAAACCTTCTGAGCGAGGTTGAGCCCCTGCAGGTCGGCGCCGGGGAGTGCGCCGCCCGCCGCGTCGAGCGCGTCGGCGATCCTGGCGCCGGGTGCGAGCCGCAGCAGGCCGCCGCGGCGCACCAGACCGACGACGCTCACCACCAGCTCGCCCTGGCTCTCGTGGGTGGGGGCGACTTCGTTGCGCGCTGGCTCCGGGCCCTGGCTGCTCGGGGCCGCCGCGGCCATGCGCACGGCCGGTACCGGTGCCGCCTGGCTGATCACCGGGCGGTCGCGCCAGACGGCGTAGCCGGAGATCACGACGGCCACCAGGCCGATCAGGGCGAGTGCCGCCGCCGCGCGGCGGGTGACACCGACGCGCGCCGCGGCGAAGCGGGCGGGCAGCAGGCGTTCGTACCAGCGCAGCGGGGCAGCCTGGCCGTGCAGCCAGTCGGGCTCGCCGATGGCGTCGGAATCGTCGGGGTCGGTGCTGCGAGGGCGGGGCTCACCCCAGCGGAGGCGGGCTTCGCCCTCGCCCGGCCGGGGCTCGCCCGCGCGGGGCCTGGGTTCGTCCCCGCGGGCGCGGCGGCTGCCGCGCGGCTGTTCCGGCTCCTCGTCCTCGGGTTCGGTGTCCCGGTCGGCGGGCCACGGCGCGGTCTCACGCCAGCGGCCGAGCCTGCGCCTGGCGTCGAGTTGCTCGGTCTTGTCGGACCAGCGGGGATCGGCGACAGCGGGCCGCTTCCCCGCCCGATCGAGTGCGTTCATCGGCAGCGGAACCCGGACGGGGCCGTCGGCGGACGCCCCGGCGTCGGGGGCGGTGAGGACGCTGAGGCGTCTGCGGATGCGGTCGTGCTCCTCGTGTCGTGACATGGGGCCGACGCTAGGTCGGGGCGCCGCCTGCCCATCGGCATCGAACTGGGCTTTCTCCTGCCCTGTGGATGGCGGCGGGGTTGGGGACAATTCGGGGAACGAGTCCTCCATCCGGCCGTTTGCCAGAAGTATGCTGAATCCATGGTGGCGAACCCGGCGCCGATGTTGGCCGTCTCCGGACGGCCACCGGACGACGCCGCGCGCTGGGCGGTCGAGATGAAGTGGGACGGGGTCCGCGCCATCGTCCGGATCGAGGCCGGAAATTGCCGGTTCACCAGCAGAAATGCCAGAGATATCTCGCGCTCGTACCCCGAGCTCGGGGAGGCGCTCGCCGCCCTGGCTCCGGACGTTCCGCTGGTGCTGGACGGGGAGATCGTCGCGCCCGATCCGGCGACCGGGGCACCGTCGTTCGGGCGGTTGCAGCATCGGATGCACGTGGTCACGCCGACGCCGGGGCTGCTCGCCGCCTACCCCGTCGAGTTCATCGTCTTCGACGTGCTCGAACTCGACGGGGAATCGCTGCTCGGCAGGCCGTACACCCAGCGCAGGGACGATCTGACCACACTCGGGCTGGCCGGGGAGCTGGTGCCGGTGCCACCGTTCTGGACCGGGGTGCGGCCGGCGGCGCTGCTCGAGGTGGCGGCACAGCACCACCTCGAGGGCATCGTGTGCAAGCGGCTCGACTCGACGTATCAGCCGGGGCGGCGCTCGCCCGCCTGGATCAAGACGCCGCTGCGGCGCAGTACCGAGGCGATCGTCGCCGGATGGTTGCCGGGGAGCGGCCGGTTCACCGGGACCTTCGGTTCCCTGGTGTTGGCGGCGCACGACGACAGTGGGCGGCTGGTGCACATCGGCAATGTGGGAACCGGGTTCACCGCCGCGGTGCGGCGAACCCTGCAGGGGCGGCTCGACGACTTGGCCCGCGATTCGGTCCCGCTCGACCGAATTCCGGCCCCCGCGGCGGTCCCCGGCGTGCACTGGGTCGAGCCCGTCCTCGTGGGCGACATCGAGTTCCGCGAAGCGAGTTCCTCCGGGCTCCGGCACCCGAGCTGGCGGGGGCTCCGTTCGGATAAGGCGGCGAACGAGGTGCAGATCCCCTTCTGATCCAGCTTGATCAGCGCCCGCGCGAGCTCTAGCGTCGAATGCGGGGAGAGGGGTTGTCATGGCGGACTCCATGGAGCAGATGCTCGTCCGGCCCGGCGGGGTGCTGCGCGGAGAGGCGGCCGGAGACGGCCCCACCGTGCTGCTCCTGCACGCCGGCGGCGAACGCAGACAGGTGTGGCGGCCGGTGACAGCGGTACTGACCGATGCCGGGTTCCGATGCGTGGCGTTCGATCAACGCGGGCACGGCGAGAGCGGTGGAACCGCGCGGACACTCGCGGAGTGCGCGGACGATGTCGCCGCCTTGATCGCGACCGAACCCGGATGCGTGGTGGTAGGCGCCTCACTCGGCGGGCTCGCGGCCATCGCCGCACTCGCCGATCCCGCGGTGCGCAAACACGTTTCGGGGCTTGTGCTGGTGGATGTGGTGCCGAATCTCGAGCCGGATCGGATCAGGCGATTTCTCGCGAGCCGTCTCGGACCGCATGCCGAACTCGTCGAGGACATCCTCGCCCATCTCCCCGTACTCGGGAAGATCGACACCCCGATTCTGCTGGTCCGCGGCGGCGACGGCTCGGTGCTCACCGACGCCGATGTCGAAGGTTTGCGCCGGGCCGGGCCGCAGGTGACCGTGCTCCGCGTACCTACGGCCGGGCACCTGATAGCCCGCGACCAGCCGGTGCGCCTGGCCGAGGCGATCGAACCGGCCGTCGATTGGCCCGCGTCGCATCTTCTTCGTGAACTGGGCGCCGACGCGATCGCTCATCCCGGCGGCACCGTGCTCGACCACCTCCGCCGCGTGCACACGCTGGTCAGCGAGTGGGGGGCGAGCCCACGGCTCCGGCTCGCAGCTCTGTGCCACGCCGCCTACGGCACCGACGGCCGGCCACACCGGCTGTTGCCGCCGCACCGGCGGGACCGGCTGCGCCGGGCGATCGGCACGGACGCGGAAAATCTTGTCTACCGATACTGCTCCTGCGAACGCCGGTCGACGTACGCGCGCCTCGGCGCCCGACCGCTGCCGCTCACCGACCGCTTCACCGGCGAGGTCATCGAGCTGGACGGCAGCGATCTCGCCGATTTCGCGATACTCACCATTGCCAACGAATGGGATGTGGCGCGGCACGCCGCCCGCACCGAGGAAGTTCCAGGCGGCATTCACGAGCTGATCGAGGCGTTCGCGGTGTACGCGCCGGAGGCCGCCGCACGGGTGCTGGCGTGAGCAGGGCGCGCACATGTCCGAGCTGATCGCGCCCATCGCCTCCCTGCACGCTGCCTGGCTGGTGGCGCACCGGGAGTGGGGGCCGGGGGTGCACGAGGACGGGTTCGGGTTGCGGGCCGACGACGAGGTCGAGTCGGCGGCCGGGTTCGCGGAGTGGGTGCGGCGGTTGCAGGCGGAGTCCGGGCGGTGCGCGCATCGCTGGATCGTCGAGGACGGGGAGGTGCTCGGGGGGATCGCGCTGCGGTACGGGATGAGCGATGCGGTGCTGCGGGCGGGGCACATCGGTTATGGGGTGCGGCCGTCGGCGCGGCGGCGCGGGGTCGCCGGTTGGGCACTCGCGCACATGCTCGACGTCGCGCGGGAGCGTGGGATGGGGCAGGTGCTGTTGCTCTGCGCGGACGGGAACGTGGCGTCGGCGCGGACCATCGAGAAGGCGGGTGGGGTGCTAGAGTCGGTACGGGACACCGAGCTCGGTCCGGCCCGCCGGTACTGGATAGCGCTCGGTTAGCGCGGTGGGCACCGGACTGACAGGCGCGCTCCCAGCGCGCCCGTGGTCGGCGCGCGTCACCCGGCTGCTGCTGAACTGATGCCGGGCCCCCGCAAGCCCGTTGCAGCAGAGGCCCTGCTACCAGCCTTGCTGCGGCGGAGGGGCAGAAGGCCGGCCTTGCTGAGGCGCGACCTGCTGAGTGGGCGCTGACTGCTGCCAGGCTTGCTGGGACGGAGCCGCCTGCTGCCAGTTCTGCTGCGCCGGTACAGGCTGCTGCCAGTTCTGCTGCGCCGGTGCGGCCTGCGGCCAGCCCTGCTGGGGCGCCATCGGCTGCTGAACGCCGGGCGGCACGGTGTGGATGAGCTGCCCGGGCACGGGCGGCTGATTCGCCTGGGCGACCAGGTTCGGGACGTCGGCGGATGGCACCGGCGACTGCACCCCGCAGACCGGGCACTCCAGGTAGGTGCGGCTGCTGATCGGGAAGAGCGGGACGAAGAACAGGGTGAACTTCGTGACCAGTCTGCGCAGACCGTGCGGGCCCGCATTGCGGCAGGCGCCGCAGAAGGCCGCGAGTACGGCCAGCGTCAGTACCTGGCGTTGCCAGCCCCAGATGAGCACGTGCTTCCTCCCCGCCGATCAACGAACGCCCGCAGCCTACGTGGCGATGGTGACGGCCGACGGCAGGTCTATCGATGTCCGGATCAGGGCATTCACCGAACGGGACGAATCAGACCGGGCCCGCCGACCGGACTGCGCTGTCCGGGCTCGCTAGAGTGAGCGGATGACTTCACCCGGGCGGGTCAACAGGGGCCCGCGCGCCGCCGCGGACAATCGTGCCGCGCTCATCGCCGCGGCCCGGAAAGTGTTCGCCAGCAGTGGATTCGACGCGCCGCTGAGCTCGATCGCGCGGACCGCCGGGGTCGGGCAGGGGGTACTCTACCGGCACTTCCCGAGCCGGGACGCGATCGCGCTCGCGGTCTTCGACGAGAACATCGCGGAGGTGGAGGCGCTGGCGGCCGATCCGGAGACGCGGGTCGACACGGTGCTGGAGGTGATCGTCGAGCAGATCACCGCGTCGGCGGCGTTCGTGGCGATGCTGCGGCCGACCGGGAGTGAGCCGCGGCTGCTGGCGGTGGCGGAGCGCTTCGACGCGTTGATCGCGAAGAAACTGGCTGATCCGGCGCAGCGGGGGGATCTCGACTCGGCGCTGGATGCCGCCGATGTCGTGCTCGCGGTCGCCATGCTGGCGAATGTGCTCTCGGAGTCGGATCCGTCGGCACGGGGCGAGATCGCGCAGCGGGCCTGGCACCTGCTGCGCCACGGGCTCGCTCCGCGCTGACGCGGGTTCCCCTCGGCATGCGGGTCCTGCCGCACGGAGGCCCCCTTCGGCGCGGGAATCCGCGCTGGGCACAGCACGTGCACGGGCCGACGAGCCCCGCGCGGAAACCACCGGCCCTGCGCGGAAGGCGCGTTCCTCAGCCGCCGCAACCACCGGGAAGGACGACGATCCCCACCGCTCCGAGCCCGAGATGCACAGCCAGGGCGGGCCCGAACTCGGCTTGCACGAGTTCGTTCAAGTCCGGCAACCTCTCGCGCAGCTGAGCTGTGACCGTCGCCGCGGCATCGGCCGCACCCAAATGCTGCACCCCGACCGCCGCGGGCTCGTCCCCGACCGCATCGACGGCAGCGGCGACCAGCCGGCTGTACGCCTTGGACTTGGTCCGCACCTTCTCGCGCAGCTCCAACCGCCCCTCGACGATCTGCAGCAGCGGCTTCGTGACCAGCTCACTGCCGAAGAACGAGGCCGCGGTGCTGAGCCGGCCACCCCGGCGCAACTGCTCCGTGCGGTTCACCAGGAAGAAGGTGCGCGACCGGCTCGCGGCGGCGACGGCGGCCCCGTGCACCGCGTCCAGCCCGTCCCCCGCGACGGCCCGGCGGGCGGCGGCCAGCACCGGGAGCCCGGTGGCCAGCCCCGCGCCGAGCGAGTCGACGAGCCGGATGCGCGCCGTTCCGAGCTCGGCGATGGCCTGCCTGCCCGCCTCCCAGGTGGCGGAGAGCTGCTGGGAGAGGTGCACGGCGACCACCCCGGCGCCCGCGCTGCGCTCCAGCGCGCGCTCGTAGACCGCGCGCAGCTCGCCGGGCGAGGCGGCGGAGGTGCTGACGTCGTCGGAGCCGTAGTCGAGGTCGATCGGGTCGATGCCCTCCCTGATGGTGCGGTCACCGGAGAGGACGTGCAGCGGGACGACGACGATCCCGAGTTCGGCGACCAGGTCGGCGGGCAGGGAGGCGGACGAATCGGTGACGACCACGACGGCCACGGTCTACCGGCCCTCCCGCAGGCTCTCCGCGGCGAGCCCGGGCTGCGCCGCCAGCACCTTCAGCATGGATTCCGCGACCGCGGCGTGCCCGGCCCAGCCCCAGTGGATGCCGTCCGGGTTGCCCGCGCCGGAGAACACGTTCTCCCGCACCGCCGCCCCGAGGTCGACCAGTGGGACGTTGCTGCGCGCGGACCACTCGGTGAGCGCGCGCACCATGGGCTCGCGCCCGGTGTGCACCTTGCCGTACGCCTCGCAGACGTGCACCGAGGGCAGCACGCCGATCATCGGCAGCTCGGGGCGCAGCCCGGCGAGCGCCTCCCTTGCCTGCTCCAGGTAGTCCACGCTCACCCGCGGCGGCAGCGCGACCGGTCTGCCCAGCTTGGCGAGGTGCGGCTGGGCCGCGTTGTAGGCGTCGCGCACCCGGCGCCGCAGCGCGGGCGGGCGGACGTAGCGGATGAGTTCGCGCAGCGCGGTCGGCAGCGGCGATGGCAGCGAGTCCATGCCCGCGGTCGCGAAGATCACCGCGCCCGCGCGCGGGACCGCGGCCCAGACCCGGGGGTCGCCGATCAGCGCCCAGTAGGCGTCGCGGCAGGTCCAGCCGATCCGGCCGACCAGCTCGACGTCCCAGCCCAGCTCGGCCGCGACGAGATTCGGCCAGATCCGCGGATGGTCGGCGGAGAGCCCGCCCCTCGGCCCGAAGTACGCCAGCGAATCCGCGATCACCAGCAGCGTCGGCTTGCCCGCGGCGGCAGCCGGACCCCCGGCCTCAGAGGACATCCGGCGCCACCTTCGCCGCCGCGTTCCACACATCCAGCCGCCACCCTGGCCGCTCGAAGCTCGGACCGTGCGCGCTGAGCTGCACCCAGCTGGTGTTGGCCAGCCCGCCCAGGATCGGCCAGTTCTGCGGCGGCAGGTCGAGCAGCGCGGCGGTGAGCGCGGCGATCAGCCCGCCGTGCGCCACCAGGAAGACGGCCCGGCCCGGCCAGTCGTCGCGCTCCCGGTACAGCTCGTGCACCAGCGGCAGCGAGCGGGCGCCGACCTCGAGCTTGCTCTCGCCGCCGGGCGGGGTGTAGGTGGCGTCCATCCGCCAGGCCACCCTGGCGCCCGGGTAGTCCCGGTCGACGTCGATGTGGGTGAGCCCCTCCCAGATGCCGAGGCTGGTCTCGCGCAGCCGCGGGTCCAGCGTGACCGGCAGCCCGGTGCTGTCGCCGAGCGCCTGCGCGGTATCCCTGGCGCGGCGCAGGTCGGAGGAGTGGATGGCGATGGCGTTGCGCGAAGTGAGTTCGCGGGCGGCCTCTTTGGCCTGATGTCTGCCGAGCTCGGTGAGGTCGGTGTCGATCTGGCCCTGCATCCGGTCGACCGCGTTCCACTCGGTCTGGCCGTGCCGCAGCAGGATCAGCGTCCGTACGCCGGCATTCTTGCTCACTCGGCGGCCCCGGCGGCGGTGTCGGCGGGGCGGCCGTCGGCGCCGACACCGGGCACCGGGACGGTCGGGCAGTCCTTCCAGAGCCGCTCCAGGCCGTAGTAGTTCCGCTCGTCGTTGTGCTGGATGTGCACCACGATGTCGATGTAGTCGAGCAGCGCCCAGCGGCCCTCGCGGGTGCCCTCGCGGCGCACCGGCTTGTGCCCGGCGTCGCGCAGCTTCTCCTCGATGTTGTCGACGATGGCGTTGACCTGACGCTCGTTCGGCGCCGACGCGATCACGAAGCAGTCCGTGATCACCAGCTGCTCGGAGACGTCGAGCACCACCACATCGGAGGCCAGCTTCTCGTCCGCCGCGATCGCGGCGACCCGCGCCATCTGCACCGATTCGTCCGATGCGCTCATTCGCTACCTTCCGGTCCGTTCGGCACGTACAGGTGCCGCTTCGATATGTACTGCACGACGCCGTCGGGCACGAGATACCAGACCGGACGGTTCTCCGCGGCGCGGCGCCTGCACTCGCTCGACGAGATGGCGAGCGCGGGCACCTCGATCATGGTCACCGCGTCGGCGGGCATGTCACGCAGGTACTCCGCCAGGTGGTCGGCATTGAGCTCGTACCCGGGACGGCTCACCCCGACGAACTTCGCCAGCTCGAACAGTTCGGCCCAATCCTGCCACGTGAGGATATTGGCCAGTGCGTCCGCACCGGTGATGAAGTACAGGTCGGCGTCGGGGAAGCGATCGCGCATCTCGCGCAGGGTGTCGACGGTGTAGGTCATCTTGCCGCGGTCGATGTCGGCCCGGCTCACCGAGAAGCGCGGGTTGGAGGCGGTCGCGATGACGGTCATGAGGTACCGGTCCTCGGCCGCGCTGACCTTCTTGTCCGCCTTCTGCCACGGCTGCCCGGTCGGGACGAAGACCACTTCGTCCAGGTCGAACCGGTGGGCGACCTCACTCGCCGCGACGAGGTGCCCGTGGTGGATGGGGTCGAAGGTGCCGCCCATCACCCCGAGCCGCCGGGCCGGCCGTCCTGTTTCCCGCATGGCTGCCGAGCTTAACCGGTCACACCGGGAGCAACCGGGACACGACCTCGGTCAGCTGCCTGGCCGAGCGGCACTCGTGCATCTCGATGATCTCGGCGTACTTGCGCGCCGCCGAGTCGCCGGAGCCCCAGTGCGTCGTCGCCTCCGGGTTCAGCCAGTGCGCGTGCTTGGCCGTTTCCACCAGCGATGCGAGCGTGGCCAGCCGGGGGTCGCGGTAGTTGGTGCGGGCGTCGCCGAGGATCAGCAGCGAGCTGCGGCTGGTGACGGCCTCGGGGAAGCGGTCGGCGAAGCCGTTCAGGGCGGCGCCGTAGTCCGAGTGGCCGTCCAGTCCGACCACGTCGGCCTCGGCGAAGATCCGGGTCAGCGACTCGTCGAGCTGGGTGTGCGGGTCGAAGAACCGGGTGACCTCGTCCACCTGGTCCACGAAGGCGAAGATCCGGACCCGGGAGAACTGCTCGCGCAGCGCGCTCACCAGCAGCAGCGTGAAGTTGCTGAACCCGGCCACCGAGCCGGAGACGTCGCAGAGCAGCACCAGGTCCGGCCGGCCGGGCCTGGGCTTGCGGTTCACCAGGTCGATCGGCACGCCGCCGGTGGACATGGACTTGCGCAGCGTGCGGCGCAGATCGATCTCACCGCGCTTGGCGTGCCTGCGCCTGGCCGCGAGCCTGCTGGCCAGAATCCGGGCCAGCCGCTGGGTGCTGCGGCGCAGCTCGGCCAGCTCGCGCTCGGAGGCGCGCAGGAAGTCGACGTCCTCGGCCTGCCTGGCCACGCCGTAGCTCGCGACCCGCTCGCGGCCGATCCGCTCGGCGACCCGGCGCCTTGTCTCCGCCTCGACGCCGGCCCGGAAACCCTCGATCCGCTGCCTGGCCTGCCTGCGCGCCACCTCGGTGTCGAAGTCGCTGGCGTCAGCGGGCAGCCCGAGCGCGGCCAGGATCTTCGCCAGCAGCGTCTGCGGCTGGACGTCGCGCAGCGCCTGGTACGCCGAGAACGACGGCCCGCGCGCGGATTGGTACTGCCCCATCTGCTCGACCAGCTGCCCGATGAGCTGCTGCAGCTCGGGCCCCGGGCTCTCCTGGGCGAGCAGCTCGGCGAGCATGGCGCGCAATTCGGGAATGTCGACCCGGCCGTCCGGGGTGCGCGGGATCTCGATGTCGTCGGCCCAGTTGCCGCGCTCGCCGAGCGCGACCGGGAACCACAGGTCGAAGAGACCGTCGAAGGTGGTCCGGTGCGTGGTGCGGCGCAGCAGGGCGCAGGCCAGCCCTTCGCGCAGCACCTCGCGATCCATCAGGTCGAGCACGGTGAGCACCCGGCCCGCGTCGACGGTCTCCGAAGGGCCGACCGGGATTCCCCTGGTGCGCAGCGCCTCCACGAAGCCGACGAGGTGACCGGGGATGCCGTGCGGCGCGTGCAGGGTGGGCTGCTCGGCCACGGTCAGGCCAGCTTCAGCTCGTTCAGGGCCCGCTCGTGGTCACTGCGGTGCTTGAGCACGACGCCGAGCGTGGAGCGCACGACATTGTCGTCCAGGTCGGTCATGCCGAGCGCGAGCAGGGTGCGGCCCCAGTCGATGGACTCGGCCACCGACGGCAGCTTCTTGAGCTGCATGCCGCGCAGCACGTGCACGACCCGCACCAGCTGCGCCGCGACGGCCGGGGCCAGCTCGGGCACCCGGCTGGCCAGGATGCGCCGCTCCAGCTCCTCGTCCGGGAAGTCGAGGTGCAGGTAGAGGCAGCGTCGCTTGAGCGCCTCGGAGAGCTCGCGGGTGGCGTTCGAGGTCAGCAGGACGAACGGCTTGCGGGCGGCGGTGATGGTGCCGAGCTCCGGCACCGTGACCGCGAAATCGCTGAGCACCTCCAGCAGCAGCCCCTCGATCTCGACGTCGGCCTTGTCGGTCTCGTCGATCAGCAGCACGGTCGGCTCGGTGCGCCGGATGGCGGTGAGCAGCGGCCGGGAGAGCAGGAACTCCTCGGTGAAGACGTCGGCCTTGGTTTCGGCCCAGTCGTTCTCCGAGGAGGCCTGGATGCGCAGGATCTGCTTGGCGTGGTTCCACTCGTAGAGCGCCCGCGCCTCGTCCACGCCCTCGTAGCACTGCAGCCGGACCAGCTCGGCGCCGCTGGTCTGCGCGACCGCGCGCGCCAGCTCGGTCTTACCGACCCCGGCGGGGCCCTCGACCAGCAGTGGCTTGCCCAGCCGATCGGCGAGGAAGACCGAGGTGGCGGTGCCCTTGTCGGCGAGGTAGCCGGTCTCCGCGAGGCGATCGATCACGTCCTCGACCGAGCCGAACACGGGTTCCTGTACGTCGGTGATACCCACCGTGCCGTCCTTTCGATTCGGGGTCAGACCGGCCGGATCTGGCCGTCGCCCCAGACGATCCACTTGGTGGAGGTGAGCTCGGGCAGCGCCATCGGGCCGCGGGCGTGCAGCTTCTGGGTGGAGATGCCGATCTCCGCGCCGAAGCCGAACTGCTCGCCGTCGGTGAAGGCGGTGGAGGCGTTCACCATGACGGCGGCGGCGTCCACCCTGGCGCTGAAGGCGCGGGCGGCTGCCAGGTCGGCGGTCACGATGGCCTCGGTGTGCCCGGTGCCCCAGGTGTTGATGTGCTCGACCGCGGCGTCCAGATCGTCGACGACCTTGAGCGCGATGTCCAGGGTGAGGTACTCCTCGCCCCAGTCGGTGTCGGTGGCCGGGACCAGCCCGGGCAGGTCGCCGTGGATGGTGACGCCCGCGCCGCGCAGCGCCTCGGTGAGCCGGGGCACCGCCGTCTCCGCGACGGCCGCGTCGATCAGCACCGTCTCGGCGGCATTGCACACGCTCGGCCTGCGGGTCTTGGCGTTGATCAGAACGGCCTCGGCCATCTCGAGGTCGGCGGCGGAGTGCACGTAGACGTGGCAGTTGCCGGTGCCGGTCTCGATGGTCGGCACGGTCGCGTCGCGCACGACGGCCGAGATGAGCCCGGCGCCGCCGCGCGGGATCACCACGTCGACCAGGCCGCGGGCCTGGATCAGGTGGGTCACGCTGGAGCGGTCGGCGCTCGGCAGCAGCTGCACCGCGTCGGCCGGGATGCCGAGCCCGGTCAGCGCCGCGCGCAGCACCTCGACCAGCGCGGCGTTCGAGTGCGCCGCCGAGGAGGAGCCGCGCAGCAGCGCCGCGTTCCCGGACTTCAGCGCCAGCCCGAAGGCGTCGACGGTGACGTTCGGGCGGGCCTCGTAGACCATGCCGACCACGCCGAGCGGCACCCGCAGCTGCCGGATCTCCAGGCCGTTCGGCAGCGTCGAGCCGCGCACCACCTCGCCGACCGGATCGGCCAGTCCGGCGACCTGGCGCAGACCGGAGGCGATGCCGTCGATCCTGGACTTGGTGAGCCGGAGCCGGTCGAGCAGGGAATCGGCGGTGCCCGCGGACTGGGCGGCCAGCAGGTCCTCGGCGTTGGCGGCGAGCACGGTGTCGGCGGCGGCGAGCAGCGCGTCGGCGGCGGCGTGCAGCGCCTCGTTCTTCTGCGCCGTGGTGAGCAGCGCCAGCGTGCGCGAGGCGACCCGGGCCCGGCGCGCGGCCGCGTGCACCGCCTCGCGGACGTCTGAGCCCTGCTCGGTCGTCGTTCCTGCCGTCATGGGTACAGCCTACCCAGCGGTATCCCGCGCGCGGGAGGCGCTGTCCGGGCTACTCTCCGGCCGGTGAGTGCCGAACCCGCGCCTGCCGACGTCGTCGTGCTCGGCAGCGTGAACATGGACCTGGTGGCCACGGTCGGGCGGCGGCCCGCGCCCGGGGAGACGGTGCTCGGCACCGGGTTCGCCGCGGTACCCGGCGGCAAGGGCGCGAACCAGGCGGTGGCGGCGCGGCGCAGCGGGGCGCGGGTGCGGTTCCTCGGGGCGGTCGGGGACGACGTGTTCGCGCCCGCGCTGCGGGAATCACTGGTCCGGGCGGGGATCGATGTGCGCGGGTTGCGCGCTGCCGCGGGGCCGAGCGGGACCGCGACGATCGTCGTCGACGGGGGCGGGGAGAACTCGATCGTGGTGGTGCCCGCGGCGAATCACGCTCTCGCCGAACTGGATCCGGACGACCTCGCCGCGATCGCCGCGGCGGACACCCTGCTGTGCCAGCTGGAGATTCCGGTTCCGGTGGTGGCGGCGGGCTTCGCGCACGCGCGGGCGAACGGGACGGTGACGGTGTTGAATCCGTCACCCGTGCAGCGGCTTCCGGCCGAGATGTGGGCGCTCGTCGACATCGCGGTGGTGAACCGGGGTGAGGCGGAGGCGATCGGGGACGTGCTGGACCAGGTGCCGCACCGGGTCACCACGCTCGGCGCCGACGGCGCGCGGTACGACGGGCCGGACGGGTGCTTCACCGTCCCCGCGGTCCCGGTGCGCGCCGTCGACACCACCGGCGCGGGCGACGCCTTCACCGGCGCGCTCGCCGCCCGCTGGGCGCACGGGCCGGAAGCCGCGTTGCGCTGGGCCTGCGCCGCGGGCGCGCTGGCCACTACCGCGCTCGGCGCCACGACAGCCGTTCCCGACGCAGCGACCATCGCGGGGCTGCTCGCCGGGCGGGCGCCACAACCGGGCTGACCCGCCCGCGCCCGCCGGCGGGCCGGCGAAAATCGCTCGCGCGACCTGCGGTCGGATCCCTACCGTTGACGTATCCGAACGGAAGGAAAGACCGATGTTTCCCGTCGAGCTGCACGGCACCCGTGCGCAGACGCTCATGTGGGCCCACGAGCACGAGATCGAGCAGTCCGCCCTGCGGCAGCTGCGCACCCTCGCGCAGCTCGAGTGGGTGCACGGCGTCCGCGTGATGCCGGACGTGCACCTCGGCAAGGGCGCCACCGTCGGCTCGGTCATCGCCATGCGGGACGCGGTCGCGCCCGCCGCGGTCGGGGTGGACATCGGCTGCGGCATGGAGAGCGTGCGCACCGACCTCACCGCCGCCGACCTGCCGGACGACCTGAGGGGGCTGCGCGCCCGGATCGAGGCCGCGGTCCCGGTCGGCTTCCACGCGCACGATTCCCGGGTGAACGTCACCGCGCTCGGTGCCGAGGTCTCGCAGCTCGGCGCGAGCACGGCGACGCTGCGCACCGGCTGGGACCGGTTCTGGCACGGCTTCGACTCGCTCGACCGGAAGGTCAGGCCGCGGGAGTCGAAGGCGCAGAAGCAGATGGGCACGCTCGGCGGCGGCAACCACTTCATCGAGCTCTGCCTGGACCAGGCGGACACGGTGTGGGTGCTGCTGCACTCCGGCAGCAGGAACATCGGCAAGGAGATCGCCGAGCGGCACATGGCGGTGGCCCGCGAGCTGCCGCACAACACCGGTCTGCCCGACCGCGACCTCGCGGTCTTCCTGGCGGGGACCCCGGAGATGGCGGCCTACCGGCGCGACCTGAGCTGGGCGCAGGAGTACGCGGCCAGGAACCGGGCCGTCATGCTCGCCCTGGTCTGCCGGGCCGTCCGGGACGAGTTCGCCGACCGCCCGGTGCGCTTCGAGCAGCCCATCTCCTGCCACCACAACTACGTGGCGGAGGAGGAGATCGACGGCGTCCCCATGCTGGTCACCCGCAAGGGTGCGGTGCGCGCGGGCGCGGGCGACCTGGCGCTGATCCCCGGCTCCATGGGCACCCGCTCCTACGTGGTGCGCGGGAAGGGCAACCCGGCCTCCTACAACTCCGCGTCGCACGGCGCGGGGCGGCGGATGAGCCGGAGCGCGGCCAAGAGACAGTTCACGGTTGCGGACCTGGTCGCGCAGACCGAGGGCGTGGAGTCGCGCAAGGACGCGGGCGTCGTCGACGAGATCCCGGCCGCGTACAAGGACGTCGACGAGGTGATCGCGGCGCAGTCCGACCTGGTCGACGTCGTCGCGACGCTGCGCCAGGTGCTCTGCGTCAAGGGGTAGTCGACCCGGGGACCGGCACTCGTGGCGCCGGTCCTCGGCGGCCCGGCAGCCCGGCCCTGCGGCCACTGTGCCGGGGCCGGGGCGCCGGTACGGGTGCCGCCACCCGCCCGCGAACGCGCCGTCCGCGCAGGTCGGACGCGGGTGTCGGCGTCGTGCGGCACGATGGCGGGATGAGCCCTTCCTCCGACACCGGCGTCGAGCCGGACCGCGCGACCGGATCGGCACAACTCCGCGACGAGGCCGAGGAGTTGCTGCGCGAGCTCGCCGGCCCGGCCGCGCGGCTGCGCGAGGACCAGTGGGTCGCCATCGAGGCGCTGGTCGTGCAGCGCAGGCGCGCGCTGGTGGTGCAGCGCACCGGCTGGGGCAAGTCGGCGGTCTACTTCATCTCGGCCAAGCTGCTGCGCCGGGCCGGGCGCGGCCCGACCGTGATCGTCTCGCCGCTGCTCGCGCTCATGCGCAACCAGGTGGCGGCGGCCGAGCGCGCCGGCGTGGTGGCCGCGACCATCAACTCCGGCAATGTCACCGAGTGGGACGCCATCCACGAGCAGGTCGCCACCGGCACCGTCGACGTGCTGCTGGTCAGCCCGGAGCGGCTGAACAACCCCGACTTCCGCGACCAGGTGCTGCCCCGGCTCGCCGCCGACGCCGGGCTGGTCGTGATCGACGAGGCGCACTGCGTCTCCGACTGGGGCCACGACTTCCGGCCGGACTACCGGCGCATCCGCACCCTGGTCGCCGACCTCGGCGCCGACATCCCGGTGCTCGCCACCACCGCGACCGCCAACGACCGGGTGGTCACCGACGTGGCCGCGCAGATCGGCACCGGCGGCCGGATCGACGCCGACACCCTGGTGCTGCGCGGCACCCTGGACCGGGAGTCGCTGCACCTCGCGGTGGTCCGGATCGAGGACGCGGTGGAGCGCACCGCGTGGCTCGGCGAGCAGCTGCACCGGCTGCCCGGCTCCGGCATCGTCTACGCGCTCACCGTCGCCGCCGCGCAGGATGTCGCGAGCGTGCTGCGCGCCGCCGGGCACGAGGTCGCCGCCTACACCGGCCAGACCGACCCCACCGAGCGCGAGCACCTGGAGCAGGCGCTGCTGCGCAACGAGGTCAAGGCGCTGATCGCCACCTCCGCGCTCGGCATGGGGTTCGACAAGCCGGATCTGGGCTTCGTGGTGCACCTCGGCGCGCCCTCCTCGCCGATCGCCTACTACCAGCAGGTCGGGCGCGCGGGGCGGGCCACCGAGCGGGCCGAGGTGATCCTGCTGCCCGGCCCGGAGGACGCCAGGATCTGGAGCTGGTTCGCCTCGGTCGCCTTCCCGCGCGAATCGGTGGTGCGCGCGGTGCTGGACGCGCTCGACCCGGAGCGCCCGCTCTCCACCGCGGCGCTGGAGCCGCGGGTCGAGCTGAACCGCTCCCGGCTGGAGATGGTGCTCAAGGTGCTCGACGTGGACGGCGCGGTGCGCCGGGTGCGCGGCGGCTGGCTCGGCACCGGGCAGCCGTGGCACTACGACGCCGAGCGCTACGCGCGGCTGGACCGCGCCCGCTCCGCCGAACAGCAGGCCATGCTCGACTACCAGGCCACCGACGGCTGCCGGATGGTCTTCCTGCGCGGCCAGCTCGACGATCCCGGGCTGACGCTCGGCGAGACCTGCGGCCGCTGCGACAACTGCACCGGCACCAGGCTCGACCCGACGCCGGGCGCCGAGACCGTCGCCGCCACCAGGGCGCGGATCGCCCGCCCCGGCATCGACCTCGCCCCGCGCAAGCAGTGGCCGACCGGCATGAAGACGCTGGGCATCCCGCTCTCCGGCAAGATCGGCGCGGGCGCCGAGCCGGGCCGGGTGCTCGGCAGGCTCAGCGACCTGGGCTGGGGCCGCAGGCTGCGCGCGCTGCTCGACGCCCCCGACGGCCCGGTGCCGGACGACATCGTGACCGCCTGCGTCGCGGTGCTCAGGGAATGGGACTGGGCCGAGCGGCCGGTCGCGGTGCTCGCCCTCGACGACGACCGGAATCGCGAGCTGACCCGCAGCCTCGCCGCCCGGCTGGCCGAGGTGGGCAGGCTGCGCGACCTCGGGGTGCTGCACAAGCGGCCGGACCACCCGCCGGTCTCCGCCGCCAACTCGGCGCACCGGGTGGCCGGGCTGTACGACTCGTGGGACGTCCCCGACCTGCACGACGTCGGCGGGCCGGTGCTGCTGGTGAACGCGCAGAGCGAGTCCGGCTGGACCTTCACCGTCGCCGCCTGCGCCCTGCGCGCCGCAGGCGCACCCGCGGTGCTTCCCTTCGCGCTGGCGACGCCGACCTGAGCGGGGCCGCGACATCGGCTCGCGTGCCGCGCACCGCGGCACCCCTGCCGCTAGGGTCGATGGCGTGCCCGGCAAATCGTCGTCTCCCGCGCTCGAGCTCGACGTGGGCGGCCGCGCGGTCCGGATCAGCAACCCCGATCGGGTCTACTTCCCCGAGCTCGGGCTGACCAAGCTCGACCTGGTGCAGTACTACCTGAGCGTCGGCCCCGGCATCGTGAACGCGCTGCGCGAGCGGCCGTGCATGCTGCACCGCTTCCCGAAGGGGCTGGCCGGGGCGAAGGTGCACCAGAAGCGGCTGCCCGCGGGCGCACCGGACTGGGTGCCGACGGTCCGGGTCTTCTTCCCGCGCTACGGCAGGCACGCCGACGAGCTGTGCGTGCGCGAACTGGCCGACGTGATCTGGGCGGTGCAGATGTCCACCGTCGAGTTCCACCCCTGGAATTCGCGCGCCGCCGACACCGAGCGCCCGGACGAGTGGCGGATCGACCTCGACCCCATGCCGGACTGCCCGTGGTCCCGGGTGCAGCGGGTGGCGGGCGTCGTGCACGAGGTGCTGGACGAGTTCGGCGCGGTGGGCTGGCCGAAGACCTCCGGCGGCAAGGGGCTGCACGTCTACGTGCGGATCGCACCGGAGCACGGCTTCATCGAGGTGCGCCGCGCCGCGCTCGCCTTCGCGGAGGAGGTGCGGCGCCGCGCGCCCGCCGACGTGACCACCACCTGGTGGCGCAAGGACCGCGACCCGGCACAGCTCTTCGTCGACTACAACCAGAACGCGCGGGACCACACCATCGCCGCCGCCTACTCGGTGCGCGGCGTCCCCGCGGCCACCGTCTCCGCCCCGGTGCGCTGGGACGAGATCCCCGACATCGACCCGCGAGACTTCACGGTGCGGACCGTGCCCGCGCGCTTCGCCGAGCTCGGCGACCTGCACGCGGGCATCGACGACGCCGTGTTCCGGATCGACCCGCTGCTGGAGCTGGCCGATCGCGACGGCGTCGAGGCCGTCGAGCTGGACAGCGAGAACGAGGAGTAGAGCGTGACGATTCCGGTCGCCGTGGCCCCCGAGGTCCCCGACGAACTGCGCGCGGCGATCGAGGCGGGCGGCGGCGAACTCGCCGCGCTCGCCGATGCCCGCGCCCTGGTCTGGGTCAGCGAGGCCGGCGGCTTCCCCGAGCAGCTGCCCACCGGGATCGAGTGGGTGCAGCTGCCCGCGGCCGGGATCGAGGATTTCGTCGCGGCCGGGGTGCTGGAGCGGCACCCCGGCGTCCGGTTCACCTCCGCGGCGGGCGCGTTCTCCGCGACCGTGGCCGAGCACGCGCTGGCACTGCTGCTCGCCGGGGTCCGCTACCTGCCCGAGCACCTGCGCGCGACCACGTGGCGGCAGCAGGACTTCCTGCCGCACGTCGGCACGCTGCGCGGCAGCACGGTCGCCGTGGTCGGGGCGGGCGGGATCGGCAAGGCGCTCATCCCCTCGCTGCTGACGCTGGGCGCCGAGGTGATCGCGGTGAACCGTTCCGGCCGTCCGGTGACCGGCTCCGGCATCCCGGACGGGATCACCACCGTCCCCGCCGAGCGGCTGGACACCGTGTGGCCGGTGGCCGACCACGTTGTCGTCGCCGCGCCGGCCACGCCCGCGACCGCGCACCTGGTCGGCTCGGCGGAACTGGCTCTGCTGCGGCCGAACTCGTGGGTGATCAATGTCGCGAGGGGCAGCCTGATCGATACCGAGGCGCTGGTGGCGGCGCTGCGCGCGGGCACCATCGGCGGCGCCGGGCTGGACGTCACCGATCCGGAGCCGCTCCCGGACGGGCACCCGCTCTGGGCCTTGCCGAACGTGATCATCACCCCGCACGACTCGAATCCGCCGCAGGTGCGGGTGGCCGCGTTCGCGGCGCACGTGCGGGAGAACGTGCGCCGCTTCGCGGCCGGGGACGACCTGCTCGCCCCGGTCGATCCGAGCACCGGGTACTGATCGATCGAGTCCGCGCGCGCGGCGCGGTCTTTCGCTGCCGCGCGCGACGCGGTTAGGCTCGGGCCGTCTCGGCGGGTGGGTGAGGATGTGATCGGCACATGGGTTGGAGCTTCACCCCGGACGAGTTCGCCCACGTCTGGCGGGAGACGGAGAGCGACCGGGTGCCCTATCCGCTCCGGATCCTGGAGAGCCCGCGCACCGAGGACGCCGCGGAGAAGCTGCGCGTCGAGCTCTCCGCCCGGCTCCCGCACCGCGCCGACCCGGACCTCACCGCCTGCCTGCGGCTGCTCGCCGCGCCGCACACCCGGATCGTGGTGATCGGCGGCGGGCACCGGCCCGGCGCCGAGATCCGGCTGCTGGCCTGCTCGGTCTTCGACCACGCGGTGCTCGTGGTGCAGGAGCCGGGCCGGAAGCCGGAATTCGGTGGCACGGTCCGGCTCTCGATCGGGCACACCGCCAAGCTCGGCGCGCGGATCGCGCAGGCGCTGCCCCCGGCGCGAGCGGGCAGGCTGCCCGCGCGGGCCGCGACGGTGGGCGCGGTGCGGGACGAGGAGACGCACGGCCTTCCGCCCGCCGCCCGGCTGATCCGGAAGGTGCTGCTGCAGCCGCACACCGCCGAGGGGCACATCCGGATCGAGGCGCGGCTGGACCGGCCGGCCCCGCCGCAGGCGCTGCACTACACCTGGATCGACGTCGAGGGCGACGGCCGCTACCTGATCAAGTCCGGTGACACCGTGCACCTGGTGCCCGCGGGCACCGAGCAGCTCGCCGCGCAACTGCAGAAACGGATTCCGGCCTGAGCTTCGGTGTCGGGGATCGGCCTCTCGGGATAGGCTGAACGCGTCCGACGATCTCCGGGGGTGCGTGATGACGATCGAGACCAGCCGAGCCGATATCGCGAGATTCGGCGAGCAGGCGCGGGCGGGCTCCGTCGCCTTCGATCCGGCGGCCGCGCGGCGGTGCGCCGAGATGTACGACCACCAGGCCGACCGGCTGCTCTACCTGCAGCAGCGACTGGAGTCGGTCGGCGAGCTGCACGGGTTCGGCGGCTTCGTCTCGGCGCAGCAGCTGCAGGCCGGGTTCGCGCACAAGGCGCGGGACGCGGCGGCGCTGCTCGACCGGTACATCGAGGCCGCCTACCGGATGAAGGAGGCGTTCCTGCTGAGCGCCGGGCTGTTCGAAGAAGCCGACGCCGCGGCCGCCGCCGCGCTGCGCGCCATCGATGCGAGGCAACCGCGATGACCGGAACCGACCCGACCTACGTCAGCTCGATGGAGCACTTCGAGTCGATGACGCACGAGGAGATCCACGCCCGCACCCAGCAGATCGACGCGGGCGCCATCCTGCGCGCCTCGGTGACCTGGCTGGAGGCGGCGGGCACGCTGGCCACCTCCATGCCGCTGACCAGGGCCAGCGTCGACCGGGTGATGAACTCCCTGGAGTGGGAGGGCGCGACAGCCGACGCCGCCTACGCGAGCGCGCGCAGCTTCGCCGCCTCGGTGGACGAGCTCGCCGCCGTCATGGGGCAGGTCGGGGCCCGGCTCGGGGCGGTCGCGGCCGCCGCGGAGGCGGTGAAGGTGGCGGTGGTGCCGCCGGGGGATTCCGGGCCGGTCGGGGCGATCGCGCGGTTGCTCGAGTCGGCGCGGATCATCGACGCGCAGATGACGCAGGAGCTGCTGCGGCAGGAAGCGTTGCTGGCCATGAACATGGTCTACAAGCCGGCGTATCAGGCGGCGGGGGACGGGGTTCCGGCGCTGCCGGCGCCGCCACCGCTGCCCGGCGGGTCGTCGGCGGCGCCGAACGGGGCTGTACCCGAGTGGGATTCGTACCCGTCGGAGCACGGGAGTCAGCGGCCGGAGGGTTCCGGGGAGGTGCCGGGGGACTCCGAGCCGGAGGGGCAGGTTCCCGGGAACTCGGGGCCGGACGGGCAAGCGCCCGGCGAGACGGGCCCGGAAGGGCAAGCGCCCGATCCCGGCGGACAGACTCCCGGCGACTCCGGCCCCGGCGCGCACGCGCCCGATGGCACCGGGCCGGACGGGCAGGCGCCCGGCGACTCGGGGCCGGGGGCCCAAGCACCTGGAGACCCTGGTCCCGGTGGGCAGGCACCCGGCGAAACCGGACCCGATGGGCAGGTGCCAGGGGGCTCAGGTCCCGATGGACAGGTGCCAGGGGGCAGCGCGCCCGCGGATCCGGCTCCGGAACCGCCACCGAGCAGCGCACCGACGACGCCGGAGCCCGCGCCGGTACCGAGCCCGACGCCCGAGCCCGTGCCGAGCCCGGAGTCTTCCGCACCGGCGAGCCCGGCTCCCGCTCCGGAGTCCGCACCCCCGAGCCCGGAGCCGGCGCCGCCGACCGAGCAGACGACTCCGCCCCTGCCACCGGCACCGGCTCCCCCGCCCCCGCCGAGCGGCTCGGGCGACCCGACCCTGCCGGATCCGGACGGCCAGCCCGGCATCACCGGCCCGGTTCCGGAGGGCGGCGAGACCACGCCGCCGCCGGGTACGACGACCGACCAGCCCGGCGTGATTCCCGGCGCCTGAACTACACGCTGACCAGGTCGTCGGCGTGGATCACCGGGCGCTGCATGGTGTCGGGGAGTTCGCCGGTGGAGCGGCCGAGCACCCCGGTGAGTTCGGTGCTGTCGTACTCGACGATCCCGCGCGCGACGACCCGCTCGTCGGGCGCGACCAGATCGACCACGTCCCCGCCCGAGAACCGCCCGCGTACCCCGACGATCCCGGCAGCGAGCAGCGACCGGCGCCGATGCGCCACCGCCTGCACCGCCCCCTCGTCGAGCAGCAGCGCCCCCCTGCTGTCGGCCGCGTGCCTGACCCAGAACTTGCGCGCGGAAAGCCGCACCGGCCGCGCCGCGAATGCGGTACCGACGGTGCCTGCGGTGAGCGCCACCGCCGCATCGGCCGCGGCCGCGAGCAGCACCGGCATTCCGGCATCGGCCGCGAGCCGCGCCGCGGAGAGCTTGGAGGCCATCCCGCCGGTGCCGAGCACGCCGCCGGTCCCGGCGATCACCCCGTCCAGGTCGGCGCTGCTGCGCACCTCGGGGATGAGCGCGGCGTCACCCTTGCGCGGATCGCCGTCGTAGAGCCCGGCCACATCGGAGAGCAGCACCAGCGCATCCGCGCCGATCAGGTGCGCGACCAGCGCGGCGAGCCGGTCGTTGTCGCCGAACCTGATCTCCTCGGTGGCGACGGTGTCGTTCTCGTTCACCACCGCGACCGCGCCGAGCGAGCGCAGCCGGTCCAGCGTGCGCTGGGCATTGCGGTGGTGCTCGCGGCGGGAGAAGTCGTCGGCGCTGAGTAGCACCTGCCCGACCGTGCGGCGGTATCGGGCGAACGAGGTGCCCCAGGCGTGCGCGAGCGCCAGCTGCCCGACGCTCGCCGCGGCCTGTTTGGTCGCGAGATCGCGGGGCCGCGTGGTCAATCCGAGCGGTGCGATCCCGGCGCCGATCGCGCCGGAGGAGACGACGACGACGTCGGAGCCGGCCCGCATGCGCGCCTCGACGGCGTCGGCGAGCCGATCCAGCCGCACCGTGTCCAGCCCGCCCGCCAGACTGGTGAGCGCGGAGGAGCCGATCTTCACCACCACGCGGCGCGCGCCCGCGATGGCCTGCCTGGCCTCGCTCAGCTCGATCCCGGAGCGTAGGTCAGCGCCCGTCATTACTCGTCTCCGTCCTCGACCAGCCCGCGCCGGACCCGGGAGGCGTGCTTGCGCTCGGCCGCGCCGATCCGGTCGTTGTTCTCCAGCCGGAGATCGGTGCCGCGGCCGGTGGGCACCATGTCGACGCCTGCCGAGATCTGCGGCTCCCAGTCGAAGGTGACCGGGCCGATGGTCACCGAGGCTCCCGGCTTCGCACCGAGCTTGACCAGCTTGTCCTCGACGCCGAGCCGCGCCAGCCGGTCGGCCAGGTAGCCGACGGCCTCGTCGTTGTCGAACTGGGTCTGCCGCACCCAGCGCTCCGGCCGGACGCCGCGCACGACGAAGCCGCCCGGCTCGTTCGGGTCGGGGATGACGGTGAAGCCGGACTCGTCGGTCGCGATGGGCCGGATCACCGGCCGCTTCGGCTCCGCCTTCGGATGCGCCTCGCGGTAACCGCCGACCAGCTCGGCGAGGGCGAAGGTGAGCGGCCGCAGCCCCTCCCGGCTCACCGCCGAGATCTCGAAGACCGGCCAGCCGCGCGCCTCGAACTCGGGGCGCACCATCTCGGCCAGCTCGGCGGCGTCCGGCACGTCGACCTTGTTCAGGATCACCACGCGCGGCCGGTCGGCCAGGTCGCCGAGCCCGATGTCGCCGACCAGCGCGGGGCGGTAGGCGGCGAGCTCGTCCTCGAGCGCGTCCACGTCGGAGACCGGGTCGCGGCCGGGCTCGAGGGTGGCGCAGTCGACCACGTGCGCGAGCACGGCGCAGCGCTCCAGGTGCCGGAGGAAATCGAGCCCGAGGCCGCGGCCGCTGCTCGCGCCGGGGATCAGGCCTGGCACGTCGGCGACGGTGAAGGTGATCTCGCCCGCCAGCACGACACCGAGGTTCGGCACCAGCGTGGTGAACGGGTAGTCGGCGATCTTGGGCTTGGCCGCGGAGAGCACCGACACCAGGGAGGACTTGCCCGCCGATGGGAAGCCGACCAGCCCGACGTCGGCCACCGACTTGAGCTCGAGCACCAGCTCGTTCTCTTCGCCCTCCTCGCCGAGCAGCGCGAAGCCGGGCGCCTTGCGCGCCTTCGAGGCGAGCGAGGCATTGCCGAGGCCGCCGCGGCCGCCGCGGGCCGCGACGAACCGCTGCCCGGCGCCGACCAGGTCGGCGAGCACCTCGCCCTTCGCGTCCAGCACGACGGTGCCGTCCGGCACCTTCAGCACCAGCTCGCCGCCGCGCTTGCCGTCCCGGTTGCTGCCCTCGCCCGGCTTGCCGCTGCCTGCCTTGGCGTGCGGGTGGAAGTGGAAGTCGAGCAGCGTGTGGACATTGGCGTCCACCTCGAGCACGACGTCGCCGCCGTTGCCGCCGTTGCCGCCGTCCGGGCCGCCGAGCGGCTTGAACTTCTCGCGGTGCACCGAGGCGCAGCCGTGTCCCCCGTTGCCCGCGCGGACGTGCACGACGACCCGATCGATGAACTTGGACATAGGTCGATCATCCTCCCTCGAGGGTCGCGGGCCCGTCCGGCCCGAGTCGGAAACGCGAAAGCGGGCCAGGGTGTCTCACCCTGACCCGCTGACTTGGTACGTGGAGTGGCGGCGGCGTCAGGCCTGCGCCGGCTCCGGAACCACGATGTTCACGGTCTTGCGACCCCGCTTGGTGCCGAACGCCACCGCGCCCGCCGCCAGGGCGAACAGGGTGTCGTCGCCACCGCGGCCGACGTTCACGCCGGGGTGGAAGTGGGTGCCGCGCTGACGGACCAGGATCTCGCCCGCGTTCACGGCCTGCCCGCCGAAGCGCTTCACGCCGAGGCGCTGTGCGGCCGAGTCACGACCGTTGCGCGAGCTGGACGCGCCCTTCTTGTGTGCCATGGCTGCTTCTCCTCGCCGATTACTTGATGCCGGTGACCTTCAGGACCGTCAGTGGCTGACGGTGACCCTGACGCTTGTGGTATCCGGTCTTGTTCTTGAACTTGTGGATGCGGATCTTCGGGCCCTTGGTGTGCTCGACGACCTCGGCGGCCACATTGACCTTCGCCAGCTTGTCGGCGTCGGTGGTCAGGTCGGCGCCGTCGACGACGAGGACCGGGGCGAGCTGCACCGCGGTGCCGACCTTGCCCTCGATCTTCTCGACCTTCACCAGGTCACCGACCGCGACCTTGTACTGCTTTCCGCCGGTCTTGACGATCGCGTACGTTGCCATCGGTCGGCTTCCTCCACTCGACTGTTTCTTCGTTCCCTCGCGGCGCGTCGGCGCCACGACTGTCTTCGGTGTCCTGCCCCGGATCGTGCGCAGCCTGGCTGCGCGAGCGATGCTCAGCGGGTTGCCGCACGGTCCCGGTCGCGGCGCTGCGCGAAAGTCCGAAAGGACTTGACAGCAGCGCAAACATCGCCGGACAGCGACTGGGCAAGGTTACCAGAGGGCATCCTCGACCTCCCAATCGCCCCGGGACCACGGGTGATCCCGGGGCGAGCGGGTCATTCGCCGTCGACCGGCGGACCCGCCGGGCGACCGACCGCGCGGCGACGCCGGCGGCCGTGCGGTACCTGGACCGCCTCCTCGCCGACCGGATCGGCAGGGGCGGGCTCGGCGGCGGGGGCCGCGCCGGAGAGCACGAAGACGGCGCCGGTGCTGTCGGTGCTCGGCGCGGCGGCCGATCGGGCCACCCGGCGGCGGCGGGATGCCGGTGCGGACGCCCCGTTCACCTCGTCCGCCACCGCGGCGACGGCCGCCGCCGACGGCGCGTCACCCGGCTCCATCGCCGAGCGTGCCGCATCCGCGGCCTCACCCGCTGCCGCGGCGGGCTCCGGCGCGGCGGCTGCCGCTCCGGCCTCCCGCTGCCGGGCATCCTCGACCGAGGCGTCGGCACCCGACTCCTCGGCGTCCGGCTCGTCGGCGGACTCCGCCGCTTCCCGCGCGGTGGCATCCGCGGCCCGCTGACCGGCGGCCACTTCCGCTGCGACCTCGGCAACATCCGCCGCGGACGGCCCGTCACCCGGCTCGATCGCCGAACTCGTCGCCGGATCGGCTTCGCCCGTCGCCTCACCGGCTGCCAGCGGCTCGCCGACGGTCCGCTCGGTCGCCGCATGCTCGGTCGCCGTACGTTCCGTCGCCGCCTGCCCGCCGGCCGCCTGCCCGCCGGCTGTCTGCTCGCCAGCTGTCTGCTCGGCAGCTGTCTGCTCGGCAGCCGCCTGCTCGGCAGCGACCTGCGCGGTCGTCGCCGACTCCGATGCCACCTGCTCGGTGGCCGTGCGCTCCTCGGCGCCGGCCCGGCCCGCACCGCGGGAGGCCCGGCGGCTGCGGCGACGGCCGCGACCGGTGGGCACGTGCTCGGCGTCGTCGCCCGCGTCGGGCCCGGTGGTCCCTGCCCCGATCACCACCGCGACATCCGGGCCGGACGGCGTGACGGCGGCGTCATCGGCCCCGTCGGCGACATCGCTCGCCAGCACCTCGTCGCCCTGGTGCGCGGCGGCCATGGCCAGCGCCACCGGGTGCGCCCTGCGGGCGGCGAGCTCCTCCTCGGTCTCCGGCTGCGCGGCGCCGTTGCCGGACGTGGCGGGCGCGGGGGCGCCCTTGTCCCGGCCGCGCCGCCGCCGCGACCCGCTCTCGCCGCTGCGGCCACCGCGGCCGCCGCCGCCCTCCTCCGGCGCGCTGCCGCCCTCGACCGGGTAGCTGTGCACCAGGATGCCGCGGCCGTGGCAGTGCTCACAGGTGGTGGAGAAGGCCTCGACCAGCCCGGTACCCAGCTTCTTGCGGGTCATCTGGACCAGCCCGAGCGAGGTCACCTCGGAGACCTGGTGCCTGGTGCGATCCCGGCCCAGCGCCTCGGTGAGCCGGCGCAGCACCAGGTCGCGGTTGGACTCCAGCACCATGTCGATGAAGTCGACGACGATCATGCCGCCGATGTCGCGCAGCCGCATCTGGCGCACGATCTCCTCGGCCGCCTCCAGGTTGTTCCTGGTGACCGTCTCCTCCAGGTTGCTGCCGCCGGAACCGGTGAACTTGCCGGTGTTGACGTCGACCACCGTCATCGCCTCGGTGCGGTCGATGACCAGCGTGCCGCCGGAGGGCAGCCAGACCTTGCGGTCGAGCGCCTTGGCCAGCTGCTCGTCGATCCGGTACGTCTGGAAGGCGTCGACGTTGCCGTTGTCGTGCCGGTGCACCCGGGACAGCATGTCCGGCGCGACCGTGCGGACGTAGTTCTCCACCGTGCTCCAGGCCCGGTCACCCTCGATGACCAGGTTGGAGAAATCCTCGTTGAAGAGGTCGCGGACGACCTTGACCAGCAGGTCGGGCTCCTCGTAGAGCGTCTTGGGCGCGCCGGAGCCGCCCTTCGCCGCCTCCTCGATGGTGCGCCAGGCGGCCTGCAGCCGCTCCACGTCGCGGGCCAGCTCGGCCGCGCTCACGCCCTCGGAGGCGGTGCGGATGATGACGCCCGCATCGTCGGGGACGATGTCGCGCAGGATCTCCTTGAGCCGCTTGCGCTCGGTGTCGGGCAGCTTCCGGCTGATCCCGGCCGACGTGCCGCTCGGCACGTACACCAGGAACCGGCCCGCCAGGCTGATCTGGGTGGTGAGCCGGGCGCCCTTGTGCCCGACCGGGTCCTTGGAGACCTGGACCAGCACCTGGTCGCCGGGGCGCAGCGCCTGCTCGATCTTGCGCTCGCGGCCGCCCAGCTTGGCGGCCTCCCAGTTCACCTCGCCCGCGTAGAGCACGCCGTTGCGGCCGCGGCCGATGTCGACGAAGGCCGCCTCCATGCTCGGCAGCACGTTCTGCACCTTGCCCAGGTACACGTTGCCGACCATCGAGGCCTGGCCGGTACTGGTCACGAAGTGCTCGACCAGGATGTCGTCCTCGAGCACGGCGACCTGGGTGGCGGTGGGATGGTCGGGGAAGGACTTCTCGCGCACCACCATGACCCGGTCGACCGCCTCGCGGCGGGCAAGGAACTCGGACTCGGTGAGGATCGGCGGGCGGCGCCGCCCGGCCTCCCTGCCGTCCCGCCTGCGCTGCCGCTTGGCCTCCAGCCGGGTGGAGCCGGAGATGCCCTGCACCTCGTCGACCGGCTTGCGGCTCTTGGCGCGCGGCTCGCGCTCGTGCACGACGGTGTTCGGCGGGTCGTCCTCGGCGGCGGCGTCGCCGGATTCGGCGTCGCCGCCGACCTTGCGCCTGCGGCGCCTGCGGCGTCGCCTGGTCGCGCCCTCGGGTACGCCGGACTCGTCATCGTCGTCGTCATCGGAGTCGTCGCCGTCGTCCGCCTTGGCGGCGTCGGCGCGATCCCTGTCGTCGCCGGCGCGGCCATCGGGGTCGTCCTCGCGGTCCCCGCGCTGGTCGTCGTCATCGGACTCGGCGCGCTCGTCGTCGTCCGAGTTCTGCTCGCCCCTGCCGCGCCCGCGGCCGCGGCGGCCGCGACGCCTGCGGCGCGGCTGATCGTCGTCGTCGTCGCCGTGCTCGCCGGACTCCCGGTCGTCGTCCTCGTCGTCGTCCGGCACCTGCTCGGCGCGGGCCTGCTCGGCCCTCCGGTCGTCCTCGGCCTGCTCGGCGCGGGCCTGCTGCGCGGCCTCTTCGCGGGCGCGTTCCTCCTCGCGGCTGCGCTTGGCGGCCTCGCGCTCGGCGCGGCGGCGCTTGCGCTCCTCCTCCGCGGCGGCGGCGTCCGGCGCCTGGAAGAGCGGGACGGCGACGGCGGCGGCGTCGTAGGCCGCGACCGGCTCCTCGGGGGTCTCCAGGTGGGTGAAGAGGCTGCCGTGCGCGGAGGCGCCCGTCCGCGGCGCCGGGGCGTCGGGGTCTCCGGCGGCGGTGACTTCAGCGCCGGAATCTCCTCCACGGTTGTCCACGCGGGACTCCCCGGCGGCGGTACCAGCGGGCTGGTTCCCGGTCGTGGTCCCCGCCCCGGAATCCCCGGTCGTGGTCCCCGGCCCGGCGGCCTCGGCAGTGGTTGCCGCGCCGGGCTGACCGGCGGTGGGCTCCGCGGTGGCGGCCCTGGTCGCGCGCCGCCTGCGGGTCGGCCTGCCGCCTGCTCCCGCGAGGGGATCGGCGACAGCGGGCGCACCCGCAGCGGACGCACCGCCCGCGGCCGTCTCGCCCTGCGGCTCCGCGCTCGCGGGCTCCCGGGCGGACGCAGGCTCGGCTACCGCCGGGGCATCCCCCGGCGCCTCCTCGGCGTCCGGCTCGGCGAAGGCCTGGCGCACCGAGTGTGCGACGTCGCGGTCCACATTGGACTGCGCGCTCCGCGCCTCGGACCCCAGCTCGGTCAGTTTGGCCAGGATGCGCTTGCTCGTCGTTCCGAGCAGCTTGGCGAGGGCGTGAACTCGGATTCGCTCCGGCAATTCTTCGGCATCCTGTTTTGTTGTGTGCAGCGGCTCTTTTTCGGCCACGAAGTCTCCTCGGGCCCCCGGGCGCGTCCCTCCCGGTACGGAGTGACGCGGCCGTCGCGGGGGCGTTGTCCCATCCACGCGCCTCATCGGCGTGCGGTCAGTGGTCGCGCCCCGCGTGCCCGGTTATCACCTGGTCTGACATCGGTCGGTCCAACTGGTCACGCGGAGCCTGGCTGTACGGCTGAACTCCGCGGCGTGAGCGCTCATCCAGCGTGCCGGGGTGGCCCGCACCAGATCATGGGCGGGGCCGTGGCAGCGATGATCGGCATCGAACCGCGGTGTCATCCGGCCGAGTGCGCCGACCGCCGTTCGCGTACCTGCGCGAAATCGGCGGCGTCGTCCACGGCCACAGTCAGTATCCCATACCGGACGCCGGGGGTTCGCCATCGGCGCTCGGGAACGGCCGCCGCGCGCGGCCGGGGTGCCGTGCGAAACCACCGCGCACCCCGGTCCGCGGGCAGGCCGCGGGGCCGGTCAGCTCCTGGTTTCCGGGAACCAGAGCGCGATCTCGCGCTTGGCGGATTCGGGCGAGTCGGAGCCGTGCACCAGGTTCTCCTGGGTCTCCAGCGCGAGGTCGCCGCGGATGCTTCCGGTCACCGCCTTCTCGACCGGGTCGGTGCCGCCCGCGAGCTGCCGGAACGCGGCGATGGCGCGCGGCCCCTCCAGCACGGCGGCGACGACGGGGCCGGAGGTGATGAACTCGATCAGGGAACCGTAGAACGGCTTCTCGGCGTGCTCGGCGTAGTGGCTGCCCGCCAGCTCGGCGGAGACGTGCTTCAGCTCCAGTGCCGCGATCTTCAGGCCCTTGCGCTCGATCCGGGCGAGCACCTCGCCGACGAGGCCGCGGCGCACGCCGTCGGGCTTGATCAGTACCAACGTCTGTTCGGTCACGGCGCCGAGCCTAGGACACGAACCGCCCGGACACCCCATCGGCCACCGGGCGGCCCGCGCACCGCTAGGGTGCGGCGAGAACCGGACGGGAGGCAGGCGGGGTCGATGACGGCAGTGATGCGGCTGGTAGCGCTCGCGGCGGTGGCGCTCGCGGTCGGCACGGGCTGCGCCGAGGGGGCCGCGCCCGGGCAGAGCCTGCCGGTGCGGCACGAACCGGAGCCGCTGACCCAGCGCTTCCCCGGCCTCGGCGAGCCGCTGACGACCGAGTGGGTCAGCTGGGACAACAACTCGGAGCGCGGCGCCGCGCCCGGCCCGAGCACGGTGTGGATCGAGGCCGTGGTCGAGCTGCGGCCGGACCGCGCCGGGGAGCTCCGCGCCCTGAGCGTGCTCACCGGCGAGGACCCCGACCTGCGCGACCCGCTGCGGCCGCTGCTGCCCGCGGGCCCGTTCCGCACCGGCCGCGCGCTGGACCGCGCGCTCACCGGCGAGACCGCCTCCGAGTGGTGGCCGCGGGCCTACCTGGAGGAGACCGGGAACCGCCTGGTCCTGCTCGCCGTGCTACCCGCCTGAGCGGCCGCGCAGCCGCTGGCTCGGCAGCAACCCCTGCTCGTAGCGCTTCTTGACGTCGTGCCGCAGGATCAGCAGGAAGGCCCAGACGATCGCGAAGATCAGCCCGATCACGCCGATCGACAGGTGGAACAGCGCGCCGGCGATCACCAGCACCTGCAGCGTCAAGTTGAACGGGATCGCCCAGGAGCGGCCCTGGAGCCCCGCGCCGAGGAACATCACCACGCCGAGCCCGACCAGGTAGGCGCCGGAGACCCAGGTGATCCCGCCGCCGACGGTGGCGACCACCGGCAGCGCCAGCAGCACCACGATCGCCTCCAGCACCAGCGTCCCGGCCATCACCCCGCGGAACCCCTTCATGGGATCGGGGACTTCGGGCGCGGCCGCACCCGTGCCGGTCTCCTGCCCGCCCGACGCCCCTTCGGTGCCGTGCTCCTGGCCTGACTCGCTCACGCGGGGTCCTTTCCGAACAGGGCGCGCGCGGCGCCCGCGGTGACCACCGACCCGGTGACCACCACCCCCGCGCCGGACACCGCCTCCCCCGCGTCGCCGACCTCCTCGGCCAGCGCGATCGCGGTCTCCAGCGCGTCCGGCAGGGTGGGCGCGGTGACCACGCGCTCGTCGCCGAAGCGCTGCACCGCGAGGTCGGCGAGCGCATCCGCGTCGAGCGCGCGCGGCGAGCCGTTCTGGGTGACCACGATCTCGTCGAAGACCGGCTCCAGCGCCTCCAGGATGCCGGGCACGTCCTTGTCGCCGAGCACGCCGACCACCCCGACCAGCTTGCGGAAGTCGAACTCCGCGGTGAGCGTGGCGGCGAGCGCCCGCGCGCCCTCGGGGTTGTGCGCGGCGTCGACGAAGATGGTCGGCGCGTTGCGCATGCGCTCCATCCGGCCCGGGCTGGCCGCGGCGGCGAACCCGGCGCGCACCGCGTCGATATCGAGCTGCCGGTCCGCGCCCGCCCCGAAGAACGCCTCCACCGCGGCCAGCGCGAGCGCCGCGTTGTGCGCCTGGTGCTCGCCGTGCAGCGGAAGGAAGATGTCGTCGTAGACCCCGCCGAGCCCCTGCAGCTCCAGCTGCTGGCCGCCGACCGCGATCCGCCTGCCGATGATCCGGAACTCCGACCCCTCGCGCGCCACCGCCGCGTCGACCTCGACCGCGCGGCGCAGCAGCACCTCCATCGCCTCCGGCTGCTGCTCGGCGATGATCGCGACGGTGTCCCTCGGCACCAGGCTCTCCGGCGCCTTCTTGATGATTCCGGCCTTCTCCCCCGCGATGGCGGTGAGGTCGGGGCCGAGGTAGTCGATGTGGTCGAGCCCGATCGGGGTGATCACCGCGATCTGGCCGTCCACCACGTTGGTGGCGTCCCAGGTGCCGCCCATCCCGGTCTCCACCACGGCGACGTCGACCGGCGCCTCGGCGAAGGCCGCGAAGGCCATTCCGGTGAGCACCTCGAACTTGCTCAGGGCCGGCCCGCCCGCGGCGATCGAGCGGGCGTCGATCAGCTCCAGGTACGGCAGCAGCTCGCGGTACAGCTCGACGTAGCGGCCCGGGGTGATCGGCGCGTTGTCGATCGCGATCCGCTCGGTGGCCAGCTGCAGGTGCGGGCTGGTGATCCGGCCGGTGCGGCGGTGCAGCGCGGTGAGCAGCGCGTCGATCATCCTGGTCACCGAGGTCTTGCCGTTGGTGCCCGCGACGTGGATCGCCGGGTAGCCGTGCTGCGGCGAGCCGAGCAGGTCCATCAGCGTGGAGATCCGGGTCAGCGACGGCTCGATCTTCGTCTCCGGCCAGCGCCTGTCGAGCTCGGCCTCGACCAGCGCCAGCTCCGCCAGCTCCACCGGGGAGGCGCCGGTGCCGAGCCGGGCACCGGCCCCGAGCCGGGTCTCCGGGTCGGGGTTGCCGTCCGGCCCGGTCACCGCGCGCTCAGCTCGGCGAGGCGGGCGCCGATCCGCTCCACCTCGGCCGCGGCGACATCGCGCCTGGTCCGGATCTTGTCCACCACCGGCTCCGGCGCCTTGGCCAGGAAGGCCTCGTTGCCGAGCTTGGCGGTGGTGCCGGAGAGCTCCTTCTCCGCGGCGGCCAGATCCTTCTCCAGCCTGCGGCGCTCGGCCTCCAGATCGACGGTGCCGGAGGTGTCCACCCGGACGGTCACCGTCGTGGTGCTGAGCCGGACCTCGACCTCGGCGGTGGCGGCGAAATCCGCGTCCGCCTCGGTGAGCCGGGCCAGGCTGGCGATGTTCGCGCGGTGCGCATCCAGCCCGGCGGCGCCGAGGCCGTCCAGCACCGCGGCCACCCGCTGCTTGTCGGTGAGCCCCTGGTCGCTGCGGAACCGGCGGATCTCGGTGATCAGCCGCTGCGCGTCGGTGAGCCTGCGGGTCACCTCGGGGTCGGGGGCGACCCCGGTCGAGCGCGGCCACGGCGCGATCACCACCGACTCGCCGCCGGTCAGCGCGCGCCACAGCTCCTCGGTGACGAACGGGATCACCGGGTGCAGCAGCCGCAGCACCGAGTCGAGCACGTGGCCGAGCACCACCCTGGTGTTCTCCGCGCGTGCGTCGCTCTCGGCGAACTGCACCTTCGCCAGCTCCAGGTACCAGTCGCAGAGCTCGTCCCAGGCGAAGTGGTAGAGCGCCTCGCAGGCCTTGCCGAACTCGTAGCTGTCGAAGGCGGCGTCCACCTCGACGATCACCGAGTCCAGCCGGTCGAGGATCCACTGGTCGGCATCGGTGCGGTCGGCGGGCAGGTCGCCGGTGCGGGCCCCGTTGATCAGCGCGAACCTGGTGGCGTTGAAGAGCTTGGTGACGAAGCTGCGGGAGGCGAGCACGTGCGCGGGGCCGACCGAGAGGTCGCCGCCGGGCTGCGCGCCACGGGCCAGGGTGAAGCGCAGCGCGTCGGCGCCGTAGTCGCGGACCCACTCCAGCGGGTCGATGCCGTTGCCCTTCGACTTCGACATCTTGCGGCCGTGCTCGTCGCGGATCAGCCCGTGCAGGAAGACGTCCTGGAACGGCACCTGCTTCTGCCCGGCCGGCTTGCCGTCGGTGAGCGCCGCGTCCTCGGCGACGTACATGCCGAACATCATCATCCGGGCGACCCAGAAGAAGATGATGTCGTAGCCGGTCACCAGCACGCTGGTCGGGTAGAAGCGCTCCAGCTCGGCGGTGTGCTCCGGCCAGCCCATGGTGGAGAAGGGCCACAGCCCGGAGGAGAACCAGGTGTCGAGGACGTCCGGGTCCTGCTCCCAGCCCTCGGGCGCGCTCTCGTCCGGGCCGAGGCAGGCCACCTCGCCGTCCGGGCCGTACCAGATCGGAATGCGGTGGCCCCACCACAGCTGGCGCGAGATGCACCAGTCGTGCATGTTGTCGACCCACTCGAACCAGCGCGGCTCCTGGCTCGCCGGGTGGATCACCACGTCGCCGTCGCGCACGGCGTCGCCCGCGGCCTTGGCCAGCGTCTCCACCCGCACCCACCACTGCATGGAGAGCCGCGGCTCGATCGGCTCGCCGCTGCGCTCGGAGTGCCCGACGCTGTGCAGGTAGGGCCGCTTCTCGGCGACCACCCGGCCCTCGCCGGCCAGCCGCTCGCGCACCGCGACCCGCGCCTCGAAGCGGTCCATGCCGTCGAACTCGGTGCCGGTCCCCGCGATCAGGCCGCGCTCGTCCATGATCGTCGGCATCGGCAGGTCGTGCCGGAGCCCGAGCTCGAAGTCGTTCGGGTCGTGCGCGGGGGTGATCTTCACCGCGCCGGTGCCGAACTCCGGGTCGACGTAGTCGTCGGCCACGATCGGGATCTGCCGCCCGGTGATCGGGTGCTCGATCGTCGTGCCGACCATCGCCCGGTACCGCGGATCCTCCGGGTGCACCGCGACCGCGGTGTCGCCGAGCATGGTCTCCACCCGGGTGGTGGCCACCACCACGTGCGGCTCGGCGTCGTCCAGCGAGCCGTAGCGCAGCGAGACCAGCTCGCCGGGGACGTCCTCGTACTTGACCTCGATGTCGGAGATCGCGGTGCGCAGCGCGGGCGACCAGTTCACCAGCCGCTCGGCGCGGTAGATGAGCCCGGCGTCGTAGAGCCGCTTGAAGATGGTCTGCACCGCGCGGGAGAGGCCGTCGTCCATGGTGAAGCGGTCGCGGCCCCAGTCGACGCCGTCGCCGAGCGCGCGCATCTGCCACTGGATGGCGCCGCCGGACTCGCGCTTCCAGTCCCACACCTTGTCGATGAAGAGCTCGCGGCCGAAGTCTTCCTTGGTCTTGCCGTCCACCGCGAGCTGCTTCTCCACCACGGACTGGGTGGCGATGCCCGCGTGGTCCATGCCGGGCAGCCAGAGCACCTCGTAGCCCTGCATGCGCTTGCGGCGGGTGAGCGTGTCCATGACGGTGTGGTCGAGGGCGTGGCCCATGTGCAGGTTGCCGGTGACGTTGGGCGGCGGGAGGACGATGGAGTACGGCGGCTTGCCGCTCGCCGGATCGGCGGCGAAGTATCCAGCGGCTACCCAGCGCTCGTACATCGGCGACTCCACCTCGCCGGGATTCCAGCTCTTGGGGAGTTCTTCGGCACGATTACGCGAACTGTCGGGGGCTGTGCTGGTCACGCCGTGATTCTACGGACACCGCCCGAGACGATAGATCGGCGGGGCGTCCGATGGATGAGGGACACCGGACGCCCCGCCGACACCCACGAGCTTACCGGCGATCATCCGCCGGACGGCGTATCCACAGGGGATTCTCAGCTTCCGAAAACCGGCCGCCTAGCTGGGAATTCTCCGCTCCGCCCGGCCGATATCCGATACGTCCTTTTTCGAGGTCGGCAGATCCGGTCGATGCCCGTACCGGCGAGTAGCCCGGGCGGTCAGCGGGGGCGCGAGGCCGAAAGCCGGGTGATCCCAGGGTTTTCCCGGTTGCCGAAGCGGCTTTCGATGGGGAGTCTGGAAGGGGTGAACCCCCCGCCGGAGATTGCATCGGTCTCATCGCCCGAGCCCGATTTGCCCGTTGTGCGGGCTTTCGCACTCGCACCGCACACGTTGCACGATCTGCGCCGGGCAGGCGAAACCGGCGGCGCCGTCGGGGAATTGCGGTATCCGGCGCGGGCCGCGCTGGTCGTCGCCGGCATTCCGGGCGCGGGTAAGAGCACGGCGCTGCACACCTTCTTCGGCACCGAGCCGGACGCCGACGCCCCCGCGCGCACCGAGCGCGGCGCCGTCGTCGTCGATTCGCACCAGGCCAGGGTGCGCTGGCGGCGCAGCCTGGCCTGGCTGCCGTACCCGCTGTGGCGGCCGGTGGTGCACGTCGCGCACTACCGCGCGGTGCGCGCGGCGCTGCGCGGCGCCGCCGGGCCGGTGGTGATCCACGACTGCGGGACCTACCGCTGGGCCAGGCGGATGATCGCCCGCTGGACCGCGGAGGCGGGGCGGGAGCTGCACGTCGTCATGCTCGACGTCGCGCCCGAGGTGGCGCGGGCCGGGCAGCGGGCGCGCGGGCGGCGGATCAATCCGGTCACCTTCGCGCTGCACTGCAGGCGCTGGCGCGGGCTGGTCGCCGACGCGGTCCGCGACACCGCCGCGCCGGGGCGGACGACCTCCGCGGTGCTCACCGACCGTGCCGCGCTGAATCGGCTGCAGCGCATCGTCTTCGAGGACTGAATCCCTTTCGAGTAGCGCGGCGTGCCCCTCGTCCTAGCTCGGCACCAGCACGCGCAGGGCGGCCGGGACGGCGCGCACGGTGATCGGCAACTGGCCCGCCGGTTCGCCGTCGGCGGTGGCGGGGGCGCCGGGCGCGGTGAGCGTCACCTCGGCCACCCGCAGCTGGGTGCTGGCCGGGTGGTCGATCCGCCTGCCCGCGGCGAGCGCGGGGAGCAGGCGCAGCATCTCCAGGCGGGAGACCGCGCCGACGACGGTGAGGTCGAGCAGCCCATCGTCCGGTTCGGCGTCGGGGCAGATCAGCATGCCGCCGCCGTAGGTGCGGGTGTTGCCGATGGCCACCATGACGGCCTCGGTCTCCAGCACGGCGCGGCCGTCGGCGGTGGCCGGGTTGTCCAGGGCGCCGGGGGCGAGCCCGGCCAGCTCCAGCCGGTAGGGCACGCCGAGCCCGCTGCCGAGCTCGGCGAGCGCGGCCACGGTGTAGCGCAGCGAACCGCGCGGCCTGCGCATGGCGTTGGCGCGCAGCGTCACCCGTGCGTCGAAGCCGGTGCCGGCGACGGTCACGAACCACTGCTCCCCCGCACCCCCCTCGATCAGCCCGAGATCGAGCGTGCGGGCGTTCCCGGCGAGCAGCAGCTCGACCGCCGCGACCGGGTCGTCCACCGGGATGCCGAGTTCGCGGGCCAGGTCGTTGCCGGTCCCGGCGGGGACGAGCCCGAGCGCGACCCCGGTGTTCGCCAGCGCGGGCAGCAGCACGTTGACCAGCCCGTCGCCGCCGACGCAGACCACCGCGTCCGGCCGCAGCTCCCGGCTCCGCACCGAATCCATGACCAGCCGAACCGATTCCGCCGCCGTCCCGGCCCGCACCTCGGTGATCTCGGCGCCGCGATCGGTGAGCGCGGCGAGCGTGGCGCCCGCGACTCCGTGCCCGCGCCCGGCCCCGGAGTGCGGGTTGGTCACGACGGTGACCCGGCGGATCACGGCAGCAGCTTTCCGGGGTTGAGGATGCCGGCCGGGTCGAGCTCGCGCTTGACCGCGCGCAGCACCCGCACGCCGAGGTCGCCGATCTCCGCGGACATCCAGGCGCGGTGGTCGGTGCCGACGGCGTGGTGGTGGGTGATGGTTCCGCCGTGCCCGGTGATGGCATCGCCCGCCGCGGTTTTCGCGATCGCCCACTGCTCGGCGGGGTCGTCGAGCCGCTTGGCGACCACGGTGAAGTAGAGCGAGGCGCCGGTCGGGTAGGTGTGCGAGACGTGGCACATGACCAGCGGCGGCGTGCCCTGCCCCTGCAGCGCCGCGGTGAGCGCGGCGGTGACGGCGGCCTTGAGCGCGCCGAGGTTCGACCAGGTGGTCGCGGTCTCCAGGGTCTCGCAGAGCACCCCGACGTCGAGCAGGGCATCGCGCAGGTAGGGCGCGCCGAAGCGGCCGTGCTCCCAGTCGCGCGCGGGTTGCGGCCCGAGCGCGGTGCCGCCGGCGGCCGTCAGCAGGGCGTGCGCCTCGGCCGCGCGGGCGGCCACGTGCGCCGCGCTGCCCTCCACGGTGGTCACGGCGAGGCAGCCGGCCACCGCGCCGCCGCCGATGTCACCGGAGCGGGCGAGGTTCACCCCGGTCTCGGCCTCGTCGGAGAGCCGGAGCACGGTCGGTGCCGCACCCGCCTGCACCACCGAACGCAGTGCGGCGGCGCCGGTTTCGAAGTCGGGGAAGGACCAGGCCTGGTACTCGACCGCCGCGGGAATCGGATGCACCCGCAGCGTGACCGCGGTGAGCACACCGAGTGTTCCCTCGGAGCCGAGGAAGAGCGCGCGCAGGTCGGGGCCTGCGGCCGAGGCGGGGGCGCGGCCGAGCGCGAGCGTGCCCGCCGGGGTGGCGACGGTGAGCCGCTCCACCATGTCGTCGAAGCGGCCGTACCCGGCCGATGCCTGCCCGGACGAGCGGGTCGCGGCGAAGCCGCCGATGCTGGCGAACTCGAAGCTCTGCGGGTAGTGGCCGAGCGAGAGGCCGTGCCCGGCCAGCAGCGCCTCGGCCTGCGGGCCGGTGAGCCCGGCGCCGAGGGTCGCGGTGCCCGCGACGGGGTCGACCTCGGTCAGCCCGTCCAGCCTGCGCAGGTCGAGCGCGATGACCGCCGCGCAGTCGCCGCGCAGCGGCTGCACCCCGCCGACCACGCTGGTGCCGCCGCCGAACGGGACGACGGCGATCTTCAGGCCGGCACAGAAGGAGAGGAGCGCGAGCACCTCGTCGTGGCTGCCGGGGAAGACCACCGCGTCCGGTGCCTCCTGCGTGCCGGTCGCGCGGCGGCGCAGCAGGTCGAGGGTGCTCTTGCCACCCGCGTGGCGCAGCCGGTCGCGGTGCTCCGCCGACACGTGCTCGACGCCGACCACCGCGCCGAGCCCGGCGAGCAGCGCCGCGGGCAGGGCGGGCTCCGGTAGTGGCACGCCGCCCTCATCGCGGCGCGCCACCGGCTCCCCCGAAACCCCGAAAACCTGGGTGACCAGGCTCCGGACCTGCTCCGGGAGCGGCTTGTGCCCGGCGGGGACCCCCCAGGCGTCCCACACCATACCCGGTGCGGCCGCCGTCCGGTCGGTCTCGGCCGCGGGGTTCTTCGTCTCCACCATGCGTTACAGTGTGACATGAACTGTCAAGCAGTAAGTCGAGGGGAAACGTGCCGGAATCCGAGACCATCGACCACGCGATCTTCCGCGCCGCCCGCGACTGCGTTGCCGAGTTCGGGGTGCGGCGCACCACGCTCACCGAGGTGGCGCGGCGGGCCGGGGTGAGCAGGCCGACGGTCTACCGGCGCTGGCCGGACACCGGCTCGCTCATCGCCGAGCTGCTGGTCCGCGAGCTGCGCGACATCGTCGCGACGAGCATGCCCACCGACGGCGACGCCAGGCGGAGGCTGGTGACCGGCGTGGTCGGCGGCGCGCGGCTGGTGCGCGCGAACCCGCTGTTCATCAAGATCTTCCGCACCGACACCGACCTCATGCTCACCTACGTCTTCGGCAGACTGGGCCGCAATCAGCGCGCCCTGATCGAGCTCTTCGCCACCGCCATCGCCGACGGCGCGCGGGACGGCTCCATCCGCGCGGGCGAGCCGGAGCGGATGGCGACCATGCTGCTGCTCATCGTGCAGTCCGCGGTGCAGTCGGCGGGTACCGTCGCCGAGCTGCTGGACGGCCCCGCGCTGGACGCCGAGCTCACCCGCGCCGTCGACGGCTACCTGCGGCCCGATCGAGAGGAAATCCCATGACCGGCGACTCCGCCCTCGATGCCGCCCGCCGCGCCCGCGAACTGGCCGCGCTCGGTGCCGACCCCGCGGTCGACGTCCTGGTGATCGGCGGCGGCGTGACCGGTGCGGGGGTCGCGCTGGACGCGGCGAGCCGAGGGCTGCGCACGGTGCTCGCCGAGCGCGCCGACCTGGCCTTCGGCACCAGCCGGTGGAGCTCCAAGCTGGTGCACGGCGGGCTGCGGTACCTGGCCTCCGGGCAGGTCGGGATCGCGCACGAGAGCGCGGTCGAGCGCGGCATCCTGCTGCAGCGGACGGCGCCGCACCTGGTCCGCGCGCTGCCGCAGGTGGTGCCGCTGCTGCCCGGGATCGGCGGCGCGCAGCGCGCCCTCGTCCGGGCCGGGTTCGTCGCGGGCGACGTGCTGCGCCGCGGCGCGGGCACCGGGGCGGCCACGCTGCCCCGCTCGCGCCGGATCGCCGCCGCCGAGACGCTGCGGCTGGCACCGACCGTGCGCCGCGCCGGGCTGCGCGGCGGGCTGCAGGCCTGGGACGGGCAGCTGGTGGACGATGCCAGGCTGGTGGTCGGGCTGGCGCGCACCGCTGCCGCGCACGGTGCCCTCGTGCTCACCCGGGTCGCGGCCGAGCGTGGCGGCGCGGTGCTGCGCGACACCCTCTCCGGCGAGACGCTCGAGCTGCGGCCGCGGGTGGTGGTGAACGCGGCAGGGGTGTGGGCGGACACCGTCGACCCGAGCATCTCGCTGCGGCCGAGCCGGGGCACGCACCTCGTCTTCGACGACGCGGCGTTCGGCGGGCTCGGTGCCGCGCTCACCGTGCCGGTGCCGGGCAGCGTCGGGCGCTTCGTCTTCGCGCTGCCCGCCCCGCACGGCCGGGTCTACCTCGGGCTCACCGACGAGGATGCCCCCGGGCCGGTGCCCGACGTCCCCGAGCCGACCGACGGCGAGGTCGACTTCCTGCTCGGCGTCGTCAACACGGTGCTGCGGGAGCCGCTGTCCCGCGGCGATATCCGCGGCAGTTTCGCCGGGCTGCGCCCGCTGCTGCGCACCGAGGGCGGGGCCACCGCCGACATCTCGCGCAGGCACGCGGTGCTGGTCTCGCCGACCGGCATGGTGACGGTGGTCGGCGGCAAGCTCACCACCTACCGCCGGATGGCGGAGGACGCCGTCGACACCGCGGTGCGGACCGCCGGGTTGACCGCCGGGCCGTGCCGGACGCGCGACCTCCCGCTGGTCGGCGCCGTCGCCGGCGCGGCGCGGGACCGGCTCGTCGCGCCGCAGCGGCTGCTGGAGCGGTACGGCGCCGAGGCGCCGCTCGTGGCCGGGGCAGGCTCCGCCGAGCAGATCGCGCCGGGGAGCGACGTCACGCACGCCGAATTCGCCTTCGGCATCAGCCACGAGGGGGCGCTCTCCCCGGACGACCTGCTCGACCGGCGCAGCCGGGTCGGGCTCGTCGCCGCCGATCGGGAGGCGGCGCTGCCCGCCGCCGAAGCGGCGTTCGGCTGAGCGCCGACGGCCGTGCACCGCGCCTGCCCGGCGGTGCGGCGCCCGGCTGGCTCTCAGCCCGTCAGTGCCCGCCAGTCGGCGAGTTCGGCGCGCATGCAGGCGCGCGGCCAGTGGTCGAGGCCGTGCGCGGCCTCGGCGGCGCGCAGGGCACGCAACCCGGGCGTCTCCTCCTCGGGCGCGAGGAAGCGGAAGCCGAGCCGCCGGTAGTACGGACCGTTCCAGGGCACCTCGACGAAGGTGGTCAGGGTGAGCGCGGTCAAGCCGCGCGACAGTGCCCACGCGGCGGCGTGGTCGAGCAGCCTGCGGCCGATGCGGCTGCCGCGCAGCGCCGGGTCGACCGAGACCTGGTCCACGTGCGCGGCACCGTCGACCAGGTCGAGGACCAGATAACCGGCGGGGCCGTCCGCGTCCCAGACCCAGGCCCGTCCGGCCCGGACGTACTCGCCGAGCAGCTCGAGCGCGGGCGGGTCGTCCTCGGCCACCGCGTGCATGCCGAGCGCCGCGAAGGGCACCCCGGCGGCTCTCTCCAGTTCCTGCAGGGTCGGCAGGTCGGCGGGGACGGCGGGGCGGATCACGGGAGGCACCCTATCCGCGTGGCCTGCTCCGGCGCGGCCCTTTCCGCCCGGCGCGGACAACCGCTGCGGTGCCCTTCGCCACCCGCCGACCGGGCTCGGGACCGGGCGCCCGCCTCTATGCTGGCTGGGGATGTCCCGGGAAGGAGGGCGCGGATGCGCAGTGAAACGTCCACCGTCGGGATCGTTCCCGGCTCGGGGCTCGTCGCCCGGTTCGGCGGGGTCGTCGTCTTCCTCGCGAGCGCGAACGGCGCCACCGACCGGATCCTCGGCGCGGTGCGCGCGGCCGCCGACGGCGAGCGGCCCGGGCCCGCGATCGCGCAGCGGCTCGCCGCCGTCGTCTTCGCCGGGAGCGCGGAGCCGCCGCCGTTCGGCGTGGTCGCGCCGACCCCGGACGGCACCCTGCTGCTGCTCCGCGGGCCGGTGAGCGCGCAGCTGCACGGCGCGGAGGGGGTGCGCACGCTCTCCGGCGAGCGCGCCTTCACCTGGGTGGACGAGATCGTCCGGGAACCGGTGCGCACCGTCTCGGTCGGCCCCGACGAGGCGTTCCCGCTCGCCGTCGCGGCGCACAGCGACCTGCGCGAGGGTGTGGTGCCCGGCGGTGGTTTCGTCCTGCGCGCCGCCCTGCGCCGGGTGGGCGGGCGCAAGGCCGTCACCCGCCGCGCCCCGAAGCCGCCCGCCGCGGCCGCGGAGCCGCCCCCGACCCAAGCCTCCGGCTTCGCCGCCACCCCTGAGCCCACCGGCGCCGAGGCGGCCGTCTCGGCAGGCCCCGCCACCGCCGCCGAGGCCGCCCTCCCCGGGGCAGGTGCCCCCGCCGAGCCCGGCCCGACCGTCCGGGTCGGCAAGGGAAGGCAGAAGGCAGCGGGCAACCGTTCCGCGACCGGCCACGCCGCCGCGGCGTCATCGCCCCCCACCGGCCACGCGGCCGCGGGAAGTCCGTCCGCAACCGGCTACTCCGTCGCCGACGCCGCATCCGCGGGGCCCGCCACCGGCCACGCGGGAGCCGCGTCGAGCCCTGCGACCGGCCACGCGGCCGCGGGCTCCCCCGCCGCGACGGGCCACGCCGCCGCAGCCACCGGCCACTCCCCGGCAGGCACACCCCTGCCCACCGGCCACACCTTCCCGGGCAATGCCGACGCCGACCCCACCGCCAAAGCCCCGCCGCGCCCCGACCCCCCGCGCCCCCTCGCCTGGTCCCAGGTCCCGGAGGGCCCACACACCTTCGCCCCGCACACCGGCAGCGCACCCCCGTCCGCCCGCATGTTCCCCCCGCGCCGGGGCGAGGCCCCGGGCCGGGACGCCAAGGGCCGAGTGGCGCTGCGCAAGGCGACGGGCAGCGGAACCAGGGTCATGCCGGTGGTGACGGCTCCGGAGAGCGGTGCGCTCGGCGCCCTGCTGGTCGACGGCACCGCCTACCCGTTGGACCGCCCGTACGTCATCGGCCGCGGCCCGCAGACCGACGCCGCCGTCAAGGCCGCCGTGGCCGCCCCGCTGGTACTCCCGCGCGACCGGCACGTCTCCCGGGTGCACGCCTACGTCGACATCGACAACGGCAATGTCTTCGTCCGCGACGCCGGGACCGGCGCGGGCACCTTCGTCGCGGCGCCGGGCACCGACGAGTGGGCGCGCATCGGCACCGACCGCACCGAGCTCCCGCCGGGGGCACGGGTGCGGATCAGCGACCGGGTCCTCACCTACCTCCCGGACCAACCGCACTGACACATCCCACGATTTGGCGGATAGTGTCGGGTATGCATCGCAACAGCCCGCGGACCGACATCGACGAAGCCGCGCTCGAGGTCAGCGCGCCGAAGCAGCAGGCGGCCGGGGTCACGGCGGTGGCGGTGGCGTTGAAGCGCTCGGTCGAGGAGATGGGCGTCGTCCGCACCGCCCGCACCCTGACCAGGCTGAACCAGGTGCACGGCTTCGACTGCCCCGGCTGCGCCTGGCCGGAGCCATCCGGCCACCGGCGCCCCGCCGAGTTCTGCGAGAACGGCGCGAAGGCGGTGGCCGAGGAGGCCACGCTGCGCACCGTCGACCCGGCGTTCTTCGCCGAGCACTCGATCGCCGACCTGGCCGCCAAGTCCGGCTACTGGCTCGGCCAACAGGGCCGGATCACGCATCCCATGGTGTTGCGCGCGGGCGACACCCACTACCGCCCGATCGCCTGGGACGACGCCTACCGCCTGATCGCCGATGGCCTGCGCGCCCTGGACTCCCCGGACGAGGCCGTCTTCTACACCTCCGGCCGCACCGCCAACGAGACCGCCTTCCTCTACCAGGCCCTGGTCCGCGCCTACGGCACCAACAATCTGCCGGACTGCAGCAACATGTGCCACGAGTCCTCGGGCACCGCGCTCACCCGCTCGATCGGCATCGGCAAGGGCTCGGTCTCGATCGACGACTTCCCGAAGGCCGACCTGATCATCGTGGCCGGGCAGAACCCGGGCACCAATCACCCGCGCATGCTCAGCGCGCTGAGCGACGCCAAGCAGGCGGGCACGACCGTGCTCGCGGTGAACCCGCTGCCCGAGGCCGGGCTGCTCGCCTTCCGCGACCCACAGACCCCGCGCGGCCTCATCACCGGCGTCGAGATCGCCGACGACTTCCTGCAGATCCGGCTCGGCGGCGACATGGCGCTCTTCCGCGGCCTGGCCCGGCTGCTCTTCGAGGCCGAGGACCGCGCGCCGGGCACCGTGCTCGACCGCGAGTTCGTCGAGCGGCACACCGCGGGCTTCGCCGAGTACGAGCGGCAGGCCCGCGCGGCCGACCTCGCCGAGGTCGAGCAGGCCACCGGGCTGACCCGCGCGCAGCTGGAGCGCACCGCGCACCGGCTGGCCCGGTCGCGGGGCACCATCATCTGCTGGGCCATGGGGCTGACCCAGCAGGCGCACGGCGTCGCCACCATCGAGGAGGCCACCAACCTGCTGCTGCTGCGCGGCATGATCGGCAAGCCGGGCGCCGGCGTCTGCCCGGTGCGCGGCCACTCGAACGTGCAGGGCGATCGCACCATGGGCATCTGGGAGCGGATGCCGGAGCCGTTCCTGGCCGCGCTCGACCGCGAGCTCGGCATCACCAGCCCGCGCGAGCACGGCTTCGACACCGTCGACGCCATCCGGGCCATGCGCGACGGCAGGGCGAAGTTCTTCATGGCGATGGGCGGCAACTTCGCCTCCGCCTCGCCGGACACCGAGGTCACCGAGGCCGCGCTGCGCTCCTGCGGGCTGACCGTGCAGGTCTCCACCAAGCTCAACCGCAGCCACGTGGTACACGGCCGGACCGCGCTGATCCTGCCCACCCTCGGCCGCACCGATGCCGACGTGCAGGCCGGCGAGCGGCAGCAGGTGTCGGTGGAGGACTCCATGTCGATGGTGCACCTGAGCACCGGGCGGCTGCGTCCGGTGAGCCAGGAGCTGCGCAGCGAGGTCGCCATCGTCTGCGAGCTGGCGGCCGAGCTCTTCGGCCCGGAGCACCCGGTGCCGTGGGGCGAGTTCCGCCGCGACTACGACCGGATCAGGGACGCCATCGCTCGGGTCGTCCCCGGCTGCGCCGACTACAACGCCAAGGTGCGCTCGCGCAACGGTTTCCAGCTGCCGCACCCGCCGCGCGACGCGCGTGAGTTCCACACCGGCACCGGTAGGGCGAACTTCGGGGTCAACGACCTGACCTGGCTTCCGGTGCCGCAGGGGCGGCTGATCCTGCAGTCGCTGCGCAGCCACGACCAGTACAACACCACCATCTACGGCCTGGACGACCGCTACCGCGGCGTGCGCAACGCGCGCCGGGTGGTGCTGGTGCACCCGGACGACATCGCCGAGCTGGGCCTGGAGCCGGACCAGCTGGTCGACCTGGTCTCCGAGTTCACCGACGGCGTCGAGCGCCGGGTGATCGCCTTCCGGGTGGTGCCCTACCCGACCCCGCGCGGCAACGCCGCCGCCTACTACCCCGAGACCAACCCGCTGGTCCCGCTCGACCACGTGGCGGCCGGCTCGAACACCCCGGTCTCCAAGGCGGTCGTGATCCGGATCGAGCCGCACGTGCACGTCGGCGCCCCGTCGTGAGCCGGGTGACCGCGCGCCGCCGGATGCGCCGCATCACCCCGGCCGGGGAGATCACCAGGCCGGATTCGCTCGCGGTCGAGGAGCCGCTGGAGATCCGGGTGAACGGGCAGTCGCTCACCGTCACCATGCGCACCCCCGGCAGTGATATCGACCTGGTGCACGGCTTCCTGCTGGCCGAGAACGTCATCGCGAGCGCCGACGAGGTGGTGAGCGCGCGGTACTGCGCGGGCACCGACGACCAGGGCCGCAACACCTACAACGTGCTCGACGTGCAGCTGCGGCACGCGGCGGCGGTTCCCGCCCGCAAGGTGCTCACCACCGGCGCCTGCGGGCTCTGCGGCCGCACCGCGCTCGACCAGGTGCACACCAGCACCGCGTACCCGCTGACCGGCACCGGCCCGGTCGTCCCGCCCGAGGTGCTGGCCGGGCTGCCGGAGACGCTGCGCGCCGAGCAGTCGGTCTTCGACGCCACCGGCGGACTGCACGCCGCCGGCCTCTTCACCCCGGCGGGCGGGATGGTCTGCGTGCGGGAGGACATCGGCAGGCACAACGCGGTGGACAAGGTGGTCGGCTGGGCGCTCCGGGAGCACCGGGTTCCGCTGCACGACCTGCTGCTCGTGGTGAGCGGCCGAGCCTCCTTCGAGCTGGTGCAGAAGGCGGTGCTCGCCGGGATCCCGCTGCTGGCCGCGGTCTCCGCCCCGAGCTCGCTCGCCGTCGACCTGGCCGTGGAGTCCGGCCTCACCCTCGTCGGTTTCCTGCGCGGCGAGACCATGAACATCTACGCGGGCGAGCACCGCGTCCTCGCCACCGACGAACAGCGACGGGAACCCCTCAGAACCCCGACCACGCGCCCCGCGCGGTGATGTGCTCCAGCGCCTCGACCACGGCCGGGGCGCAGCGATGCGCGTCCTCCGGCCCGAACCACGCCAGCTCCGCGATCTCCGCCGCCGGGGCTGGCGTGCCGTGCCCCGGCGCGGTGAAGCAGTGCATCTCGACCAGGGTCCCGGGAAGCCCGTGGGCAGGCGCGGTGATCGTCACCACGGGCGTGATCCCGTGCGGTTCCAGGTCGACGCCGACCTCCTCGCGCACTTCGCGAACCAGTGCGCGGGCCAGGGTCTCCCCCGGCTCCGGCTTGCCGCCCGGCAGGTAGAAGGCGTCCCTGCCTTCGGTCCGGACGGCCAGCAGCCTGCGCTCCCGCAGGCAGAGCCAGGCCACGGAGGTGAGCGTCGATTCCCCGGTCATACCTGGAAATGTAGTGCGTCAGGGAGCGAGCGCGTCGAGCAGCGCGGCCCGCTGCCGCGCACCGAGGCCACCGATCCGGCGGTCCTCGGGGATGTCGGCCTGGTCGAGCAGCTTCGCGGCCTTGACCGGGCCGACCCCGGGCAGTGCCTTGATGACGGCGGCCACCTTGGTCTTCTTGACCAGCTCGTCCGAGTCCGCCTTCTTCAGGAGATCGGCGACGCTCACCTTGCCGGACTTCACCTTGCCGATCAGCTCCGAGCGTGCCTTCCGAACCGCCGCCGCCTTGGCCAGCGCTTCCGAGCGTTGTTCGGCGGTCATCGTGGGCAGTGCCATTTCTCCTCCGCTTTCACTCGTCACATCGAACATCTGAATCAACCGGACCGATTAGACAGCACCGGATCGGCGCCGAACGGCCGACACACCGGAAAAACGCCGTGCGAACGCGATGAATCCCGCCGTCATAGCCCGTCTGCACCACTATGAGGTAACGCACCATCCCGGCAACCCGACATTCGGGTATGGCTTCGGAACACCGGGTTCAACGGCGAACCCGAGGGAATCGACGACGCTTCCCACCCTGTTTCCGGACCGAGCCGACCGCGCACCCTGCTACCCTGCGAACTAGAACACGTTCCACTTTCGCTCGGAAACAGAGGTTGGCATGGCACAGCAGATCCGCGACGTGGTGCTCCGATACGTCGAACTGGTCGGCTCCGGTTCGACCGCGGATATCGTGGCGCTCTACGCCGACGACGCCGTGATCGAGGATCCGGTCGGCACCGAGCCGAAGAAGGGCCACGCCGAGATCGCCGCGTTCTACGACGTCATCACCGGCCTGGAGCGCTCGACCGAGCTCACCGAGGGCACCGTGCGCGCGGTCGAGGGGCACGCCGCCTTCCAGTTCACGCTGACCACGAAGTTCGGTGACCAGAGCTTCGTGGTCTCACCGATCGATGTAATGGAGTTCGACGCCGACGGCCGGATCACGCACATGCGGGCCTACTGGGGCCAGGACGACATGAAGGTCGAGGGGTAGGGCCGGATCCGGCCGCGGCGAACCGCCGGCTCGCCCGAGTGGCGAGCTCGGCGCCGGCTAGCTCGTCCGAGCGGCGAGCGCAGCCGCTGCCGCCAGGTCGCGGACCGTACGCACCGGCGGTTCCACCGCGGCGACCGCCAGCAGCCGGTCCACGCACGGGGTACCGGCCAGCACGCACAGCGAGCGCCCGGCTCCCTCGAGTTCGGCGCGGATGTGGAGCAGCGCGCGCAGCCCGGCGCTGCCGAAGAAGGTGACCTTGGACAGATCCACCGCGACCAGCGGCGCGGGCAGATCCAGTGCGGCTCCGAGCCTGCGGGCGAAGATCTCGGCGGTGTAGCCGTCCACATCACCGGCGACGGCGCAGAGCGTCAGCGCGGCGCCCGGGTGCGTGACCGCGACGCGGAGCCGATCCGCTGGGCTGCCGCGCTTGGCGGCGGGGGCGGGCGGTGCGATGGGCTGACGGGGTGGGGCGAGAACGATCATGAGGACCTCGGTCCTGTGCGTTCGCGTCGACCGGGGTCGGCGGGGCGGAGCGCCCCGGGATCAGAGCCTCGAAAGGAATGCCTCGGAACTGGGCTGGTGTATCTCAACCTTCCCTACCGAGTACCCGCTGTGCGACCTCGCTACACCGAATGTTTCCGCCTGCCCCGGGCGAGCTGCTCGCCCGGGGAGCGGGAGAAAACTACGCCGACTTCTCGCGGCGCTCGGTGCGCTGCTGCTTGCGCGGCACGATGGTCGGCAGCACGTTGTCGTTCACCGTGTCCGCGGTGACGACCACCTTGGCGACATCGTCGCGGCTGGGGATGTCGTACATCGCGGGCTGGAGGACCTCCTCCATGATCGCCCGCAGGCCGCGGGCGCCGGTGCCGCGCAGGATGGCCTGGTCGGCCACCGCCTCCAGCGCGTCGTCGGTGAACTCCAGGTCGACGCCGTCCATCTCGAAGAGCCGGACGTACTGCTTGACCAGCGCGTTCTTCGGCTCGGAGAGGATCTTGACCAGCGATTCCTTGTCCAGGTTGGTCACCGAGGCGACGACCGGGAGCCGGCCGATGAACTCGGGGATGAGCCCGAACTTGATCAGATCCTCCGGCATGACCTCGCCGAAGTGGTCGGCGGTGTCGATCTCGGCCTTGGAGCGCACCTCGGAGCCGAAGCCGATGCCGCGGTGCCCGGTGCGGTCGGAGATGATCTTCTCCAGCCCGGCGAACGCCCCCGCGACGATGAACAGCACGTTGGTGGTGTCGATCTGGATGAACTCCTGGTGCGGGTGCTTGCGCCCGCCCTGCGGCGGCACGCTCGCCTGGGTGCCCTCCAGGATCTTCAGCAGCGCCTGCTGCACGCCCTCGCCGGAGACATCGCGGGTGATCGACGGGTTCTCGCTCTTGCGGGCGATCTTGTCGACCTCGTCGATGTAGATGATGCCGGTCTCGGCGCGCTTGACGTCGTAGTCGGCGGCCTGGATCAGCTTGAGCAGGATGTTCTCGACGTCCTCGCCGACGTAGCCCGCCTCGGTGAGCGCGGTGGCGTCCGCGATCGCGAAGGGCACGTTGAGCATCTTGGCCAGCGTCTGCGCCAGGTAGGTCTTGCCGCAGCCGGTGGGGCCGAGCATCAGGATGTTCGACTTGGCCAGCTCGACCGTCTCACCCCGGCTGTCCCGGCTCTTGTCGCCCGCCTGGATCCGCTTGTAGTGGTTGTACACGGCGACGGCGAGGGTGCGCTTCGCGGTGTCCTGCCCGATCACGTAGTTCTCCAGGAAGTCCCGGATCTCCTGCGGCTTGGGCAGCTCGTCCAGCTTGACCTCGCTCGACTCGGCGAGCTCCTCCTCGATGATCTCGTTGCAGAGATCGATGCACTCGTCGCAGATGTACACCCCTGGTCCCGCAATGAGCTTCTTGACCTGCTTCTGGCTCTTTCCGCAGAACGAGCACTTGAGCAGATCGCCGCCATCACCGATGCGCGCCATCTCGTGGGTCCCTACTTCCTTGTCCGCGTGCAACCGTTGTTCCCGGCTGCCAGCTGTCCGCCGTTCGTCCGCACCGCGGCGACGTCCGTCCGCGCTGCGGCCCCGCCGCCGTCACGACACGCTCGGTGCCGAGGCGAACACTCGTCGTCACGACGGTCGATCCACCGGTGTGGCGGGCGGGGCGGCGTTGTCGACAGCCAGGCTGTCAACCGGGAGCCGAGGTCCCTGTGTCGACCGTAACCGACATCTGCGACGCAGGTCGACAACTCGGGCATGTTTCTCGCCCGGCGTGTGCGTGGTCTCACCGGAAACCGGCACCGCGCACCGCGCCGATACCCATGCGGCCGGACCCGTCACACCGACGGGTCCGGCCGCGTGGGCGGGTCTTCACTTCTGTGCGCTCAGCTTCCGGTAGTCGAAAACCGTGTCGATGATCCCGTAGTCCCTGGCCGCCTCGGCGGTCAGGATCTTGTCGCGATCGGTGTCCTTGCGGATGGTGTCCGCGTCCTTGCCGGTGTGCCTGGCCAGGGTGGTCTCCATCAGCCTGCGCATGCGCTCGATCTCCGCAGCCTGGATCTCCAGGTCGGAGACCTGGCCCTGGATGCCACCCTCCAGCGACGGCTGGTGGATCAGCACGCGGGCGTTCGGCAGGCAGGCGCGCTTGCCGGGGGTGCCCGCGGCGAGCAGCACCGCGGCGGCCGAGGCGGCCTGGCCGAGGCAGACCGTCGCGACGTCGGCGCGCACGTACTGCATGGTGTCGTAGATCGCCATCAGCGAGGTGAAGGAGCCGCCGGGCGAGTTGATGTACATGGTGATGTCACGGTCCGGGTCGAGCGACTCCAGCACCAGCAGCTGCGCCATGATGTCGTTGGCCGAGGCGTCGTCCACCTGCACGCCGAGGAAGATGATGCGCTCCTCGAAGAGCTTGTTGTAGGGGTTCGACTCCTTGACGCCGAAGCTGGAGTGCTCGATAAAGGACGGCAGGATGTAGCGCGACTGCGCACCCTGCGGAGCGACGCCGGAGAGGCCGGCGCGCGGATCGGTCGGGTTGACCATGTTCGTCTCCAAAGTCTGTGCGGCAGCCGGACGTCCGGGTCCGGGCGGGGTCTGTCTCGGCGTGGCGCTCAGGCGCCCGCGCCGTTGGCCTGGTTCGCGTGGCTGACCACGTGGTCGACGAAGCCGTACTCCAGCGCCTCTTTCGCGGTGAACCAGCGGTCGCGATCGGCGTCGGCGGCGACCTGCTCCACCGACTTGCCGGTGTGCTGCGCCTGCAGCTCGTTCAGCTCCCGCTTGGTGTGCGCGAACTGCTCCGCCATGATCGCGATGTCGGCCGCCGAGCCGCCGATGCCCGCCGACGGCTGGTGCATCATGATCCGCGCGTGCGGCAGCGCGTAGCGCTTGCCCTTGGTGCCCGCGGTGAGCAGGAACTGCCCCATCGAGGCGGCCAGCCCCATGCCGACGGTGCGGATGTCGCACTCGGCGAACTGCATGGTGTCGTAGATCGCCATGCCCGCGGTGACCGAGCCGCCGGGGGAGTTGATGTAGAGCGCGATGTCGCGGGTCGGATCCTCCGCCGTGAGCAGCAGGATCTGGGCGCACAGCTTGTTGGCGATATCGTCGTCGACCTGCGTACCGAGGAAGATGATGCGTTCGCGCAGCAGCCGCTCGTACACCGAATCACTGAGGTTGAGTCCTGCAGTTGCGGATGTCATGCGCACCCCCGCCTGATTGTTTTCCACGAATACCTGCCCTCTCTCACCGGCTCGTCGCTGATGCGCCACACAGCCATCGCTTCACTGTCACAAACATTAACGAAGCAGGGCGGCACCGAACTCCCGGTACCGCCCCTCTTCGCTCACAGCGCAATCACACCGCACACCAGGCGGCGCGCTGCTCGCGGCATCGGCGTCACTCCGCCTTCGCGGTGACGGCGGTCTCGGTCTCGTCGGCGTCGGCTGCCTCGACCACGTCGGCCTCGACCTCCTCGGCCTCCGGCTCACCGAAGAGCTCGCCGGTGTCGACCGCGTTGCCATCGGAGTCGGTCACGGTGACCTGGCCGACCACGCCCGCCAGCGCCTTGCCGCGGCGCACGTCGGCGAAGACCGCGCCGAGCTGGCCCGCCTGCTGCACCTGCTGGATGAACTGCTCCGGGGCCATGCCGTAGCGCTGCGCCTGGAAAAGGATCCGCTCGGTGAGCTCGTCCTGGCCGACCTGGGTGTTGTCCTTCTCGGCGATGGCGTCCAGCAGCAGCTGGGTCTTCACCGACTTCTCGGCCGCCGCGCGAGTGTCGGAGTCGAACTCCTCGCGGCTGCTGCCCTGCGCCTCCAGCGACTCGGCGAACTTGGCCTCGTCGTGGTCGAAGCCGTGCACGGCGTCGTGCACCAGCGCGTCGACCTCGGCCTGCACGACGGCGTCCGGCAGCGGCACCTCGACCTGCTCCAGCAGGGCCTCGAGCACCTTGTCCCTGATCTCGCCGGCCTGCTGCACCTTCTTGACCCGCTCGACCCGGGTGCGCAGGTCGTCCTTCAGCTCGTCCAGGGTGTCGAATTCACTGGCCAGCTGGGCGAATTCGTCGTCCGCCTCGGGCAGCTCGCGCTCCTTGACCGACTGCAGCGTGACGGTGACGACGGCCTCCTGCTCGGCGTGCTCGCCCGCCACCAGCTTGGTGGTGAACTCCTTGGACTCGCCCGCCGAGAGGCCGATCAGCGCCTCGTCCAGCCCCTCGATGAGCTGGCCGGAGCCGACCTCGTGCGAGAGCCCGGTGGTGGCCGCCTCCGGCACCTCCGCGCCGTCCACGGTGGCGGAGAGGTCGATGGAGACGAAATCGCCGTCCTGCGCGGCCCGCTCGACGCCGCTCAGGGTGCCGAAGCGCTGGCGCAGCGACTGCAGCTGCTCATCGATGTCGGCATCGTCGATGGTGAAGGCGTCGACGGTGACCGAGAGCGAGCTGTAGTCCGGCAGCACGACCTCGGGGCGGATGTCGACCTCGGCCGAGAAGGCCAGCTCCTGGCCGTCCTCGATCTTGGTGATCTCGATCTCCGGCTGGCCGATGACCTTGACCTCGGCCGTGGTGACGGCCTCGCTGTAGCGCGCGGGCAGCGCGTCGTTGACGACCTGCTCCAGGATGGCGCCGCGGCCGAGCCGCGCCTCGAGCAGCCGGGCGGGCGCCTTGCCCGGGCGGAAGCCGGGGATCCGGACCTGCTTGGCCAGCGCCTTGTAGGCCCGGTCGAAGTCCGGCTTCAGCTCCTCGAAGGGCACCTCGACATTGATCCGGACCCGGGTCGGGCTCAGTTGCTCGACGGTGCTCTTCACGGACATGCTCCTTGTTCGTCGTTCGGTGTCGGCATTCGCGTACCTCACCCGCCGGGCCATGCCGCGCGGGGCAGCCGCTCCCCCGCCGCCGGGCGCGGGCGAATCCCCGGCCGTCGACCGTGGCGATCCCGCGCTCGCCGGACGGCGCTGGTGCGGCGTCAGGCATCCCGACAAGGGTAGTGGACCACTCGCGCGGCCCCGCATCCGGCGGGTGGTCGCGGACTCAGCTGCCGATCTGCACGGCGTCGGTCACGAAGACCAGGGTCTCGTTCGCCGCGATCCCGCGGCCGCCCTGACCGTAGCCGAGATCCGGCGGCACGATCAGCAACCGGCGGGCGCCCTGCTGCACCCCGACCAGCCCGGTGTCCCAGCCCTCGATCACCTGACCGGCGCCGAGGGTGAGCGGGAAGGTCTCGTCGCGGTCGAAGGAGCTGTCCAGCTTCTTCTTGTTCGACCAGGTCACCAGCGAGTAGTTCATGGTGAGCTGCTGGCCGGGCTGCGCGCCGGGGCCGGAGCCAGGCACCAGGTCCTCGGTGATCAGCTGCTTCGGCGGGTCGCAGTCGTCCGGCAGGGTGATGACCGGCGCGGTGCCGAAGCCGCCGTCGACGCCGATGTCGTCGGCGGTGCACTCGCGGCCCTTCGGCGCGGGCGCCGCCGCGGCTGAGCTCGCGGCCCGGGCGGTGGTCGTCGTCGCGGTGGCGGTGCTCGAATCGTCCGAGCCGCACGCGACGAGCCCGCTCGCCGCCACGGCGACGGCGCCGATCCCGATGATCCTGCGGAGAATTCGCATGCGGCGGACCCTATCGTCCGGCGTGCCGCCGCGGGGCCACCGGGCTACGCTCGAAAACGGATTGGCGCCCCCGGCGAGGGGTAGCTCGGCCACGGGACCGACGGCGCGGTCGGCACCCGCCCATGGATTCACACCCGCGAAGCCCGGTGCGGCGCGACGAGCGCCCCCGACCTCGCGCCGCACGGGAGGAGCCCGCGGATGACGCGGCTGGCCAGCGCCGGAGGCGACACCTCGGCGGACAACACCGACAGCGGCGGCGGCGCGACGATCGCGCCGCGCCGCTACGACCTCGGCGCCGCCCCCGGCCCGCTCGACCGCGCCGAACTCACCGCGCTCGACGCCTGGTGGCGCGCGGCCAACTACCTCTCGGTCGGGCAGATCTACCTGATGGCCAACCCGCTGCTGCGCGAGCCGCTCGCGGCCGGGCACATCAAGCCGCGGCTGCTCGGCCACTTCGGCACCGTGCCGGGGCTGAACCTGGTCTGGGCGCACGCCAGCCGGGCCATCCGGCAGCGCGACCTCAGCGCGGTCTTCGTCGCGGGCCCCGGCCACGGCGGCCCCGGCCCGAACGCCTGCGCCTGGCTCGAGGGCACCTACTCCGAGCTGTACGGCCACATCTCGCGGGACAGCGACGGCATGGCGGCCTTCTTCGCCCAGTTCTCCTTCCCCGGCGGGGTGCCGAGCCACTGCGCCCCGGAGACGCCCGGCTCCTTCCACGAGGGCGGCGAACTCGGCTACTCGCTGCTGCACGCCTTCGGCGCCGCGCTGGACAACCCGGACCTGACGGTGTTCTGCGTGGTCGGCGACGGCGAGGCGGAGACCGGGCCGCTGGCCGCGAGCTGGCACTCGGCCAAGTTCATCAATCCGGCCAGGGACGGCGCGGTGCTGCCGATCCTGGCGCTGAACGAGTACAAGATCGCCAACCCGACGCTGCTCGCCCGGATACCCGAGGACGAGCTGCGCGCCCTCTTCCGCGGCTACGGCTACGACCCGGTGATCGTGGCGGGCAGCGACCCGGCCGAGGTGCACCAGGCGCTGGCGGCCGCGGTGGACGGCGCGCTGGACCGGATCGCCGAGATCCAGCGCGCCGCGCGCGACGGCGACACCGCCCGCCCGACCTGGCCGCTCATCGTGCTGCGCACCCCGAAGGGCTGGACCTGCCCGCCGGTGGTCGACGGGGACCGGGTCGAGGGCACCTTCCGCGCGCACCAGGTGCCGCTGCCGAACGCCCGCGGCGACGACGAGCACCGCGCGGTGCTGGAGCAGTGGCTGCGCTCCTACCGGCCGGAGGAGCTGTTCGGCGAGTCCGGGGCGCCCACCCCCGAACTGGACGCGCTGAACCCGTCCGGGGAGCGCCGGATGAGCGCCAACCCGGTCGCCAACGGCGGCGCGCTCGTGCGCGACCTGCGGCTGCCGGACTGGCACGAGTACGGCGTCGAGGTGCCCGCGCCCGGCGCTGGCTCGCACGAGGCCACCCGGGTACTCGGCGGCTGGCTGCGCGACGTCACCGCGGCCAACCCGGACAATTTCCTCACCTTCGCCCCCGACGAGCTGGCCAGCAACCGGCTGCAGGACATCCTGGAGGTGACCGGCCGGGACTGGCAGGCCGAGGTCGGCGAGTTCGACGTGGGGCTCGACCGCCGCGGCCGGGTGATCGAGGTGCTCTCCGAGCACCTGTGCCAGGGGCTGCTCGAGGGGTACCTGCTGACCGGCAGGCACGGCCTCTTCACCTGCTACGAGGCGTTCATCCACATCGTCGACGCCATGTTCAACCAGCACGCCAAGTGGCTGGACGCCAGCGCGGCGGTGCCGTGGCGGCGCCCGGTGCCGAGCCTGAACTACCTGCTCTCCTCGCACGTCTGGCGGCAGGACCACAACGGCTTCACGCACCAGGACCCCGGCTTCCTCGACGTGGTGCTGAACAAGAAGCCGGAGATCGTCCGGGTGTACCTGCCGCCGGACGGCAACACCCTGCTCGCCACCTACGACCACTGCCTGCGCTCCAGGCACCTGGTGAACGTGGTGGTGGCGGGCAAGCAGCCGGGGCCGGACTGGCTCACCGTGGACGAGGCCGCCGCGCACTGCGCGCGCGGCGCGGGCATCTGGGAGTGGGCAGGCACCGGCGACAGCACCGGCAGCAGCCCGGACGTCGTGCTCGCCTGCGCGGGCGACGTGCCGACGCTGGAGACGCTGGCCGCGGCCGCCATCCTGCGCGAGCGGTTACCCGACCTGCGGGTCCGGGTGGTGAACGTGGTCGACCTGATGCGGCTGCTGCCCCGCGAGGAGCACCCGCACGGGCTGCCGGACCGCGAGTTCGACACGCTCTTCACCCGCGACCGCCCGGTCATCTTCGCCTTCCACGGCTATCCGTGGCTGATCCACCGGCTCACCTACCGGCGCGCCAACCACGACGGGCTGCACGTGCGCGGGTACAAGGAGAACGGCACGACCACCACGCCCTTCGACATGGTGATGCTCAACGACCTGGACCGCTACCACCTGGTCACCGACGTCATCGACCGGGTGCCGGAGCTGCGCGAGCGCGCCGCCGGGCTGCGCCAGGAGATGGTGGACGCGCGCTTCCGCGCCCGGGCCTGGACCCGCGAGCACGGCGAGGACATTCCGTGTGTCGCGGAGTGGAGCTGGCCGGAGGTCAGTCTCTGAGCCGAGGTACCGCCGCCGACCGACCGGTCCGCCTAGGGTGTCCGGCATGAGTTCGGTACTGCGGCCGGGACGCCGCTGATGTGCGCGCCCCGGATCGTCCGGTTCGCGCACGACATGGCGCGGGGGAATCGCCGCTCCACGGCGGGGAGCGCTCGCGCGGCGGCGGCCGGTTCGCCCGACAGCGCCGATGCGGGTCCGGAGGCGGGTTCGCCCGCTGGCACCCGCGCGGCTGGGGGAGCCGAGGGCCACAGCACGGCCGCGCCGGATGGCGTTCGCCCCGGCGGGGAGGCGCCGCGCACCGGGGTTCCGCGCAGGCGCGCGTTGCTCGGAGCGGGTCTGGCTGCGTTCGGCGCGGCCACCGTGGCCGCCGCCGCACCGGCCGGGGCCGGATCGGGCGTGGTGCTCGACCTGACCCACCCGCTCGGCCCGAACCTCCCCGTCTGGCCGGGCAACCCGCCGTTCGCGAGCGTCCCGGTGGCGACCTACGAGCGCGGCGGCTTCGCCCAGCACGCCATCGCCTACTGGGAACACACCGGCACGCACGTGGACGCCCCGCTGCACCGCGTCCCCGGCGGCGGCAGCGTCGACCTGATCGCCCCGGCGGACCTGGTGGCCCCGCTGGTGGTGCTCGACATCCGCGCCCGCGTGGCCGGCGACCCCGACGCCGCGGTGACCGTCGCCGACATCGACGCCTGGCGCGCCGCACACGGCGACATCCCCGAGCGCGCCTTCGTCGCCGCGCTCACCGGCTGGGAGTCGCGGCTGGCCGAGCAGGCCACCTTCCTCAACCTCGACGCCACCGGCACCCAGCGCACCCCCGGCTGGACGCCGGAGGCCGCGACCCACCTGGTCACCGAGTGCGGCGTCGTCGGCTTCGGCATCGACACGCTCAGCCTCGACCGCGGGGTGGCGCGGGACAGCCCCGCGCACACCGCGATTCTCGGCAGCGGCCGCTACGGCGTGGAAATGCTCGCCGACCTGGCGGCGGCACCCGCGGCGGGGGCGACGGTGGTGGTCGGCGCACCCAAGCACACCGGGGGTACCGGCGGCCCCTGCCGGGTCCTCGCACTCACCTGACCGGAACCGGCCCGGCCCACCGGGAACACGTCGGGCGGGCCGACGCGCCCCGGCGGGGCCGCGGCATCACGACCAGTCGGGTCGCCCGATCGAGAGCGCGTGCTGGAACGCCCCCGCCGGGTCGTACCGCTGCTTGACCTCGAGCAGCCTGGCGTAGTTGCCGCCGTAGTACAGCGCGTGCCACGGCACGCCCGAGCTGTTCCAGCGCGGATCGGCGAGATCGGGATCGGGGTAGTTGATGTAACTGCCGCCGTGCGCCGCGCCGGGCACCGGCACTCCGCCGGACCCGGCGTAGACGTCGCGGTACATCTCCCGCGCCCAGCCAAGGAACCGCTCGTCGTCCCCGGGCAAGCGCCACGCCGCGTGGATGAGCATCTTCATCATGGTGTCCCGAGCCGGGAAAGCCGTTGCCTCCGGCGCCACGGCATTGATCGCCCCGCCGAACGGAAGGAACTCCAGCTGCGATTCGCCGACCACCCCGGGGTTGGTGACGTGCCGGTAGAGCGCCCGCAACTGCTCGGTGTCGTACGCCTTGCGCAGGTACGCCGCCTTCACCTTGACCCGCGGATAGACGGCACCCTTCGGGTAGTAGACCTTCGAGACGGTGTCCGCGTAGGAGCTGCGCTCGATCGGCTGCACCACCGCCCCCGGCGTCACCCCGGCGGTGATCGCCGCGACGAACTCGTCCACCCTGGCCCGCGCGTCCGGCGCGTCGGCGTCGAAGAAGATCAGCACCTCGGCGCTGGCGACCACGTCGGTGCGGAAGTTGAGCGGCGCGTAGAGCCCGGCGAAGGGGTCGCCGGGGGCGCCGTGCTGCTCGTGGAAGGCGAGGTAGTTGCCGAGGAACCGGACGAACGACTCCTCGGTGGTGACCGGGAGCAGCAGCCTTCCGTGCAGCATGCCGCCGGGCGAGCGGGGCAGCGCGCGGGCCGGGTCGCCGCCGTCGGCGTCCGGCGAGCGGAAGAGGTAGCGGGTGACGATGCCGAAATTGCCGCCGCCACCGCCGGTGTGCGCCCACCAGAGGTCGCTGTGCGGGCCGTCCCTCGTGGCGAGGACGAGGCTCGCGGTGCCGTCCGCGTTCGCGGTGACCACCTCGACGCCGTACAGGTGGTCGGCGACCAGCCCGCGGCTGCGCGAGAGCGGCCCGTACCCGCCGCCGCAGACGTGCCCGCCGATCCCGACGGCGAGGCAGATGCCGGCGGGCAGCGTGACGTTCCACGGGTGCAGCGCCTGATAGACCGCGCTGAGCTCGGCGCCGGGGCCCACCGAGAAGGCGCCGTGCCCGGCGTCCCAGCCGATGCCGGTGAGCTTGCTCAGGTCGATGAGCGAGCGGGTGCGGTCGTTGTCGACGAAGTCGTCGAAGCAGTGCCCGCCGGAGCGGACGCCGAGGGTGAGCCCCTCGCCGAGCGAGCGCTCCACCGCGAGCCGGACCTGCTCCGCGTCACCGGGCAGGAAGATCTTCGACGGCCGCGCCGTGAACCGACGGTTGTAGCCGCGCATGGTCAGCGGCAGGTAGCGGGGGTCGCCCACGCCGAGCACCTCCGGCTCGGCCGCCGCCGCGACCGGCATGCCGACCGTCGTCGCTACTCCCCCGAGCGCCATCGCACCCAGGAACCGCCGACGGGTCACCGCCATCTTCTCCCCTGTCATCGCTGCCTGCCGAGCCACGCGACACGCTAACCCATGGACGGGGCTACGGTCCGGCATCGGCGCACGGAGGGGGACGATTCAGGTCAGCGGAATGCGCACCAGCGTGGTACCGGTCGGCTGCGCGGAGCCGTGTCCCGGTTCGATGGTCACCGCGAGCGCGTCATCGGTCCCGGTACGCAGCACCACGTTCGACCCCGGCGTCGGCGCGTGCTCCATCACCCCCACCGAGCGCGGCGTTCCGTCCCCGGCGAGCAGCCACATCTGGTAGCAGTGCCCGGCGGGCGGCTCCGGCAGCGCCGCGAAGGAGACGGTGGCGGCGCCGAGCCGCGCCGACGAGGTGACCGTGAGGGTGCCGCCCGCGGGTAGTTCGGCGGCCCGGCCCCTGACGTCCGGCTGGCCGAGCACGGTGTCCGCGCGCAGCGCCACCGGCAGGCCGGATTCCCGCTGCTGCAGCAGGATCGCCGCGCCGAGCCCGGCCAGCACCGCGAGGGCGGCGGCCGCGGCGATCGGAAGGAATTTCGAGGTGCCGAGCTGCTGCGCCCGGGTCGGGCGGTGCGGGGTCGCGGCTCCGAGCCACGACCGAGAGTCGGCACGGCAGCGCCGCCTCCCGACTTCACCCGCAGGCGCCGGGCGGAGCTCACTCGCCGACGTGCCTGCGGCGTCGGTCGCGGTGCGTACGGAACCACCCATCGCCGCATCGATGGCGCGCAGCACCGCGTGCTCCAGGTGTGCGGGTGGCCGCCGCGCATCGAGCGCGCTGACCACCGCCATGGCCTCGCGCACCCCGTGCACCAGCGCGGCGAACTCGGCGGCGGTCGCCGAGTCGGCGCCGCGCAGCCGATCATCGATGTGCCTGCGCTCGATCTCGGCGACCGCGTCCAGCGCATACGGGTACGCCAGGTCGAGGAGGTCCGGCCGGGCCGGCTCCGGGTCGCTCATCGAAGCTCCAGTCGTCCAGTGCACGCACGACCGGGAAGCACGGGCCGATCCGACCCGCGCTTCCCGGCGTTCGCCCTGATCAGGCAGGCGGCATGAGCACGGTGTCGATCAGGTAGACCGTGGCGTTCGCGGTCTTGACGCCGCCACAGATCACCCCGGCCTCGTTCACCTTCAGGTTCTCGGGGGTACCGGTGACGGTGACCGTCTGTCCCTCGACCGTGGCGTGCGTGCCGGCGATGGCGTCCGGCGCCACCTGGGTCGGCACCACGTGGTAGGTGAGGATCTTGGTCAGCGTCGCCGAGTCGGTCTTCAGCGACTCGATGGTGGCCGGGTCGATCTTGGCGAAGGCCGAGTCGACCGGCGCGAACACGGTGAACTGCCCGCCGTTCAGCGTGTCCACCAGGTTCACCTGCGGGTTCAGCTGCCCGGAGACCGCCTGCGTCAGCGTCTTGAGCAGCGGGTTGTTCGAGGCGGCGGTGGCGACCGGGTCCTGCGCCATCCCCGACACCGAGCCCGCGCCGCTCGGCACCTGCGCGGCGTACTCCGCGCAGCCCGGCCCGACCGGGTTCGAGCCGGCGTTCATGGCGCCCGAGGTGGTCGTCGCGGCCATGGAGGAGGAGCCTGCGGAGGTCGACGTCGAGGACGCCGAATCCGAGGAATCGTCCGAGCAGGCCGACATCCCCAGCACCGCGGCCGTCAGCATCGAGGCGACCAGTACTGTGCGTTGCTTCGTTCGGATCATCGTCATCCACATCTTCCGGGACGGCCGGCGCACCGAGCCGTACTTTGATTGATGCACGGAGTTCGCGCTACTGCGACGGATGGATGGGTTTTCCTGAAGATTCCCGGAGATTCTTCGTAAATCGATGCACATCCGACGCAGGATCGCGCAGCTCTCCCCCATCGAATTCGGGACCGTGGCGCCCCTGGATCGGCGCTCGCCCGCGATCGAGCGGTATCGGGAGTTCGATGGATACCGGGCGCGCGCCGCGCCGCACACCATGAGGGTTCGGGACCACACCGGGAGGACGTCCATGGGACCAGAGATCGTCGTCGGCCTGCTGATCGCCTGGGCGGCGGGCAGAGACCGGCGGCTGGCCCCGTCCGGGTTCACCGGCGAAGCCGTCGATCTCGCCATGGACCGGGTGCACGCCGTGGTCGTCGCCCGGCTGGGCGGCAGCGAGGCGGTCGAGCGGCTCCTGGTCGAGGCCGGCACCGAGCGCGGCGCCGTCACCGGCCGCACCAGGGCCGACGCCATCCGCGCCATCGCCGACACCATCAGCGCCGACCCCGCCTTCGCGGCCGCCCTGCACGCCGCCGCGGGCAGCCCCGCTCCCGTACCCGACCCGGGACTCCGCACCAGACTCCTGGTTCAGGCCCGCACCCGCCCCGGCATCGCCGCGGCTCTCGTCGCCACCGCGATCGTCCTCGTCGCCGGAATCATCGGCCTGATCAGCGGCAGCGATCTCCCCACCACCGAATCCACCCCGCCGAGCTCCGCCGCCACCGGCCCCGCAGGCACCGGCAAAGCCGGCCCCGACGCCCTCGTCGGCACCTGGACCCCCTCCGACGGCACCGCCCCCAAGATGTTCACCGCCAACGGCGGCACCTGCACCGGCTTCGGCACCGCCGCCTCCTGCACTCTCGCCATCGCCCCCGATCCCGCCGGGCGCTACGCGCTGGTGGTCCGGCAGTCCGCGGACAGTTCGCACTACGGAGTCGAGTTCGTCGCCGCCGATCACCTCGTTGTCTACGACGCGGGCGGATCGCGGTTGTACGAGTTGGACCGCGTCTGATCGCCCTTGTCCGCAGCCCAGCCCGACTCGGGCGACGACATCCCACCGGCACGAGAAGTCACGGCGCTCCAGCGCCACCAGGGCGACCTCCGTCACCGGAATCTCGACGTGCGCACACTGGCCGGCCCGAACGCTTCGCCCTCAGGCCACATGCTCGAAAGTAAGAAACCACCAGTGGTAGATCGATACGGATCGACCCTGGTGGGAGCCCAAGTACCAGCTCTGCACCGGGCCATCCGATCCGCTTGGTCGGTGGAGACGAGTGCCGCTGCCGACTGGAGGGAGGACAACCGCGCCGAGGGCCAGTGCGCCGTGAGCGCCTGCGTGCTTCAGGACTATCGAGGCGGGGGAATCCGCAACACCGCCGCACCCCTGCCCGCGGGAAGAGCCTCTCGCACTATTTCAACCTCGTCGACGGGGGAGATCGTCGATCTGAGTCGAGAAAGGCCTCGGTGGCTGAGTCATCGGGCACCGCTGCGTGCCCGCGCAGCTCGTTCACGATGGCGCCTCCTCATCCGACTCTGCTGCCAGCACAGCGAGCGGCACCTGCAGCGCTTTCGCCACGCGGCGGAGTACGCGCAGCTCGTGGCTCTCGTGTCGCGGCAGATGCGCCTTCTTGTTGCCGCCGTTCTCACCCCGTCGACACGCTATTCCGATTTCGGTACGGCGCGATGAAATCCGCTGTTGCCGAACAGGATCGACGACTACCCGAGCCTACGGTCGAGCCCGGCACTCGGTACCGGGCCGACGCAGGGACACTCATCCAGCGCACCGGCCCGCCATGGCGGCGGGCGGGTGGCGAAAGCCCGCTTCCAGGGGAGCCGGACGTCCGGCTGTCGGTGGTCTTGCGCGGCACGCGGCTGAATTATGTGGCCTGCTCGACGGCGGCACTCACATTCGTCCGGGAGCACCAGCGGCGGCGCTACGTCGAGGCGGTCACCGTGGCGGTCTCAGGGACAGAGAGCCTGCGGCGGCTACCCGACGAGCGGCTGTACCTCGACCGATAAGCCCTACCACGACGGACGCCCAGCCCTCGACCAGGGCAACGCTCCGCCGAGAAACTGGTCGGGGTGACAGGATTTGAACCTGCGACCCTCCGCTCCCAAAGCGGATGCGCTACCAAGCTGCGCCACACCCCGTGACCTCGGGCGGCGCCGAGGGGTCCGTCCGTGGAGCGGGTGACGGGAATCGAACCCGCACCATCAGCTTGGAAGGCTGAGGTTCTACCATTGAACTACACCCGCGGGCATACGACATCAATGGGATCGCCACGATGTCGTGTGCGAGCCGACTGTACCGAACGGCGGACCGCTTGCGCCAATCACGGGGGCGGCGGCGGTGGCGTCAGGGGGGTTGACAGGCGGTCGGGCATCCGGCGAGCTCCGAAAAATAAACAGCAGTATGTTCCCTGAAATCGCGGCGGTTTCGGGCAATGCGAGCAAACATGGAGACACGACCCGATCCGGCGGCGCCGGAGCGGGTCGGCCAGCATCGTCGGAGCGCCGTCGTCAGGGGAAGCATGGGGAGTTCTGCGCACGTCGCCGGGGGCGGAGCCCGGCGCGCGCACCCCGTGCGGCCGATGGCGGTGGCGAGCTCCGCACATCCGGGGGCGGCGGGGCGCGCCCCGCCGGGGAAGGGAGCGCGAACCGCCGGCCGCGATCGAGCAGTGAACAAAAGGCTCTTATGTCACGCGGAGGTCACGGTGGTGTCATACTCTCCCCATCGCCATCGCGTGTGCCGTGAACCCCGACAACCATTGTCAAGTGGCGTTTTTCGGTGCCGAGTGGCTTGCTAGGATCCTTTTTGCCGGACGGGGGTATCTGGAAAGGGGGCGGTGAGCGTGCACCGAACTCGGTGGGCCCGACCGCATAGCAGTGGGCTCTATCCGGGTGACGCAGGTACCTGTGGCACGGGCTTCCACGTCACCCATCGCCGGTGATCTCGATGTCCACCTTCGAGCCACCGGTCACCGTCATGGCCAGGGCATGGGCGCAGGCGATCTGCGCGGAGCCGGGGTCGAGCACGACTGTGCAGCAGGTGGAACCGAAGCTCGCCGAGATCATCCGACGGCTGCTGTACCTGGCCGGGTCGGAGCCGTTCCCGGTCGTCGAGGCCAGGCGGCTCGGCGCCATGCTGGCTCGCGAGCCCTTCGAGCGCACCCGCATGCTCGCGCAGGCCACCCGCTGGCTGCTCGGCTTCCCGTCGGGCACACCGGGTTCGCTGGTCGCGACGCGCTGGCCGCTGGTCGCCAGCCAGGCCATCGACAGCTACGCGGAGACCCTGCAGAATCGCGCGCTGGCCCAGGAGAAGGCGAAGCAGGAGGCCAAGACGTCGCAGCGGGTGCGCGAGATCGCCGCGCTGCAGCACCGGCTGCGGCACGAGGCGACGCACGACGCATTGACCGATCTCGCCAATCGCACCCTGCTATTGGACCGGGTCCGCGCCATCGCGGCCGACCGCAGCAAGGGGATCGGCGTGCTCGTCGTCGACCTGGACCGCTTCAAGCAGATCAATGACGGCTACGGCCACGCGGTGGGCGACGAGGTCCTGGTCGAGCTCTCCCGCAGGCTGCGCGAGGTGAGCACCCCGGAGATGATCATCTGCCGGTACGGCGGCGACGAATTCGTGCTGGCGGGCAGCGTCTCCCCGTCCGCGCTCACCGAGCTCGCGACCGTGATCGTCGGCGCGCTGCGCGAGCCGGTGTGGTCGAGTGTCGGCCCGGTCCCGGTCTCGGCGAGCGTCGGCACCGCCTACAACCTGCCCGGCACCCCGTGCGACTTCACCGAGCTGCTGCGCCGCGCGGACGGCGCCATGTACTCGGCCAAGACGGCGGGCGGGCGGCGCTACGCCCCCGCGGAGTCCGGGGGCAACGACCTCGGCACCGCGGTCGCCGGCTAGCCGGGCTGGCACCCGGGGCACCAGAACAGATTTCGCGCCTCCAGCACGGCGTGGGCGATGGGCGTCGCACAGATCCGGCAGGGCTCGCCCTGCCTGCGGTAGACGTACGTGCGCGGCCGGTTCGGGCCGTACGCGGGGGCACCGTGGTCGTCATCGGGGCGGATGACGACGATCTTGCCGACCCGCACCCCGACCCGCATGAGCGCGACCAGGTCCGCCCACATGGCCGCCCACTCCTCCGCGCCGAGCTCGGCACCGGGGCGGAAGGGCGAGACGCCGTGCCGGAAGAGCAGCTCGGCGCGGTAGATGTTGCCGATCCCGGCGACCACCCGCTGATCCATCAGCAGCGCGCCGATCGGCCTGCGCGAGCGGTGGATCCGCTCCAGCGCGCGGGCCGGGTCGGCGCCGCGGCGCAGCGGGTCGGGGCCGAGCCGGTCGGCGAGCGCGGCGACCTCGGCCCGGTCCAGCACCTCGCAGGCGGTCGGGCCGCGCAGATCGGTGCCGAAACCGGCGGCGCCTGCCATGCGCATCCGCACCTGGCCGGTCGGCTCGCCCATCGGCAGCGGTACCTCGGTGAAGACGCCGTACAGCCCCAGGTGCACGTGCACGGTGAGGCCGGACTCGTAGTGGTGCAGCAGGTGCTTGCCGTACGCCTCGGCGCGGGTCAGCACCTGGCCGTCGACCAGCGCAGCACCGGCGGCGAAGCGGCCCTGCGGGCTCCGGACCCGCACCGGCGCACCGGCATAGCGGGTCCGGTGCAGCTTGGCGAGCCGGTGCAGGGTGTGGCCCTCCGGCACGGGGTCAGGAGGCGGGCAGCGCCGGCGGAACGCCGGTCTTCTCGTACTCGGCCAGGATGTCGATCCGGCGCTGGTGCCGCTCCTCGTCCGACCACGGGGTGCTGACGAAGGCGTCCACGATGGCCAGCGCCTCCTCGGCGGAGTGCATGCGGCCGCCGATGCCGATGAGCTGGGCGTTGTTGTGCTGGCGGGCGAGCTGCGCGGTCTCGACGCTCCAGGCGAGGGCACAGCGCGCGCCGGGCACCTTGTTCGCGGCGATCTGCTCGCCGTTGCCGCTGCCGCCGAAGACCAGGCCGAGGCTGCCCGGATCGGCCACCGTGCGGCGGGCCGCCTCGATGCAGAACGCGGGGTAGTCGTCGAGCGCGTCGTACTCCAGGGCGCCGCAGTCGACGACGTCGTGCCCCGCCTGCTCGAGGTGGGCCTTCACGGTGTTCTTCAGCTCGAAGCCGGCATGGTCGGCACCCAGGTATACGCGCATGGCAGCGATTGTGTCAGGCGCGTTTCCGCGGCCGCACGGGGGCGGGTCGGGCCGTTGCTGCCTAGAGTTCTTCCCATGCAGCCGTACCATCCGCCGCCGTCAGCGCCCGCGCCGCGCGGGCTCTCGCCCTTCGGCTCGCCGGCCAGGCACACCTGGGAGATCCCGCTGCTCGTCGTGGTGATCGTGGTGACCGTCATCGGGTACCTGATCGCGCTGGCGGTGCTGGTGGCGGGCAGCGTCAACCAGTACGTGCTGCTGATCGCCGGGGCGCCGATCGTGGTGTGGTTCGGGCGCGGCGTGAACTACGCGTCGCAGCGGGTCGGGGCGGTCAAGATGTCGCCAACCCAGTTCCCCGAGGGCTACCGGTTGGTGCAGGAGGCCGCGGCGCGGTTCGGCATGAAGCGGGCGCCGGAGGCGTACGTGCTGCTCGGCAACGGGCAGATCAACGCCTTCGCCTCCGGGCACGGGTTCCGGCGGTACGTGGTGGTGTACAGCGATCTGTTCGAGATCGGCGGGGAGGCGCGGGAACCGGACGGGCTCGCGTTCATCATCGGGCACGAGGTCGGGCACATCGCGGCCGGGCACGTCTCCTACTGGCGGCAGCTCGGCATGTTCCTCGCGCCGTTCCTGCCGCTGCTCGGCTCCGCGCTGATCCGCGCGCAGGAGTACACCGCGGACAACCACGGGTACTGCAACCGGCACACCGGGGCGGCGGGCGCGATGGGCACGCTGGGCGCGGGCAAGTACCTGAACTCGTCGGTGCGGTTCGACGAGATGGCGGATCGGGCCGCCACGGAGCGGGCGTTCTTCATCTGGGTGGTGAACGCACTCTCCTCGCACCCGGTGCTGACCTGGCGGATGTGGGCGCTGCGCGATCGGAGCAGGCACGGGAAATTGTTCTGGTGGCCCGCGGCGCCCGTCCAGCCGCCGTACGCGGCCGGGCCGTATCCGCCGCCGTACGGCGCGGTGCCGCTGGGCAAGGGGGGTGCGCCCTACGAGCCGGGAGCCAGGTCGTACAGCATCGGGGCGCCCCCGGCCCAGCAGTACGGCCGGGGGGCGGGGAACCCCGATGGGGGCGCCCCGGGCGCGAGCCCGTACGGACCTCCCTATGCCACGGGTCCGTCGTGGAGTGCCGCGCCGCCGCGGGGCCAGGCCGGCACGCCGCCTTCGAGTGCGGCGCACGGGGATCCCGGCGCGACAGCGCAGTGGGGCCCCGGCGCGCCCGCCGCCCCGGCGCCTCCCTGGCCGGAGACCCCGGGCGATACCGGCTCGGCCGGGTCAGGGGCCACCGGACCCGGCGGACCGAACCCGGCGAACTAGAACCCGCGCTCAGTCGAACTCGGGCCCCTCGTGCCTGCTCCGCTTGAGCTCGAAGAAGTGCGGGTAGGAGGCGAGCGCGACGGCGCCGTCCCAGACCTTGCCCGCGTCCTCGCCGCGCGGAATGCGGGAGAGCACCGGGCCGAAGAAGGCGACGCCGTTGATGTGGATGGTCGGCGTGCCGACGTCGTCGCCGACCTTGTCCATGCCCGCGTGGTGGCTGGCGCGCAGCGCCTCGTCGTACTCGGTGCTCTCGGCCGCGTCGGCGAGCTCGGCGGGCAGCCCCAGCTCGGCGAGCGAGTCCGCGATCACGGCGGCCAGCGTCTCCTCGCGGGTCTCCCGCTCGTACTCGTCCTTGCGGTTGTGGATGCGGGTGCCGAGCGCGGTGTAGAGGTCGGACAGGATCTCGTCGCCGTGTTTCTGCGCTGCGGCGATCGCCACCCGGACCGGCCCCCAGGCGGACTTCATCATCTCGCGGTACTGGTCGGGCAGGTCCTTGCCCTCGTTCAACACCGCGAGGCTCATGACGTGGAAGCGGGCGTCGATATCGCGCACCTGCTCCACCTCGAGGATCCAGCGCGAGGTGATCCAGCACCACGGGCACAGCGGGTCGAACCAGAAGTCGGCAACATCCTTGCTCACGGTCGGAGTCCTTCCACAGCCTCGGTCGCGGTGGCGCGCGCCACCCTCTCCGGGAGCAACCACCCCGGGTGGGGAATCGTTCCCGAACCGCGCCGCGATTCCCCGATCGCGCGCGGCGACCGGCGCTAGGGTGGGCGAGGTCGCCGCCAGGCCCTTCCACCGTGAGGAGTCCGTCATGACCTCGGATCGTCGTTTCATCGTCGTCGGCGCGGGCCTCGGCGGCGCGGGTGTCGCGAAAGCATTGCGGGACAACGATTTCGACGGACTCATCACGGTGATCGGGGCGGAGGAGCACCTGCCCTACGAACGCCCGCCGCTCTCCAAGGAGCACCTGTCGGGCGACAAGCCGTTCGCCGAGTTCACCGTCGCACCGGATGCCTGGTACCGCGACCACCGGGTCGAGCTGCTGCTCGGCACCGAGGTGCGCGCGATCGACCCGGCCGCGCACACCGTCACGCTGCCGGACGATTCCACGCTCTCCTACGACAAACTCGCGCTGGCCACCGGCTCCCGCCCGCGTGCCATCGACCTGCCCGGCGCGGACGCCCCGAACGTCTACACGCTGCGCACCCTGGACGACTCCGACACGCTGCGCGAGCTCTTCGCCGGCGGCACCCGGCGGCTCGCCGTGGTCGGCGCGGGGTGGATCGGGCTGGAGGTGGCAGCGGCGGCGCGCAACGCCGGCGTCGCGGTGACCGTTGTCGAGAACGCGGAGCAGCCGCTGCTCGGCGTGCTCGGCCCGGAGATGGGTGCGGTCTTCGCCGAGTTGCACCGCGAGCACGACGTCGACCTGCGGCTGAACACCGGCGTCGCGGAGATCACCACCCGGGACGCGGGGGCGATCAGCGTGGCGACCGGGCTGCGGCTGGACGACGGCACGGAGCTCGAGGCGGACGCCGTGCTGATCGCGGTCGGCGCCGTCCCGGAGATCGGGCTGGCCGAGGCCGCCGGCCTCGACACCGACAAGGGCGTCTTGGTCGACGAGCACCTGCGCACCAGCGATCCCGATATCGTCGCGGTCGGCGACATCGCCGAGCAGCAGCACCCGGTGCTCGGCGGGCGGATCCGGGTCGAGCACTGGGCGACCGCGCTGAACCAGCCCGAGGTAGCGGCGAAGACCATGCTCGGCCGGGAGGCGAGCTACGACCGGATCCCGTACTTCTTCACCGACCAGTACGACCTCGGCATGGAGTACACCGGCTACGTCGCGCGCGGCGCCGCCGAGCGGGTGGTGGTCCGCGGCGACACCGGGGCACGGGAGTTCGTCGCCTTCTGGCTGGACGGCGAGAACCGGGTGCTGGCCGGGATGAACGTCAATGTCTGGGATGTCACCGACCGGATCCGCGAGCTCGTCGCCGCGGGCGAGCCGGCCGATCCCGACCGGCTGGCCGACACCTCCGCCGAGCTGTGACCCGAACCGTGTCGAGCGGGCCCGATCGGCTCCGACCATGCTGTGAGCGCGCCCGCCGGGCGCCCGCACCGAGGAGCAGGCCGTGAAGTACATGCTGTTGAAGTCGCACTCCCCCGCCGCCTACTGCGGCACCCCGCTGCCCGAGTGGGACCCGGCGGACATCGCCGCGCACATCGACTTCCAGCGCACGCTCGGCGCGCAGCTGGCCGCCGCGGGCGAGCTGGTCGACGCGCAGGGCCTGGCCGGACCGGACCAGGCGGTGGTGGTGCACTCGGACGGGCGCACCGCGCCGGTGGTCACCGACGGGCCGTTCCCGGAGACGAAGGAGTTCCTGGCCGGGTACCTGGTGGTCGACGTGGCGAGCCCGGAGCGCGCGGTGGAGATCGCCGCGCGGATGTCGGCGGCGCCGGGGCCGGGCGGTGCGCCGATCGGTGAGTTCATCGAGGTGCGCGCCGTGATGTCCGCCGGGCAGTGAGGGCGGGGCTCGCACCCGAGCTCGAACTGCTGCTGCGCGAGCTCGCCCCGCAGGTGCTCGGGGTGCTCGCCCGGCGCTCCGGCGATTTCGGCGCCGCCGAGGACGCGGTGCAGGAGGCGCTGATCGCCGCCGCGACCCAGTGGCCCGACGCGGGGCTGCCGGACAATCCGCGCGGCTGGCTGCTCCGGGTGGCGCAGCGACGGCTCGCCGATACGGTGCGCGCCGAGGTCGCGCGGCGCAGGCGCGAGGAGACCGTCTTCGACCGGGAGGTCACCGACGCCGAGGTGCCCGCGCGGGACGACACCCTGGCCATGTACGTGCTCTGCTGCCACCCGGCGCTGCCGGAGGCGGCGGCCGTCGCGCTCACCCTGCGCGCCGTCGGCGGGCTGGAGACCAGGGCGATCGCCGCCGCTTTCCTGGTGCCGGAGGCGACCATGGCGCAGCGCATCTCGCGCGCGAAGAAACGGCTCGCCGGGCTGCCGTTCGTCCGACCGGACCCCGCGGCCAGGCGGGAGCGGCTGGAGCCGGTACTCCGGGTGCTGTACGTGATCTTCACCGAGGGCCACACGGCCAGCGCGGGCGCCGAACTGCGCCGCGCCGACCTCGCCGCCGAGGCGATCCGGCTGACCCGCGCCCTGCACCGGCTGCTGCCGGACGACCCCGAGGTCACCGGGTTGCTCGCGCTACTGCTGCTCACCGATGCCAGGCGGGGTGCGCGCACCGGGCCGCACGGCGAGCTGATCCCGCTGGCCGAGCAGGACCGCGGGCGCTGGGATCGCGCCATGATCGGCGAGGGCGTCCGGCTGGCGACCGCGGCGATCGGCGCCGGACTGGACGGGCCGTACCGGATCCAGGCGGCCGTTGCGGCGCTGCACGCGCAGGCGGTGCGGGTCTCCGAGACCGACTGGGCGGGGATTCTCGCGCTCTACACCGTGCTGGAGCGGGTGGCGCCGAGCCCGGTGGTCACGCTGAACCGCGCGGTCGCGGTGGCCATGGTGCACGGCCCCGCGGCCGGGCTGGCGGCGACGGAGGGGCTGGAGGCGGCCTTCGCCGGCAGCCACCGGCTGGACGCCGTGCGCGGGCACCTGCGCGAGATCGCCGGCGACACCGCCGTGGCCGTCGCGCACTACGACGCGGCCGCGGCGGTGACCACGAGCACGCCCGAGCGGGACTACCTCACGCTGCGCGCCGCCCGGCTGCGGCACGCCGCGAGCGGGCATACTGCTGGACCGTGAGCGAAACGTTCAGCGCGGGCGTGCTGCTGTACCGGGGATCGAATCCGGTGGTCGAGGTGCTGCTCGGGCACATGGGCGGCCCCTTCTGGGCGAAGAAGGACGCGGGCGCCTGGACGCTGCCCAAGGGTGAGTACGACCCGGATGGCGAGGACGCGAAGGGCGCTGCCGCGCGGGAGTTCGCCGAGGAGCTGGGGCTTCCGGTGCCCGCGGGGGAATGGGCCGCGCTCGGCGCGGTGCGCTACCGCAGCGGGCGCAACCACAAGAACCTGGCGGCCTGGGCGGTGCGCGGCGAGCTGGATCCGGCGGCGATCGTGCCGGGCACCTTCGACCTGGAGTGGCCGCCGCGCTCGGGAAAGATCACCGCGTTTCCCGAGCTGGATCGGGTCGAGTGGTTCGACCTGGCGACCGCGCGGGAGAAGCTCGGCTCCGGGCCGCGGCCCTTCCTCGACCGGCTCGCGCGGCACCTGGGCGGCGAGCCGAGCTGATTCCGGCCCGGCGCGACCGAGGCGACCGTCCGAGCGCAGCCGGGGCTCCCGCACGGCGTGCGGGCTCGGTCAGGCGGGAACCCCGGCCCAGGTGCGGCCGGTGACCAGTTCGTACGCCTGCACGTACCTGGCCCGCGTCGCCTCGACGATATCGGCCGGGATTTCCGGCCCCGGCGGCTCCCTGTCCCACCCGGTCGAGGTGGCCCAGTCCCGCACGAACTGCTTGTCGAAGGAGCGCTGCGGGCGCCCCGGCTCCCACTCGGCGGCAGGCCAGAAGCGGGACGAGTCCGAGGTCAGCACCTCGTCGCCGAGGGTGAGAACGTCGCCGTTCCAGCCGAACTCGACCTTGGTGTCGGCCACGATCACCCCGTGCTCGGCGGCGTGCGCGGCGCCACGGGAGTAGATCTCCAGGGTCAGGTCGCGCAGCCGCTCGGCCACCTCGCGCCCCTCCTGGCCGACCACGTCGGCGAAGGTGAGGAACTCGTCGTGCCCGGTGTCGGAGATCTTGGTGGTCGGGGTGAAGATCGGCTCCGGCAGCCGGTCGCCCTCGCGCAGCCCGGCGGGGAGCCTCACCCCGGAGACGGCGCCGTCGCGCTGGTACTCGCGCAACCCCATGCCGACCAGGTAGCCGCGCGCGATGCACTCCACCTGGACCATGCGCAGCGGCTTCACCCGGACGGCACGACCGGCGAACTCGGCGGGCACGTCGGTGGTGGAGAGCACGTGGTTCGGGATGTCACCGAAGAATTCGAACCACCAGTTCGAGAGCTGCGTGAGCAGCGCGCCCTTCTCCGGGATCGGCGTCGGCAGTGACACGTCGTAGACCGAGACCCGATCGGAGGCGACGAGCAGCAGGGTGTCGCCGTCCTCGTACAGGTCCCTGACCTTTCCGGCGTGCACGTGCTTCACTCGGACCTCCGTCGCAGGTTGTGGAGAACACCTTATTTCGTAGGGTGAAAACTACAGACAGTGGCATCGTTGCAGTCACCCGAACCCAGAAGGAGCACTGTGTCCGCACCCAACCTGACACGCGACCAGGCGATCGAGCGCGCCGCGACGGTGCAGGTCGAGAACTACCGCATCGACCTCGACCTGACCGACGGGGCGGGCGAACCGGGCGAGGGAACCTTCTCCTCGCGCACCGTGATCACCTTCGCCGCGACCCCGGGTGCGAGCACCTTCGTCGACATCGTGGCCCGCTCGGTGCGCTCCGCCGTGCTGAACGGCACCGCGCTCGACGTCAGCGGCTACGACGAGTCCGCCGGCATCGCGCTGACCGACCTGGCCGAGCGCAACGAGCTGGTGGTCGAGGCCGACTGCGAGTACTCGCACACCGGCGAGGGGCTGCACCGCTTCGTCGACCCCGCCGACGGCGCCGTCTACCTGTACTCGCAGTTCGAGACGGCCGACGCCAAGCGCATGTTCGCCTGCTTCGACCAGCCGGACCTCAAGGCGACCTTCGACGTCACGGTCACCGCCCCCACCGACTGGCAGGTCATCTCCAACGGTGCGGGCGAGAGCGCCGCGCCCGGCACCCACGTCTTCGCCACCACGCCGCGGCTGAGCACCTACCTGGTCGCGCTGATCGCCGGGCCGTACGCGCGGTGGACCGACGCCTACACCGACGAGCACGGCACCATCCCGCTCGGCATCTACTGCCGCTCCTCGCTCGCCGACTTCATGGACGCCGAGCGCCTCTTCACCGAGACCAAACAGGGTTTCGCCTTCTACCACGGGAACTTCGGCGTCCCCTACGCCTTCGGCAAGTACGACCAGCTCTTCGTGCCCGAGTTCAACGCGGGCGCCATGGAGAACGCGGGCGCCGTCACCTTCCTGGAGGACTACGTCTTCCGCTCCAAGGTGACGAGGGCCTCCTACGAGCGCCGCGCCGAGACGGTGCTGCACGAGATGGCGCACATGTGGTTCGGCGACCTGGTCACCATGAAGTGGTGGGACGACCTGTGGCTGAACGAGTCGTTCGCCACCTTCGCCTCGGTGCTCTGCCAGGCCGAGGCGACCGAGTACACCAGCGCCTGGACCACCTTCGCCAACGTCGAGAAGTCCTGGGCGTACCGGCAGGACCAGCTGCCGTCGACGCACCCGATCGCCGCCGACATCCCCGACCTGGCCGCGGTCGAGGTCAACTTCGACGGCATCACCTACGCCAAGGGCGCCAGCGTGCTCAAGCAGCTGGTCGCCTACGTGGGGCTGGAGCCGTTCCTGGCCGGGCTGCGCGCCTACTTCGCCGACCATGCCTACGGCAACGCCACCTTCGACGACCTGCTCGCCGCGCTGGAGAAGTCGTCCGGGCGCGATCTCTCCGGCTGGGGCGCGCAGTGGCTCAAGACCACCGGGCTGAACACGCTGCGGCCGGAGTTCGAGGTCGGCGCGGACGGCGCCTTCACCTCGTTCGCGGTGGTGCAGGAGGGCGCCGCGCCGGGCGCGGGCGAGCGGCGGGTGCACCGGCTCGCCGTCGGCGTCTACGACGAGCAGGACGGCAAGCTGGTCCGCAGCACCCGGATCGAGCTGGATCTCGAGGCGGCCGAGCGCACCGAGGTGCCGCAGCTGATCGGCGTCCCGCGCGGCAAGTTCGTGCTGGTCAACGATGACGACCTGACCTACTGCTCGGTGCGGCTCGACCCGGATTCGCTGGACGTGCTTGTCAACCGGATCGCCGATATCGCCGAGCCGCTGCCGCGCACGCTGGCCTGGTCGGCGGCCTGGGAGATGACCAGGCAGGCCGAGTTCAAGGCCCGCGATTTCGTCGCGCTCGTGCAGCGCGGGGTCGGCGCGGAGTCCGAGATCGGCGTGGTGCAGCGGCTGCTCATGCAGGCGCACGCGACGCTGGCCTCCTACGCCGAGCCGGAGTGGGCGAGCGGCACCGGCTGGCCGGACTTCGCCAACCGGCTGCTGGAGCTGGCGCGCGAGGCCGAGCCGGGCTCGGATCACCAGCTCGCCTTCGTCAATGCGCTGGCCGCGGCCCGGCTCTCCGCCTGGCACACCGAGGTGCTGCGCGAGCTGCTGGACGGGGATCCGGCCGGGGTCGGGCTGCCCGGGCTGCTGGTCGACACCGATCTGCGCTGGCGGATCGTGACGGCGCTGGCCGCGGCGGGCGAGCTCGACGCCGACGGCACCGAATCGCCGGCCATCGACAAGGAGCTGGCGGGTGACCCGACCGCGGCGGGCAAGCGGCAGGCGGCCGCCGCCGCGACGGCGCGGCCGATCGCCGAGGTCAAGGCGCAGGCGTGGGCGACCGTCATGGAGGACGACGCGGTGCCGAACATCACCGCGCGCGCCATCGTCGGCGGGTTCGCGCCGACCGGGCAGGGCGAGCTGGTCGCGCCGTACCTCGATCGCTACTTCGGCGATATCGCGCGGGTGTGGGAGCGGCGCTCCAGCGAGGTCGCGCAGACCGTCGTGGTGGGGCTGTACCCGTCCTGGGTGATCACCGAGGAGGCGGTCGCCAAGGCGGACGAGTTCCTCGCGGGCGATCACCCGCCCGCTCTGTACCGCCTGGTCAGCGAGGGCAAGGCCGGCGTCGAGCGCGCCCTGCGCGCCCGCGCCTTCGACCGGGGGTAGAGAACGCGTTCGGCGCGGTCCTGAACGGACCGCGCCGGACGCGAGAGAATGCTGCTGCGCAGCGTAACCGAGACCGGCGGCGGACCGCTGGTCGCCGCCAGGGCCGGTTCGGCAGCGCGAAGCCCGGCGTGGTAGCACCGGAAACTCGCCGCCGCGTCAGCGGCCGATGGCGGCCGCCATGACTCGGACGGCGGAGACGAGACCGTCGATCAGCTGCCCCTGGCGGAACGAGCTGGAGGCGGCGGTGACGCCGAGCTGGCAGACCCGGTCGTTGGCCCGGTCCTCGATGGCGTGCCCGGAGCGCACCTCGATGGCGCGGTCGTTGGGCGAGACCGCGATGAGCACGGCCCGCTCCGCGTCCGGGACGGTCGGGAACAGCGCGTCCGCGCCGGCCGCCGGAGCGCCGCCGAGATCACCGATGAAGACGGTGAACCGGACCCCGGTTGCCCTGGTCGCCTCGATGAGCGCATTGTCCAGCGCGACCAGCTCATGGTCGGAGAACGGCGCGCGCCGGAACTCGGTACCCGGCTCGTGCACCCCGGAGACCCGGCCGCTGCTGGTCAGCGCGTACCCGTGCGGCAGGTCGGTCTCGACCACCGCAGGCCACTTAGAACTTGCCACTTGCCCGGCCTCCGATCAGTTCCGCGGCGGCACCGTGCCCACCGTGGTGCCCGTGCCCGATCACCTCGTCGGTGGCACTCCACAGCACCGGCTCACCCGTCCACGGCTGACCGAGTTCGTAGTGCTCCGGCTTCTCGCCGGGCAACGGCTTGCCGAGGTACGACAGGCCGGCGATCGCACCGTAGATCACCAGCGGAACGCCGCCGAAAATCAGCACAGTCTCGAGAATGCTCACGGATCCAAGATATCCGATCCTGTGTAGTAGTTCTTCCTCCGACCCACCGTCAGACCAGCCAGGCGGCGGTATCCGGCGGCAGCGCACCGTCCGCGAGTGGCCCGCTGGCCAGCAGCAGCTCCCCCTCCGGCAGCGCGATCGGGGCGTTCGAGGCGTTCAGTACGCAGGTCAGCCCGCCCGGCCTGCGCACCGTGACGGTGTCGGCGTTGCCGTCGAGCCACTCCAGCCCGTCCGCCGCGAACTCCGGCCTGGTACGGCGCAGCTCGAGCGCGGTGCGGTAGAGCGCGAGCACGGAGCCGGGCTGCGCCAGCTGCGCCTCGACGGTGCGATCGGCCCACTCCGCGGGGATCGGCAGCCAGCTCTGCTCGCCGCCGGTGAAGCCGAACGGCGGCGCGGTGCCGGACCAGGGCAGTGGCACCCGGCACCCGTCGCGGCCGCGCTCGGTGTGCCCGGAGCGCTCCCAGACCGGGTCCTGCAGCACCTCGTCCGGCAGGTCGTCCACATTGGGCAGCCCGAGCTCGGCACCGTTGTAGACGAAGACGACGCCGGGCAGCGCGAGCTCGAGCAGCGCCATCGCCCGCGCCCGCGCGACACCGGGCGCCCCGCCGCCGTACCGGGTGACCTCGCGCTCGATGTCGTGGTTGGAGAGCGTCCAGGTGGGGGTCGCCCCGACCGGGGCAACCGCGGCCAGCGAGTTCTCCACCGCGTCACGGATGTCGGCGGCCTCGAAGGAGGTCTCGGCGAGCCGGAAGTTGAAGGCCAGGTGCAGCTCGTCCGGGCGCACGTACTCGCCGAAGCGAACATTGTCGTCCACCCAGACCTCGCCGATGCTCACCGCGCCGGGGTACTCGTCGATCACCTTGCGGATGCGCCGGTGGATGTCGTGCACGCCGGGGTTGTTGAAGCGCGGGTCGTGGTCGTCGTGGACGAGCATCTTGGTGTCCACCTTGGCCATATCCGGCAGCCCCGGCGGCTTGGCCATGCCGTGCGCGACGTCGATCCGGAAGCCGTCGACGCCGCGGTCCAGCCAGAACCGCAGCGTCTGCTCGAAGTCGGCGACGACGTCGGGGTTCTCCCAGTTCAGGTCGGGCTGCTCGGCGGCGAAGATGTGCAGGTACCACTGCCCCGGCCTGCCGTCCGGCTCCACGATCCTGGTCCAGGCCGGGCCGCGGAAGATGCTCGGCCAGTTGTTCGGCGGCTCGGAGCCGTCGGCGCCCCTGCCGTCGCGGAAGATGTAGCGGGCGCGCTCGGGGCTGCCCGGCCCGGCGGCCAGCGCCGCCCGGAACCAGGCGTGCTCGCTGCTGGTGTGGTTCGGGACCAGGTCCATGGTCACCCGGATGCGGCGCTCGTGCGCCGCCGCGATCAGCTCCTCCATGGCGGCCAGGCCGCCGAAGAGCGGGTCGATGTCGCGCGGGTCGGCCACGTCGTAGCCGCCGTCGGCCATCGGCGAGCGCATGACCGGGCAGATCCACAGTGCGTCCACCCCGAGCTGTTCCAGGTAGCCGAGGCGCTCCCGGATGCCGCCGAGATCACCGACCCCGTCACCGTCGGAGTCGGCGAACGAGCGGGGGTACACCTGGTAGAAGACGGCCGACTTCCACCAGGGCGTGGACTCTGCGGGGGAAACGGTCACACCGTCATACTGCCCGAACAACCGGGCAGCACGCCCGGCGCGGCACCATGCCGCTCACCACGTCGCGTTCATCAGCGAATTCGCCGCCATCTCCAGGTAGTCGAGGAGCTGCGCGCGGTGCGCGTCGTCCAGGACCTCGGGTTCGATCTCCGCGACCGCGGTGCGCATGCAGCGCAGCCAGGCGTCCCGCTCGATCGGGCCGATGCTGTACGGCATGTGCCGCATCCGCAGCCGGGGGTGGCCGCGCTCGTCGGAGTAGGTCCGCGGGCCGCCCCAGTACTGCTCGAGGAACATCCGCAGCCTGCGCTCGGCCGGGCCGAGATCCTCCTCCGGGTAGAGCGGCCGGAGCACCGGGTCGACCGCCACCTCGCGGTAGAAGATCGTCAGGATCCGCCGGAACGTTTCGGCTCCGCCGATCTGTTCGTAGAACGACGTCGCTTGCTCGCCGGAAGTCATGGGTCCTCTCGGGGGCTGGTCCGGATGTGGGTTCCGCGGCTCCATTCTGCCGTCTGCCCGGCGACCATGCCGCGACGGGCCGGAGGCCGGGAGAGCGGGTACCCCGCTCCGTGTGATTCAGCCGCCGTTAACCGGAGATTGCTCGAAATCACCGTGCAATCCAGGGGAAACCGTGGTCAACTGGGGAGCAGTCTCAGCCGAGATAACACATGATCCTGCCAATCATGAAATCGAGGTCCCCGATGAAGCAGCGGCACAGCGCCCGGTCACCCGAGGCGCGTGGGCACCGACAACTCCAGCCCGCCGACGTCCACGGTCGTGGGTCGGGGGCTACTCCGCTGCACATCCTGTCCGACCGATATCCGAGTTCGCATCACCCCACCGGCCACCCGCCGGTCCTGCGATCGGCCCCACCGCCCGAGGCCCCCAGCTGGTTGAAGCGCCGGGTGCTGCTGCTGAACGCCACCTACGAGCCGCTCACCGCGCTCTCTGCCCGGCGCGCCGTCGTCCTGCTCATCTGCGGCAAGGCCGACCCGGTGCACCAGGACCCGGAGAGCCCGGTGGTGCACTCCGCCGAGGCCACCGTCGCCGTGCCGTCGGTGATCCGGCTGCGCACCTTCGTCCGCGTTCCCTACCGCGCGCGGGTGCCGATGACAAGGGCCGCGCTCATGCACCGCGACCGCTACCGCTGCGGCTACTGCGGCAGCAAGGCCGAGACCATCGACCACGTGATCCCGCGCAGCCGCGGCGGCGAGCACTCGTGGGAGAACTGCGTGGCCAGCTGCGCGCCGTGCAACCATCGCAAGGCCGACAAGATGCTCAGCGAGCTGGGCTGGGTGCTGCGCGCCCCGCTGGTCTCGCCCAAGGGGCCGCACTGGCGGCTGCTCTCCACCACCGCCGAGCTGGACCCGCAGTGGCTGCGGTACCTCGGCGAGGGCGCCGCCTGAGTCAGGTGTACTCGACCACCAGCAGCGCCCAGGTCCCCGGTTCCACAGCCTCGAAGACGTGCGGACGGTCGCCCGGGTAGGAGATGTAGTCGCCGGGAGCCAGCTCTACCGGCTCTTCGCTCGGCCCGACGAGCGCCCGGCCCGCGGCGAGCAGGATGTGCTCGACCACGCCGGGGATGTGCGGGTCCGAGTCGCGGGCGCGGCCCGGCTCGCTGGTGATCCGGAAGAGGTCGCGGCGCGAGTTCACCGGCCCCGCCGCCAGCAGCGTCGCCCGGTAGTCGGCCTCGGCCGAGGCGACGACCGGGCCCTCCCCCGCGCGGATCACCTGAACCGTGGGGTGCGGGGGGTCGAGCAGCCGGGAGAACGGCATGTCGAGGGCGACGCAGAGCGCCCACAGGGTTTCCAGGCTGGGGTTGCCCGCTCCGGATTCCAGCTGGGAGAGCGTGGATTTGGCGATTCCGGCGCGGTTCGCGACCTCGCTCAGGGAGAGGCCGGTCCTGGTGCGCTCGCGGCGCAGGGCTGCGGCGATCGCCGCCTGCGGCGGCGCGGGGTCGGGCCTCGTCATGCGCCCAAGGAAACCACGCGAACGAGCCGCGTTGACGAACAGGCCGCGGCACGTTCATTATAAAAGTCATGCGTTCGATATGGCGAACACTCGTCCCCGATGTACTGGACCGGGGCACGCTGCGCGGCATCGTCGCGGTGTGCCTGGCGGTCGGCGTCATCGGCGTCTCCTACGGCGCCACGGCGGTCGCGGCCGGGTTGCCCGCGTGGGTGCCCATCCTGCTCTCGGTGCTGGTGCTGGCCGGTGGGTCCGAGTTCCTGTTCGTCGGGATCGTCGGCGCGGGGGGCAGCGTGCTCGCCGCGGTGCTGGCCGGGCTGCTGGTGAACACCAGGCACCTGCCGTACGGGCTCGCGGTGCCGGACGTGGTCGGGCGCGGGGCGCGGCGGTTGCTCGGCGTGCACGTCATGAACGACGAAGCGGTCGCGCTGGCGGTGGCGGAATCCGTGCCGGAGCGGCGGCGGGCCGCCTACTGGCTCGGCGGGGTCGGGGTGCTGCTCGCCTGGCCCGCCGGGGCCGCGCTCGGCGCGCTCGTCGGCAGTCTGGTTCCGGATACCGCCGCGTTCGGCCTGGACGCGGTGTTCCCCGCGGTTCTGCTCGCCCTCGTCCTCCCCGCGCTGGCGCGCAGGCGGACCAGGCGGGCGGCGCTGACCGGCGCGGTGGCCGCGGTAGCCAGCACTCCGTTCCTGCCCGCCGGGCTACCGGTTCTGGTCGCGCTGGCCGGTCTGCTGGCCGCGTGGCCCGCCGGGGAATCCCGAGAGCCGGCGCCGTGCTGATCGCCGGGATGCTCGCGCTCGCGGCGGGGACCTACGCGCTGCGCGCGGCGGGGCCGGTGCTGCGCGAGCGCGTCCGCTTCCCCGCGCGGGTCACCGAGCTGCTGGAGATCGCCGCGGTGGTGCTGCTCGCCGCCATGATGGCGACGCGGACGTTCCCGCTCGGCGAGCCGATCGGGCTCGCGCTGCCCTGCGGGGTCGCGGTGGCGGGCGTCCTGGCCTGGCGGAGAGCGCCGCTGCTCGTGGTGGTGCTCGCCGCGGCGGGAGTCACCGCCGGGCTCCGGCTGCTCGGCGTCGCCTGACACTCAGTTGGCGATGAGCGGGATGCCGCCACCATGCCTGCGGGCGACCGATCCGTAGCGGGCGTCGATGCGGAACCAGGTGCGGGCGCTGCGCACCCGGACGATTTCGTCTTCGGGGATGCGGCGGGGATCCGCCTTCTCCCCGGAGTGCGGGATGAAGTCCATGGCGGTGAGCGCGAAGACCACCCGCATGGGCACTGCGACCTCGGCGCCCGCACCGGTGACGGTGAGCACCGGCTGGTCGAGCAGCGAGGCGGGCGGTCCGTGCCCGCTCCCGTGCTCCCTGGCCAGCTCGACCCCGCGCTCGGCCAGCTCGACGAGCGTGCGCGCGGGCACGTCGTCCACGTGCGCCCACCCGTCGCCTGGCGGCAGCGCGCCGCGCCAGGCGGAGTCGAGCGAGTAGCCGAGGTCGATCGGCAGCCCGCTGCCGAGCCCGTTCAGCAGCAGGTCGGCGGAGACGGTCACGTCGTCCAGCGCGAGGTCGGCGGAAACCGTCCGTACCGCGAGCGTCTCGAAGCCGGTCGCCGCCCAGGCCGAGACCAGCTGCGGCCCGCGCCTGCGCAGCCGGATCACCGCCGCCGGGTCCAGCCGGACTGCCCGATTGGCGAAGGTCGCCAGGTTCTCCCGCTCCGCCGGGTCGGCGACGTGCAGAACCCGCTGGTCCCCGGTCAGTGGTTCACTCCATCCACTCCGCGAGGTAGCCGCGCTCCGCCTCGGTGAGCCGGCGCAGCCGCTGCGTCCTGATGTCGAAGGCGGCGATCTGCGTCGTCGCCGTCACCGCCGGGGTGGAGTCCGGCGCGGCGCCCGCCGCCCTGACCTCGTACCCGATGGTGAAGTCGACCGCCCGCAGCTGGGTGATGCGCATGGCGATATCGAGCGGGGTGTCCTCGTGCCGCAGCTGCCCGCGGTAGCGAACGTGCAGGTCGGCGAGGACGCAGCCCTCGCGCATGGCCGCCGTCGGCCTGCCGTCCTCGAAGAGCCACGGGATCCGCGCCTCCTCCAGCAGCGTGACCATCCTGGCATGGTTCACGTGCTGGAAGACGTCCATATCGGACCAGCGGATATCCACCTTCGCGTGGAAGCGGAGCGGGAGCGTCCCCGCTCCCCGGACACTGTTGCGTACGTCGACGCTGGTCACCTTGCTACCTCCGGTTACGCACCCACGCCGCTCACCATGCTTCGGACCTGCCGCGCCGCAACCGAGAGGGTGGCGAGATCGTGGGTGCCGGACTCGAACAGTTCGGCCAGTGCCGCCCGGGCGCGCCCGAGGCGGGACTGATTCCTCGACTCCCAGTATGCAATCTTGTCGCCCGGCTCCTCGTCCGGCTCCGAGTCGCTCAGCACGTCCATGGTGAGCGAACGGAGCGAACCGTACATATCGTCGCGCAGCGCGAGCCGTGCCAGCGCGTGCCAGCGATCCCCGCGCTCCAGGCCGCTCACCGCGGCGAGCAGCCAGTCGATCTTGAGGTGCTCGTTCAGTGCGTAGTACAGCGCCCCGACCTCGTCGCCGTCCCGGTTCACGATGTCGGCGACGTCGAGGATGTCGAGCAGCGGATACAGGTTGAGCAGGCCGAACACCTCGGTGGCGAGGTCGGTCGGCGCGCCGCGGGCGATCAGGTCGGAGGCCTGCTCGGTGAGGCTGGCGACGTGCGGCCCGCGCAGCCAGTTCGGCGCCGCCTCGCGCAGCTCCGCCACCCCGGCCGCGTACCTGTTGATCTCCGCGCCCACCGCGATGGGCTGCGGGCGATTGATCAGCAACCAGCGCGAGGCGCGGTCGAGTGTGCGCTTCGTCTCGAGTTCCAGGTGGTCGCGGACCGCGGCGGGGGCATCGCAGTCCCGGATCCGCTGCCACAGGGCGGGCAGATCGAAGATCTGCGCGGCGGCGGCGAAGGCGCGGACGGCGTCGGTGGTGCCCGCGCCGATCTCCTCGCGCAGCCGGTAGGCGTAGGTGATGCCGCCGTAGTCGACCACCTCGTTCACCACCATCGTGGTGATGATCTCGCGGCGCAGCCGGTGCCGCTTGATGGCCGGGGCGAAGCGCTCGCGCAGCGGGGTCGGGAAGTACAGCGGCAGCCGGTTCGAGAAGTGCTGGATGTCCGGCAGGTCGGAATCGAGCAGGTCGGCCTTGAGCGCCAGCTTCACGTGCGCCATCAGGTTGGAGAGCTCGGGCGAGGTGAGGCCGCTGTGGTGCTCGTAGCGGTGCCGCAGCTCGTCGTCGGTCGGCAGCGCCTCCAGCTCCCGATCCAGCCCGCGCCGCCGCTCCAGATCATCGATCAGCCTGCGGTGCACGCTCACCATGTGCGCCGCCTCGGTGCGCGAGACGCCCATCAGCATGTTCTGGGTGACGTTGTCGCGCAGCACCATCTCCGCGACCTCGTCGGTCATGGAGGCGAGCAGCGGGTTGCGGTCGGCCGCGGCCAGCTCGCCGCCGCTGACCACGCCGTCCAGCAGGACCTTGATGTTGACCTCGTGGTCGGAGCAGTCGACACCGGCCGAGTTGTCCAGCGCGTCGGTGTTCATCTTGCCGCCGTCCAGGCAGAACTCGATCCGGCCGAGCGCGGTGACGCCGAGGTTGCCGCCCTCGCCGATCACGTCGACCCGCAGCTCGTTGCCGTTCACCCGGACCGGGTCGTTGGACTTGTCTCCGACGTCGGCGTTCGTTTCGCTGCTCGCCTTGATGTAGGTGCCGATGCCGCCGTTCCAGAGCAGCTGCGCCGGCGCCTTCAGGATCGCGCGCACCAGCTCCGGCGGGGAGAGCGAGGTGACGCCGTCCGCCAGCCCGAGTGCCTGCCTGGCCTGTGCACTGATCGGCACCGCCTTCACGGTGCGCTCCCAGACCCCGCCGCCCGCGCTGATCAGCGAGGTGTCGTAATCCGCCCAGGACGAACGGGGCAGCTCGAACATGCGCTGCCGCTCGGCGTACGAGGTGGCTGCGACCGGGTCCGGATCGAGGAAGATGTGCCGGTGGTCGAAGGCGGCCACCAGCCGGATGTGCTCGGAGAGCAGCATGCCGTTGCCGAAGACGTCGCCGGACATGTCGCCGACGCCGACGACGGTGAAATCCTCGGTCTGGGTGTCGATGCCGAGCTCGCTGAAGTGCCGCTTGACGCTCTCCCACGCGCCGCGCGCGGTGATCCCCATGGCCTTGTGGTCGTACCCGGCCGAGCCGCCGGAGGCGAAGGCGTCGCCGAGCCAGAAGCCGTACTGCCCGGCGACGTCGTTGGCCTCGTCGGAGAAGCGCGCGGTGCCCTTGTCCGCCGCGACCACCAGGTAGGTGTCGTCGCCGTCGCGGCGCACCACCCGGGCGGGCGGGCGCACGGCGCCGGTGCCGAGGTCGACGTTGTCGGTGAGGTCGAGCAGCCCCGCGATGAAGGTGCGATAGCAGGTGACGCCCTCGGTGGCGAGCGCCTGGCGGTCGGCGGGCGGGCGCTTGACCACGAAGCCGCCCTTCGCGCCGACCGGGACGATCACCGCGTTCTTCACCGCCTGCGCCTTGACCAGCCCGAGGATCTCGGTGCGGAAGTCCTCCAGCCGGTCCGACCAGCGCAGCCCGCCGCGCGCCACCGAGCCGAAGCGCAGGTGCACCCCCTCGACCCGCGGCGAGTAGACGAAGATCTCGTACTTCGGCCGCGGCTTGGGCAGCTCGGCGATCTCGGCGGGCTCGACCTTGATCGAGAGGAAGTCGCGCGGTTCGCCGTCGGCGCCGGTGACGTAGTAGTTGGTGCGCAGCGTCGCGCGGATCAGCCCGAGCAGGGCCCGCAGGATGCGGTCCGCGTCCAGGCTGACCACCTCGTCGATCCTGGTGCGCAGCCGCCCCTCCAGCTCGGCGGCCCGCTCCGCGGATTCGGCATCCGGGTCGAACCGGGCCGCGAAGAGGTCGAGCAGCAGCCGGGCGGCCTCCGGGTAGACCAGCAGCACCCTGGCGATATTGACCTGGCTGTAGGGGAACCCGGCCTGCTGCAGGTACTTCGCGTAGCCGCGCAGCACCGAGACGTCGCGCCAGGCGAGCCGGGCGCGCAGCACCAGCTCGTTCAGCCCGTCGGCCTCGGCCCGGCCGAACCAGACCGCCTCGAAGGCCTGCACGAACCGGTCGCGCAGCCCCTCCAGCGGGGCGTGCACCGCGGTGGCGCCGTTGGGCGAGCGCAGCAGCTCGGCGTCCAGGTCCTTGTCCAGCGCGTCGCGCAGCAGCTCGGGGCGGGCCTGCACGCCGAAGTCGTAGATCCACCACTCACCGCGCTCCGCGGTGCCCGCGCGCGGCGTGATCCGGTACGGCCGCTCGTCCACCACCTCGACGCCCAGGCTCTGCAGCACCGGCATGACCTGGCTGAGCGAGACCCCGGAGCCGCCGATGTAGAGGCTGAACCGCCACGAACCGGGGGCGGAATCCGGGGTCCGGTACAGGAACTGGTCGATGGTGTCGGCGCCGAGCCGCTCCAGCCGCACGATGTCGGCCAGCGCGCGGGCCGGGTCGAAGTCCTGCTTGTAGCTCTCCGGGAAGGCGCCGGTGTAGCGGTCGAGCACCTCGCTGGTGACGACGGCGGTGCCGGCGAGCTCCTCGTCCAGCCGGTCCTGCCAGGACTTGCTGGTCTCCACCAGCTGCCGCTGGATCCGCCTGCGGTTCTCGTCGCCGGTGTCGGGCAGGTCGGTGCCGCGCGGCATCCGGATCGTGAAATACACGCTGGCGATTTCGTTTTCACTGACCCGGACCGAGTACTCGATGTCATCGCTGCCGAGTTCGTGGCCGAGGATGCCCTGCATCCGCAGCCGCACCTCGGTGGTGTAGCGATCCCGCGGCATGTAGACCAGGCAGGACACGAAGCGGCCCTGCCGGTCCGCCCGCAGGAACAGCCGCACCTGCCTGCGCTGGCGCACGGTGAGCACGGCGGAGGCGGTGCGCCCGAGGCTGTCCGCGTCCGAGGAGAAGAGCTCGGTGCGCGGCAGCGACTGGATGGTCTCCAGCATGGCCTGGCCGGAGTACGAGGACAGCTCGTGGCCGCTGCGCTCGATGGCCCCCGCCACCCGGCGGGCGATGACCGGGATGTCCAGCACGTTCTCGTGCACCGCCGTGACCGTGAAGACGCCGAGGAAGACGTGCTCGCCGATCACCGCGCCGGATTCGTCGAAGTCGGCGACCCCGACGAAGTACGGGTACGCCGCCCGGTGCACGGTGGCCCGGACCAGCCCCTGGGTCAGCACCAGCAGCGGCCGGTCGGCGCCGGCGAAGGGGACCGCGAAATCGGTGCCGACATCGGGCGCGAGCACGCCGAGGCAGCTCTCCCGCACCGGCTCCGGTACCTCGTCGCCGTCGTGGTAGCGGTAGCGGCCGTAGCCGAGCACGGTGAAGTTGCCCTCGGCGAGCCAGTCCAGCAGTTTCGCGGTGTCCAGCAGGTCATCGGCCGGGAACGGCGCGTCGCCGCGCTCCGCGGCGGCGCGCAGCGCCCCGGCGACCGCCTGCTGCTGCCGGAGGATGTCGCCGGTGTCGGCGACCACCTGGCGCACGTCCTCGATGACCTCGGTGATCGAGCCGCGCACCTTCTCCAGCTGCGCGGAGCTCACCGTCGGCGGCAGCTGCACGAACATCCAGGACTCGGATACCCAGGCATCGCCCCTGTTCCCCGCCTCGTGCGGGGCCACAGCGGTGAGCACCCCGTCCGCGCGCTGCACCTCGAAGATGGGGTGCACCAGCTCGAGCATGCGGACGCCGAGCTTGCCGAGCGTCGCGGAGACCGACTCGACCAGCAGCGGCATGTCGTCGGTGACGATCTGCACCGCGGGGCCGAAGTCCGACGCGTCCGGGTGGAAGACCCGCACCACGGCCTCGCGGGGCCGCCGCACGCGGGCGAGCTCGATGTGCTGGCGGAAGATGCCGGTACCGCCGTGGATGGCGTAGTCGACGTCGCCGGCGTCGACATGCCGGAAGTACGCCTCCTCCAGGTCGGCCAGCGACCCGCGCACCTGCTCCGGCAAACTCTCGGACCACTGCTCTGTGGACACTTCGGACGACACCGTCATGCTCCTGACATCTCCCTCGATACGGATTCGGTCATCAACCGTGCATCGGCCCTGATGCGGGGAGAACCACCTCGACGGAGCACGCCGAAAATTCCAGCGGGTCCGGGAACGCGCACTGCGACGGCGGATTTCACCACTCGGCGATCGAGGGCGAGTGCACGGCGGAGCGAGGGAGGTTCAGACCGAACCTGGAATTGCACGTAACCCACACTATCGACTCCGCGCGAATACGGCGCGACAGTACGGAAGCTACTGGTGGGGCAATAAGTTACGGGCCGGGACGAGCGGCGGAGCGGACCGGCCGGATGGGTCCGACCGGTCGCGATCGAACCCACCCGGAAATTCCGGCCGGAAAAAACTAGTCGCGGGTCAGTTTGCGGTGTGTGAGCCGGTGCGGGCGGGACGCCTCCAGACCGAGACGTTCGATCTTGTTCGCCTCGTACGCCTCGAAGTTGCCCTCGAACCAGAACCACGCGGCCTCGTTCGCCGAGTCGCCCTCCCACGCCAGGATGTGCGTGCAGGTGCGATCGAGGAACCAGCGATCGTGCGAAATCACCACGGCGCAGCCGGGGAACTGCTCGAGCGCGTTCTCCAGCGAACTCAGAGTTTCCACGTCGAGGTCGTTGGTCGGCTCGTCGAGCAGGATCAGGTTGCCGCCCTCCTTGAGGGTGAGCGCCAGGTTCAGCCGGTTGCGCTCACCGCCGGAGAGCACCCCGGCCGGCTTCTGCTGGTCCGGGCCCTTGAAGCCGAACGCCGAGACGTAGGCGCGGGACGGCATCTCCTGCTGGCCGACCTGGATGTAGTCGAGCCCCTCGGAGACCACCTGCCACACCGTCTTGGTCGGGTCGATCCCGCCGCGGCTCTGGTCGACGTAGCTCAGCTTGACCGTCTCGCCGACCCGGACGATGCCGCTGTCCGCCTGCTCCAGCCCGACGATGGTCTTGAACAGCGTGGTCTTGCCGACGCCGTTCGGGCCGATGACGCCGACGATGCCGTTGCGTGGCAGCGTGAACGACAGATCCTTGATCAGCTGGCGGTCGCCGAAGCCCTTGTCCAGGTGCTCCACCTCGACCACCACGCTGCCCAGCCGCGGCCCGGCCGGGATCTGGATCTCCTCGAAGTCGAGCTTCCTGGTCTTCTCCGCCTCGGCGGCCATCTCCTCGTAGCGGTCGAGCCTGGCCTTGTTCTTGGCCTGCCTGGCCTTGGCGCCGGAGCGCACCCAGGCCAGCTCCTCCTTGAGCCGCTTCTGCAGCTTCTGATCCTTCTTGCCCTGCACCGCCAGCCGCTCGGCCTTCTTCTCCAGGTAGGTGGAGTAGTTGCCCTCGTAGCCGATGGCGCGGCCGCGATCCAGCTCCAGGATCCAGCCGGCCACGTTGTCCAGGAAGTACCGGTCGTGGGTGACGGCGAGCACGGCGCCGGCGTACTGCGCCAGGTGCTGCTCCAGCCAGAGCACCGACTCGGCGTCCAGGTGGTTGGTCGGCTCGTCCAGCAGCAGCAGGTCGGGCTTGCTCAGCAGCAGCTTGCAGAGCGCGACCCGGCGGCGCTCGCCACCGGAGAGGTTGGTGACCGGCTCGTCCGGCGGCGGGCAGCGCAGCGCGTCCATGGCCTGCTCCAGCTGGGAGTCGACGTCCCACGCGTCGGCGTGGTCCAGATCCTCCTGCAGCCTGCCCATCTCGTCCATGAGCTCGTCGGAGTAGTCGGTCGCCATGAGCTCGGCGATCTCGTTGAAGCGGTCGAGCTTGACCTTGATCTCGCCGAGCCCCTCCTCGACATTGCCGCGGACGGACTTCTCCTCGTTCAGCTGCGGCTCCTGCTGCAGGATGCCGACCGTCGCGCCGGGCGCGAGGAACGCTTCGCCGTTGTTCGGCTGGTCCAGTCCGGCCATGATCTTCAGCACGCTCGACTTACCCGCGCCGTTCGGACCGACGACACCGATCTTGGCACCGGGAAGGAAGTTCAACGTGACGTCGTCGAGTACGACCTTGTCGCCGTGCCGCTTGCGAACCTTCTTCATTTGGTAGATGAACTCAGCCATGGAGCAAAGCCTATCGGTGGAAGGAAACGGATAACGTGCGGGAGCGGGCCCTGCGGGCACCCGCCGACCGTGCGCTCAGGCGTCGACCGGCTCGGCGATGCGGGTGGGACCCGGGCGGCTCACCGTACCCGATCGGACCCCGCGTTCCGGGAACGGCCCGTCGGCGGCTTCCGGCAGCTCCCGCGGCGCCACCCTGGCCTCCGGCATCGGCTCGGTGGCCGCCTCGGACTCCCCGGGATCCGGTTTCGGCCGCTCGGCCCTACGGGTGATCGCCGCCGTGCACCTGGCCAGATCGGGGCCGATGGCGACGGCCCGCATCTCCAGGTCGCGCCGCTCGACGCCGTCCTTGGCGCGGTACTCGTGCGTCCGCAGCTGGCCGTGCACCAGCACCGGGTCGCCGCGGCGGATCGAGGCGTGCACGCCGGAGACCAGCCGCCGCCAGCAGCTCACCGTGAGGAACAACGTCCCGTTGTCCACCCATTCCCCCGACGCCTGATCGAACCGCCGGGAATTGCTCGCCACCCGGAAGGTGATCACCGGCTCCCCGTTCGCGAGCTCCCGCTTGGCCGGGTGGGTGACCACCGTGCCCGCCACCGTCGCCATCGCCTCGTACATCGTCGCGCCCCCTTCGCATCCACACCGTTTCGTGTCCGGCTTCCAGGGTGCCGCGGCGGGACCGGCGACGGCACTGCAGGCGAGGGTGGCTGTGGACAACTCCGGCCCTGTGGACAACCCGGGCTCAGCGCGCGGCCGGGTCACCGTTCGCGCCGCAGAGCACCACGATGGTCCGGCGCCCCGGCTCCGGGACGAAAGCACCGCTGACCAGGGCGGCGAGCGCCGCCGCGCCGGATGGCTCCACCGCGATCCGGAACTCGCGCCAGAGCAGGTCGCGGGCCGCGTCGACGGCGTCGTCGGTCACGGTGAGCGCGGGGACGTCGGCGCGGCGGGCGATATCGAAGGCAATCGCCCCGACCCGGTCCGGGCCTGCGGAATCGGCGGCGGGCACCCCGACCGGCCGCTCCGCGCCCAGCGCGGCGCGCAGCAGCGCCCTGCGCTCCGGCTCCACCCCGATCACCCGCTGCCGCCTGCCGAGCGCAGCGGCGAGCCCGCCGATCAGCGCGCCGCCGCCCACCGCGGCCAGCACCGGCGGCCTGCCGCGCACCTGCTCCTCCAGCTCCAGCCCGAGCACACCGGCACCGGCGACAACCGCGGGCGTGTCGTGCACGGGCAGGTACAGCGCACCCCGCTCGGCGGCGAGCTCGACGGCGCGCGCGCAGGCCTCGGCGTGCGTGGTGCCGTGCCAGCGCACCTCCGCGCCGTGCGACCACATCGCGGCGACCTTGCTGTGCGGCGCCGTCTCCGGGACGACGACGGTGCAGGCCCGGCCGAGCCGGGCGGCGGCGAGCGCGGCCGCGATCCCGGCATTGCCGCCGGCGGCGAGCACCACCTGCGTCGGCCGCGGGGCCGCGGTGAGCAGGGCGTTCAGGCTGCCGCGGAGCTGGAAGGTGCCGCCGTGCTGCAGGTACTCCAGCTTGAGCGAGACCGGAAGCCCGGCGACGGTGGTGTGGAAGACCGGGGTCTTGCGGAGCTGCCCGGCCAGCCGCTTGCGGGCCGCGCGCACGTCGGAGCGGAAGACTCGCGGCGGCGCGGCGGTGGTGGTGGCGTCAGTCACCGCGCGGCCCACGGTCGCGGCGCGCCAGCTCGGCGTACATGGCGTTGTACGCGGACAGGTCGGCGTCGTGATCGCGGTCGGCGGCCCGGTCGGTGCGCTGAGCCAGCCGTTCGTCGCTGCGCGACCACTGGATGAGCAGTGCCAGCATCACGACCACCAGCGGCACCTCGCCGCTGGCCCAGGCCAGGCTGCCGCCGGTGCGCTGGTCGCCGAGCAGGTCGGAGTTCCAGTCGATACCGAGGTTGCGGTAGAACCAGGCGCCCATGACCGTGGTCGTGCTCATCAGCGCGATGCCGAAGAAGGCGTGGAACGGCAGCGAGCCGAACACCATGGCGAGCCTGGTCAGCGGCTCCACCCGGCGCGGCTTGGGGTCGATCCCGATCACCACCCAGTAGAAGAGGTAGCCGCTGAGCAGGAAGTGCAGGTTCATCAGGACGTGCGCGGCGTGCGAGTCGGCGTAGGCGTCGAAGATGCCGCCCAGGTACAGCGCGTAGAAGCCGCCGACGAAGATCACCGAGGCGACGATCGGATGGGTCAGGAACTTCGAGACCGGGCTGTGCACCGCGGCGAGCAGCCACTCCCGCGGCCCGGGCGGGTTCTCCCGGCCCGCCGGTGGCAGCGCGCGCAGCGCCAGCGTCACCGCGCCGCCGAGCGCGAGCAGGATCGGGGTCAGCATGGAGAGCGCCATGTGCGCGCCCATGTGCACGCTGAACACCGCGGGCGAGTACCGCCCGACCCCGGACGAGGTCGCAACGAGCAGCACCAGGCAGCCGGAGAGCCAGGCGATGGTGCGCCCCACCGGCCAGCGGTCGCCGCGTGCCCGCAGCCGCCGCACGCCGAGCAGGTACAGCACCGCCAGCACCACCGCGGCGGTGCCGAAGAGCAGGTCGAAGCGCCAGTCGAAGGCGAGCCGGGCGAAGGTCGGCGGCCCGGCCAGGTCGTAGCCGAGCTCGACCTCGGTGGGCGAGGGAACGGCGGTCGGGGCGGGCGGCGGGGTCCGGCCGAGCCCGGCGGCCAGCCCGAAGGTCGCCGCGAGCAGCAGCACCTCGACCCCGGCGAAGCGCACCAGCGCCCCGCGGTCGCCGGGATCGGCCGCGAGCGCCGGCAGCGCGGCCCGCCGCTGCAGGTACCCGAAGACCCCGAGCACGATCAGCGCGGCCGCCTTGGCCAGCACCAACCGGCCGTAGGTGGTATCCAGCAGGTCGCCGGGCGGCACCCGGACCCAGGCATTGATCACCCCGCTCACCGCGATCACGGCGAAGGCCACCGCCGCGACGGCGGAGAACCGGCGCGCGGCGAGCGCGGTGTGCGCGCCGTCGCGCAGCGCGTGCGCCAGCACCGCGGCCAGCCCGCCCGCCCAGACGGCGGCCGAGATCAGGTGCAGGATGAGCGAGTTGGTGGCGACGTCGTGCGCCCCGCCGGACGAGGAGTGCCCGGTCAGCGCCAGCGGCATCATGGCGATCACCGCGCCGAGCAGCAGCAGCGGGGTCCAGCCCCAGCGCAGTGCCAGCCGGGCGCCGACCGCGACGATCAGCGCGCAGAGCACCGTGCTGCGCCAGGCCCCGGCCAGCTCGATCTGCCCGACGGCGCGCCACAGCTCGGCGGGCTGCCAGACGTCGCGCACCGGCCGCCCGGTGGTGTCCGAGGCGGTGAGCGGGACGAGCAGCGCGGCGCAGCAGGCCCAGACCAGCGCGGCGTCGGAGGCGCGGCGCACCGCGCGGTACCCGGCCACGTCGAGCAGGCCGTCCCGCTGCGGTGGTACGAGGAAAGCCGCGAAGAGCAGCGAACCGACGGTGAGCGCCGCCGTCAGATCGGCGAGCGCCCGCACCGCGGGCAGGCCGTAGGTGGTCAGCGGCCCCGGATCGGGGATCCCGAGCAGGGTCAGCGCCTCGGCCGCCGAGAGCCCGACGACGAGCGCGGCGACCACCGCGCCGACGGCACCGGCGACGGCGAGCAGGACCGGAAAGGTGAAGGGCCCCGGAACCGGCGCCGGAGCGTCCGCGGGAACATCGCTCACCGGAGCGGATTCGTGCGGGGCGGACATACGACCCAGCGTAGTGGGAACGGGAAACTCCGTGACGGACGGCTGCCGGGTCTCCGGCGCACCGGGTCGCTATACTCGCCGTGCCGGTGCGCGCGGGGTTGCCACCGGCCACCGTGGATGCGACTGCCTCCGTAGCTCAGTTGGATAGAGCAAGGGCCTTCTAATCCCTAGGTCGCAGGTTCGATTCCTGCCGGGGGCGCACACCACTCTCCATCGGCGTCGCGCACGCACGTCTCCGGATGGTTACCCACCGCGTACCGCGGGCAAACCGGCAGCCTCAGCCGCAGACCGCCGCCACCGCGGTGCCGATCAGCCCGAGCCCGTGGTCCAGCTCGTCCGCGCTCAGCGTCAGCGGCGGCATGAGCTTGACGACCTGGTTGGTCGAGCCGGAGGTCTCCACCAGCAACCCCAGCTCGAAGGCGGCCTGCGAGACCTTGCCCGCGTGCGAGGGGTCGGCGAAGACCAGGCCGTGGATCAGGCCGCGGCCGCGGGTGGTCGTCCCCGGGCAGCCGGCGGCGATCTCGGCGAGCCCGGCGGCCAGCCGCTCGCCCTTGGCCAGCACCGCGCGCTCCAGGACGTCGTCGGACCAGTACTGCTCCAGCGCGACCCGCGCGGTGACGAAGGCCGGATTGTTGCCCCGGAAGGTGCCGTTGTGCTCGCCGGGCGCCCACTGGTCGTGCTCGGCCTTGAACAGCACCAGCGCCATGGGCAGGCCGTAGCCGCCGATGGACTTGGACATGGCGACGATGTCGGGGGTGATGCCGGCGATCTCGAAGGAGAAGAACGGGCCGGTGCGGCCGCAGCCCATCTGCACGTCGTCCACGATGAGCAGGATGTCGCGGGCGGCGCAGAGCTCGGCGAGTTCGCGCAGCCACTCGACCCGCGCGAGATTGATGCCGCCCTCCCCCTGCACCGTCTCCACGATCACCGCGGCGGGCCGGTCCAGGCCGGATGAGGTGTCATCGAGCGCGCGGCGCATCCAGCGCAGCTCGTCCTCGCCGCCGAGGAAGCCGTCGTAGGGCATGGGGTTGGTGTACGGCAGCGGGACGCCCGCGGCCGCGCGCTTGGCCGCGTTGCCGGTGACCGAGAGCGCGCCGAGCGACATGCCGTGGAAGGCATTGGTGAAGTTCAGCACGGTCTGCCTGCCGGTGATCTTGCGCGCCAGCTTGAGCGCGGCCTCCACCGCGTTGGCGCCGGTCGGGCCGGGGAACTGCACCTTGTAGTCCAGCCCGCGCGGCACGAAGACCAGGTCGCGCAGGGTCTCCAGCAGGCCGCGCTTGGCGGTGGTCGCCATGTCGAGGCTGTGGATGATGCCGTCGTTCAGGATGTAGTCGACCAGGGCCTGCTTGAAGACCGGGTTGCTGTGGCCGTAGTTGAGCGCGCCCGCGCCCGCGAAGAAGTCCAGGTACTCCCGGCCGGCCTCGTCGCGCAGCCAGCTGCCGCTCGCGGTGGCGAAGACCGTCGGCCAGACCCGGCAGTAGCCGCGGACGTTCGACTCGACGGTGTCGAAAACAGAGGCGGTCATGGGCGGTCCCCGATCGGTGAGCGACGATGCTCCGAGCTTTCTGAAGCGCATGCGTTTCTAACACTGCGCAACGGTGTTCTGCACGGGTTTCGCGCAAAACCGCGTGGTCAGTGCGCCGAATAGAGGCTGACCTCGCCGTTCTCCCCGAGAAAGGCGTTCACCAGCAGGATGCCGTCGGCCCGGAGCCGATCCGGCTCGGGGGCCTTCGTGGTGACGTTGATCTGCGGGATCGCGGCCCAGTTCACCACGAACCGCTCGGGCAGCGCGTCGTCGTCGGAGAGCCTGGCCAGCCGGAAGACCGACACCGTCTTGCCGACCACCAGGTCGCGCACCACGTCGGCGATCCGCTCCGGATCCTCCAGCGCGAACAGGAACCCGAAGGTGAGTTCCGGGGAGGAGACGTAGGCGGGCACGACCCGAAGGTTAGCTGATCGCTCGCCGAAGCGGCGGTCGCGCGATTCGCGGCGAACCCGGACAGGAGAATGCCCCGGCCGGTGTACAGCCGGGGCATTCACGGGGTTCTCGGAATCAGCGGACCCCGTCGCCGGGGTGGTCGACCACCTCGGCATCGAGGATCGAGCTCTCGGGCTTCGGCACGGGCGCGGGCTCCGCGGGCTGCGGCGGCGCGGCGGCCGACTGCTCCGCGCGCTGTGCCTCGGCGTCGCGCTTGGCGGCGGCGGCCGCCTCCCGCATCTCGATGGCGTCGGTCATCCAGTCGCCGATCTCGCGGGTGACCGCGCCGACCGTGCCGGTGATGATCGAGGCGATATTGCCGACCCGCTTCGCCCCCGACACGGTCAGTTCCTGGATGAGATCCTTGTTGCTCTCGAATTTCCCGATCATCACACGCCCGCTTCGGTCGCCTCTCGCTTACGCATGACGATAACACCGGGGGTGGGATCGCCCTTCGTGAAGCTGTCGGGCAGCGCGAGCTTGAAGATCTTGGCCCAGACCGAGCCGATCTGCTTGCTGAACGGCCCGGTGTTGTAGGGCAGCCCGAACTTCTCGCAGAGCGCCTTCACCTCGGGCGCCATCTCCGGGTACCGGCCGGCGGGCAGGTCGGGGAAGAGATGGTGCTCGATCTGGTGCGACAGGTTGCCGGACATGATGTGGAAGAGCTTGCCGCCGTCGATGTTCGCCGAGCCGAGCATCTGCCGGATGTACCACTCGCCGCGGGTCTCGTCCATCGTCTCGTCCTGCGTGAACGTCTGTACGCCGGACGGGAAGTGGCCGCAGAAGATGATCGAGAAGGCCCACACGTTCCGGACCAGGTTCGCGGTGGCGTTGCCCGCCAGCGTGCTGAGGAAGAGCGGGCCGGTGAGCGCCGGGAAGACGACGTAGTCCTTGAGCGTCTGCCGCCCCGCCTTCTTCCACCACCCCTTCATCAGCGGCTTGAGGTCGGACCACTTCCGCTTGCCCTGCACGATGTTCTCCGCCTCGGCGTCGTGCACCATGACGCCCCACTCGAAGAGCACCATGAGCAGGAAGGCATAGAGCGGATTGCCCAGGTAGTACGGGTTCCACTTCTGGCCCTCGTCGATCCGCAGGATGCCGTAGCCGATGTCGCGGTCCATCCCGTGGATGTTGGTGAAGGTGTGGTGCATGTAGTTGTGCGAGTGCTTCCACTGGTCGGCGGGGCAGACGTTGTCCCACTCGAACTCGCGGGAGTTGACGTCCGGCTCGCGCATCCAGTCGTACTGGCCGTGCATGACGTTGTGGCCGATCTCCATGTTGTCGAGGATCTTCGACACGGCGAGCGAGGCCACCGCGGCCAGCCAGAACGGCGGGAGGAAGCCGAGGTACATCAGCCCGCGGCCGGCCACCTCGAAACCGCGCTGGGCCTTGATGACCTTGTAGAGGTACTCGCGGTCACGCTCGCCCAGGTCGGCGGCGACGCGGTCGCGCAGTTCGTCGAGGGCGCGGCCGATCTCCTCGATGTCGGAGGGGCTGAGGACGAGCGGGCCGTCCTTGGTCTCGGTCAGGATGGTCATGGTGACTCCTTCAGATCTCGATGTCGACGTCGCCGACGGCCGCGCTGATGCACAGCTGGATCGGCTGGTCGGGATCACTGTCGGTCTCCCCGGTGCGCAGGTTGCGGGTGCAGCCCGTGCGCTTGACCGCCGTGCAGGAGAAGCAGATCCCCATGCGGCAGCCGAACTCGGGGGTGAGCCCGGCGGCTTCGGCCTGTTCGAGCAGGCTCTCGCCGGTGTTGTCGGAGCGGACGTCGCTGGCCGAGAAGGTGGTGGCGCCGTGCACGTCCTCGGTGCTGACGGGGGCCAGCGAGATCGTGAACTCCTCGCTGTGCACCCGGGTGCCGAGCCCTTCGGCCGCGAAGACCTCGCGCACCCCGTCCATCAGCTTGGCCGGGCCGCAGACGAAGGTCTCCGCCTCGCGGTACCAGGGGGCGAGCCGCGCGAGCTCGGCCCGGTCGAAGTAGCCGGTGCCCGTGCGCCGGTCGGGGTAGCGGAGCTCCACCCGCAGGTTCGGGTGCTCGGCGGCGATGCGGGCCAGCTCGTCCCGGTGCGGGACGAAGACCTCGGCCTTGGCGAAGTGCAGGAAGAGCACGTCGCCGCGGTGATCCTCCTCGGCCAGCGTGCGCAGCATGGAGAGCACCGGGGTGATCCCGCTGCCACCGCTGACCAGCAGCACCCGCTCCGGGCGCGGCTCGGGCAGCGCGAAGCTGCCCGCGGCGGGCTCCAGATCGACCACCAGCCCCGGCGCGGCATGCTGGTACAGGTACTCGGAGACGATGCCGCCGGAGTGCGCCTTGACGGTGATCTCCAGCCTGCGCTCGCGGCCGAGCTCGGCGTTCACCGGCGAGTAGCAGCGGGTGTGCCGCACCCCGTCGACGACGACGCCGAGCGTGACGTACTGGCCGGCGACGTGGCCCCGCCACTGCTTGGTCGGCCGCAGGGTCAGCGTCACCGAGCCGGGGGCGGAGCGGTTCACCCGCTGCACCTCGGCGCGCATGCGCCCGATGGTGAGGGTCGGGCGCACCAGCTCCAGGTACCGGTCGACCGGGTGCGGAGAGGTGAGGGTCTGCACGAGGTTGACGAGATCCACCATGTCGCTGCTCCATACCGTCGAGGACTGTCGCCGACAGGCATGCCCACTTATTTTCAGTGCACGCCTGTACACTCACCAAGTGTGACAAATGAGGGCAGGTGGGTGTCAACCACGCAGGCGTGTGACGGAAGCAACAATGACGCGAGGATGTCATGGTGAACGCATGTATGCTCAGCGATGTGACTGAGCAGGCGGCCACCCGGGGCGAACGCAAGGAGCGCACGCGACAGGCACTGCTCGACGGCACGCTCACGCTCGCCGCCGAGCGGGGTTTCGCCGCGCTCAGCCTGCGCGAGATCGCCCGATCGGCGGGAATCGTACCGACCGCCTTCTACCGCCACTTCCCCTCCCTCGACGATCTGGGCCGAGCCCTGGTCGACGACGGGGTGAAGGCGCTGCGGCTGGCGCTGCGCGAGGTCAGACGGAATTCCGGAACGCAGCTGTCGGAGATCGTCCGCTTCGTCTTCGATCAGGTGCGCGCGAAGCGGGAGCTGTTCGGCTTCTTCGCGCGCGAGCGGCACGGCGGCTCCGCGGTGATCCGCGGCGCGATCGCGCTGGAGATCCAGCTGATCGTGCGCGAGCTGGTCACCGACCTCTCCCGGGTGCCGACGCTGGACACCTGGAGCTCCGACGATCTGGAGATCGCGGCGGAGCTGCTCGTGGCCACCGTCTCGGACGGAATCGCCGCGTTCGTCTCGGTGCCGGAGCGCGAGGAGTCCGCGATCGTGGAGCTGACTGTGCGCAAGGTCACGCTGATCGGCGTCGGCATGGGCTCCTGGAAACCGCCGCGGGGCTGAGCGCTCAGTACTCCTCGGCGTCGGGCGGCTCCGCCACCTCGGCCCGGTCCGGGCTGCGCACCGGGAGCAGGACGAGCAGCCCGGCCGCGAGCACGAGCACCAGCCCGACGATGCCGGCGCGGTCGGCGTCGAAGATCCAGACGAAGAGCCCGAACAGCCCGGGCGCGAGGAACGACACCGCGCGCCCGGTGGTGGTGTAGAGCCCGAACAGCTGCCCCTCCCGGCCGGGCGGGGCGAGCCGGGCCAGGAACGAGCGCGCCGCCGCCTGCGCGGGCCCGACGAACGCGGTGAGCAGCAGCCCGAACACCCAGAACAGCACCGGCCCCGACACCAGCAGCAGCGCGAGCCCGCAGACGACCATGCCCGCCAGCGAGACCACGATCACCGGCTTCGGCCCGATGGTGTCGTCGAAGCGGCCCGCGGCCACCGCGCCGATCGCGGCGATGACGTTCGCGGCGACGCCGAAGAGCAGCACATCGGAGTCGGCGATGCCGTAGACGTTCACCGCGAGCACCGCGCCGAAGGTGAAGACTCCGGCCAGCCCGTCCCGGAAGACCGCGCTGGCCAGCAGGAACTGCACGGTGCGGCGGTCGGCGCGCCAGAGTTCGCGCAGATCGCGCCAGAGCACCCGGTACGAGCCGACCAGCCCGGCGTCGGCGGCGCCCGGGTCGGCGTCGGTGCGCGGCAGTTCGGGGACCGCGAAGAGCACCGGCAGCGCGAAGGCCGCGAACCAGACCGCGGCCAATATCGCCACCAGGCGGATGTTCAGCCCGTCGTCGGTCGGGATGCCGAGCAGCCCGCGGCTGTCACCGTCCCCGGCGATGAAGCCGAAGTAGCAGATCAGCAGCAGGAAGATCCCGCCGAAATACCCCATGGCCCAGCCGAAGCCGGAGACCCGGCCGATGGTCCGCGGCGTCGAGACCTGGCGCAGCATGGCGTTGTAGGGCACATTCGCCAGCTCGAAGAAGGCGGCGCCCAAGGCGAGCAGCACCAGCCCGAGCCAGAGGTCACTGTGATCATCGCGCACGAAGAACATGCCGGTCATGCAGGCGACGGTGAGGCCGGTGAGCACCCCGAGCGCGCGCTTGCGGCCGGCCGCCGCGTCGAAGTACTGCCCGCTGACCGGGGCGGTCAGCGCCACCACCAGCCCGCCCGCGGCGAGCGCCCAGGCCAGCCAGGCGCTGGCCGAGGTGGTACCGGGCAGGTCGTCGCCGACCGTGTCGGTGAGGTACACCGAGAAGACGAAGGTGAGGATGACGGCGTTGAACGCCGACGAGCCCCAGTCCCACAGCCCCCAGGCCACTACCTGTCCGCGCGTGGCCGCGCCACCGACGGTGGCCCGGGCGTTCACCTCCGTCATACCGGGCAGCCTATCCGGGTCGGGGCCGGGAATCGCGGCGAAACGCCCTATGCACTCAATTGCATAGTACCCGGTGTTACGACTACCCTTCCGGCATGGCCCTCGAGCACGCCCTGCTGGTCTCGCTCACCGAGCGGGCCGGTTCCGGGTACGAACTGGCGCGGCGCTTCGACAAGTCCATCGGCTACTTCTGGCGCGCCACGCACCAGCAGATCTACCGGGTACTCAAGCGGATGGCCGAATCCGGGTGGGTGGTCGGCGAATCGGTGCCGCAGGCGGGCAGGCCGGACAAGAAGGTCTACGCCGTCTCCGAGGCGGGCCGGGCCGAGCTGGCCCGCTGGATCGCCGAGCCCACCGACACCGGCATGCCGCGCAACGAACTCGGCGTGAAGATCCGCGGCGCCGCGCACGGCGACGTCGCCGCGCTCTGCGTCGAGGTGGAGCGGCACCGGGAGCAGCACGCCGCCCGGCTCGAGGTCTTCCGGATGCTGGAGAAGCGCGATTTCCCCGCGCCGGAGCAGCTCTCCGGCACCACCCTGCACCAGTACCTGGTCCTGCGCGGCGGCATCCGCGTCGAGGCCGGGTTCGTCGACTGGTGCGACGAAGTACTCCGGGCGCTGCGCCCGGGAAAGGCCGGACCCGCATGACTCGCTTCCCGCACCTGCTCGAGCCGCTCGACCTCGGGCACGTCACGTTGCCCAACCGGGTGGTCATGGGGTCCATGCACACCGGGCTGGAGGATCGGGCCCGGGATATCCCGCGGCTGGCCGCGTACTTCGCCGAACGCGCGCGCGGCGGGGTCGGGCTGATCGTGACCGGCGGCTACGCGCCGAACCGCACCGGCTGGCTGCTCCCGCTCGGCGCCAAGCTGACCAGTACCGCCGAGGCGCTGCGGCATCGCGAGGTCACCGCCGCGGTGCACGAGGCGGGCGGGCTGATCGCGCTGCAGATCCTGCACGCCGGGCGCTACTCGTACTGGCCCGCCAGCGTCTCCGCCTCCGCGATCAAGGCGCCGATCAACCCGTTCCGGCCGCGCGCGCTGTCGGCCCGCGGCATCGAGCGCACCATCGACGACTACGTGCGCTGCGCCCGGCTGGCCCGGCTCGCCGGGTACGACGGGGCCGAGATCATGGGCGGCGAGGGGTATTTCCTCAACCAGTTCCTCGCGCCGCGCACCAATCGGCGCACGGACCGCTGGGGTGGCTCGGCGGCGAACCGGCAGCGCATCGCGGTGCAGATCGTGCGCCGGATCCGCGCCGAGGTGGGCAGCGACTTCCTGCTGCTCTTCCGGCTCTCCATGGCCGAGTTCGTGGAGAAGGGGCAGACGCTCACCGAGATCACCGCGCTGGCACGGGAACTCGAAGCCGCCGGGGTGGACATCCTGAACACCGATATCGGCTGGCACGAGGCCAGGGTGCCGACCATCGTCACCTCGGTGCCGCGCGCGGCGTTCACCGAGTTCACCGCGCGGATCACCCGGGCCGTCTCGATCCCGGTCTGCGCCTCCAACCGGATCAACATGCCCGAGGTGGCCGAGGAGATCCTGACCCGCGGCGACGCCGCGCTGGTCTCCATGGCCAGGCCGCTGCTGGCCGACCCCGACTGGGTGCGCAAGGCCGCGGCCGACCGGGCGGACGAGATCAACACCTGCATCGCCTGCAACCAGGCCTGCCTCGACCACGCCTTCCGGCACAAGACCGTCTCCTGCCTGGTCAACCCGCGCGCCTGCCACGAGACCGAGCTGACGCTGCTGCCGACCCGGCGCGGCAAGCGGGTCGCGGTCGTCGGCGCCGGGCCAGCCGGGCTCGCCGCCGCCGTCGCGCTGGCGCAGCGCGGGCACACCGTCGAGCTCTTCGAGGCCGAGGAGCGGATCGGCGGCCAGTTCGATCTGGCGCGGCGGATTCCGGGCAAGGAGGAGTTCGACGAGTCGATCCGGTACTTCACCCGGATGCTCGAGGTCACCGGCGTCACGGTGCACCTGAGCCGCCGGGTCACGGCCGCCGAGCTGATCGCGGGCGGGTACGACGAGGTGGTACTGGCCACCGGGGTGCGGCCGCGGATCCCGGACATCCCCGGCATCGACCACCCGATGGTGATCTCCTACGCCGAACTGGTGCGCGCGGAGAAGCACCCCGGCGAGCGGGTCGCGGTGATCGGCGCGGGCGGCATCGGTTATGACATCAGCGAATTCCTCACCGTCGATGGTCATCCCACGTTGAAGCTCGACGAGTGGAAGGAGGAGTGGGGGGTGAGTCTCGACGAGGAGCTGCCCGGACAGCTCACCACGCCGCGCCCCGCGCCCGCCGCCCGCGATGTGGTGCTGCTGCAGCGCAAGTCGGGTCCGTTCGGTGCCACGCTCGGCAAGACCAGCGGGTGGGTGCACCGGGCCGCGCTGAAGGCCAAGGGGGTGGAGCGGATCGGCGGGGTGAACTACGAGCGCATCGACGACGCCGGCCTGCACATCAGCTTCGGCCCCAAGCGCGAGCGCCCCCGCCTGATCCCGGTGGACACCGTGGTGATCTGCGCCGGTCAGGAGCCGGTCCGCGAACTCGCCGACCCGCTGCGGGCCGCAGGCGTCACCCTGCACGTGATCGGCGGCGCCGACGTAGCGGCGGAACTCGACGCCAAGCGCGCCATAGACCAGGGCACCCGCCTGGCCGCGCAGCTCTGATCCCGCATCGCCGGACTGGCTCACTGCGGCAACGATCAGTCGAACGGCGCTTGCGCCGAGTGACAGTGCAGAGCCGCCGACCGCAGGCCGCCGACATCGACCGGATCGGCCGGGGGCTCGGGACCAGGCCCCGCATCCCCTAGGCTCACCCGGGTGAGCCTGCCCTCCCCCACCCCCGACAACCGCGCCGTCGTCACCGGCGCCTCCTCCGGCATCGGCACGGCGCTCGCCGCCGAACTCGCCGCCCGCGGCTACTCGCTGATCCTCGTCGCGCGGCGCGAGGAGCTGCTCACCGCGCTCGCCGACGAGCTCACCGCCAAGCACGGCATCACCGCCGAGGTGCGCGCGGTCGACCTCGCCGATCGCGCGGCGCGGGCGCCGCTCACCGAGGAGCTGGCCGGCCGGGACATCGCGGTGCTCTGCAACAACGCGGGCATCGCCACCTTCGGCGCGGTCGCCGAGCTGGACCCGGCCTACGAGCGGGACCAGCTGGAGCTGAACGCCGTCGCGGTGCACGACCTCAGCCTCGCGGTGCTGCCCGGCATGCTGGCCAACCGCGCGGGCGGCATCCTGATCAGCGGCTCGGCGGCCGGCAACATGCCGATCCCGAACAACACCACCTACGCCGCCAGCAAGGCCTTCGCCAACACCTTCTCCGAGTCGCTGCGCGGCGAGCTCAAGGGCACCGGCGTGCACGTCACGCTGCTCGCCCCCGGCCCGGTGCGCACCGAGATCCCGGACCCGGCCGATGCCTCCATCGTGGACCGGCTGGTGCCCGGCTTCATGTGGGTCTCCTCCGAGTACACCGCCAAGGTCTCGCTGGACGCGCTGGCCAAGAACAAGATGCGTGTGGTGCCCGGGCTGATCAGCAAGGGCATGAGCGTCGCCGGGCAGTACGGCCCGCGCGCCGTCACCGCGCCGGTCGCCGGCGCCTTCTACCGCAAGCTCGGGAGCTAAGGCCCGAGCGGTCAGCGGCGCTTGCGGGTCCCGAAGATCGAGCGGCTGATCTCCCGCCCCGCGGCGCTCGCCGCCGACCGCAGGAAGCTCTTGACAGCCGGGTTCTTCAGGATGCGGTCGGCCGCCGACTCGCCCGGCCGCTCGGCGCGGCCGGGCACCGGCTCCGGCTGCGCGGCGGCCAGTTTCGCCGCCATGATCTCGTAGGCCGACTCCCGGTCGACCGTCTGCCCGTACTTCCCGTGCAGCCCGGAGGAGAGCGCGTGGGAGCGGATCGCCTCGGCGCCGATGGTGTCCATGAGCGAGCGCGGCGGGACGATCCTGGTCCAGGCCACCGGGGTCGGCGCGCCGCGCTCGGAGAGCACGGTGACGATCGCCTCGCCGGTGCCGAGCGAGGTCAGCGCGGACTCCAGGTCGTACACCTCGGTCCGCGGGTAGGTGCGCACCGTCCTGGCCAGCGCCTTCTGATCGTCGGGGGTGAAGGCGCGCAGCGCGTGCTGCACCCGCGCGCCGAGCTGGGAGAGCACCGCGTTCGGGATGTCGGCGGGCAGCTGGGTGCAGAAGAAGACGCCGACGCCCTTGGAGCGGATCAGCTTCACCGTCTGCTCCACCTGCTCCAGGAACGCCTTGGAGGCGTCGGCGAAGAGCAGGTGCGCCTCGTCGAAGATGAAGACCAGCTCCGGCCGCTCCACGTCGCCGACCTCGGGCAGGGTCTGGAACAGCTCGGCCAGCACCCACATCAGGAACGTGGAGAAGAGCACCGGCCGCGCCGCCTGCTCGCCCAGCTCGAAGAGCGTGATCACGCCGCGGCCGTCCACCCGGCGCACCAGGTCGGCCGGGTCCAGCTCCGGCTCGCCGAAGAAGGTGTCGCCACCCTCGGCCTCCAGGTTGACCAGGGCGCGCAGGATCACCCCCGCGGTTGCCGTCGAGACGCCGCCGATACCCGCCAGCTCGGCCTTGCCGTCCGGGCTGGTCAAGTGGGTGATCACCGCGCGCAGGTCCTTGAGGTCGAGCAGCGCGAGGCCGTTGCGGTCGGCCCAGTGGAAGATCAGCCCGAGCGTGGACTCCTGGGTCGGGTTGAGCCCGAGCACCTTGCTCAGCAGCACCGGGCCGAAGGAGGTGATGGTGGCCCGGATCGGCACCCCGATGCCCGCGGTGCCGAGCGAGACGAACTCGACCGGGAATTCCTCCGGCGCCCAGTCCCGCGCGCCGGTCTCGGCGGCACGGGCGGTGAGCCGCTCGGTGCGCTCGCCCCTGGCCGCGAGCCCGGAGAGATCGCCCTTCACATCGGCCATGACCACCGGGACGCCCGCGCGCGAGAGCTGTTCGGCCAGCCCCTGCAGCGTCTTGGTCTTGCCGGTTCCGGTCGCGCCCGCGACCAGGCCGTGCCGGTTCACCGTGCGCAGCGGCAGCCGCACCACCGCCTCGGCGGCGACCACGCCGTCCACCAGCACCGTGCCGAGCGTGATCGCCGCGCCGTCGGTCGCGTACCCCGCCGCGATCTCGCGCGCCGCGCCCGGCTCGCCCCCGACGGCGTACCCCGCGTTCGCCGCCTCGACCGCGGCCACCTCGCCCGCCACCGCCGACGCACTGGACACCGCGGGCTGGCCGAGCGCCACCTCGAGTTCCGCCGCCTCCGCCGCGGCGACCGCCTCGGCCGCGACCCGCGCCGCCTCGTCGGCGGCCCGCCTCGCCGCGGCGGCCCTCTGCTGCGGGGTCGTCATCGCGTGTCCTCCTGTACTCGAAACCATGGCAACTCCGGGGCGAACCGGGACACACTCTATCCGCGCCGCTCCGGTCCGTGGCGTCACCGGTGCGTGCGGCGCCCGCGTTATGGTGCTCGGATGTCGGACAAACTTGTGGTGTGGATGGATTGCGAGATGACCGGGCTGCGGCTCGACAGCGACAAGCTGATCGAGGTGGCCGCGCTCGTCACCGACAGCGACCTCAACGTGCTCGGTGAGGGAATCGACATCGTCATCCACGCCGACGACGCCGCGCTCGCCGCCATGCCGCCGGTTGTCACCGAGATGCACGCTCGCTCCGGGCTCACCGATGAGGTCCGCGCCTCCGCCGTCACCCTGGCCGAGGCCGAGGAGCAGGTGCTCGCCTACATCAGGGAGTTCGTGCCCGTCCCGCGCACCGTGCCGCTGGCAGGCAATTCGATAGCCACCGACCGCGGCTTCCTGGCCAGGGACATGCCCGAGCTGGACGCGCACCTGCACTACCGGATGATCGACGTCAGCTCGATCAAGGAGCTCTGCCGCCGCTGGTACCCGCGGGTCTACTTCGGCCAGCCGGAGAAGGGGCTGGCGCACCGCGCGCTCGCCGACATCAAGGAGTCCATCCGCGAGCTGGACTACTACCGGCGCACCGCGTTCGTGGCGCCGCCCGGCCCGTCGAGCGCCGAGATCGCCGCCGTGACTGCCGAGCTCAACGGCCCGCGGACCCCCGGGGGCCAGGGCGATTAGTGGTTCCGGCGCAAGGCACGCTACTATCGAGCGCGCCGGATATCCGGCGATGGTGAGTGTAGTTCAGCTGGTAGAGCACCAGGTTGTGATCCTGGAAGTCGCGGGTTCGAGCCCCGTCACTCACCCGAGAAGGGCCCGGGAGCGTTTCGCTCCCGGGCCCTTTCCCTTTCTGCCAGTACGCGGCAACCATGTGACAGAAACGTTTTTCACTCCGTAGACTCCCCGTTCGGGGCGGCGTCGTCGGAATGTCGCTCCGTTCGACAGAAAGACGATCCGCCTGTGATGCGTTCCGCAGTTTTCGCCGCCGTCGCGGGTGCCACGCTGCTCGCCGGAGTCCCGGCCACCGCGGCCGCGGCCCCTGCCCCGAAGGCCGTCGCCGGCGGTGCCGTGCAGCCCGTTCAGCTGAACGCGGGCACCGGCTCCGCCGCTGCCTTCGACACCGGCTCCTCCGCGGGCGCCACCACCACCGGCTCGTCCGGCACCGGCTCGGCGACCGCGCTGGAGAGCCTGCTCTTCGGCGGGCCGCTGCTCTGCGCCGCGATCGGTAGCGCGATGAACCGCAACCTGACCTGTCCCGGCACCGCCGGGCCGGTCATCCCCTGACACCCTCCGCCCACGCGAAAGGCCCCCGGAATCCGGGGGCCTTTCGCATCGGGGGCGTGGGTCAGACGTCGGCGTTGCCCGCCTTCCACTGCGCCCACGGCATGTTCCAGTCACCGAGGCCGTCCACCGGCGAGAGCGTGCCGCCCACGGTGTTCTTGACGATGGCGATATCGCCCAGCTTGGCGTTCTCGTATACCCAGCGGGCGTTCTCCGGGCTCAGGTTCAGGCAACCGTGGCTGGTGTTCGAGTAACCCTGCTGCCCCACCGACCACGGCGCCGAGTGGAAGAAGATGCCGCTGTAGGACATCCGGGTGGCCCAGTCCACCGGCGTCCGGTAGCCGTCCGACGAGTTCACCGCGACGCCGTAGGTGGAGGAGTCCATGATGATGTGCTCGTGCCGGTCGGCCAGGATGTAGACGCCGTTGTCGGTGGGGGTGCTGCTCTTGCCCATCGAGGTCGGCATGGTCCGGATCACCTCGCCGTTGCGCTCGACCACCACCTGCTTGGTGTTGTCGTCGGCGGTGAAGATCACCGCGTCGCCGATGGTGAAGTGCGTGTTCGCGTCCTCCTGGCCGAAGAGCCCGTCGCCCAGGTCGCGGCCGTACACGTTCACCTTGACCTCGACCTTGGTGCCCGGCGCCCAGAAGTGCTCCGGCCGCCAGCGGACCTCGCGGTTGTTCACCCAGTAGAAGGCGCCCTCGACCGGCGGGGTGGTGGTGACGGTGATGGCGTCCTGCGCGGCCTTGCGGTCCGGGATGTTCTCGTCGAACTGGATCGCGACCGGCTGCCCGATGCCGACCACCGCGTCCTCGGCGACGTTCAGGTACGGCTTGGTCTGGCTGTCCGGCGAGCTGGTGGTGAAGCTCACAGCGGCGGTCTGCGCGCCGCCGAGCCCGATCGCCTTGGCCTGCATCGTGTAGGTGCGGTCGTAGCCGAGCACCTCCGCGGTCTGCCAGGTGCGGCCGTCCGGGGAGAGCGTGCCGTTCACCGGCCTGCCCTGATTGTTCTGCAGGGTGACCTCGGTGAACTTGCCGTCGTTCACCTGGAACGTCATCGGCATGGCCGGCGAGACGCCCTTGTCGCCGTCCTTCACCGGGGACACCAGCTTGGGTTTGATCAACTCGGTGATCGGGTTGCGGTCGATCGGCACCGCGTCCGCCTCGGAGACACCCGACGAGGTCGAGCACGCCGACAGCGCCAACGCCAGCACGGACAGCACCACCACGGGCACGGACGCGCGCTTCCGCATCGGCCGCCGCCCTCGATCACTTCTCATGTCCAACCCCGTTCCCGATGACCTCTTCTGTCATTCTGCCAGCAGAACGGGCCGGCCCGTGCTCGACCGGGCCCCGTTCGCACACGGCACCTCCCTGCGGATCGCGGTCGGCCGCGAAAGCGTTAACAGCAGGTCAGCGTGGGCGCGCGGGGACGCCGGATACCGATTTCACTTTCCACCCCCCGGCCTGTTACTGTCTCTCTCGCACCGAGAACACACGGAGCACGCGCCATTAGCTCAATTGGCAGAGCAGCTGACTCTTAATCAGCGGGTTCGGGGTTCAAGTCCCTGATGGCGCACCGAAATCACCAGGTCGAGCCCAACCTAGCGGTTGGGCTTGTTTCGTTCTACTGGACGATCACAAACATCGCTATTGGCCGTTCATCATCCAACGAAACGTGCACGCCGATCCGACTGCCAGGCTTCACCTGTCCGGAGGCTGCAGGTCCCCGTCGATCATCCGCATCACCCCGATCGTTCGGCGCGGTGGTACGCGACCGAGCGGCGATGTCGAACAGCGGCAGCGCGGCAGGATCGAACAGTGCCAGCCCAGCGCGCTCGTGCACCGGCAACGTCAGGCCGACTCCCTCGGCGACCGAGCTGGCCGATGGCAGCCAGCCAGCACGCGGCGGCAATGGGCCCCGGATCACCCAGCGATCTCGCCCATTGCATCAGTGTGGAAGGCGCCCAGCACGCGATAGCTGACCGTTGCCGGAGTGTTCAATAATCGGTCTTGGTCTCAACCGGTCGGTGCATCGTGAGGGCAGCCGGTGGGTCAGCCCCAGAAGATGGGGTCGGCTCGGCCGTCGAGGTAGTCGAGCAGGTCCTGGACGTGCGGGCTGGGGGCCAGGTGCTGATATCGGTGGAACTTCTGGTGCCGGTCGCGCCAGTACAGCGTCCAGAGCCCGGTGGTTTTGGTGTGGTGCAGGCGGGCGATGGGGAATCTGGTCCACTCCGGGCCGAGGTCATCGCACCAGGGCGGCCGGCATTCGCAGATCGTCAGATGCCGGGGTGCGACGTCGCACTCGACGCGGATCTCACCGCGCAGCTGCTCGGGCACCTGGTTCGCGCACCACCGCTGCACGCGAACAACGTCGAGGTCGGGAAGTCCACGGGCGCTCATGGTCTCCGATCATCGCAAGCCGACCGGGCCACTCCACGCAGCAACGAGTCGGTGGCGAGTTTGCTCGGTTTCGGGCGCCGTGCCCGCTCGAACGCCGCGGAGTCGGCGACCACAGGCCGATGCCCCCCGCCACCGTTGCGGGCGACCTCCCGACACACCGCCGAGGCCGTCCTGCCGATCCGGCGCGCGATCACCCGGGCCGGCCAGCCCGCGGCGATCCCCCGCGAGATCTCCTCCCACATGCTCCAGCCGAACTTACAATAAACATTGACGGTTTCTTGTTTGCGTGTAACGCTTGAGGTGTGCCATCACCTCGTATCAGGCGAACGCAGGCAGAGCGGACAGCAGACACCCGACGCGCTCTGCTCGACGCGACCTTCGATGCCTTGGTCGAGGTCGGGTTCAAAGCCACCACCACGACAGAGGTGGCCCACCGCGCGGGGGTGTCGCTGGGTGCGCTGCTGCACCATTTCCCCACGAAGGCCGATCTTTTGACCGGTGCGGTGGCGCACTCCTTCGGTCGCCGGATCGAGGACTACGGGCTGCTGATGGCTGATCTGGATCCCGGGGCGGACAGGCTCGACGCGGCGATCGATCTGCTGTGGTCGATGTACGCACGCCCCACATTCACCGCATGGCACGAGTTGTGGGTTGCCGCCAGGACCGATCCGGACCTGGCGGCCCCCATGATTGAGCTTGACAGGCAGTTCATGATGGCCAGCGAACGGGTCTACGCCGAACTGTTCCCCACCACCGAGAATGCCCAGGGCAAGCTCGACATGGAGATAGGGCTGCACCTCGTCTACGCGCTGCTCGCCGGCCTGTCGACATCACAATCGATCCCCGGGTACGAGCCCTTGCGCACCAGCGAGATCCTCGACACCTTCAAGGCGATGCTCCGTGTCCACCTCGGCGCGACCACCCGATCACCGAGCGGCGGCCGATGAATGGCCTTTCGTCGCGACAGCTATCGACCATCGGCAACAATCGAGGGGGAACCTCCATGAACACCACCGATCCGACCAGACGGGTCGTGCGTGCCCGTCGTATCAAATTTGCTTATCCCGCAGGAACACTCGATCGTCACTACGTCGACGGCGACCTAGTGATGAGTCACGTCATCGCGAATCTCTCGGCCACGTTCCCCGAGGGGGAGGACTTCTTCGTCCGCTCGGTCCGCCGCTTCGCCGGTGAAATCACCGATTCCGAACTCGAGTCACAGGTTCAAGGATTCATCGGCCAGGAAGTCACCCACGGTCGCGCGCATCGCGCACTGAACGAGCGCCTGCACCAAATGGGCTACCCCACCCGGCGAGGAGAACGCACCACACGCCGCATCCTGACCAGGTACGAGCGCTTCCTCTCTCCATTGACCTGTCTGGCGATCACGGCCGCACTCGAGCACTTCACCGCGGTGTTCGCCGAGACACTGCTCGGCGACGAGCGAGCCCAGGCACTGCTCGGGTCCACCGAGGTGCGGTCGATGCTGCTGTGGCACGCGATCGAGGAATCCGAACACCGGTCCGTCGCCTTCGACGTCTACCGTGCCGTCGGCGGCACCGAACGCCGCCGCATCTGGGCGATGCGCGGCATCTCGATCTCCTTCGCGACTGGAGTCGTCGTCAACACCACGCTGTCGCTGCTCGGCGACCGCGCCGCCTACAACCCGATTCGGCTGGTACGCAGTCTCGCCGCCATTCCGCACTCACCGTTCCTGACGCGCGCCGTCCAGCGGCGGGTCGGGGCATACAGCAAGAACGGCTTCCACCCTGACGACACCGACAACACGGCACTGCTGGAGTACTGGACCGCAGAACTGTTCGGCGAAGAAGGCACGCTCGTTGATCACCTGCGCTGACCATCACCGCAGATCCGCTCACCGACTGGGCAACTGAGACAACGGCTGCTGGCGTCGGCGAGGATGGCAGTTTCGTGCTCCTCCGGCTCGAACCGGAGGCAGGTCCTCGGGAGGCGCACGAGTGCTCGGCCGCCAGCGGGGTGTCGGCAGTTCGAATGACGTTGCGGGGCGGGGTTTCGGCTGAGTCGTGCGGGTCCACCAGGTCGGTGGTGTGGTGTCGGCCTGGTTCGTGAGCGGGAGTGGGGAGGATTTCGCATGATGGAGGCGGTGCCGGCGATCGTCGTGCGGGCGCCGGTAACGCGGTGATCGCGGGGCTGCTGACCTCGTTCGCCGAGTCGGTGGCCGAGGGCGAGGCCCGGCCTGTGCTGCGTATCGGCACCGACGACACCATCGGCAAGCTCACCCCCGGTGTGCACCCCTCGTGTTCGGTCGCCGTGCTGCCCACCGATCACACGCTCGCGGTGCCCGCCACACGGGACTCGCCCCAGCCGGCCATGGCCCGGGCCGCGCTGCGCGAGGGTCAGCCCGTCGACCAGGTTGCCGCCGCGTTCGGGGTCTCGCGGGCGACGCTGTACCGCTACCTCGCCGAAGCCGCGGAAACCCTGCTGCCGAGCCCGTGACCGCCGCTGCAGGGGCAAGAAGGCCGCGCTACCCGTCTACCTCCCTGCCCTCACCCTTGGCGCGACACCGAATGCCCTCGGAACATCGCGAGACCTCGGCCGCGTTGTGCCGATCGCAGCACCGCAGCTGCCGCACGCCCCCGTCCGGCACCCGGCGACCCGGGGTGTCCGATGCAGCGAGCACGAGCACCTCGGGCCTGTGGGAGGGCGGGCCCGAGGCGCACGGGGCGGTGTCCTTCGCCTAAGGGCCGGGGTGCCTGCTGCCGATACCGGAGTCGGCACGGCGGCGGATCAGGCTCGCCCCGAGCACGACGAGTGATCCGAGAACGAGAACCAGCACGAATGGTGAGCCGGAGTTCCGGACGAGTTCGACAGCCGCTACGGTCAGCGCGGCGAACGCGAGCACGCCGCACCAGAAGTACCATCGGTCAGCCATAATGCTCCTGTGCCGTAGCGGATCTCGGCTTCACATCCTGATCGGCTCAAACTACCGTCCCGCCCGGGTGAGCGCGTGCCTCCTCGGGGCACTCGGCCCGCTGCTCGGGGTTGTCGAGCGCGACGCAGGTCGCCCCGGCCGGGATCTCCATCACCTTGCCCCTCGCAGACCCGACTTCGCGGGCGATCTCGCGCAGCGACTCGCCATCGGCGTGGCGGGCCAGGATCGCGCGGCGCTTGCCGGCATCGACCACCCGCGGCCGGCCGTCGCGGGCATTGGGAATGTCGCGGCGCCGGTCCTCCACGAGTGCGAGCGCCAGATCCGGGATGAGGCTGCGCTCGGTGTGCTCGTCGGCGGCGCCGGCGTGCAACACCTTCACAGGGATGCACTGCAGAAACAGGTCGGCGAGTGCGGCCCGCAGGTCGAGGCGGTCGGCGACGGCGAGTCTGCCGAGGACCGGTTCGGGCGCTCTCCCCGATCGGGAGCGCTATCCGGTGGTGCTCAGGCGCCAGATCTTGATGAAGGGGTACCACATCGCGCCCATCAGCGCGATGCCGTAGACAGTCAGCAGGATCTTGACCGAGGTCGGCATGCCCGCCTGCGGGTCTGCGCTGAGTTCATCGAGGATCGGGATCAGCGGGGGCAGGCTGAGGATGGCGGTCAGGGTTCCCCAGGAGGCGAGTACCGAGTGCGCCTTCTGCCGGCCTTCGGGATCGGACTCGCCGGGGACTTCGATGCCGTACCCCAGGTTCTTGCCGCCGGCCAGTTCGGCGTATCCGGCGATCGCCTGCGCGACACCGATGGCGCAGACCGCTCCGTAGAAGAAGAGCATGAGGTAGGTGTACTGCACGATGGAGCGCCCTCCGTCCGCCGACCGGGGCCACCGCAGTCCAGACGTAGTCGGTGCGCTCGCCACGGTTTCCCATATCCTGCAGGACCGAGCCCGTACTCCGCAGCCGGGCTGCATCGCCCGGTGGTCGCGACGTCGGTGCTCCCCGATGTCTCTCCGTCACCAGTACACCCGGGTCGGCTACGCGGGGTTACCGTAGCTCTTGATCTTCTCCAGGGGGTATCCGGCGATCATCGCGACGGCCAGTCCGTAGACCGTCAGCAGGACGAGGACGGATGTCGAGAGCCGCCGATCGGGATCGGCGAGAATATAGGCGAGGTAACCGATCGCGGGCAGGCAGAGCACGGCGGCTGCGCTGGCCCATAGAAAGACCATCTTGTTGATCTTCTTGCGGCAGTTCGGGTCGGTCAGCAGGTGATCGGGCAGGTCTTCCCCGTAGCCCTCGGACCTGCTTGTCGCCAGCCCACGGTAGCCTTTCGACGCCATGTAGCAGCAGGCAAGAAAAATCATCGCGTAAATGAGCGCCAATATCAGTGGACGCACTTCGCCCCCGGTTATACTTCGTTGTTTGAGTCTGCGTCAAAAGACCGGAAGCCTCCCGACGCACCACTGCGGATCTTATATCAGTCGATCGGACGTACTTGACGACCGCCGCGGCGACGAGGGCGATCGCCTGCTTCTTCAGCGGTCCCGGACGTGCCTTCCAGACCATTCCCACTGGCTCCGCCGACGCGGCGGACGGCAGCGTCGACCACATAGTCGGCTGGTTGCCGCCGCTGGCGACGTCTCGCAGAATATCGATGCCGACGCCGACCAGCGCTCCCCGCGGCGGCGGTTGCGATGCATACTGCGGCGATCGGCCAACGGATAAATTCCTTTCTGTGAGTCGTGAACTTCCGACGAGCTGGTGGCACAGCTTTCCGGCGGGTGAAGAGCGCCAGCTATTCATCCGGTTTCCATTTTTCGGGCGCCCTTTCTTTCGACGCGAGTGTCGGCTGCCTCCAGAATCGGAAGTGGCGATTCTCGATGCTGTCGAATTTCATCGACGTGCTGGTCTCAGCCGGTGCGGACTGTCGGGGGTCGATTCCCGAGGGTCCCGCCGACGGTGCGACGGGTCTTCTGTCGGCGTCGAGGCCCGCCGCGGCGAGGTGAGCCGGAGCTGAGATCGCTGCGCCGGTGCCGGGTACAGCACCTGTCGCCTGTGGGGTCCTCGGCTCCTGCGGCCCCTCTCCGGGACCAGCAGAATCGCTGACCTGAGAGTCTGCGGTCGAGGCTTCGTCCTGCTGCAGGGGCCCGGCCGGTCCTTCGGGCAGGCCCGCGTCATCGCTGATGCCGAGGTCAGGGTTCGTTGCGCTGGGCTGGTTCGGTGGCGTCGATGACCGCCTCGGCATCAGCGGGCGTGCCGGTGCCGGTCGGCGCCGCGAGCTCCTCGTCGCCGCTGGCAGGCTCATCGCTGGTGGTGGGTGCTTCGGTGCCGGTCGCCGCCGGTGCCCCGGCGAGGCTGCTGATCTCAGTGCCGAGAGCGAGCAGGGGCCGATCGGACTGCTCGGGTCGTCCTGCTGATCGGCGCCGGGTGGTGGCAGCTGCCGGAGGCCGGCAGAGCCGCTGAGTGGCCACGTTCGGTCGCGCTGGAGACCGCGTTGACCGCGGCGACCTCACGACCGGCTGCCGAGGACAACGGCATGGCTGGTCAGTCGATTGGCAGATCCCCTGGCGCCGCGAACGTCGCTACTCTCGAGACTGCCCATTTGAGTCGAGCAGGAGGAGCCACACATGTTCGGAATCCCGTACTACTGGGGCAATCTGTTCAACCTGCACTGGGGTTGGCCGCTCGGGCCGACGCAGTACGCCTGATTCGCTCACCAGCAGTGCCCCGATCATCGCGGTGATGATCGGGGCGCTGCTCTTCGTCGGTCAGCGGTCGCGGCCGAGGCGAGGACCCCGGCTCCGCCTCCTCGCGGTGCACCCGCGCACCCCTCCACCGCCCGTCGGCCGCGATGCCTCCTGCCGGATCAGTGATCCGCTCGACCGAACCATCACCGGATGATGTCGGTACCGCGTGCGACACTGCGTCCAAGAGCACCCTGAGCAGCAGGAGGGATGTCGTGAACAACGGCGAAGGTCCCGTGGTGAAGCTGGTGGCGCACTGCCGGCGGTGTGGTGGCTGGCTGCTCTCGGCCAGCTCGGTCGCCGAGGGGATCGGCCCGACCTGCGCGGTGCACGAGCGCGCCGAGCACCGCGCGGCCGCCGCTCTGACCCTGTTCGATACGAACGAGCCCATCGAGCTGACGCTGTTCGACACCGCCGCCTGACCTCGGCCCGGCATGGGTGGAGGAGTCCGGTGCGCACCGATCATTCCGAGGGGAACAGATAGACAGCCTCGAACAGCGCTACCGACAGCTCGCGACCGCGGTCAAGGATCTCGGGCACGTGCCCGGCCGGGACGGGCGCTGCAGCGGCTCAGCGCGGCGATCGGCGACTACCTCGCCGCCGGCCGCGAGCGCGACCGCCAGGAGCGCGCGGCTACCGAGGCCCGTATCGACCTCGCGCTGCACGACATCACCCACAGCCCTACCGTAACGAGCCCCAAACGCCGCCCCTTGGCCGACCACCGCGGCGGCGGCTAGCGGCCGCGGGGGTCTGCACATTCCGCCGGTAGAGTAGCCGAGCGGAATGACCCGATGGCACCACGATTCAACTCACGAGGCCGATGTGATCGACTGGTACACCGCCGATCTGCATATCGGCCATCGTCTTCTCTCCGGCCTGCGCGGCTTCCCGGACATCCCCGCGCACGACGACGAAATCGCCCGCCGCTGGGACGCGCTCGTCAGCCCGGACGACCGAATCTGGGTGCTCGGCGACATCTCGGTCGGCGGCAGGCGGCAGGAGACCGCGGCGCTGGACTGGATCGCCCGCCGCCCCGGCGAGAAGCACCTGATCACCGGCAACCACGACGGGTGCCACCCCATGCGCTCCCGTGCTGCCGCCTGGCAGGCGATCTACCTGGCGAGCGGCTTCACCTCGGTGCAGCAGACGGCGGTGCACAAGATCGGCGGGCAGCGGGTGACGCTCTCGCACTTCCCGTTCCGCTTCGACCCGGACGGGGATCACACGCCGGAGAACCGGTTCGAGGAGTGGCGGGTGCCGGATATCGGGCAGTTCCTGCTGCACGGGCACACGCATTCGGAGATCAAGGTGCGCGGGCGCCAGATTCACGTCGGCCTGGACGCGCACGACCTGCGCCCGGTCACCCGGGCCTGGGTCGCCGGGCAGATGAGCGCGGCGTAGAGAGCCCGAACGCAACGCTCGCGGCGCGGCGAGAATCGGGCCATTCGAATCGTGGCGGGATCATCGCGGCCGGGGTGATCGCGAGCGGCCTCGCGACGGGGAGCGCGGAGGCGGCGCCGCTCGCGCCCGACCACGGGCAGCCGGCGAACGGATCCGGGCTCGACCCGGCGCAGAACCGCACCCCGTGCTTCGCGCCGGTCCAGGTGCCGCCGGTGCGGGTCGAGGAGAGCCCGGAGGCCACGGACGGCCGCGCGGTGGTGATCGCGCCGAGCGGGCACTGCGAATTCTGGGTCGCGGAGGCCGCGCCGGTGGTGCCGATCCGGATCGATACGCCCGGCTTCGGGCTCGCCGGCGATCTCGGTCTGCGGGGCTGACACCGGCGAAACACGAATCGCCGCCGTTGTAATTCTGTGACGCTACGCACAAGGCGTTTAGCGCTATCCACCCCGGTCAAGGCGGATTTTCCGGCACGGGTGCTGGAAAAGATCGCGCCTCGGCCCCGCCCGGGCGAGTTCTGTTCACCTTCCGTTAACCTTCCGTGACCATTCTGCAATCTGGCCCGAGTGGCCACGCTCCGTTCGAGTAGGAGTTGGCGCGACATTCACCGGCCGTCGCGTCCGGGACGCAGTTCCCCCACAACAGAACCCGACAAGAGCACATCGTCCGGAGACACCGGAAACCCCGCACCACGATCGCGAAACCGGCCGAGCGGCCGGTCGATCGGTGCTGCCCGGAATCGGGTGCGGGGCTCGTCACCGACCGAAGCAAGGAATCGAATTCGCATGCCCGACTCACGTCTGTCCACCCTGCGGCGCCCCACCCTGCGCGAGAGCATCACCGGTGCGGTCGCGGCCGCCGGGGTGGTCGCCGTTTGCGCGTCCTCCGCCGTCTCGGTGGCCGACAACAGCGTGCCGTCGCGCATCGCCCTGATCGCCGACCAGCAGCCCGTCGCCGAGCAGGCGCAGGCCGCGCAGCCCGCACCCGAGCCCGCCGTCGAGGCGGTGGCCGCCGCGCTACCGGCCCCCGAGGCCGCGCCGCTGGTGGAGCAGGCCGAGATGCGGGCCGCGACCGCGTTCTACCCGGACAACCTGCACGGCTGGATCAGCCAGGCGCTCGACGTCATGCACGCCAACGGCATCCCGGGCAGCTACGAGTCGATCCACCGCAACATCATGCGCGAGTCGACCGGCAACCCGCGGGCGATCAACCTCTACGACTCGAACGCCGCCGCGGGCATCCCGTCGAAGGGGCTGCTCCAGGTGATCGACCCGACCTTCGCCAAGTTCCACGTCCCCGGCACGCCGTTCGACGTCTGGGACCCGGTCGCCAACATCGTGGCCGCCTGCAACTACGCCGCGCACACCTACGGCTCGATGGACAACGTGCACGGCGCGTACTGAGTCGGTGGGGCTCGCCATAATGTCCGCGATGCCCGACTACACGCACACCGATCACGCCGCCCGCAGCCGGGCGGAGAAGGCCCGCGCGCTCGCCGCCTACCTGTGGGACCGCGATATCGCCGCGGCCGAGCTGCGCGCCCTCAGCCCCGCCACGCGGCGCAAGCTGGCGCGGGCGGCGGGCACCAACCCGCCGAGCACCGACGAGACCTGGGACGTGGCCGCCGCGCTGCTGGCCGAGAAGGACGCCTGGGCCGCCAGGCACCCGGATCACCCGGCGGCCGGAAGGCCGCACGCCGACGAGAAGCTCCTGTGGGTCAAACCCCCGGTGCGGCCGTGGGACTGAGCGTCACCGCACCTCGGCCTCCGAGCGGGTCACCACCTTGGCGGCGAGCGAGCGCAGCGAGCGCGCCTCGTCCGCGCTGAGCGCGTCGACGAAGAGCCTGCGCACCAGCTCGACGTGGCTCGGCGCGGCCAGCTCCAGCGTGCTCCTGCCCTGCTCGGTGAGGACGACGAGCACGCCGCGGGCGTCGTCGGCCACCGGCTTGCGCTCGATCAGCCCACGGCCTGCCATCCGGGCCAGGTGCTTGGAGAGCCTGCTCTTCTCCCAGCACACCTCGGCCGCCAGGTCCTTGGCGCGCAGCGCGCCGTCGGGCGCGGCGGAGAGCGCGACCATGAGTTCGTAGTCCGGCGTGGACAATCCGTGCCGGGCCAGCCCCTGCGCGATGGCCGCGTCCAGCCGCTGGTTCAGCCGGATGAAGGCCTGCCAGGTGGTCTGTTCGTCATCGGAGAGCCATCGGACCATCCCCGCATCCTAGAGCGCTCACCACAGCCCGGTCCCGGCGCCGATCTGCCGCTCCAGCTCCGGGGTGAGGGTCCGGACGTAGCTGGCGGTCAGGTGGTGCTCGTCGTGGTAGACGAGCACATTGCCCTCGACCACCCGGCACACCTGCGGCCCGCACACCGCGTCGCTCAGGTCGAGCAGGTGCACGTTCGGGAATTCGGCGGCGGGCTCGAGCGCCGGGTTGACCGGGGCGAGCGCGTCGGCGCGCAGCATGCCGCAGCCCTCCGCGGTGCCGCCCGCGGCCAGGCAGTCGACCGCGCGGTAGCGGCCGTACGCGGTGCGCAGCCAGGGGGTGTCGCGCACCGCGAGCACCCGCAGGTCGCGCTCGGCCAGCGCACCCCACACCTCGACGAACCCCTGCGGCACCTCGTCGCCGCCGACCGGCCAGATCGGGGCGGTGGCGGTGGTGAAGACCCAGTCCGGGCGGTCGACGGTGAGCTGGTCCAGCACCGCGCGGGACCAGTCGCGGCAATCCGAGATCGGCTCGCCGCGGTAGAGCGAGTCCTCGCGCAGGTTCAGCGAACAGCCCATCTTGAGGTAGACCGCGATCCGCACGCCGCGCGCCCGGCCGATGGCGTCCAGCGCGGTGAGCCAGTGCTCGGCGTGCGAGTTGCCGACGACGGCGATGGTGCGCGCGCCGTCCGGGTCGCCGTAGTCGCAGGTGACCACCGCGGTGGTGTGCCAGTCCGAGATGCAGCCGTCGGTGGTCGAGGCGGGAACGTCGCGCGGGGCCTCCAGCATCGACGGCCGGACCGCAGCCGGGGGCGCCGAGACCCCGGCGACGAGCGCGTCCGCGCCCGGGTAGACCACGGGATCCAGTGCGCTGAGCGGCCTTTCGTTGTCGAAGAGCACGGCCTGCCAGAACCACGCCGCACCGAGCACCGTCACCCCGGCCAGGGCGACCATCGCGCCGATGCCGCGCCGCACCAGCACCGGCGCCCCGGCCCGCCGGTCCGAACGCTGCCGCAGCGGCTCCTCGATCCCGTGCCTGGTCAGCACCGCGAGCAGCAGCGCGAGCCCGACCACCACCAACCCGCTGCCGACCCCGGCGCCGCCGGAGCGGGTGTAGATCAGCGCACCGATGAGCAGCGGCCAGTGCCACAGGTAGAGCGCGTAGGCGATGGCGCCGAGTTCCACGAGGGGCCAGCTCGCCAGCAGCCGGGACACCGCGGGCGGCCGCTCCCCCGCACCGGCCACGATCAGCGCCACGGTGGCGAGCACCGGGAAGAGCGCGGCCGGGCCGGGGAACTGCTGCGCCCCGTCGAAGAGCACGCCGCAGGCGAGCACCGCAGCCAGCCCGCCGAGCGCGAGCAGCGCGCGCACGAACCGGGCCACCCGGCCGGTCGGCAGCGACACCGAGGCGAGCAGCACCGCGAGCAACGCGCCTGCCAGCAGTTCCCAGGCCCTGGCCGCGCTGTCGTAGTAGGTCCAGTCCTGCTGCACCGCGGGGCGGGTGGCGGCATACCAGAAGGACGCCGCAGCGCCGAGGGCGACCAGCGCCCCGACCGCGGGGCGGAGCAGCCGCGGCCTGCGCAGCACCCGGCGGCAGACCAGTGCGACGAACGCGATCACCAGCAGCACGGCCAGGTAGAACTGGCCCTGCACCGCCATCGACCACAGGTGCTGCAGCGGGCTCACCGAGGGATCGGCGGCGAGGTAGTCGGCGGCGGCACTGGCCAGCTGCCAATTCTGGTAGTAGAGCGCCGAGGCGAGTACCTGGCGGGACAGCTCGGTCCACTGGGTGTACGGCAGCGTCGCCACCGCCCAGGCCGCGACCGAGGCCAGCACCACCAGCAGCGCGGGCAGCAGCCGCCGCAGGGTGCGCACGACGACCACGGGCACCGAGACCCCGCCGCCGGCGCCGCGGCGCAGCACCATGGCGGTGAAGAAGAAGCCGGAGAGCACCAGGAAAACGTCGACACCACCGGAAACCCGGCCGAACCACACGTGGAAGACCACCACCAACGCGATCGCCACCCCGCGCAGCCCGTCCAGGTCGTGCCGATAACGCGGAGCCGGTGGTCGATCGTCGTGCATGTCGAAGGAGTATCACACCGCGTTGTTCCGACGGAATTCATCGGCGGCGCCTGGGCGGCGCAGCTCGCGGGCCGCTCGGTTGACAACGCGGCGGAGGCTCACGACAGTGGGGGCGGCGTCTGATTCGGACGCCGCTCCACCGCAGCACACCACAGAGGAATACATGAACGTTCGCCGGCTCACCGTCAGCGCTGCCGCCGCGGGGCTTACGCTCCTCGCGGCTCCGGCCGCCCATGCCGTGCCCACCGGTTCCGCCGGAACCGGGTCCTCCGCCATCGATGCCGGGGTCGGGCTCACCGGCTCGGCCGGTCTCACCCAGACCGGTTCCGCGGGCGGCGCCTTCGCCAACTGCGACGATGCCAGGGCGGCCAACCGCGCGCCGCTGTTCCGCGGGGAACCGGGCTACGGCCCGCACCTGGACCCGGACGGCGACGGCTTCGCCTGCCCGACGGTCTGAGCGACCCGAAAACACGACGACACCCGGTGCGCAGGCACCGGGTGTCGTCGTTTCCAGCGGGTCAGCGGAAGAGCTTGACCAGTACCAGGCCGACCACGACGGCGCCCGCGCCGATCAGGCTGTACTTGACCTTGGGCTCGTTCAGCTTGGCCAGCACGAGGTTCTTGGTGTCGCCGGCGATCCGCTGCGGATCGGCCCGCACCGCGAGCTCGTCCAGCGTCCCTGCCAGCCGCGTGCGCGCGGCCTCGATGTCACGCTCGATCCGCTCGGTGTCCCTTGCCACGTTCCACGCCTCCTGTCGGTCGATGTGCCCGCGGGCCTGCGCAGACCGGCCGGCCCCTCGAACTCGCCCGAGTGTATCCGTAGCCATCCTGTCCGCCGGTTCGGTTACCGTGCTGGACGTGACCGACACTCGACTCTCCCCCGGCGACCAGGCCCCCGAATTCAGCCTGCCCGACGCCGACGGCAACACCGTCTCCCTGGCCGACTACCGCGGCCGCAAGGTCGTGGTGTACTTCTACCCGGCCGCGAGCACCCCCGGCTGCACCAAGCAGGCCTGCGACTTCCGGGACAACCTGGCCGAACTGGACGGCGCCGGGATCGCCGTCGTCGGCATCTCGCCGGACAAGCCCGCCAAACTGGCCAAGTTCCGCGACGCCGAGCAGCTCACCTTCCCGCTGCTCTCCGACCCGGACCGCGCGGTGCTGCGGGCGTACGGCGCCTTCGGCGAGAAGACCATGTACGGCAAGACCGTCACCGGCGTCATCCGCTCCACCTTCCTGGTGGACGCGGAGGGGAAGATCGAGGTCGCGCAGTACAACGTGCGCGCCACCGGGCACGTCGCCAAGCTGCGGCGCGACCTCTCGGTCTGACGCTTCGGGTCAGGGCCGCAGGCCGCGGATGAAGTGCTCGTAGCCGTCCAGCGTGCGGTCCAGCCCGAACTCGAAATCGGCGCGGGCCCAGTCGATGTCGTCGTTGTCGAAGGCGCCGTCGGCGACCGCGGTGAGCAGCGCGGGGAAGCGCTGCGGATCCATGGTGGCGAAGACGGTCTCGAAGGTGTCGTCGTCGGCGTCGGCCTGGCCCAGCTCCAGGCTCAGCCGCATCCGGCCGATGACGTAGAGCGTCAGGTTCATCACCAGCCGGAGCCGGGCCCCCGCGGGCAGCCCGGTGCGCTCCAGGATCGCCAGCCCCGCGTTCAGCCAGGCCATGTTGTTCGGCCCGAGCGGCGGGGTCGTCATGGGGATCTCCAGCCACCACGGGTGCCGGACAGCCAGGCCGTACTCGGCCAGTGCCCACTGCCGCAGCCCGTCCCGCCAGCCGAGCGAGGGGTCGAAGGCGGGCGGTAGCCCGAGCACCCGGTCCGACATGAGCTCGATCAGCGTGGTCTTGCTGTCCACGTAGCGGTACAGCGACATGGCGGTGCGGCCGAGCTCCTCCGCCACCCGCTTCATCGAGAGCGCCGCGTACCCCTCGGCGTCGGCCACCGCGATGGCCGCGTCCACGATGCCCTCCAGCGAGAGCCCGCGCTTCGGCCCGCGCGTGCCCGCCGCCTCCATCCCCCACAGCAACCGCAGGGCGCTGCCCGGATCCCGCTTCTCCACTACACCTCCTCGATCGCCGCTCTTGCGCCGAAGAACTGTTTACTCTATAAACTTGGTTTATTCGATACACAGTTTCTCAGTCTGGAGCCACCATGACCTCCGCGCTCTCGATCTCCGCCCTGCACAAGGGTTTCGGCGATCAACCGGTGCTGCGCGGCCTCGATCTCGAGGTCGCCGCGGGCACCGTCTTCTCCCTGCTCGGGCCGAACGGCGCGGGCAAGACCACCCTGATCCGGATCCTCGCGACGCTGGCCGCACCGGATCGCGGCAGCGCCCGCGTCTTCGGCCACGACGTGGTGACCGAGGCCGACGCGGTACGCGCGCTGATCGGCGTCACCGGGCAGTACTCCGCGGTCGACGGCGTGCTCACCGCGCGGGAGAACCTGCGCCTCACCGGCAGGCTGCTGCACCTGCCCGGCCCCGAGCTGGCCCGCCGCTCGGCCGAGCTGCTCGACCGCTTCGACCTGTCCGATGCCGCGGACCGCCGCACCGCGGGCTTCTCCGGCGGCATGCGGCGCCGCCTCGACCTGGCCATGAGCCTGATGGGCGGGCCGCGCATGGTCTTCCTGGACGAGCCGACCACCGGGCTCGACCCGCGCAGCAGGCGGGAGCTGTGGGCGGTGATCCAGGGGCTGGCCGCCGACGGCGCCACCGTCTTCCTCACCACCCAGTACCTGGAGGAGGCCGATCAGCTCGCCGACCGGATCGCGGTGCTCGACAACGGCACCGTGGTCGCCGACGGCACCCCGGAGGAGCTCAAGCAGCGCGCGCCCGGCGGGCACCTGCGGCTGCGCTTCGGCACCGCCGACGAGCTGGCGGCCGCCCGGGCCGCGCTCCCGCTGCCCGACGGGTGGCGCGCCGAGCCGGAGCAGCTGGTGCTGGCGCTGCCCTCGGACGGCAGCGCCGCCGAGGTGCGTGCGCTGCTGAACCGCTGCGCCGAGCTCGGCATCGAGGTGGCACGGCTGACCGTGCACACCCCCGACCTCGACGATGTCTTCTTCGCACTCACCGGGCACCCCGCCCCGGCCGAGGCCGCGTGAACCCGATGACCACAGGAGCCGCCATGACCGCAACCACCGTCCTGCTCGACACCCGCACCATGCTCGACCGCAACCTGCGGCACTCACTGCGCAGCCCGGATGCCCTGATCGTCACCATCGCGGTGCCGGTGATGATCCTGCTCATGTTCGTCTACGTGCTCGGCGGCGCCATCGAGGTGGGCGGCGGCACCTACGTCGACTACGTGGTGCCGGGAATCCTGCTGCTCTGCGCGGGGTTCGGCTCGGCCACCACCGCCGTCGCGGTCTGCTCGGACGTCACCGAGGGCATCGTCGACCGCTTCCGCACCATGGCGGTGGCGCGCTCGGCCTTCCTGAACGCGCACGTCACCGAGAGCCTGCTGCGCAACCTGTTCACCACGGCCCTGGTCACCGTGCTCGCGGTGCTGATCGGGTTCCGGCCGACCGCCGATCCGCTGCGCTGGCTGGCCGCGCTCGGGCTGGTCGCGCTGTTCGTGCTGGCGCTCTCCTGGATCTCGGCCGCGCTCGGGCTGCTCACCCGCAGCGTGGAGGCGGCGAACGGCTCCACCTTCGCGTTCCTCTTCCTGCCCTACGTGAGCAGTGCCTTCGTCCCGGTGGAGTCGATGCCGGGCTGGCTGCGGCCGGTGGCCGAGCACCAGCCGGTGACGCCGGTGATCGAGACCGTGCGGGGGCTGCTCATCGGCACCCCGATCGGGTCGAGCGCGGTGCTCGCGATCGGCTGGTGCGCGCTGTTCACGGTGCTGGGGTACGTGGGCGCGCTGGCCGCGTTCCGGGCGCGCACCAGGGAGTGAGCGCTCAGCCGGGCAGCAGCTGCTGGGTGGCCCAGGCGACGGTGAGCCGGACGTGATTGCTCCACCAGGCAGCCGACTCCGGGGTGAACGGGGCCGGTGCGGGTGCTTCGCCGGGGAAGAGCAGGGCGGCGTCCGGGGCGCCGACCCGGCCGTCCCCGGCCGGAACGCCGGTGCCGGGCACGGTGGTGGGCGCCGAAGCACATGCGGCGGCCCCGGCAGGCGACGCGGGGCCGGCGGTCGCGCCCGCGAGCGGCGGAACGTCGGTGACCGCCCCGGCAGCCGGCGGCGGGCAGGCGGCGTCCTCGGCAGCCGCCTGCGCCGGCCCGGCGGCGATCTCGGCGGGCACCAGCGGAAGCGGACCGCCAGGCACGCGGCTCGGCGCCGCCGGCTGCATCCAGACCGCCTGTCGCTGCACGTCGGCCGCCTGCTCCAGCTCCCCGTCCGCCGAGATGTGCTGCGGCGGCGCCGCGACCCGGGCCGGGGCGGCGGGCGCGAAGACTCCCGCTGCCAGCGGAGCGGGCACCGACCGCGGGGCGCTCATCAGGTACGCCCCGCCCGCGACGGTGAAGCCCGCGGCCAGCGCGGCCGCGCCGAGCAGCGCGGCGGTGCGTACCGAGTGGGAGCGCGACACCGGGGGCTCGGCGATCCCGCCCGGCTCGGCGGAGATCGCGAGCGCGGCGCCGAGCGCGGGCGCGATGGTCGCCACCGTGCAGGGCAGCACCGGGGCGCCGAGCGCCCGCACGGCCTCCGCGACGGCGGGATCGGCGGCGGCGGAGCCGATCAGCACCACCGCGTCCGGCCTGGTCTCGGCGGCGTCCAGCTGGTCGCGGGCGGCGGTGACGGCGGCGCCGAGCGCATCGCTGGTCACCCCGCCGGTCCTGGTGACCCCGGTCAGCACCCGGCCGCGGTCCCGGTCCACCAGGGTCAGCGTGAGGTGCCCCGGCACCACGTCGCAGAGCAGCAGGTCGTCGAACTCGGCCAGCCAGGTCATGGCGCCCGCGACATTCAGGTGCGCGGCCCTGGTGGAGATCAGCGAGGCGGCGTGCCAGCGGCCCGCGGCAAGCCCGGTGCCGAGCGCGCGGCGCTCGGCGGGATCGTGGTAGGCGATCGCGACCCCGGCCGGTTCCCGCCGCAGCTCGGCGGCGAGCCGGTCCAGCGCGGCGATCACGGCGGCAGGCGCCGCGCGCCGATCGCCATCGATCGCGACGGTGCACTGCGCGAGCACCCGCTCCGGCAGCCGCTCCCCCGCACCGCTCAGCGCCACCGCGTGCACCGCGCCGTGCTCGGTACTCACCCCGAACACCACCGGCGCCGCACTCGCGCCGCTCGCTCGTGCCGCCACAGCCACGCCTCCTGCCCGCGGGGGCACCGGCGCCGCAGGGTCTCGTCCGCCGGTCGATCCCGCCCCTTGGTGGATAACGATCATCGCGCGCGCAACGCCGTCAACGGCTCAGGTACGGCTCCGACACGCGGATACAGCGGTGGTTCGGCACGGCGTGCGCGCCGGATGGGCGTGAACTGTCACAGACGAGGGGAAACGCCCGTTCCGGGCAGTGCCGCGGTCACGTTAGCCTGGACAGGTGGAACTACACGCGGAGGCCAGGTCGAGACGCAGACCCGACCCTGCGTTGGAGATGCAGGACGATCCGCAGGAGCTCATGCCGCGGCGCCGCCCGACCCAGGAGCGCAGCAAGCGGAAGTTCGACGCGCTGCTGCAGTCCTCGCGGGAACTGCTGGTCGAGGTGGGTTTCGAATCGTTCACCTGTGAAGAGGTCGCGGCCCGCGCGGAGGTGCCGATCGGCACGCTCTACCAGTTCTTCGCGAACAAGTACGTGATCGTCTGCGAGCTGAATCGGCAGGATCTGGTCGCGGTCTCCCGGGAGCTGGCCGATTTCCACGGCGGCGTCCCCTCGCTGGACTGGCTGCGGCACATGAACCAGTTCGTCGATCACCTGGCGAACCTGTGGATGACCGACCCCTCGCGCCGCGAGGTCTGGCTCGCCATGCAGTCCACCCCCTCCACCAGGGCCACCGGCGCCAAACACGAGAAGGAATTCGCCGAGGTCGTCGCGCAGATGCTGCGCCCGCTCACCCCGCGCACCCCGCGCGAGCGGCGCACCACCATGGCCCAGGTGCTGGTGCACGTGGTGTATTCGATGCTCAACTTCTCGGTGCAGGACCAGCAGAGCCACAGGGAGGCGGTCGCCGAGCTGAAGCGGCTCATGGTGGCGTATCTGCTGGTCGCCGAGAAGGATTCGCGCTCCTAGCAGCGAAAACGACGGGGCCCGAGCCGCGGTGCGGCTCGGGCCCCGTTTCGTTCAGCTCGAGGATTCCCTGCCCTCGATGAGGTCGGCGAGTTCGCCCGGGTCCTCCAGGACGACCATCGCCGCCGCGGTGTCACCGTCGTGGGTGAGCGAGAGGTGCACGCGCACCCGCGGCAGGAACTCCGCGGCGAGGCCGTGCAGGCGAATGCTCGGCCTGCCCCACGCGTCGTTGACCACCTCGATCAGCGGGTACGGGTTGTCCCCGATCTGCGGGCGGCGGGCGAACCGGGAGGAGGCCCATGCCTTGAGCACGGCCTCCTTGGCCGCCCACCGCGCCGCGTAGCTGCGCGTGGGATCCGTCGCCTTGCTCTGGCAGTAGCGCCGCTCGGCGGCGGTGAAGCTCTCCCTGAGCATGGTGGTTCCCACGCGTTCCAGCTGCTCGCCGAACTCCGAAATGGTCACCAGGTCCAGCCCGATACCGATGATTGCCATGGGCCGGGAGCCTACGACCGCTCGGTCTCGGACGCCGGGGCGAACCGGCCCGTCTCGCAACCCCTGCCGTCGGCACGGTACGTGCCGTCGGCACCGAGACGGGCATCCCCGGAGAGCAGCATGTCTGCCTCGAGCTGACGGATTCGCGATGCCGGGGTCCCGTCCGCGCCGAGCCGCCGGTCGGCCGGCCGCTCGTAGAGGTCGGAGCCGCCGCACATCGCCTCGGCGAAGCGCTGCCTGCCGTTGAGCCGGCGCTGCTCGGCGCGGTGCAGGTAGTCGTCCCTGCGCTCGGCCGGGAGCGCCGCGACGAACGCCTGCGGGTGCACCACCGCGAGCAGCCCGGAGACGTGCCCGAAGCCGAGCGAGGTGACCAGCCCGGCCTTGAGCGGGAACCGCTCGCCGAACCGCAGCGCCTCACGCACCCACACCAGGTGCGGGTACTCGCGCATCTTGTCGTCGACGCAGTCCAGGCTGCGGTTCGGCGGCACGACGCCCTGCTCCAGCACCTGGCAGAGCCCGATCAGCTGGAAGGCGGCGGCGCCGCCCTTGGCGTGCCCGGTCAGCGACTTCTGCGAGACCACGAAGAGCGGCGCACCCGCCGACCGGCCGATGGCCGTAGCGAGCCGCTCGTGCAGCTCCGACTCGTTCGGGTCGTTGGCCGCGGTCGAGGTGTCGTGCTTGGAGACCACCGCGACCTCGTCCGGGGTGACGCCGAGCCCGCGCAGCTCGGCCGCGAGCTTGGACTCGCGCCCGCCCCGGCCCGCGCCGAGCGCGCCGAGCCCTGGCGCCGGGATCGAGGTGTGCACGCCGTCCGCGAAGGACTGCGCGAAGGCCACCACGCCGAGGACCGGGAGCCCCATCTCCAGCGCCACGTCGCCGCGGGCCAGCAGCACGGTGCCGCCGCCCTGCGACTCCACGAAACCGCCGCGGCGGCGGTCGTTGGCCCGGGAGAAGTACCGGTCGGCGATGCCCTTGCCCGCCATCACCGCGGAGTCGGCGGTCGCGGACATGTCGCCGAAGCCGACGATGCCCTCGATGCCCAGGTCGTCGAAGCCACCGGCGACGACCACATCGGCCTTGCCGAGCTTGATCTTGTCGACGCCCTCCTCGACCGAGACCGCCGCGGTGGCGCAGGCCGCCACCGGGTGCACCATCGCGCCGTAGCTGCCCACGTAGGACTGCACCACGTGCGCCAGCGCGACGTTCGGCAGCGCCTCCTGCAGGATGTCGTTCGGCCGCGGCTCGCCGAGCAGGTTGTCGACGTAGAGCGAGCGCATCGAGGACATGCCGCCCATGCCGGTGCCCTGGGTGTTGGCGACCAGGCTCGGGTGCACCCAGCTCATCAGCTCGGCCGGGTCGAACCCGGAGCTGACGAAGGCGTCGACGGTGCAGGCGATGTTCCACAGCGCGACCCGGTCGATCGAGGACGCCATGTCCGCCGAGATGCCCCAGACGGTCGGATCCCAGCCGGTCGGGATCTGGCCGCCGACGGTGCGGGACAGCCTGGCCTTGCGCGGCACCCGGATCTCGGTGCCCGCCTTGCGGGTCACCTGCCAGTCGCCGCCGTCGCCGGCCGGGACCACGACGGTGTGCTCCGGCGCCGCCGACTCGAACGCCCGTGCCTCGGCCTCGGAGCCGACCGTGAAGGTCAGATCCTTGTCCAGGAAGACCGAGGTCATCAGCGGGGCGCTGTTGTCGACCATGGCCGCGTCGTCGGCGTAGCGGCGGACGCCGCAGCGCTCGACCACGGCATCGTGGTAGCGCTCGGCCACCTCGTGCTCGGGGACGAAGTCGCCGGATGCCACGTCGTACCAGCCCGGCTTGGGGTCGTTCTCCCAGGTCACGAGCCCGGTGGTCCAGGCGAGCTCCAGCACGCCCGCGGCGGAGAGCTCGTCGGAGACCTCCATCTCGAAGCGGGTGCGCGCCGAGCCGTAGGGGCCGAGCTCGCCGGCGCCGACGATGACCACCATGTCGGCGAGGTCGGTCGTGACCGCGCTCCACTCCGGCACCGGCAGCGCGGAGCTGCGGGTGGGCGGGGCGGGCAGCGCGGCGACCGTCGGGCCGGTCTCTTCCAGTTCCTCGGCCGCCGCGGCCTCCTCGGCCGCCTGCTTGGCGAGCGCGGGCAGGTCGAGCTCGACGCCGGCCAGGCCGCCGGTGAGGTCGATCTGCTGCGGCGCGGTGACGGTGATCGCCCTGGCCTGCGAGGTGCACCACTTGAGCAGCTCGTCGGCCATCTCCGCGGTGGACCAGGTCTGCACGCCTGCCGCCTCGACCGCGGAGACCATGGGGTCGTTCTGCCCCATCAGCCCGGTGCCGCGCACCCAGCCGATCAGCGCGTGCACCAGGGTGACCCGCTGCGCCCAGGACTTCTCCGCGCGCCAGCGGCCGACGACGGCGTCCAGCGCCGCCTTGGACTCGCCGTAGGCGCCGTCGCCGCCGAAGAGGCCGCGGTTCGGCGAGCCCGGGAGCACCACGTGCAGCTTGGCGTCGACGTCGTGGTCGGCGTTGAGCGCCGAGAGCCCGCCGATCAGCCGCTCCACCGACCAGAGCAGCACCCGCATCTCCATCTCCGCGCGGGAGCCCGCGTCGGAGAGGTCACCGGCCACCCGCGGCGCCGCGAACGGCAGCAGCAGGGTCGGCGTCATGGCGTCCTTGATCTTCACCTTGGCGCCGCCCGCCGAGTCGACCTGCTCGCTGCCGACCCAGTCGATCACCGCGTCGATATCGGTGTAGGAGGCCATGTTGGCGGGCACCACCCAGAGCGCGGCGCCGCTGCGCGCGTGCTCCCGGTACAGCTGCTTGTAGAAGCCGAGCCTGCTGTCGTCCAGCCGCGAGGTGGTGACGACGACGGTCGCGCCGCCGGAGAGCAGCCTGCCGGTGACGGCGGCGGCGATCGAGCCCTTGCTGGCGCCGGTGATCACCGCGACGTCGGAGGACCACTCGCCCGGCTCCTCCGCGGTCAGCGCCGCGGTGGCGATCCGCTCGTAGGCGCCCGCGAGCACCGAGCGGGCCTCGTGCTTGGCCCGGTCGCGCCACCAGTTCGCCTGCGTGGCAACGGCTTCGCCCGCGCCGAGGTAGCCGTTGACCGGCAGCTCGGCCGCGTCGGCGTCGGCGCCGAGCCAGAGCCGGGCCAGATCCTCGCGGGCGCTGGCCCAGCGGTCGTCGAGCAGCACGGCCCTGCGGCTGTCGAAGGCCGGGGCGACGAGCCGCGGCCAGTCCGAGCCGAGCTCGGCGGCGACCAGGTCGACCAGGGTGTCCGGGGTGGCGACGGCGGCGCTGGCCTGCTCGGCGAGGCCGAGCTGCTCCAGCACCACGCGGGCGGCACTGGCGAGCACGCCGTCCTTGCCGGTGATCTGCTCGGTGAACTCACCGAGCGCGGCGGCGTCGACGGTCGCGCCGCCCCCGCCGCCCGCGCTGGGCAGCGAGACCGCGATGCCGCGCCGAGCGGCGACCGCCTGCACGGCGGCGTCGATCGCGGCATCCACCGAGGAGCCGTCGCCGAGCGCGCCGGAGACCAGCCCGCCCAGGTCGCCGCCGCGCACGCTGGCGCCCTCGCGGGTGCCGAGCGAGAGCTCGGCGGTGACGTGGCTGGCCCAGCCGTCGCCCAGCTCCCAGACCTTGGCGACCCGGTCGGCGACCGCGGCCGGGCGCTTGCCGGACGGGCCGAAGACCTTGCGCAGATGGTCGTTGATGGCGTCGGAGAGCACCGTGCCGAACGGCTTGTAGGTGCGCGCCAGCCGCTCGACGGTGGCCGAGAGCGCGCCCATGTCGGCGTCGGCGGCGCCGTCGATGGCGCCGAGCGAGAGCTCCGAGCCGAGGTCGACCAGCAGCTGGTTGCGGCGCGAGGAGACGCCGTCGCAGAGCCCCTCGATGGTGTCGACCGGGCCGATCTGGTCCAGCCGCAGCTTGGTCCAGAGCGCGATCAGCACCTTGGTGGCGTCGGCGGCGGTGAAGGCGATGTCGTCCGGGCGCGGGCCGCCGGAGGCTGCCGCCGGGGCGGCGGCCGGGGCCGGGGCGGCAGCGGCCGGAGCCGCGGCGGTGGCCGCGGTCTCCTCGACCGGCTCGTCGACCGGGGCCGGGTCGGTGTCGGTGCCGAAGACCACGCCGGCCTCGCGCTCGATGTTCAGCACCTCGACCGCGGTGTTGCCGAAGGCGGGGAGCTTGAGCGTCTGGCTCGCCAGGTTCGCCACCGTCGGGGTGGCGGCCAGCCCGATCTCCACGAACCGCTCGACCCCGAGGCCGCCGTGCGCGGTATCGGTGAAGAGCACGTCCTGGGTCTCGATCCAGCGCACCGGGCTGGCGAACTGCCAGGCCAGCAGCTCGACCAGGACGACGCGGCAGAGCTCGATCGGGCGCGCGGCCCAGCCGTCGAAGTCGGTCAGCACCTCGGCCAGCGGCTCGGAGGGAACCAGGTCGGCGATCTCCTGGACGAACGAGCGCTCCAGCGAGAACGGCCGCGGCACCAGGTTCGGGATGTACCGCCCGACCAGGATCTCCGGGTGCAGGTCGGCGGGGAGCAGCTGCTCCAGCTTCTGCCTGAACTCCGGCACGCCCTTGCGCAGAACCGTCGAATGGAACGGAACGTCGATGCCGGGCACCAGGATGAAGGCGCGCTTGCCGCCGGTGATCTCGCGGCGCCGGTCGATCTCGGTCTCCAGCGCCTCCAGCCCGGCCAGCGTGCCCGCGATGGCGTACTGCGAGCCGCGCAGGTTGAGGTTGACCACCTCGAGGAAGGCGCCGGTGCGCTCGGCGATCCCGGCGACGAAGCCGATGACCTCCTCGTCCGGCAGGTCGATCTGCGAGGGGCGGATGGCGGCCATCCGGTAGTCGCTGCGGCCCTGCGAATCCCGCGGGACCAGCTGGTGCATGGCGGAGCCGCGCTGGAACACCACCTCCAGCGTGGCCTCCAGCGGCAGCACCCCGGCGACCGCGCAGAGCGCGTTGTACTCGCCGACCGAGTGCCCGGCCAGCACGGCGCCCTCGACGAAGGCGCCTGCCTCGCGCAGCTCGGCCACCTGCACCACGCCGACGACGGCCATGGCGACCTGGGTGAACTGGGTCAGGTGCAGCACGCCGTCCGGGTGCCGGTGCTCGACGCCGCGGGCCTTGAGGTAGGTCGGGTTGTCGCGCACCACCGCGAGGATGGAGAAGCCGAGCGCCTTGCGGGTGTGCTTGTCCGCGCGGTCCCAGATCTCCTTGGCGGCCTTGGAGCGCGTGCGCGCCTCCATGCCCATGCCCTTGCGCTGGATGCCCTGGCCCGGGAGGGCGTAGGCGGTCTTCGGCGCGGCGGTGCGGCCGGTCGCGGCCATCACCAGGTCGCCGTCGGCGCGGCAGGAGACCTCGACGATCTCGTCGCCCGCGTCGATCGCGACCCGCTCCACGCGGACGTCGATCTCCGCGCCGGGGCGGACCATGCCGAGGAACCGGGTGGTCCAGGCGGTCACCCTGCGGGCGGGGATGCCGCTCGCCGGGTCGAGCGCGGCCACCACGTGCTGGGCCGCGGCCGAGAGCCACATGCCGTGCACGATCGGGCTGCCCAGCCCGGCCAGCTTGGCGGCCGAGGAGCTGGTGTGGATGGGGTTGTGGTCGCCGGAGACGGCGGCGAAGGCGTGCATCGCCCGCGGCGCGCGCACGGTGACGTCCCTGCGCCTGCGCCGCGCGGTCTCGCGGGCGTCGTCGGAGACCGAGCCGCCTGCCTGCGGCGGGTCGGTCAGCTCGCCCGCGCCGGTGCGGCCGCGGATGGCGAAGCGCTCGGTGAGCGTGGCCAGGGTGGGCATGGAGAGCCCGGTCTCCGGCCGGTCCAGCATGCCGGTGATCCGCACCTTCACCTCGACCACGCGGCCGAGATCGGTGTCGAGCGTCTCGCCCGCCTCGGCGCGCACGGTGAGCACGCTGGTGGCGTCGGGCAGTGCGGAGAGCAGGTGCACCTGGTGGTCGAGGTGCACCAGGTCGAGCATGCCCTCGATGACGCTGCCGCCCTCGGCGGTGCGGGCCGCGCCGAGCACCGCGAAGACCGCGGGCCAGCAGGCGCCGACCAGCACGTCCGGCACGACCCGGCCGAGCGTGCTCAGCGATTCCGGCAGCCCGCCGCCGGTGACACCGGCGTGGTCGGCGCCGAGATCCGGCGTCCAGGCCACGTTGACGTGCGCGACCGAGCCCCTGACCTCGGGCAGCGACTGCCCGGCTGCCACGGCGAGCAGCGCGCTCATGGCGGTCTCGGCGTCGGCCTCGGTGATGACCGGGGCGCCGCCGTTGTAGACGGTGACCGGGACGGTGATCCGGATGGTGACGGTGTCCCGGCCGAGCAGCGGAACGGTCAGCTCGACGTAGCTGTTCTCGGCGTCCGGGCCGGTGGTCTCGGCCAGGGTGGCCCCGGTGACCGGGTGCACGGCGCCCTTGCCGTCGACCACCCAGCCGTCCAGGTCGCCGAGGCGGTGCACCGGGTTGACCGTGGTGCGGCCGGCCCAGCGCACGTCCGGCGCGGCCAGCACGGCGTCGATCGGGCCCACGGTGACGCCTGCGACCCGCCTGGCATCCACCGCTGCGGGCACGACGCCGTCGCGCACCAGCGAGTACGCGGTGTCCTGCTCGAAGCGGTCGAGCAGCTCGCCGACCGGCTCGTCGACCCGGGTGATCCCGGCGACCGCGACGGTGCCCGGGATGACGCAGACCTGGTCGGCCGAGTAGCGCGGGTCGTGCGCCTGCCACAGCGAGTCCGAGCGCCACCAGCGCCGGACGTCGCCGTCGACGACGGGGACGAAGTTCACCGGCTTGCCCGCGATCTTGCAGAGCGAGACGAAGAACGGGACGTCGGCCGGGTGCAGCAGCGTCTCCGCGGCGGCCGGGTAGCGCTCCCGCAGTGTGCAGATGGCGCCGACCGGGTCCTCGAAGTCCCGATCCGAGCCGAAGAGCGTCGGGATCTCGCCGCGGTCGGCCGGGTGCAGCCGCGCCTCGGCGCGCCGGATCATCTCGGCGAAGCGATCCCGCCAGGTGATGTCGAGCCACTGCGAGCGGGTGGCCTCGCGGATGGCGTCGCCCAGGTCGGAGCCGCAGTCGAAGTCGCGGCGCCGGTCCAGCCCGACGGCGAGCTCGACGTAGCGCTCCAGCCAGTCCAGGTAGGTCATGGTGGCGACGTCGCCGAAGTACGGCTTGGCGGTGGCGTTCAGCGCGGCGATGATCTCGTCCCGGCGCGCGGCGACGGCGTCGGCGTCGCCGGCGACCTCGTCCAGCAGGCGGCCGGTGCGCGAGGCGGCGTTGTCGATCTCGTGGATGTCGGCGCCGAGCTGCGAACGGCCGGAGGCCATTCCGTTGATCGCGGTGCCCGCGCCCACCCAGTCCGGGGTACCGGGGGTGTCGACGAGCAGCTGCTTGACCTCGGGGGCGGTGGTCGCCTCCAGCGTGGCCATCGCGGCGGTGCCGACCAGCACGCCGTCCAGCGGCATGACCGGGTAGCCGTGCCCCGCGGACCAGCGGCCGGTGAGGTACTCGGTGGCGCGCTCCGGCGTGCCGATGCCGCCGCCGACGCAGACCACGACGTTGTCGCGGGTGCGCAGCTCGGCGTAGGTGGCGAGCAGCAGGTCGTCCAGGTCTTCCCAGGAGTGGTGCCCGCCGGCCCGGCCGCCCTCGATGTGCACGATCACCGGGTAGCCGGGGACCTGGTCGGCGATCCGGAGCACCGCGCGGATCTGCGCCACGGTGCCCGGCTTGAAGGCGACGTGGTGGATCCCGGCCTCGGTGAGTTCGGAGATCAGCGCGACGGCCTCCTCCAGCTCGGGGATGCCCGCGGTGACGATGACGCCGTCGATGGGCGCGCCCGCCGCCCGCGCCTTCTGCACCAGCCGCTTCCCGCCCAGCTGCAGCTTCCACAGGTAGGGGTCGAGGAAGAGCGAGTTGAACTGCACCGCGCGGCCCGGCTGCAGCAGCGTCTGCAGCTCCTCGACGCGATCGGCGAAGATCTGCTCGGTCACCTGGCCGCCGCCGGCCAGCTCGGCCCAGTGGCCCGCGTTGGCCGCCGCGGCGACGATCTTGGCGTCCACGGTCGTCGGGGTCATGCCCGCGAGCAGGATCGGGGAGCGCCCGGTCAGCCGGGTGAAGGAGGTCTCGACCACGATCCGGCCGTTCGGCAGCCGCACCGGCTTCGGCGCGAACTCCGACCACGGCGCGGGCACCTGCGGCGCCGCACCCGGGGTGAGCAGGCTGCGCTGGCCCTCGCGGGTGGCGGCGGCGACAACGCCGACGCCGGTGCCCCTGAGCGTGCCCGCGGTGAGCCGGGAGAGCAGATCGCCGGGGCCCAGGTCGAGGATCCACTCGGCGCCCGCCGCGACCACCTCGTCCACCGTGCCGACCCAGTCGATCGGGTCGACCAGGATCTCCTGCGCCAGCGCGCCCGCCAGCTCGGCGTCGAGCCCGCACTGCCGCGCCCAGCCGGACACCAGGTCGACCGTGTCGGCCAGCGCCGGGTGGTGGAAGGCGACGTCGACCGCGAGGTCCTCGAAGACCGGCGCGAATACCGAGCCGCCGCGCGCCTTGGCGTCCCGCTCGGCGCTCTGCTCCTCGTGGATCTCGGTGCAGCGCTGCCGAACCCGCGCGATCTGCGCCGGGGTTCCGGAGAGCACCGCGCGCCTGCGCCCGTTGCGGATCGAGACCACCGCAGCGATCTCGGGATCGACGCCATCGGACACCTCGGCGACAACCGCCCGCAGCTGCTCCGGATCGACATTGGAGACGGCGACCATCGGCGACTGCTCGCCGACCGGCATCAGCCCGCGGCGCCGCCCGACCAGGCTCGCCGCCGCGCCGATCATCTGCCCGAACGCGAGCAGCTCGGCATCCCGGTGCCCGCCGTCGCGCAGCGCGGCAGCGGCGAGCACGCCCTGCGAGTGCCCGACCATCCGGACCGGCGGGTGCTCGACGACATCGAGCCCCTGCAGCTTGAGCGCGCGCAGCGCGGCCAGCTGGGTGAGCAGCACGCCGGGCATCGAGACCGCGGCGGAGCGCAGCACGCGCTCCGACGGCGCGGCCGAGCTCTCGGCGTCGTCCCCCTCGGCGAGTTCGTTCTCCAGGATCCAGCCGATCGGATCGAAGCCGACCGGCCGCACCACGAGCAGCTGGCTGGCGACCGGATCCAGCAGTGCGGCAGCCTCGTTCACCAGGGCGGTGAGCTCCGGCTCCAGCGCGCTGTCCCGTCCGATCTCCTCCAGCTCGCCCAGCCACTTCGCGCCCTGCCCACCGAACGCCAGCGCATAAGCGGTGCCGTTCAGCAGACGATCCAGCAAGGGCGACCGGGACGCCTCCACCTCGGGGGACCGTCCCGCCTTGCGGCGCGATCCGGTCCCGGTCTCAGTGTTCTCGTTGATCGTCAAGACGCTCGACTTCCTACTCTCGCGACGTAGCCCGGGGGGACGCTCCGCTCCGGTGCGCAGGGGTCTCCCCTGTCCAGGGCCTGGTAATGGCGAGGATGCCAGAGAATCATGAGGAAAACCTCACGTTCCTGTCTCGGCGCGGCGGCTACTCCCGAGTTTTCTCGTACTCCTGTACCAGAATGGAAGGGAACATGACCCTCCCTCACATTCGATCCCGCTGGTGAGGTCCATGGACACCCTCCGGAAACATGAGTGCCCCTCACATTGACCGTTACCGCATCGTTATAATCCCAGGTCGGGTTACTCGTGAGTAGAGACACTCCGCGCGGCGCTTCGCTCAAAGGCTTCCGGCCGGTAGAGTTTGGACGGCCGTACCAGCACGCGCGAGTGGCGGAATTGGCAGACGCGCCAGATTTAGGTTCTGGTGTCTTAGGACGTAGGGGTTCAAGTCCCCTCTCGCGCACATATGTTTGACAGCTCTGCTGTTCGGACGACTCGTCGCGTAGCTGGTGTTGCGGCCCGTAGCGGCGGTGACAGCCACTGTCGTTCCCTCGCTCGGCGACGCTCACTCTTCGGCGAGGTGGGCTGCCAATTGTTGAGCTCGCGTCAGCAGGGACTGGTACGTGCGGGGGTCCCGCTCGGCAAGCTTTTCGTAGTGCCGGACAGCTTCTGCCGCAGCGAATCGGCCGTCCTGACGGCGGCCGAGAGCGTCCAGGTCCACGGCGAGGTTTCTCATGCTCGCGGCGAAACTGGGCAGGTAGGTGTCGAGGCTCTTCTTGTCGAGTTTCCAGTAGAGCTTGGCGGCCTTCTCCTCGGTGGTGAGGGCTTCGTTTCGGCGGCCGAGGTTGCGCAGTCGGATCGCGAGGTCGCTCAGGGTGTCTGCCAGCAGCGGCTGGTAAGTGTCGGCGTGTTGTTCGGCCAGCCTCTGGTAGAGCTGTGCGGCTTCCTCGATGGCAGCCACGCCGTCCTCGTGGCGTTCGATGGCGTCGAGGTCTCGGGCGAGGCTCTCCAGGCAGGCCGCGAGGGCAGGCAGGAAGAGGCCGGCGCGTTCGTCGGCCAGCACCCGCTGAACACGGACCGCTTCTTCGGCGGCGGCCAGGGCGTCTTGGCGGCGGTCGAGGAATCTGAAGCGTACGGCGAGGTTGTGCAAGCTCGACGCGAGATCGGGCAGGAAGAGGTGGGGGCGGTGTTCGGCCAGTTTCCGGTAGATCAGGGTGATTTCCTGGCGCGCGGCGAGGCTGTCTTCGTGGCGATCGAGATCGGCCAGCCGATGTATGAGGGTGTCCAGGCTCTTGGCGAGCTCGGACTCGAAGGCATCGGGGTACTGCTCAGCCAGAACTCGGTCGATTCGGATGGCTTCCTCGGCAGCAGCCAAGCCCTCCTCGCGGCGGCCGAGATCGCTCAACCGGTCCGAGAGGAAGAGCAGGGCGGTAGAAAGTTTGGGCAGAAAAGCATCGGGGCGCTGGTCGGCCAGCACTCGATAGAGCCGAACGCCTTCCTCGACCGCAGCCAAGCCCTCCTCGCGGCGGCCGAGATTGCCCAGCCGCCTTCCGAGGTTGCTGGAGCTCATGGCGAAATCCGGCAAGAAGGCGTCGGGGTTTTGTTCAGCCAGCATTCGGTAGTGCCGGTCGGCTTCCTCGGCGGCGGCCAAGGCGTCTCCATGACGTCCCAGGCTGCCGAGCCGATTCGCGAGGTTGTTCAGGCACAATGCGAGCGTAGGTCGCGATGCGTCGGGGCGCCGCTCGGCCACCTTGCGGTAGATCTGGACGGCTTCCTCGGCGGCGGCCAATCCGTCCTCTCGGCGGCCGAGATCGCCCAAGTACATAGCAAGGTTGTTCAGACTCTTGGCGAGGTCGGACAAGAAGGCGTCGGGGCGTTGATCAGCCAGCGCTCGTCGGATGCGGACGGCTTCCTCGGCGACGACCAGGACATCTTCTCGGCGGCCGAGGTCGTCCAGACTGCTCGCGAGGCTGTCCAGACTCGTGGCCAGGGTGGGCAGAAAGGTGCTGGGTCGCTGTTCGGCCAGCGCCCGGCAGAGTTGAACGGTTTCCTGGGCTGCGGCAAGGCTGTCTTCCCGGCGGCCGAGTCTGCCCAGTCGGTACGTGAGATGGCTCAGAGCCCAAGCGAGCGTTGACGTGTCCGCATCGGTGGTCGCGCGCAGCCGGTCTACAAGGGGCTGCAGCAGTGCGATGGCAGTAGGGGCGAGAGCCTGCGTGTGCTGGGGAATGCGACCGTAGAGGTACTGGAGGGTCTTCATGTCGACGACGGGTACCGCGCGTTCGATCGCGGTGAGGAGTGGTTGGGGACTCTCCACGCGGGTGGCGATAGCGACCGCTGCGGGCAGGAGGTTGGCGCGGTTCCGGTCGCACCACCGAATGAGGTGCTCGCCGATCGCGGTGAGCGTGGGGTGGCCGGCCGCGCGGGTGCACACGGTCAGGAAGTACTCGGCCCGGGTGGGATCTCTGATGCTGGTGGCGAAGGCCTCGATAATGCTGGGACGGGCCGGGTCGAGGATGCGCTGGCCGACGAGGTACTCGGCGAGCCGGTCCGGCGCGAGGCCGCCGAAAGCAGTCGCGACCTGACCGGGGTAGAGGCTCATCAACCAAGCGCGCACCTTTCTCCGCGTGATCGCGGGTTGGTCGGCGAGATCCGGTATGCGCGCGATTACGAGATCGAGGTTGCGGTCGGTGGCCGGGCCGAGCACGACGGTGGCAGCAACGGTGTCTTCGAGCACCGGCATACCGAGTTCGGTCAGTCCGGCGGTCCCCATGGTCTTCTTCCAGTAGCGGCGCTCGTGCAGCAGAACGCGATCCTCCGGGCTGTGACCCACGCCGGTGGAGTCGAGGTCGGCCGCGGTGTCGAGCAGGTCGGCCAGGGCCTGCATCTGGACGCCGAGCACAGTGGTCCCCTTCCCGAGATCCCGCCGCGAGGATTCCAGCACCCCGGCGGCGACCCGTTCCCAGTCGTGGGCGTCGGTCTCCGGAAGGAAGGGCAGGGTACCGGCGAAGGCCGTGACCGCCGCCTCGAAGGTGGCTTCGCGTTCCGCGCGCGTCGAATCCAGGGGGGCCAACCTGGTGGTGTGGACCCGTTCGGTGATGTCCTCGGCGCTGACACTCTCCGCGGCGATGCTGGTCCACCAGTCACCGACCGTGCGAGCGAGCAGCAGCATCTTCACCTGCCTGTCCGCAGTCGCGGAGGCGACGGCTTCGAACAGCGCTTCGATCTGGCCGGGGCGGGACTCGGCGTAGTCGAGGATGACCAGGAGCGGGGTCTTCACCTCGCCGAGCACCTGCAACTTCTCGCCGTCCAGCTGAGCGGGGTCGAGCCACAGCACCGACCATCGTTCGGTGGCGAGCCGTTCGCCGAAGTAGTGCGCCAGCCGGGTCTTGCCCTGACCGCCGGGACCGTGCAGCAGCCACACTCCCACCCCGGGCTCGGCCGTCCACGCCTGCAGTTCGGCCAGAAGTTGCTCGCGACCGGACCGGAACGGCACCACCGCACGCCGCGCCTGCAGCAGGCTCGACGGTGACCCTAGCGGAGCCGAATACCGCAGCGGGGACTGCTGATCCATCAACCCGCCCAGCTCGACCGGCTCCCACCGCAACCCCGAGGACCCGGCGTGTTGCTCCACCGCCGCCCGGAACTCGGGCCGGGCCAGCAGCACGTAGGCGGGCACCGCCGACAGCGCCGCGTGCGAACGGTGCGCGGGATCGGCGGCGATAACCCCGGTCAGCAACCTACCGCAGAACACACCGGCCCCGGAGATCCCCTTCCACGGCGAGCCACCCAGGGCGGCGGGCGGGTGATCGTCGAGTTCGACCACGTAGCGGTTGTGCACGGTGCCGCTGCCCGGATTGATCCGCCCGGTGTGCTGTGCGGTCTCCGCCGCGGAACCGTTGCGCTGGGCGAAGTCCGGCAATCCCCACGTCTGGCACTTCGTGCCGGGCCGATCGGTGACGAGCCTGCCCCACGCCACCGGTCGCGTCTGCTCCGGCTTCCAGGCCGGATCGTCCAGCAGGACCAGCGCAGCGTCGTCGCGTCCACCCGGGGTACCCCGCCACACCACCGTGCCGGTGAAACGGCCTGCGATTCCCGGCCGGGATACCGCGGCATTCGTCTCGCTGGCACCGACGACGTGCGCCGAGGTCAGCACCAGCCGTGGCGCGATCAGATATCCCGATCCCGCCACCACCCCGGTGACCCGGAGCACCCGCTCAGCCTGCACGGCCCCGCCCCTTCCGAACTCTACGGGGCGATACGCTGGGACAGATCCCCTTGACCGTCCTCGTCGACGGCGCGGTCGCTGCCGACCAGCACATCCCCGCCGCCGGGCGCCTGCGGAGTCAGGGTCAGCGTGACCCGCTGCTTCCGAGTATGTGCGGCGCCTGCCTCGACATCGCCGGTCACCACCCATGCCTTGAAGCCGGCCTTGGCCTTCGCATCCCGCCGCAACTCGACCTCGAACGACAGCTCGATCGGCCCTACCGCGAACGGCAACCCCGAGCTACTGCCCCTGGCCGCCGCCGCCAGCAACTCGTCTCGCAACACCGCGACCGCATCACTCAGCTCGATCTCCACGATCACCCTCCCGCCACCGAACCCGGCCCACGCATGCACCGGCCCGGCGACCGTAACGGAAACTTCCGTCCCGCAACATCGTTCGAACTACCGACACTCGGCCGTCCGCACCGGCGGAACCAACCTCCGACACCCGCGCCACACCGGACCATCACGGGTTGGAGACCGGCTCTCGCCGGCGATCCCGTTCGCGGGGCCCACCGCAACGCGCCGACCTCGAGCCACCCGAGCCAGAACCCGGACAGCTGGGTGGTGTCCGCGATCAGCGTCGCCGAAGCTTCATCCCGCGGGCGGGCAGCGTCCGCCGCCGGATAGAAGCCCGGTTGCTCGAGGCACGGTTCGTTCATGTACGCGATGCCGCGCAGTGATACCTTCGCCGATTTCGTTGCGAGTCGGTTATCGAACATATGTTCTATTCTGCGGTACGCTCCCCCGGTGACCACTCATTCGACCGCTCCGGCGCACTACGCCCCCGCACCCGGCTGGCCGGACCTGGCCGATGCCGACCTGCTCCGCACCCTCGTCGAGACCGAACGCCGCAGGCGGCGGCTGGACGCCGCTATGCGCGCGGCCGTCGCCGAGGCCGAGCGGCGGGGGCTCGCCGTCGACACCGGGTATCGGGATACCGCCGAGTTGCTGACCGATCTGCTCCGGATCAGCGTGCAGGAGGCGCGCAGGCGGATCGAGTTCGCCATTCCGCAGGGGCGGCCACGGGCGCGGAAGGTGTGGAAGGTGCTGGCGGCGGCCAGCTGAGAAGGCGGGGGTCAGGTGGGGCGGGGGGCGTACATGATGACCGCGACGCCTGCGAGGCAGAGCAGGGCGCCGGTGACGTCGTAGCGGTCGGGGCGGAAGCCGTCCAGGGCCATGGCCCACAGGAGCGAGCCCGCGACGAACACTCCGCCGTACGCGGCCAGGATGCGGCCGAAGTTCGCGTCGGGTTGCAGGGTGGCGACGAAGCCGTAGGCGCCGAGCGCGATCACTCCGGCGCCGATCCAGAGCCGGCCGCGGTGCTCGCGGACGCCCTGCCAGACCAGCCAGGCGCCGCCGATCTCGGCGAGGGCGGCCAGGGCGAACAGCAGGATCGAGCGCAGCACCGTCACGGGAGGCGACGGTATCGCGGTACGGCCCACCGTGGTCTTGCCGGTGCGGATAGACGGGGCCGCGCGGGCGACCGCGGTGACGGAACTCGCGGACTCCCACCCTCGAGCCCTGAGCTAGGTTAGCCTTGGCTCAATTGCGCCGGAGCGACTTTCGGCACCGGACCGAGGGGTTGGCCCCGATGAAGGAGACGACGATGCACGCTGTCCGGACCCCGCGGGCCGCCAGGCGCGCGGTGATCGCCGCCGTGGCGGGCGTGCTCGCGCTCGGCATCGCCGGCTGCGGATCGGACTCCGGTTCCGGCGGCGGCGGTGCCGGCTCGGTCACCGTCACGCACGCCCTCGGCGAGACCACCGTGGACGGGACGCCCGCCAAGGTCGTGGCGCTCGGGAATCAGTGGCTGGACACCACGCTGGCCTTCGACGTGGTGCCGGTCGGGTATGTCGACAATGTGGCGATCGCCTCGCGCACCACGCCGCCGTGGCAGCCGGACAAGCTCGGCTCGGCGAAGTCCATCGCGAGCATGGCGGGGATCGCCGAGCAGGTGGCGGCGCTGGAGCCGGATCTGATCCTGGCCGATCCGTTCATCGCCGACCAGGCGACCTACGACAGCCTGTCCAAGATCGCGCCGACCATTCCGGGGCTGTCGAAGAACTCCGCGGCGGTGTGGCAGGACCAGGTGACGGCGCTCGGCAGGGTGCTGCGCCGGGAGGGTGACGCCGCGGCGATCATCGGCGGGGTGCAGGACAAGATCGACGGCATCGTGGCGGCCAATCCGGGGCTGAAGGGCAAGACCTACGCCAGCACCTGGCTCGGCACCCCCACCCAGCTGATGGTGCTCACCGACGCGTCGGACGGGTCGGGGCAGGTGTTCACGGCGCTCGGCCTCACCATCCCGAAGAACCTGACCGACCAGCCCGCCACCGGCGGCAGGCTGGCGCTCTCCACCGAGCGCGTCGACGAGATCACCGCGGACCTGCTGCTGGCGGGGTACTCCCCCGGCTACGACGAGAAGTTCCGCCAGCTGCCCGGCTACGGCGCGCTGCCCGCGGTGCAGAACAACGCGACGGTCTTCCTGAACACGATGGAGATCACCGCCGTCAACCAGCCGACCGTGCTCTCGGTGCCGTTCATCCTGGACAAGCTGAACCCGGCCCTGGTCGCGGTGGGCAGCCGGTAGGGACGCGCTGATGTCGTCCGGTGAGACGCGGCTCGCACTCCGAGCCGGTGCCACCTGTGTGGTCACGCCCGCGGGGGCGGTGCTGCTGAACCCGCCGCGGAAGCAGAAGCTCAGCGGGTTGCCCCGGGGGCAGCTGCTCGCGCTGAAGACGCTCAATCGCGGGCCGGCCACGGTCGCCGAGCTCGCGACGGCCGCGGGCGAGGACGTCACCCCGCTGCTGGACCGGCTCGCCGGGGCGGGCTGGCTGGCGGTCACGGTGCGCGCGGAGGGGCGCGACCTGTACACGGTGCTGCCGTTCGGCATTCCGCCGCAGGGCGAGCCCGCGCCGCTGCCGCCGGCCGCCGCCCTCTCCAAGTTCGCGGTGCTGCATCGCGACGCGGACGGGTTCGTGCTGGAACACCCGCTGTCCTGGTGCGACATCCGGATCCACGATCCGCGGTTCCTTGCGCTGCTGGAGCCGTCCGGCTCGGGGTTGCCCGCGGCGGACCGCTTCCGGGCCGATCTGCGCCGCGGCGGTTTCCTGGCCGACCCCGCCGCCGAGGCGCAGGAGTTCACCAGCCGCAGCTGGAGCGCGCCGGACCTGTGGTTCCACCGCCGCAGCACGCTCGGCGAACGCGTCGTGACCTGGGAGCACTTCGGCCCGACGAAGTGGGCGAAGGGGCAGTTCCCGCAGCCGCCCGCGCGCAAGCCGGGCTACCCGGCGGAGCCGATCGCGCTGCCGCGCCCCGACCTGGACGCCCTGCGCGCCACCGACCCCACGCTCACCGCCGTGCTGGAGGACCGGGTCTCCACCCGCGCCTTCGACGACGCCGCGCCGATCACGCTCGCGCAACTCGCCGAGCTGCTCTTCCGCACCGCGCGGAGCCGGGGGGTGCGGTCCGAGGTGCCCGGTGAGGAGCTGGTCTCCAAGCCGTATCCGAGCGGGGGCAGCGTGTACGAGCTGGAGCTGTATCCGGTGGTGCGCGATGTGGTGGGGCTGGCGCCGGGCATGTACCACTACGACGCGCACGAGCACGCGCTGCGGCCGGTCGCCGATGCGGCGAGCCCGGCGGTGTCGACGCTGGTGAAGTCCACCTCGGCGACGCTCGCCGACGGCGCGGAGCCGCAGGTGCTGCTGGTCATCGGGGCCCGCACCGGGCGGGTCATGTGGACCTACGAGCAGGTCTCCTACGCGGTGATCCTCAAGCACGTCGGGGTGCTCATGCAGACCGTGTACCTGGCCGCGACGGCCATGGGGCTCGGCGCCTGCGCGCAGGGGTTCGGCGACACCGCCGCGTTCGTCAGCGCAGCGGGCGTTGACGAACTCGAGGAGTGCAGCGTCGGCAGCATCATCGTCGGGACGCCGCTGCCCGGCTGATCCCGGGCGCCGAGCACGCCCGGGATCGCGGCGCGGCTAGCCCGAGGCCATGACCTCCTCGTCGGTCATGGCCGCCACCTCGAGGTAGAGCCGGGCGACCACCGGCAGCCGGCCGGGGGTGCCGCGCTCGGCCTCGCGCGCGGTGAGCCGGGCGGCGAGCGCGGCGACGGTGCGGGTGGCGAAGACGTCGGAGACCAGGGCGTGGTCGGTCTCCAGCCACTCCCTGACCCGGGCGACGAAGGTGGTCGCGAGCACGGAATCGCCGCCGAGACCGAAGAAGTCGTCCTGCACGCCGATGGGGGCGGAGCCGAGGACGCCGCGCGCGATGTCGGCGAGCGCGGCCTCCAGGTCGTCGCGCGGCGCGACGTGCTCGGCCGCGCCCGCCGCGGGTTCGAGCAGTGCGAGTACGGCGCGGCGGTCGAGCTTGCCGTTGTCGGTGAGCGGCATCTGCGCCAGGTGCTCGATCCGGGCCGGGATCATGTAGCCGGGCAGCAGCTCGGCGAGCGCGGCGGTGGGATCGCCGATATCGGCTCCGGAGACGGCGGCCACCAGCTTCGGGCCGATGACGGCGGCGACCGCGTGCCGCACCCCGGGCACGGTGCGCAGCGCGCTCTCCACCTCGCCGAGCTCGACCCGGTAGCCGCGGAGCTGCACCTGGTGGTCGGCGCGGCCGAGGAATTCGATGGTGCCGTCCGGCCAGTACCGAGCCAGGTCGCCGGTGCGGTACCAGCGCAGCCCGTCGTGCTCGACGAAGCGCTCGGCGGTGCGCTCCGGATCGTTGCGGTAGCCGGCCGCCACATTCGCGCCGCCGACCCAGAACTCGCCGGGGACCCAGTCGGGGCAGTCCCGCCCGGCCTGCGAGACCACGCGGCAGCGGACATTGCGCAGCGGCACCCCGAACGGCACCGTCGCCCAGTGCGCGGGCGGTTCGCCGCGCACCTCGCAGATGGTGTTGTGGATCGAGGTCTCGGTCGCGCCGCCGAGACCGGCGAACCGGCAGCCGGGCACCTGCTTCGCGAGCCTGCGGGCCAGGTCGGCGCCGACCCAGTCGCCGCCGAGCGTCACCGCGCGCAGCGCGTCGCCGAGCCGGTCGCCGCCGATCTCCAGGATCATGTCGAGCATGCTCGGCACGCAGTTCAGGATGGTGACCCGGTGCTCGCGCAGCAGCCGCACCCAGGTGGTGGCCTCGGCGCGCTGCTCGGCGTCGACCGCGACGATCGCGCCGCCCGCCGCGAACATGCCGAAGATGTCGTAGACCGAGGCGTCGAACTCCAGCGCCGAGAGCGCGAGCACCCGATCGGCGGGGCCGACGCCGAAGTGCTCGTTCACCGCGTCGATGGTGTTCATGGCGCCGCGGTGCGGCACCTCGACGCCCTTGGGTTTCCCGGTCGAGCCGGAGGTGAAGATGACGTAGGCGATGGCCTCGGGGTCCGGGTACACCGGCTGCGCCAGCGGGTCTGCCCAGCCGCGGGCCTCGTCGACGGCCACGGTCGTGACATCGGGGCCGAGGTCGGCGCCCGGCACGGTGAGCGCGACGGCGACGTCGCCGGTGCGGAGGATCTCGGCGCGCCGGGCAGCGGGCTGGTCGAACCCGATGGGCACGTACGCGGCGCCCGCCGCGAGCACGCCGAGCACGGCGAGGATCTGATCCGGCCCCTTCGGTAGCTGGACCGCGACGGCGTCGCCGGGGCGCACGCCGGCGGCGGTGAGCGCGCCCGCCACGGCCAGCGCGGCCTTCGCGAGCTCGCCGTAGCTCCAGCCCGGCTCGCCGAGCACCGCGGGTGCGGCGGGGGTCGCGGTGGCGTGCTCGAAGAAGCCCTGGTGCAGGCGGCGGCCGCTGACCGGGCCGTCGGTGGCGTTCACGGCGGCCCGCACCGCGGCCTGCGCGGCCGGGAGCGCGGGGGCGGCGCCGGCCACCCAGCCGTCGGCGCCGGCGCCGAGCCGGGCGACGGCGGCGGTGTAGTGCGCGAACATGGCGTCGACCAGGCCGGCCGGGAAGGCGGACTCGCGCACGTCCCAGTTCAGCAGCAGCCCCCCGCGCACCTCGGTGACCTGCGCGTCCAGCAGCACCTGCGGGCCCTGCGAGATGATCCAGACCGGGTCGCCGAAGGTCTCGGTGACCCGCTCCGCGAACAGCTCGCCGAGGTTGAGGGCGCTGGTGTAGACGATCGGGGCCAGCACCGGTTCGCCGCGCTGCCTGCCCAGGTCGCGCAGCACCTCCAGCCCGGACCAACCGGCGTGCGCGCCGCTCTCGTGCACGGCGCGCTGCAGGGCCCGCGCCCGCTCGGTCACCGTCAGCTCCGCGGTGACGTCCACGTCGAGCATGATCGAGGAGGTGAAATCGCCGATCACCCGGTCGATCTCGGGGTGCACCGGCTCGCGGTGGAAGAGCGGCACATTGAGCAGGAAGCGGCTCCGCGCGGACCAGCCGCCGATGGTGTCGGCGAAGACCGCGGCCAGCGCCATGGCCGGGGTGATGCCGCGCTCGTGTGCGGCGGCGAGCAGCCGCTGCTTGGCCTCGGGGGCGAGCCAGTGGTCGTAGCGGACGGTGCGGTGCGGTGCGGTGCGCTCGCCCACCGGGACCGTCGGCAGTTCGGGGGCGCCGGGGAGCTCGGGTAGCCGTCGTTGCCACCACCGGCGGTCGCGCTCCCCTATCGCCTCGTCCGCGCGCTGCTCGGTGCGGTAGCGGCGGTAGGTGTAACCGGGGGCGGTGATGGTGGCGCCGTGGTAGAGCTCGGCGAGTTCGGCGACGAGGACGCGGTAGCTCATGGCGTCGCCCGCGATCATGTCGACGTCGAGGTGCAGCCGGCAGCGGTCGCCGGGGCGCAGGGTGAGGGTGACGTCGAGTACCTGGCCGTCCTCGATGGCGAGGCGCTGGTGGGTCTTGCTGTCGCGCAGCCGGTTCAGCTCGGCTTCGGGCTCCCGGTGGTCGCGGAGGTCGATGACGGTGCAGACCGGGCGGCCGGGGGCGGGCAGCGTCTGCTGGGTGCCGTCGGGGAGCACCCGGGTGCGCAGCATGGGGTGCGCGGCGACCAGGTCGGCCACCGCCCGTTCCAGGCGGGCGGGATCGATCGGGCCGCCGTCGAATTCGACGTAGAGGTGCGCGGCGACGCCGCCCAGCTCCTGCTCGTCGGCGCGGCCGATCCAGTAGGCGTGCTGCATGGTCGCGAGCGGGAAAGGCTCGTCGTCGGCGCCGGGGTCGGGCGGGGTCGGCGCCGGGGGCTCCGGCTCGTGGACGCCGAGCAGCTCCTGCCAGGCCGCCACGGTGGGGGCGGCGGCGAGCTGGGCGAAGTTGATCGCGGCGCCGCGCTTGCGCCAGCTGCCTGCCAGTTTCATGATGCGGATGGAGTCGAGGCCGAGTTCGATCAGATCGGCGTCGGCGTCGATCGCGTCCGGTTCGACGGCGAGGGCGGCCGCGACGGCGGCGGTGATCTCGGTCCGGTCGATGGCCGCGGGGGTTCCGGTGCTGTCCACGGTGCTCACTTCCTGCCCGGTTCGATGTCGCGGATGGCGATGAAGACGCGCTGGTCGAGGGCGGCTATCGGGTGGTCGGGCCGGGGCAGGACCAGGTCGGGGGTGAGGCGGGCGGCGCGGAGTTCGGCACGCCACTCGTCCTCGGTGAGGAAGATACGGTCGGTGCCCGCGCGCACGTCGGTCAGGCCGGCGTGCGGTTGGCCGGGCTGGGGAGACATGAGCAGGTGCACCGAGGTGAGTTGTTCGCAGTGCGCGTGGCAGGTCTCGATCACGACCAGCGCGCCCCCGGGTCGCAGCAGGTCGTGCAGTTGCCGCAGGGTGGCGCCGATGTCGTGCGCGTTGTGCAGGACGTTGGCGGCGATCACGATGTCGGCGGGGGCGAGGGTGCCGAGGTCGCGATTCATGTCGACCAGGGCGTATCGCATCCACGGGTAGCGGGCGAAGCGGTGCTCGGCGGCGGTCAGGAAGAAGTCGGAGACGTCGGTGAAGTGGTATTCGACCGGGAGGCCGTCCAGGGCCGCGGCGACGTCGTCGGTGGTGCCGCCGATGCCTGCGCCGAGTTCGAGGATGCGGGCCGGGGTCTGGCGGCGGGTGCTGCCGGTGACCAGGTCGGCGACCGCGCGGCCCGCGGCGAGGTTCAGGTATCTGCTGCTCAGGTTGTCGCGGTAGGCGGCTTCGGCGGTGGTCATGTCGCCGTTCGGGAAGAGCAGCTCCTGGAGGCGCATGGTGTCCTGGACGAGTTCGGTCAGGTGGTCGTCGGAGGACTGGAGGAACTCGGCCAGCGGCCGGGGGTAGCCGAGGTCGGCGCAGACCTGTACCAGGTCGGGGCGTTGCGGGGGTGCGACCTCGCGGACGTAGCGGTAGCCGGTGGGCTGATCGCCGGTGAGGCAGCCGTCGGTGGTGAGGGCTTGGAGCCATTGGCGGAGTAGCCAGCGGTGCCTCGGGGCGAAGTGGAGGCGGTCGGCGAGTTCGTCGGTGGTGCGGGGCTCGGTGGGCGACAGGTGGGGGCGGAGGGTGGTGAGCATGGCGCGGAGGCCGAACAGGTCCATGTCGCGGCGGGCGGAGTGGAAGGTGTTCTCGTCGAAGTCGGCCGGGATCGCGCGCTGGGCCGCCGCTTTCGCCCGGGTGAGCCGGGCGGCGGGGGTGAGTTCCGCGGTTTCCGGGTCGGCATGAGGGGGCGGCGCTGCCGAGGCCACCGGGGTCGGTGCGTGCGGTGGTGCCGGGGCGTGTGACGGCGTCGGCGAAACCGAGGGGCCGGGCGGTCCTGCTGAGACCGAAGCGTTGGCCCCCGCCGCTGGGACCGGAGCCGGGGTGGCTGCGGGTATGCCGATGAGCCGGACGACGTCGTTCAGCGATGCTCCGCCGATGAGCTCCGACACCGGTATGTCTGCGTTGAACGTGCTCGCGACCTGCCTGCGCAGCGCGAGCGCCTGCAGCGAGTCGAGACCGATGGCGACCAGGGGGCGGGTGCCGTCGATGGCGGCGGCATCATCGGCGCCGATGATGCCGGCCAGCAGCCCGGCGACTTGCGCGGCCACGTCACCCGTAGGCTCGGTTCGCCCGGGCTCGGCACCGGGCACGCGCTCGGCGATTTGCGCGGGGTGCGCGACATGCGCGGGCGAAGTGGCGTGTGCGCGTCGGGTGGACGCGCCGGGGGTCTCCAGGTCGGTGAGCAGTGGCCCGTATCCGTACGCGCCGAGGACATTTCGACCGCGCTCCCAGTCGAAGGCGGCGACCGCGGCGTCGGCGCGCAACCCGCCGAGGCCGAGTGCGAGCGCGTCGGCCGATGCCATCGGCAGGTAGCCGACCTCGGCGAGCCCGGCGAGCTCGGCGGCACCGCTGCCGCGGAACACCGCCCACTGACCCCACTGCACGGCCACGCAGCGCCGCCCGCGCGCGCGGTACCGCTTGGCGAGCGCGTCCACCAGGCGGTTGGCGGCCGCGTACAGCACGGTGCCGCGACCGCCGATGGTGGCGGCGAGCGAGGAGCAGAGCACGATCTCGCACTCCGGCGCCAGCCGCTCCAGCACCACCTCGAGCCCGACCACCCGGCCGCGCATGGCCCGTTCGACCTGGTCAGGGGTGATGTCGGTGAGTCCGCCCGCACCGATCGCCGCATTGTCGGCGGCGGCGTGCAGCAGCAACCCCACCTCCGCGAGCCGACCGCCGAGCGCGGCAACGGCATCGGGGTCGGCGATATCGCAGGCGAGGACCTCGATCTCGGCGGGGCCGAGCGCGCGGAGCCGGCGCAGCCGCGCGGTGACCGCCGGGGTTTCGCCGGAGCGGCTGAGCAGCGTCACGCGGCGCGCGCCGGAGCGCACCGCGTGCTCACAGAACTCGAGGCCGAGGCTGCCGGTGCCGCCGGTCACGAGCACATCGGCGGCGCGGATCGGACCGGCGAGCAGCGCGGCCGGGTCGGCCTCGGTGAGGCGCTTGGCGTAGAGGTTGCCGTCGCGCAGCGCCAGTTCCGGCTCCGCCGCGGTGTGCAGGGCGGTGACGATGGCGGGTGCGGTGTGCTCGGCGCCGAGGTCGAGGTGCCGGAAGGCGATGCCGGGGTACTCCGCGCTCGCGGAGCGGAATCCGGCGCTCGCGGCGGCGTGTACCGGGTGCGGCGGGGGGTCCTCGGGCAGCACCGCCTCGCCGCCGGTGGTGATCAGCCAGTACTCGGTGATCGCTGTGCCGGGTGCGGTCCACCAGCTGCGCTCGCCGAGGAAATCGGCGAGTTCGCGGACTGCCGCCGCGGCGTCCGGTGCCGGGCGCGTGGGGAGCAGCACCACGACGGTGTCGATATCGTCCGCGGGGGTGTCCGGGCCGAGCAGTCGTCCGTCGAGCCCCTGCCTGCTCGCGTACTCGGCCAGCTCGGTGGCGAACGCGCCCTGCTCGCCGGTGTGGTCGACGATGCCGAGCCGCCGCGGCGCGGTGACCGAGCGCTGGTTCAGACGGACCCAGTTCTCCGCCAGCAGCTGCGGTTCCGGCCCCGTGGCCACGGCGGTTCGCGCCCCGCTGGTTCGATCGGCCCGACCACGCCCGACGGCGGGGGAATCGGTGCGATCGACGTGCCCGCGTCCGATGGAGGTGTCGTGCGGCAACCACAGCGTGAGCTCGTTCATGGCGACATTGGGGAAGTCGAGCAGCGGTGGCGCGGGCGGGGTCTCGGCGCCGGTGCGCAGACCGTCCCAGGAGAATCCGAGGTCCGCGACGGCGAGCTCGACCAGGTTGCGCGTGAACTCGCGCAGGTCGGTCGCGGTGCGCAGCGAGGTGCCGAGAGTCCTGGTGGCGGGCAGCTCGGTCAGGTTCTCCTCGATGGCGAGGTGCAGCGTGGGATGCTCGGCGAGTTCGACGAAGGTGTCGATGCCGCCGGCGACGGCGGTGCCGATCGCGCGGTCGAAGCGCACGGGGTTGCGCAGGTTCCAGAACCAGTACTCGTCGACCGGCAGTTCCGGGGTCACGGCGGCGCCGAGCGTCGAGCCGATGCAGGGGATCTCCGAGTCGAGGAAGCGGGTGCTGTCGAGCCGGCTGTGCACCGCGTCGTGGATCAGGTCGCGGAACTCGTTGAGCAGCACCGTGTGCGCCGGATAGCCGACCTGGATGACCCGGGCGAAGCGCCCGCGCTCGGCGAGCGCCTCGACCACCGCCCGCACGGTGTGCCGCTCCCCCGAGACCCCGACCATGCGCGGCGCGTTCCGCACCGAGACCTGGGCCCAGCCTGGCAGCCGGGCGATGACATCCTCGCACTCCTCGCGGTCGGCGGCGACCACCGCCATGGCGTAGCGATCGGAGGCGATCTTGTCCACGGCGTGCGCCCTTGTCCCGACCACGACGACGGCATCGGCCAGGCTCATCGCCCCCGACAGACACGCGGCGGCGATCTCGCCCTGGCTGTGCCCGACGGTGGCGGCGGGCCGCACGCCGAACGACCGCCAGAGCGCGCCGAGCGCCACCATCTGGGTGAAGAGCGCGGGCTGCACGACGGCGGCGGACTCCTCCGCCTCGTCGCCGGTGCCGAGCAGGTAGGGCAGCGGGGACGCGCCGAACTGCTCCTCGAACAGGGCGGCGCAGCGATCGGCCTCGGCCCGGTACGCCTCGACCCCCGCGTAGAAGACCCGGCCCATGCCGCGCCGCTGGGTACCTTGGCCGGGCAGCACGAAGGCGACGGTCCGCTCGGTGGCGGGCTCCACGGCGGGGTGCGACCCGTCCCGCACGGCGGCCAGCGCGGTCACCAGCCCGGCCCGGTCGGTGACGGCGAGCAGCGCCCGATATCTGCGCGCGACCCTGGTGCGCAGCAACTGCTCCGCCACCCGCCCCGGCGCGACGGCCGGGTGCTCGGCGAGGTAGCCGAGCAGGGCAGCGGCCTCGGCCCGCAGCAGCGCGGGGCTGTCCGCGGAGAGCAGCACCGGGATCGACCCGTCGGGCAGGCGATGGCTAGGCATCGTCGTTCTCCTCGTTGACCGGCATCGCGAGGATCGCGTGCGCGTTGGAGCCGCCCGCGCCGAACGAGGAGACCGCGCCGTAGCGCTGGCCGCCCCTCGGCTCCCACGGCTCGACCTTCGTTGCGAGGCGCAGACTCGACCGCTCCCAGTCGACCTTCGTGGTCGGGTTGTCGGCGAACAGGGTCGGCGGGATGCGGCCGTGCTGCCCGGCCAGCAGCAACTTGACCAGGCCGAGCATCCCCGCCGCGGCCTGGGCGTGGCCGGCGTTCGACTTCACCGAGCCGAGCAGCGGGGCGGAGCCGGCCGCGCCGTAGGTGTTCTGCAGCGCGCGCAGCTCGACCGGGTCGCCGGCGCGGGTGGCGGTGCCGTGGCCCTCGATCATGCCGATGTCGGCGGGGTCGATCCCGGCCTTGGCGATGGTGCTGCGGATCAGCCGCTCCTGGGCGTCGGTGCGCGGCACCAGGATCGGCTTGCCCGCGCCGTTGTGGTTGTGGTGTGAGGCGAGCAGCCTGCCGTGGATCCGGTGCCCGAGCTCCCGCGCCCGCGACTCGCGCTCGACGACGACGACCCCGGCTCCCTCGCCCCACAGCGTGCCGGTGGCGTCGTCGGAGTACGAGCGGCAGTGCCCGTCGGCGGAGAGCGCGTTGTGCCTGGCGAACTCGTAGAACGCGATCGGCGAGCCCATCACGCAGACGGCGCCCGCCAGCGCCCACTCGCAGTCACCGTCGCGGACCGCGGCGGCCGCCAGGTGCAGGGCGGTGATCGAGGAGGCGCAGGCGGCGTCCACCGTCATGGACGGCCCGATCAACCCGAGGCAGTGCGAGATCCGCGCGGCGGCGCTGAGCAGCCCGTGGCCGATGATCCGCAGCCCGCTGTACTCGTTGACCTGCGCGCCCGGCGGCCCGTACTCCATCGGCGAGCAGCCGATGAAGCAGCCCGCGTCGGCACCGGCCAGCGCGCCCGGGTTGAGCCCGGTGTTCTCCAGCGCGCGCCACGCCACCCGCAGCGCGAGCCGCTGCTGCGGGTCGGTGGCGATGGCCTCGCGCTGGGCGATCCCGAAGAATGCCGGGTCGAAATCCGCGGCGCCCGTGAGGAAGCCGCCCGCGTCCCGCACGGTGCCCCAGCCGTCCAGCTCGGAGACCGAGAGCAGCTCGTCGAGCGGCCAGCCGCGATCCCGGGGAAAGGCGCCGATCAGCTCGGCCGAGGATTCCAGCGCCGACCAGTAGGCGCGCGGGGTGTCGATGCCGCCGGGCGCCTCGACGGCGAAGCCGGCGATGACGACGGGGTCGGCGGCGGTCATGCCTGCTTCGCCAGCAGCTCGGTGACCGCGGCGAGGTGCTGCTGCAGGTAGAAGTGCCCGCCCTCGAACAGGGTGACCTCGACGTCGTCGCTGTGGCTGCTCCAGCCGTGCAGGTCGGCCATCGAGACGATGGGGTCGCGGTCGCCGCCGATGGCGTGCACCCTGGTCGCCACCCGCACCGTCTCCGGGCAGCGGTAGGCCTCGGAGGCGCGGTGGTCGGCCTTGATCGCGGGCAGCGAGAACCGCATCATCTCCCGGCTGGCGAGCACGTCGGCGTCGATGCCCTCCAGCGAGACCAGGTGGTCGAGCAGCTCCTCGTCGCCCTCGGGGGTCGGCTCGCGGAACTGCGCGCGCGAGGGCGCCACCGCGGCCGAGACGGTGAGCTGCCTGACGTCGACGCCCGCCGCGATGGCCAGCCGCGCGAACTCGAAGGCGACGAAGGCGCCCATGCTGTGCCCGAAGACGACGATCGGGGTGTCCCGGTTGTACGGCGACATCCGGAATTCGCCGTAGGCGCCGACCGCGATGTCCGGCAGCGAGCCGAGCGCGGGCTCCGCGGCGCGGTCCTGGCGGCCCGGGTACTGGAAGACGATGACGTCGTAGTGCGCGGCCAGCGCGGCGGAGAACTCCCGGTAGGCGGAGGCGCCGGCACCGGCGTGCGGGAAGATCAGCAGCGGCAGCCGGTGCGGCGAGTCCGCCTCGTGGAACTTCCTGATCCACCCCTGGTTGTGCTGCATGCTATCGGTCCGCCTTCCTGGAGAGAGCCGCCACGGCGCGGCTCAGAAGTGCTGCGAGATCATCGATCTCGGTGTCGGTGAAGAGTGCGCTGCTCCAGCGCCAGGTGAGCGTCAACTCGGGGCCGGGGCCGACCGCGGCGATCAGCCCGAGCGCGTAGCGCAGCGGCAGCGCGGGCTCCGGCGCGGTGGGCAGCGCGGCGGCGAGCGCGGGGTCGGTGACCATACCCCAGGCCCGCTCGCCGCCGCCGAGCAGGTCGGTGCGGCCCAGGTAGTTGAACTCCAGCTGCGGCCACGGGGCGTCGGCGAGCTCGGGCACCCGCGCCACCGACCGCAGCAGCCCGAAGTCGAGTCCCTGCGCGGGGACCGCCGCCAGCTGCGCGACCACCGAGTCGAGCAGTGCGCGTGCCGCCTCGGGGTCGCGCTCGGCCTCCTCGACCCCGATCGCGGCACCCGCGCCGAGCCGCACCGGGTAGGGCGCGGAGAACCAGCCGACGGTGCCCGAGGTGTCGGCGCCGACCTCCGCGTCGGCGCGGCCGTGGCTCTCCAGCCCGACCAGGGTGCCGCCGTCGGCGGGCTGCCCGCGCTCGCGCCGCCGGGAGACCACGGTCAGCGCCAGCGCCGCGAGCAGCAGTTCGCGCAGGCCGTCGCCGCGGGCGGCGGTGCCGAGCAGCCGCGCGGTGGTGGTGGCGGGCACGGTCGTGGTGGTGAGCCGCAGCGCCGCCCAGGTGTCGCCGGGGGCGAGCGGGCGGCGCCCGAACGTGGGGTCGGGGCCGCGCAGCTGCCCGGCCCAGTACTCGCGCTGGGCCAGCACCCCGGGGGTCTCCGCGCGCTGCCACAGCAGCCGTGACCAGTGCCGGTAGCTGGTCGCCTCGGCGACGGCCTCGGGGACGGCGCCCGCCTCCAGCTGCTCCCAGGCGGCGGCCAGGTCGGCGAGCACGATGCCCCAGGACACCACGTCGATGGCGAGGTGGTGCACGGTGAGCAGCAGCAGGTCGCCGCCGGGTGCGCCGCGCAGCCACACCGCGCGCACCAGCGCGCCCGCCGCCGGGTCGAGTGCCGCCAGCGCGGCTTCGCTCTGCGCGGCCAGCGTGGCGGGGGCGTCGGCGGTGGCGTCGGCCTCGGTGAGGATGTCGGCCGCGGCGACGGTGCCTGGCTCGCGGGTGATCAGGAAAGGTCCGTCGGCAGTCTGGTCGAGGTAACCGCGCAGGGTGTCGTGGCCGTCGAGCACCGCCTGCAGCACCGCAGCCAGATCCGCGCGGGTCAGCCCCGCGGGCAGCCGGGTGAGCAGGCTCTGGGCGAGCCTGCGGGAGACCGGGAGGCCGTGCAGCCACTGGACGATCGGCAGCGGCGGCACCGGGCCGTAGCCGCGCTCCGCGGGGTCGGGTGCGGGTTGCGCCGCTGCCTGGTCGAGCGCGGCGGCCAGATCCCGGATCGACGGCGCCGCCAGGACCGTGCGCACATCGAGCGCGAGGCCGTGCCTGCGCGCCCGGTTCACCAGGGAGATGGCGACGATGCTGTCCATGCCGAAGGCGAAGAAGTCCTCCTCGACGCCGGGGGTGCGGCCGTCGAAGACCTCGGTGAGCATGGTGGCGAGGGTGCGTTCGGTCTCGGTCTCGGGGGCCGCCGCGCCGCTCCCGGCCAGCGCGGCCTCGGCGCGCTCGGCGAGTGCGCGGACGTCGAGTTTGCCGTTGCTCGTCACCGGCAGCTCGGGCAGGGCGAGCAGCCGGGCCGGGATCATGTAGGCGGGCAGCCGCTCGGCCAGCTCGGCGCGGAGCGCGACGGTGTCCGGCTCAGTGTCGGACACCACGAACCCGACAAGGGTGACCGCGTCGCCGCGCCGCACGACGGTCGCGGCCGCCGCGGTGATGCCGGGCGCGGTGCGCAGCGCGGTCTCCACCTCGCCGATCTCGATGCGGTAGCCGCGGATCTTCACCTGGTCGTCGGCCCGTCCCAGGTAGCCGATGGCACCGCCGGGCAGCCCGCGCACCAGGTCGCCGGTGCGGTACATCCGCGCGCCGGTGCCGGTGGGGTCGGCGACGAACCGCTCCGCGGTGGTCCCCGGGCGCCCGGCGTAGCCGCGGGCCAGCTGCGCGCCCGCCAGGTACAGCTCCCCCACTGCGCCCGCCGCGGCCGGGCGCAGCCGCGAATCCAGCACGTGCGCGGTCGTTCCCGCGGTGGGCGCGCCGATGGTCGGCGTAGGGCCGGCGGTGGTGACGTCGGCGACCACCGCCTCCACCGTGGTCTCGGTCGGGCCGTAGCAGTTGTGCACCGCGACCCCGGGGAGCGCGCGCAGCCGGGCCCACAGCTCGGTATCGATGGCCTCGCCGCCGAGCGCGAGCACCGCGGGCGGTTGCTCCAGCAGGCCGGCGGCGGCCAGCTGCCGGAACATGGACGGCGTGGTGTCGATCATGTCGATGGCGTGCTCGCGGAGCTCGGCCACCAGGCGGGTGGCGTCGCGCAGGGTGGCCTCGTCGACGAGGTGCACGGCGTGTCCGTCGAGCAGCCCGGCCAGCGGCTGCCAGGAGGCGTCGAAGCTCATTGACCAGGCGTGGGCGATCCGCAGTCGGCGGCCGAGCCGTCCGGTGGCCGGGCGGAGGACCCGGGCGCGGTGGTCGGTGAAGTACGAGACCACCGCCGCGTGCGTACCCGCCACGCCCTTGGGCTCGCCGGTCGAGCCGGAGGTGAAGATGAGGTAGGCCAGGTTCGCGGGGTGCGGCGCCGCGGCCACCGGGTCGGCCGTGGCGCGACCGGGCAGGTCGACGTGGTCGAGGTCGAGCAGCGAGGCCGGGTCGAGCGGGAGCGCCGGGTCGAGTTCGCCACTCGCGACCACGATCAGCGCCGGATTCGATTGCCGCAGGATGGAGCGCACCCGGGCGGCGGGCAACGCGACGTCGACCGGCACGTAGGCGGCGCCCGCGGCGAGCACCGCGAGCAGCGCCACGATCGCGCGCTCGGAGCGCGGCAGGTACAGCGCGACAACGTCGTCCGGGCCGACGCCGCGCGCCACCAGCTCGGCGGCGAGGCCCCTGGCCCGCGCGGTCAGCTCGCGATAGGTGAGCGCGCCGTCGCCGCTGCTCAGCGCGATCGCCTCCGGGGTGGCGGCGGCCTGCCGCTCGATCAGCGCGAAGAGCGTGGCCTCCGGCTCCAGCTCCGGCAGCGCGGGCGTCGCCGCGGCGCGGGACGTGTGCTCGGCGGCGGTGTCCAGGTCGTCGCAGCGCAGCTCGGCCGCCTCCGGCAGCCTGCGCAGCACCGCGAGCAGCGCGGCGCCGATGTCCGCGGGCGGGAAGGGAATCGCCGCGGCGTCGGCCTCGACCACGACCGCGAGTTCGTCGCCATCCAGGTAGGCGACGAGGGTGAGCGGGTAGTGCGTGAGGTTCTTGGCCATCTGCGGCCGGAACCCGACCCCGCCGGCCGCGCCGCCGCCGAGCACCTCGGTCATCGGCGCGTTCTGGAACACGAAGAGCGTGTCGAAGAGCGCGCTGTGCCCGGCCGCGCGCTGTACCGCCGACAGGCTCAGGAACCCGGCATCGCGCATGGCCGCCGACTCCCGCTGCAGGCGCAGGCACTCCGCCCCTGCCGTGGCAGCCGGGTCCAGCTCGAAGGCCACCGGGATGGTGTTCAGGAACAGCCCGACCATGCGTTCCACCCCGGCGATGCTCTCCGGCCGCCCGGTCACGATGGTGCCGTAGACGACGTCGCGGCGGTCGGTCAGCCGGGACAGCAGCAGCGTCCAGGCGAACTGCACCGCCGAGTTCACGGTCAGCCCGTGCCCGCGGGACCAGCCGCGCAGCCGCTCGGTGTCGCCCGCGCCGAGCCCGAAGCGGGTGACCTCGGCGATACCGCCCGCGGCGGTACCGTCGGCGACCATCAGCGGCCCGCTCAGCAGTTCCAGCTTCGCGCGCCACCACCGCTGCGCCTCGGACATGTCCTTGGCGGCCAGCCAGCCGATGTAGTCGCGGTAGGGCCGGGCGGCGGGCAGCGCGTCCGTAGCGCCCCCGGCCGCGTACAGCGCGCGCAGTTCGCCGAAGAGCACGCCGAGCGACCAGCCGTCCAGCAGGATGTGGTGCACGGCGAGGATCAGCCGCGCCCGGGGCGTGCCGTCCCGGCCCGGCGGCAGCGTCACCAGGGTGGCGCGCAGCGACGGCCCGCTGCCCAGGTCGAACGGGCGCGCGACCTCGTCGGCCTCGATCCGGGCCAGCTCCTCGTCGCGGGCGGCGCGCTCGGTCCAGGGCAGCGCCACCGCGCGCGGGACGATCTGCACCGGCCGGGGCAGATCGCGGTCCCAGAACACCGCGCGCAGGTTGGGGTGCCGCCGCAGCAGCGCCACCAGGCAGCGCCGCAGCAGCGCCGCGTCCAGCGGGCCGTCGAGGTCGACGACGAACGGGATCGTGTAGACGTCGGGGCCGTCGCCCGCCAGCCGGGCCAGCGAGAAGAGCCCCTCCTGCAGCGGGCTCAGCGCCAGCACGTCCTCGATCTCGGCCGGGGCCTCGGTCATCCGGTTCTCCTCCTCAACGCCTGGATCAGCGCTGCGACCAGGCACTCTGCAGCGCGGCGAGCGCCTCGGCGTCCAGCCCGGACACCGACATCGGGGCGTGCTGCCGCTCCTCGGCCGCGTTCGGCTGCCGCTCGGGCGGGTCGGCGAGCGCCGCGTCCACCGCGCTGCCGAGCTCGGCGATGGAGAAGTGCTCGAAGACCATCTGCGGGCTCAGCGGCAGCCCCTCCTCGGCGGCGCGGGCAGCCCACTTGACGGCGATCACGCTGTCCCCGCCCAGCCCGAAGAACCCGTGCTCGCGGCCGATCTTCGGCACCCCGAGCAGCTCCCCGAGCAGCGCGGCGAGCGCCCGCTCGGTCTCGGTCTCGGGCTCCACGTAGACCGTCGCGGGGGCGGCCCGGCCGCGCCGGACCACCGAGCGGGTGGTGTCCCAGCCCGCCGGGCGGATGCCGAGCTCGGCCAGCGGGCGGTCCGGCTCCTCCGCGAAGGCGCGCAGCACGCCGGTCAGCACGTCGGCGAAGATCTCGCCGGTGGCGGGGTCGTAGAGGTCGGGGTTGACCACCACCCGCGCCACCAGTTCGCCGGTGGTGTCCACCGAGTAGTCCAGGTGGAAGTCCATGAACGAGACGTCGTAGTAGCCGGCGATGCCCGCCATCGTGGTCGCCCCGTCGGCGCTGAACGGCACCGGCACCGGGCGGTGCCGGAAATGCATCATCACCTGGAACAGCGGGTTCCTGGAGAGCGAGCGCGGCGGGTTGATCGACTCGACCAGCCGCTCGAACGGCACCCCCTGGTGGGTGATGGCGTCCAGTGCGGCGGCGCGCGTCCGCTGCAGCAGGGTGCGCGCGGTCGGCGCGCCCGCGACGTTGTGCCGCATGACGACCACGTTCGCGAAGAGCCCGACGAGCTCGTCGGTGGTCTGCCCGATCCGGTTGGCGACCGCGGCGCCGATCGCCACGTCCTCGATATCGCTGAGCACGTTCACCACCGCGGCGCTGACCGCCTGGCACAGCATGAACTCGGTGGCGCCGACGGCGTCGGCGGTGGCGCGCAGCGCGTTCCAGGTCGCGGCGGGCAGCACCCTGGTCGCGCTGGTGCCGTTGCGGCCGAGCACGGCGGGGCGCGGGTGGTCGTGCGCGACCGCGATCTCGTCCGGCAGCCCGGCCAGGGTGGCGCGCCAGTAGTCCAGCTCGGCCTGGCCGTACGGGCTGACCGCGCGGTCGGCGCCGCGGTCGAAGATCTCGCGCTGCCAGATCGCGAAATCGGCGAACTGCAGCGGCAGCTCGGCCCAGCCGGGCGCGGCGCCGGTGACCCGGGCGCGGTAGGCGGTGGTCAGGTCGGCCAGGAAGATCTGGCACGAGCGCATGTCGGCGATGATGTGGTGCATGAGGATCGAGAGCACCGCGCGGTCCGGGCCGAGCCGCAGGATCCGGAACCGCGCCATGGGCTCGGCCGCGAGGTCGAAGACGTAGTCCCAGTCCGCGGCGAGCTCGGCGTCGACCTCCGCCTCGGTGATCTCCACGACCGGCACCGGGACCGGCGCGGGGGGCGCCACCAGCTGGTAGGGCGTCCCGTCGTGCTCGGGGAAGGTGGTGCGCAGCGATTCGTGCCGCGCCACCACGTCGTCGATGGCGGCGCGCAGCGCGGGGATGTCGAGCTCGCCGTCGAAGCGCACCGGGTAGCTGACGTTCTCGCCGTCGATCGCCCCCTCCAGCCGCCGCTGCAGCCAGTACACCCGCTGCGAGTAGGAGAGCGGGACGTGCGCGGGGCGCTCGCGGCGCACCAGCGCGGGCTTGCCGGGCGCGGCGTGCGGCAGCGGGACCGGCTCCAGCTCGTCGGCGTCGTCGAGCAGGTCGATCTCGTCCAGATCGATGTCGAACTCGGCGCGGAAGGTCTCGACCAGGTGCCCGGCCAGCGCGGTCACCGTCGGCTTGTCGAACGGCACCCGCATGTCGATCTCGATCCCGAACTCCGCGCGGATCAGCGTGATCAGCCGCGCCGCGAGCAGCGAGTGCCCGCCCAGCTCGAAGAAGGAGTCGTCGGCGCCGATCCGGTCCCGGTCGAAGAGCGTCGCGAACAGCTCGGCCACCCGGGTCTCGGTCGGCGTCGCGGGCTCGCGGTAGGTCCCGGCCTCGGCGAAGACCGGGGCGGGGAGGGCGCGGCGGTCCAGCTTGCCGTGCGCGGTCAGCGGGACCGCGTCGAGCACGGTGACGGCCGCGGGCACCATGTACTCCGGCAGCACCGCGGCCACCCGCTCGCGCAGCGCGCCCGGATCGGGTTCGGCACCGGCGGCGGGCACCACGTAGGCGGCCAGCGCCGGGCCGAGGGTGGCGTGCTCCACCACGACGACCACGCAGTGCGCCACCTCCGGCGCCGCGGCCACCGCCGCCTCGACCTCGCCGAGCTCGATCCGGTGCCCGCGCACCTTGACCTGCTCGTCGGCGCGGCCGAGGAACTCGATCAGCCCGGCCTCGTTCCTCCGGGCCAGGTCGCCGGTGCGGTAGAGCCGCCCGCCCGCGGTGAACGGATCGGCGACGAATCGCTCGGCGGTGAGCCCGTACCGGTTCAGGTAGCCGCGGGCAAGCTGGTTGCCGCCCAGGTAGATCTCGCCCGTGGCGCCCTCCGGCACCGGCTGCAGCGCCGCGTCGAGCAGGTAGAGGTGCACATTGCGGTTGGGACGACCGATCGGCACCACCCCGGTGCCCTGCGCCCCCGCGACCACGGTGTGCGCCGAGCAGACGACGGCCTCGGTGGGCCCGTAGTGGTTGCGCAGCTCGGCGTCGAACCGGGCGGCGAAGCGATCCGCGACCTCGCCGGGCAGCGCCTCGCCGCCGACCGGCAGGTGCCGCAGCGTGCTCCAGTCGCCCGCCTCCGGCAGGACCAGGAAGGTGGCGAGCATGGACGGCACCATGTGCAGCACGGTGACGCCGTGCCGCCGCACCAGCTCCGCCACGTACGGGACGTCCCGGTACGCGTGCGGCTTCGGGACGACCACGCAGGCGCCCGCGGTGAGGGTGACGAAGATGTCGAGCAGCGAGGCGTCGAAGCTGACCGAGGTGGACTGCAGCACCCGGTCGTCGGGGGTCAGGCTCCACTCGGCGGTGAACCCGGCGAGGTGCTCGGCGATCGCGGCGTGCGGGACCGGGACACCCTTCGGCTGCCCGGTCGAGCCCGAGGTGTAGATGACGTAGGCGATGTTCGACGGGTGCAGCGCCGCCGAACGATCGGCGTCGGTGGGGTCGTGCGCGGGCAGCCCGGCGGCCTCCCGCTCGGCCGCCGCCAGCACCTCCGGGTCGATGACCAGCGCGGGTGCGGCGTCGGCGAGCAGGTAGGCGGTGCGCTCGGCCGGGTAGGCGGGGTCGAGCGGCAGGTAGGCGGCGCCCGCCTTCTGCACCGCGAGCGCGGTGACGACGAACTCCACCGAGGTGGCCATGCGCAGCGCGACCAGCCGCTCCGGACCCGCCCCCGCGCGAATGAGCCAGTGCGCCAGCCGGTTCGCGCGCTCGTTCAGCGCCAGGTAGGTGAGCTCCACGTCGTCGGAGCGGAGCGCGGTGCGCTCCGGGCCCGCGGCGACCCGCCGCTGCACCATGTCGATCATGGTGTCCGGCCGCTCGGCGACGAGCGCTCCGCGGGATCGGGCGAGCACCCGCTCCCGCTCCACCGGGCCGAGCAGGTCCAGTGCGCGCAGCGGCGCGGCCGGATCGCGCAGGGCGCTCTCCAGCAGCCGGACGTAGTGCCCGAGCAGCCGTTCGACCAGCGGCCGGGCCAGCGCGCCCGGTCGGAAGGTGGCCTCGACCCTGGCCCCCGCGCGGTCATGGACGACCATGAGCCCCAACGGTTCCTGCGCCGCGACCGGCGGAATCGCCAGCTCGGTGCTGCGCACCCCCTGCAGTTCGAGGCCGTCGGCGGCGCTGCGCACGCTGAAGCTCACCCGCACCAGCTGGTGCAGCGCATCCCCGCCGCCGGTCCGCTGCGGAGCGACCGCGGCGATCACCCGGTCCACGCCGACGCCCTGGTTGGCGAAGGCGCCGGCGACGGTGGCGCGGGTGCGGTCCAGCAGCGCGGCGAACGGCTCGGCACCGCCCGGTCGCGCCCGCACCAGCAGCGCATTGCCGAAGTAGCCGATCAGCGGCTCCGCGCGGGGGTCGCGGCGCTCGGTGACCGGCACGGTGATCAGGAAGTCGTCGGCGGCGGTGTACCGCTGCAGCACCGCCTGGAAACCGGCGAGCAGCACCATGAACGGCGTTGCCGACCGCTCCCGCGCGGCTGCGGCGACCTTCGCCACGAGCTCGGCGGGGAGTTCTCGCACCACCCGGTCCGCGCCGCCGCCCGTGCCGCCGCCGGGCAGCTCCAGCGGCTCGGGCAGCGGGGTCAGCGTGGTGCGCCAGTACTCCAGCCCGGCCTCGTCGTCGGCGCGGTCTCCCAGCTCGACGTCGACGTACTGCACCGGAAGCGCGGGCAGCTCGGCGCCGCGGTAGGCGGCGGCGAGTTCGGTGAAGAACACCGGCCAGGAATCGTCGTCCCAGGCGATGTGGTGCACCACGAGCACGAGCGCCCAGGCGTGCTCACCGAGCGCGATGAGCGTCGCGCGCAGTGGTGGGTCCGTCGCGAGGTCGAACGGCCGGGCGAGCTGCTCCCTCGCGACGGAAAGGGCGCGGCCGAGCCGCTCCGACTCCGGAAGATGGCCGAGATCGTGGTGCTGCCAGTCGATGTCGGGATCAGGGTGCGAGATTTGGTACGGCTCGCCCTCGTCACCGACGTGGTAGGTGGTGCGTAGCACCTCGTGCCTGTCCACCACGGTCGCGACGGCGGCGCGGAACCGCTCCGGATCGAGATCGCCCGCCAGCCGGTACGCCACTCCGATGTTCAGCGCGGTGTCGGCGGGATCGAGCCGCTGCACGAACCACAGCCGCCGCTGCGCCGCGGAGAGCGCGACCGGATCCCCCGGATTGCGTTCCGGAACAACCGCTTCCCGCGATGACGGATCGACACCGTGCTCCCGCAGTCGGCGCTGGAGCAGCTGCTTGCGGCGCTCGAGAATGTCCTCTGCCATCTTCATCCTTCGACTGTCTCGGTTCGAACGGGCAAGGGGATACCGGCGAGTTCCACTGGGGGCGGGCGGGGCCCGTCATCTCCGCTCCGGCGCGACGCTCAGGCCGCCGCCGGCAGCCCGCGCACGTCATGACCCGACCCCCCTCCTAGCGAATGCAAGGTTAGCCTAGCCTATTTCAGGTGAGCGAGAGAAGTCCGAACGTGGGATGAATCCACCACAGACACAGAAGATTACGGCCCGCGGGTGAGCTACGAAGCCAAGCCTTACTTTACAGGACGGGAGGGGTTGCCCGTTCCAGCCCTTGGGTGGGTTCTTCGCCGAGCTCCGCGGCGGAATCATTGACATCACACCGCCGGAACCACTCGAACCCGAGGACCACACCATGAGCACCACCCGCAACCACCTCCGCACCCTCACCGTCGCCGCCGCCATCGCCTTCGCCGCGCTCGGCGGCACCGTCGCCACCGCGGCGGCCGACATCGGGGGCGCCGAGGTCGCGTTCCTGGAGGAGATCGGCATCAACAACGCCACGCTGCCGGGGAAGTCGGTGGACGAGATGGTGGTGGCCGGGTACCAGACCTGCGGCCACCTGCGGGCCGGCGGATCGATCCTGGACGAGATCGCCGCGGTCGAGCAGACCTACCGCTTCGACCAGGGCACGCTCTTCGTCAGCGCCGCCACGACGAACCTCTGCCCCGACTTCGCGGGCTGACTCACCGGTGCCGCAGGTGGCTCAGCCCCATGAGCAGCATCGCGGCGGTCATCGCGAGGTGCGCGACGGTGCCGGTAACGGACCGGGCCGGTTCGCGCACCCCGCGCCCGGCCCGCCACACGTGCAGCCGGACCCAGGCCCACGCGACCAGCGCCACGACCGGGAGCGAGAGCCACTCCGGCCCCGCTCCCCCGCCGTGCCGGTGCGCCGCGCCCGCCGCGGCCACCGCACCCTCCGCACCCGGAACGGCCAGCAGTAGCACCGCCATGACCAGCACATCCGCGATCACCGGCAGCCGGAGGGCGAGCGGAACCGGGGTGTCGGCCAGCCACAGCCCTACCCCGCCGAGCAGCAGCGCCCACGGCAGCGGTCCCAGCGGGTCGTGGGCGGGGACCAGCATGGCCGCCATCGCCGCGCAGAGCACACCGTGCGCGATCCGCCCGCGGCCCGCGCAGGGGTGCGGACAGGCGAGGGCCAGCGCCGAGACCGCGACCAGGGCCGCCGTCACCGGCACGATCCACTGCTGCGGCTCCCCCATCGCCCCCCCGCACGTCCGGTAGCGCCGCGGCCGCGACGACATCGCCGTCGTCGACGGTAGCCGGGCGCGGACGCAGCGCGCACCGATTCGAATCGATCGGGAAGCGTTGAGCTTTCGCTAGACGGCCGACGCGACCGCGGTCTCCTTCGGTGCCCCGGAGCGGTGCCGGGGCAGGAACAGGGCGGGCAGGATGATCACCGCGGTCAGCGCGAAGGCGACCCAGAAGGCGAAGCCGAAGGCGTTCGCCAGCAGCGGGCCGACGATCGGCAGCGCCTCCGGCGGCACCGTGCTGATCTGGTCGGCGCCGCCACCCGCCGCACCGATGCCCTCGGCGTCCAACTGCTCGGTGAGACGCTGGGTCAGGGCCGTCACCAGCAGCACGCTGCCGAGCGATGCACCGACCTGCTGGATGGCCGAGAGCGTCGGTGCGGCCCTGGAGACGATGTCGCGGTCCAGGCCGGAGTAGGCGGCGGCCATGGTCGGCATCATGACCGAGCCGAGCCCCATGCCGCGCACGAACAGCGCGACGCTCAGCCAGACGTACGAGGTGTCGGTGCCGACCTGGGTGAACGGGAAGGTGCCGATGAGGGCGAGCAGCACGCCGACCGGCACCACGTAGCCCGCGCCGATCCGGTCGACCAGCCTGCCACCGATCACCATGGCCACGATCGCGCCGAGCCCCTGCGGGGCGAGCAGCAGCCCGGCGCCGAGCGCGCCCTCGCCGCGCACGGTCTGGTAGTAGAGCGGCAGCAGCAGCATGCCGCCGAAGAGCCCGATGGCCACCAGGAACACCGCGAAGGTCGCGCCGGCGAAGAGCCGGTCGCCGAGCAGCCGGACGTCGATGATCGAGGCGGAGCCGCGGTTCAGGCTGTGCCAGGTGTAGACGGCGAGACCGGCGGCACCGGCGAGCAGCCAGCCGAGCACGCCCCACTCGCCGAACCCGCCGTGCGAGGCCGCCTCGGAGAGGCCGTAGAGCAGGCAGACCAGGCTGCCGGAGAGCAGCACCAGCCCGCGCAGGTCCAGCTTGCCCGGGTCGGGCAGCGCGTCGCCGGCAGGCAGCTTCCATACCGCGAGCGCGATGGCGACGGCGCCGACCGGCACGTTGACCAGGAAGATCCAGTGCCAGCCGGTGTATTCGACGAGCAGCCCGCCGAGCACGGGGCCGAGCACCGGGCCGAGCAGCATGGGTACGCCGATGATGCTCATGGCCCGGCCGAGCCGGTTCGGCCCGGCCGCCCTGGTGATGATGGCCTGCCCGGCCGGGAGCAGCATGCCGCCGCCGAGCCCCTGCAGTACTCGGAAGAAGACCAGGCTCTCGACCGACCAGGCGGTCGCGCAGAGCGCGGAGCCGAGCACGAAAAGGGTCACGGCGGTGAGCCAGGTCGGCTTGGAGCCGAAGCGGTCCATGGCCCAGCCGGTCAGCGGGATGACGAGGGCGACGGCGAGCAGGTAGCCGGTGACCACCCACTGGGTGGTGGAGAGCGGGGCGCCGAGTTCGGTGCTCAGCGCGTCGAGTGCCACGTTCACGATCGTGGTGTCGAGCACCACCATGATCATCCCGGCCACGATGACGAGGCCGGTGACGATCACACCGCGGTCGAGTTCGTCGGAGGATGCGGCGGAGGCGGTGTCCATGCCTGCTCCAATCGGGCTTCGGGTGTCCCGAGTATGCCGGGCGCTCCGTTCGGCGGTATGGGCAGGCCGACCGGTGTCCGATTTGCCGCTTGCCTGGTCAGCGGGGCTTTTGCCCGGTTCATCCCGGTCGGGCCGGACCGTCGGGATGCCGGACCGTGCGACGGCCCGGCGCGGGGCGACCCGGTGCTCCGCGGCCGGATCGGACCGGCAGAGCGGAAATTTCCCGGAAGTGTTTGCGGTCAACTACTCCGGGTACCAGCTAGGACGTGCGTTCGCCCTGCCCGGCCGAAAGAGGTACCCGATGAACTCGACGACGATGACCGCCTACCGCGATGTCGCCCGCCGCACCAGCAAAGGCGGCTACGAGAACCTCGAGCCCCGTTTCACCGAACTCGCCACGCTGGACCAGGCCGATCCGGCCCGCGCCCGGCTACGCGAGGACATCATCACCGCGGCGCTGCCGCTGGCCGAGCACATCGCGATGAAGTTCGCCGGGCGCGGGGAGAACGCGGACGACCTGGTGCAGGTCGCCATGGTCGGGCTGGTCCAGGCCGTCGACCGCTTCGACGTCACGGTGGGCGCCTCGTTCGTCGGATTCGCCGTGCCGACCATCATGGGTGAGGTGCGCAGGCACTTCCGGGACCGCACCTGGGCGGTCCGGGTACCGCGCGCCACCAAGGAGCTGCAGCAGCGGCTCGCCCCCGCCATCGAGGTGCTGTCGCACAGGCTGCACCGGATGCCGACCGCACGCGAGATCGCCGCGCACCTCGACGTCGATCTGGTCGAGGTCACCCAGGCGCTGATCGCCCGCAACGGCTACGCCGCCGAGCCCATCGAGCAGCCGCGCGGCGGCGACGAGGACTCCGGCACCACCTCGGCGCTCGACTCCTTCGCCGCCCCCGACCCCGGCTACAACCTGCTGGAGGACGCGATCACCGTCGGGCCGCTGCTCGCGGCGCTGCCCGAGCGCGACCGGCAGGTGCTGATGTGGCGGTTCGGCGACAACCTCACCCAGTCCGAGATCGCCAAGCGGCTCGGCATCTCGCAGATGCAGGTGTCCCGGATTCTCACCAGGGTGCTGACCACGCTGCGCGAGCAGGCGCTGTCCGAGCCGGCCGTGGCCTGACGAACGGCGAACGGGGAGCCCGGGGCGAATGCCCCGGGCTCCCCGTCGTTTCCGGTGGTCAGAGCTTGCCGCCGCCGCCGATCACCCAGGGGTTGAACGTGCATACCAGGCTCGGGGTGGCCTGGGGATCGAGCGCGTTCAGCGTGATCGACAGGGCCCGCGGCGAGTACATGACGGTCAGGTGATCGGAGACGTCCTGCTCGCAGCCGTCCTGCAGCGTGATGTTGCGGACCGAAGCACCCGGGCCGGCCTGCAGGAACGTCAGGTCGTACGGGTTGGTGATCTCGTCGTAGCGAGTCCCGACCACCGTGTAGTCCACGCCGGCGACGGTGTCACCGTCGGCGTTGAGCCGGTTCACGAAGTCCGAGCCGATCGTCTGCTGGATCCCGGCGTGGCCGACGAAGATCTCGACGAAGCCGAGGATGTCGATCCCGAGATTGTTGATCGCCCGCCCCAGCGCGCCGATCCCGATCAGGCTGGTCCCGTGGTGGGTCGCCCCGAAGGTGACCAGCTTGTCGACCTTGGCCGCGCCGCCCTCGAACTTGGTGTACCAGTTCGCCATCGACCCGCCCTGGGAGTGGGCGACCAGGTCGACCTCGTTCGCCCCGGTCGCGACCAGCACCCGATCCACGAAGGTCGCCAGCTGCTTTGCCGAGTCCTGGATGTAGCCGGTGCCCATCACGCCGGGCAGGACCGCGCCGAGGCCGCCGCCCTCGAGCAGGTTCGACCGCCCGTAGTTGAAGGTGAAGGTGCAGAAACCCGCGTCGGTGATCGGCTTGGACATGTAGGCGAACCCGTTGTAGGCGTTCATCCACGTCCCGTGCACCAGCACCACCGGCCTGGGATGCGCCGCCGTCGGCTTGCAGTTCCAGTCGTTCGTCCCGGGGGGCGCCACATCGGGATTGCCGAGGCCGTACCCGAACGCCGCCACCCACGACGACTGCTCCGGGCCGAAACCCACGGTGTCACTGGCGTATCCGCCGGAGGAGCCCGAGCTCGATCCCGACCCGCCGTAGCAGTCACCCGAGCCGTTGCCCGACCCCGCGCCGCTACCCGAGTCACACGCCGACCCCGACGCGCTCCCCGAATCCGCCACCGGCGCACCCGTGCGACCCGCCGCGATGTAATCGGCCAGCACCTGCTCATCCGCCGACGCCACCGGCTGCGCCTGCGCCACCCCGGTGAACCCCACCGCGAGCACCGAGACCACCATCATCACCGCCGAGCCAACCACCCGACCACACCTACGACGATTCATTCCGAGCCTCTCTGCGAGAACGGCACCGTTCTCCCGATGACGTCGCCGACCGCGACTGCGGGCAGACGCTACGGCGGAAACGGATCCGGATACCCGGGTCAGCGGCGGTTACTGGAATGCTCACGAAGTTCGCTCGGAAAGGTCGGTGGCCCACCACAGACGCTCCGAATCCACTCCGGGAGCGGACTTTCCGGACACCAGAAAATGAGCACCACCGGCGAAATGCGGCACCCACCCTCTCGCGCGATCCGACCCGACGCGGCGTTCACGCAGCTCAGGGCCGTCGGCCGGAACAGCGGAGAACGGAGTGGAAAGCGAGCGACAGCGCCTATTAACGTTCGATAACGGCGTATTCGTCGAGGACAGGCGGCGACGCGGCGTTGTCGACGCGAGGAGGTCACCCGTGATGGCCGAGAGCACCGTCCGGCCCGAATCCGGACCGGGACATTCCCCGATATCACCCGCCCGGCAGGAGATCCACCGACTATCGCGCGACCTGACCGCGCAACTGGCGCGCTCCGGCATCGCCTGCGCGGGCGCACCGAACGCGCCCGCGGGCGCCGACCTCACCGCGGTCGTGCGCTCCTGCCTCGGCTGGCTCGTGCAGCGGCTGGAGCAGGGGCGGGCGCCGGAGGGGCGGATCGAGCGGCTGGAGCCCGCCGCGGCCGAGTGGGCGCGCGACGGCGTTCCCATCGATACCGTGCTGCGGGGCGTGCACCGCGGCGTCCGGGCGGGGCTGGACGCGCTCTTCCCCGGCCCGGCGACGGGGTTCGACATCAGCACCGGCACCACGGCGGTCGTGGAGCTGCTCGATCTGATCAGCTGCACCGTCAGCAAGACCTACATCCGCGAGTTGCGCGGGGCCGCCGACGGGCACCAGACCGCCGTGCACACGCTGACCTCGGCACTGCTCGGCGGGCACGGCGGCTCGGCCATGGCGCGGGAGTCCGGGATTCCGCTGGCACCGGGGTATTTCGTGCTCGCACTCGCGATTCCGGCACACCCGGACGAGCACCGGACCGGGCTGGACCGGGCCGTCGTGGCCAGGCGCAAACTGCGCAGGCTGCAGTCCGCGCTGGCCGGGCGGTTCGGCGAGCACGCGCTCTCGCTGCTCTCGGTGGACGGCGGGACGATCCTCGTCCCCGAGGACCACTGCTCCGAGACCGAGATCGACGGGCTGGTGCGGGAGCTGGCCGCGGCGGCGCGGGTTCCGCTGACCGCCACCGTGTTCAGCGCGAGGGCGGAGACCGTCGCCGCCGCCGCCAGGCAGGCACACGAGCTGCTGGACACCGTCGAACAGCTCGGGCTCGACCCCGGCGTGCACCGCTTCGACGAGCTCGCGCTGGAGTACCAGCTCACCCGGCCCGGCATCGGCCGCGACCTGCTGCGCACCCACCTCGCCCCGCTGACCGAGCACCCCGAGCTGCTGCACACCCTGCGCGTCTACATCGGGGCGAACCGGCACCGCCGGCTCGCGGCGCAGCGGCTGCACGTGCACCCCAACACCCTCGACTACCGGCTGCGCCGGGTCGGCGAGCTCACCGGGCTGAACACCAGCGAGCCGAGGGACTGGTGGTACCTGCACGCCGCCGTGATCGCGAACGCGCGCCCGGATTCCTGACGGTTCAGAGCGCCGCGCACACCGCGGCGACCAGGTCGTGCGCGCGGGTGTCGCGGGCGACGCCGGTGCGGCGCAGGTTCGGGACGAAGCCGAAGCCGACCCCGTGCCCGGCGTCGGCGAGCCCGAGCGAGCCGCCGGAGCCCGGGTGCCCGAAGGCCGTCGCCCCGGCCGCGGCGGGCAGCACCATGCTCTGCGCGGGCATCTCGCGGCGGGCGCGCTGCTGCCCGGGTCGGCGCAGGCGCGGCGCGCAAAGCGGCAGGCCCGGCCGCCATCGCCGCGGGGTCGGCGGCCTCGGCCACCAGGTGCGCACGGGCGCGTCGACCTCGATGCCGGTCTGCGCGCTCACCCGCGGCGCCGCGGTCGCGGTGAGCCCCTTGGTGCGGGAGAAGGTCACGCAGGGGTGCCGCGCTCCCGGGGGCGGCCGGTCCCGCGGTCGGCCACCCCGACCCACAGGTCGAACCTGACTCGGATCAGAACTTTCCCCGATCCGTCGGCGTGTCGTTGCCGAAACATTGCTGACGGTTCGGGCGATGTACCAGGAACAACAGGTTTGCAAGGCGTCCGGACTGGGCAGATGCGGGCGAGGAGGTGCGGACGATGTGGGCGCGCGAACGGGGTTACGACCCGAAACGGCACCTGTGGATGCTCGGGCTGATCGCCCCCGCCTCCGCGCTGCTCCCCTCGCAGCTGGTGTACCGCACCGGGCTCCCGATCTTCTGGTGGATCGGCCCGGTGATCGTGCTCGCCGCCATCCCGCTGCTCGACCTGCTGATCGGCGTGGACGGCTCGAATCCGCGCGACGAGGACTACGAGCTGCTCAGCGAAGACCGGTACTACCGCTGGTGCACCTACCTGTTCCTGCCCGTCCAGCTGGTCGGGCTGCTGCTCGCCTGTGCCATGTGGGGCGGCACGGAGCTGGGGATCTGGGACAAGGTCGGGTTGGCGACCACGCTGGGGCTGGTCTCCGGGATCGGCATCAACGCCGCGCACGAGCTCGGGCACCGGGCCGAGCACCTGGAGCGCTGGCTGGCCAAGATCGCGCTCGCCCAGTCCGGGTACGGGCACTTCTTCGTCGAGCACAACCGCGGGCACCACGTGCGGGTGGCCACCCCGGCCGATCCGGCCAGCGCCAGGCTCGGCGAATCGCTGTACGCCTTCCTGCCGCGCACGGTGGCCGGCGGGTTCCGCTCGGCGCTGCGGCTGGAGCGGGAGCGGCTGGCCCGCACCGGTTCCGGGTGGTGGAGCCCGCGCAACCACATCCTGCAGGCCTGGGCCATGACGCTGGTGCTCTTCGGCGGGCTGATCGCCGGTTTCGGCTGGGAGATAACGCCGTGGTTGCTGCTGCAGGCGGCGATCGGCGCCGGGCTGCTGGAGACGGTGAACTACGTCGAGCACTACGGCCTGCTGCGCGAGCGCCGCCCGGACGGCCGCTGGGCCCGATGCTCTCCGCGCGACAGCTGGAACAGCGACCACCTGGTCACCAATATCTTCCTGTTCCACCTGCAGCGGCACAGCGACCACCACGCCAACCCCGGGCGCCGCTACCAGACCCTGCGCAGCACCGAGATCGCCCCGCAGCTCCCGGTCGGCTACGCGGGCATGATCGTGCTCGCCGCGCTCCCCCCGCTCTGGCGGCGGGTGATGGACCACCGGGTGCTCGCGCACTACGGCGGCGATGCCTGGCGCGCCAATATCCAGCCGGGCAAGCGGGAGCACTACCTGGCCGCGGTGCCGTCCGGGCGCTGATCGGCGTCCGTGTCACCGCTGCCCGCTACCCTTCCCCGATGGTCAAACCCGATTCGGCGCTGCGCCGCCTGTGGCGGACAACCGGAAAGTTGCTGGAGCCGTACGGGTTCGCGGGGTCGGAGCCGAGCTGGGCGCGGCGGGAGCAGGCGGGGACGGCCGTGGTCGAGCGCACCCGGGTGACCCGGACCTGGACGAACGGGCAGCAGGTCATCCGGTTCGGGCTGCACGCACGCGCCGTGCCCGATGCCTGGCGCGACTACGTCACGTGGCGGGGCGCCGCGGTCGAGATCGCCCGGCTCGCCGACCCGCACCCACCCTGGACGCTGTGCCTCGACCCGGAGCAGCCTGGCCACGCGCTGGAGAGCGATCTCGAGCTCATCCGCGCCGAGCTCCCCCGCCGGGTGCATGCCTGCGCCCGCCGCGCCATCCAGCTGACCGAGCCGCAGTTCTACCTCGAGGAGTTGCGCGCGCTCCCCGAGCCGGAGGCCGCCGCCAGGGAGGCGATCGTGGTGCTGCTCGCGGCGGCGGGGCCGAGCGCCGAGCTGGACGCCGAGCTCCGGCACGGCGGCACACCGGAGGCCGCAGGATACGCCCGCGCGACGATCACCTGCTGACCACGCCTTTCGGAGCGCTCAGAGCTCGGGGGCGAGCGAGTTCCCCGGGGCGATCGATGCGCAGTTGTTCGGCGCGGGCTTGCCCGCGAACCGGTCGAGCAGCCAGGTGGTCGCCTCCACCGACCAGACCGTCAGCGCCGGGATGTGGCTGAGCGCGTCGTACTGGTGGTAGGTGATGGTGGTGTTGCCGGTGTCGCAGTACTGCCTGGCCAGCGCCCGCACGTCGCCCGCGATCATCACGCCGTCGCCGGGGCCGACGCCGGGCTTGGTGCCCTCGGTGCCCTCCAGGATGCCGTTGGCGCCCTGGCCGATGAACATCGGCACGGTCGGAGTCGGCGCGAGGCCGAGGTCGATCTTGGCGACCGTCTCCACGAAGGGCGGCACGCTGTTCGGGTTCGCGAACTCCGGCTTGGTCAGCTGCGCCCAGGTCAGCCCCGGGTACTGGAACAGCACGTTGGCGATCGACGCCGAGGAGAGCTGCGCGGCGATCCGCGCGCCGAAATCGTTGAGGTACGGCGTGAAGTCGATGTCGTAGGAGCGGGCGATCCCGATGATCGCCATGGCCGCCACCCCGGCCCAGCCGAGGCTGCCGTCGATGTAGCGCAGGTTGCGCGCCGGGTTCGCCAGCACGCCGCCCTCGGCGACGCCGACCAGGTTGGCGTTCACCTCCGGCGCGTACTCCGGCGCCAGCGCGGCCGCCCAGTTGGTGGCGATCGCGCCGCCGGAGTAGCCGAAGAGCCCCACCCGCGACGCCGGATTCAGCCCGGTGGCGGCGGTAGTGGTGGCGGCGCGGATGGCGTCCAGGGTGTTCATGCCGTACTCCGGCCCCGCGGCGAAGTTCGCCGACTGCCCCTCGGTGTCGGGGACGATCACCGTGAAGCCCTGGGCGAGGAAGAGCCCCATCACGGCGCCCTCGGAGTCGGCGATGGCGCCGCCGAAGCTGACATTGCCCGCGATCGAGCGGGACGGGCCGTGCTCCGGGTTCAGCGAGTCGTACGCCGACCCGTACGTGACGACCCGGGACGGGTCGACGCCGCCGGGCGGCAGCAGCACCGAGGTGACGTTGGCGCTCGGCCTGCCCTGCGCGTCGGTCGTGCGGTAGCGGATCTGCACCGCGGTGAGCGGCGTCGCGATGCCGCGCAGGTGGTAGGGCAGCACCCGGCTGGCCAGCACCGTTCCCGGCGCGTACGAGCCGAGCGGCGCCTGCTCGCCGGAGAAGAAGAAGCTGTTGTCCGGCGCCGCGTTCGCGACCGGCGGCACGGTGCCGCCCGCCAGCATCGTCACGGCGGCGGCGGCCGCCGCCACCGCGAGGGTTACCCGCCCAGTTCCCACGTTGCCATCCTCATCGTCGAGGCGCGCCGAGCGGCGCTCCAACCGGACGAGACCGCCCGATTACTGGTGAGTAGTGTTGCCGCTCACACCCGGTGCGTCAAGATCCCGGCTCCGCGCGGCGGCGGCGCACGCAGGTCGCGGTCCAGCCGCCGGTGATCGCGGTGTGGTCGGTGAGCACAACGGCGGCCCGGTCGGCGAGCTCGCCGAGCGCGGCCGCCGGAATGTGACCGGGATGCCCGGGTTTCGGGGTGAGCACCCAGATCGGCGCGTACGGCGGCAATGCGGCGGCTACCCGAGCCAGGTCGACCGGCTCCGCGTCCTCCGCGCGCAGCCAGACCAGCGCGGCCTCCGGTATCGCAGCGGCGAGCCCGGCCCCGAGCTGCGCGGCGAGCTCCGCTCTGAGCTGCTCGTCCACGACTCCGGCGGCGCCGTACTCCCGGACCGGCATATCCGCGCGCAAGTCCAGCCGATGTGCCCGTGCCCCTGCGGCGTGCATGTTCTACCCCCTCGCGATCCCCTGCCGAGTGTCGGCTGCCACCCAACCAGGGCGGTCCGCCGTCCGCTCGCAGCCGCCGGTCGGCGGGCGTGTCCTCAGCGCACCACCCGCAATCGGGTGCGCGGCGCGCTCGCGTGGGTGTCCAGCCAGGTGAGCCCGGCGTCCCAGCCGTGCGTCCGCGATACCTCGAGCACCAGCCGCAGCGCGGTCAGGGTGAAGCGCTGCCCGCCGGGACCGAGGCTGAGCAGCGCGCAGGCGCGGCGCTGCCACGGGTGCTCGGCGAGTTCGGGGCAGCCGATGTCGCGCTCCGCGCGGTCGGCGACCACCGCCTCGTGCAGGCCGCAGCGCTCCGGCGCCTCGTCCAGCCAGAGCAGCGCCGTCACCGCCCGGCCGTGGCTGCTCGGGCGGTGTTCGTAGCTCAGCGTTCCCGGCCGCAGCAGCTCGTCCTCGCGCAGCTCGGCGACGAGCTCGGCCATCTGCCCGACGGTCGGGCCGTCGACCCAGCGCACCCTCCGCTCGGCGTCCGGCTCGCCCGCGTCCACCTCGACCGGAACGCCGGTGCGCCGGGTGAGCAGGGCGGCGAGCCGCGCGTTCGCGCCCGCGGGCCGGTCGAAATGTCCCGAATTCATGCGGCCAGCTCCTGCTCCCTCGGCTGAGCGCCGGATGTCCTGATGCGCGAGGATCAAACCTGCAACCGCACAGCGTCCCGAAAGGCTCCGATGACCGGCTCCGAGCAGCTCCTGCGTGGCTACCTCAGCGACAATGCCGCCGGAGCGGCGCCGGAGGTGCTCGCCGCGGTGGCGGCGGCCGCGGCCGGGCCCGCCGCGCCGTACGGCACCGACCCGCTCTCGCAGGCGGTGTACCGGCGCTTCGAGGAGCTGTTCGAGCGGCCGGTCGCGGTCTTCCCGGTCAGCACCGGCTCCGCCGCGAACGGCATCGCGCTGGCCGCGCTCACCCCGCCCTGGGGCAGCGTGCTCGCGCACCCGGACGCGCACATCGACAACGACGAGGCGGGCGCGCCGGAGTTCTTCACCAACGGCGCGAAGATTGTTCCGGTCGGCGGGGCGCATTCGAAGATCGACCCGGAGGCGCTGCGCGCGGCGGCGGGCCGCAAGCGCGGCGACGTGCACAGCGTGCAGCCGTCGGTACTCAGCATCACCCAGGCCACCGAGACCGGCAGCGTCTACAGCGTGGCCGAGCTCGAGACCCTGACCGGCATCGCCGGGGAGGCCGGGCTGCGCGTGCACATGGACGGCGCGCGCTTCGCCAACGCGCTCGCCGCGCTCGGCGCCACCCCCGCCGAGCTGAGCTGGCGCAGCGGCGTCGACGTGCTCTCCTTCGGCGCCACCAAGAACGGCACCATGACCGCCGACGCCATCGTCTGCTTCGACCCCGCGCTCGCCACCGAGCTCGCCTTCCGGCACAAGCGCGGCGGGCAGCTCACCGCCAAGATGCGGTTCCAGACCGCGCAGCTCGGCGCCTACCTCACCGACGACCTCTGGCTGCGCAGCGCCGCGCACGCCAATGCCATGGCCGAGCGGCTGCGCGCCGGGCTGGCGGCGGCGCCCGGCGTGCGGGTGGCGGGCGAGCTCGGCGCCAACATCCTGTTCTGCCACTTCCCGGCCGCGCTCACCGCCGGGCTGCGCGAACGCGGCTACGCCTTCTACGCCGACCGCTGGGAGCCGGGGGTGGTCCGGCTGGTCACCTCGTTCGCGCACCGGCCCGCCGATATCGACGACCTGCTCGCCGCGGTGCGCGCGCTGACTCAGAACGCGTAGCGCACGGTGAGCCAGGGCGTGCGCGCGGCGATCAGCTCGGTCAGCGTGGCGACCCCGGCGGCCTTGCGATCGTTGCGGTAGCGCACATTCCACATGCCGCCGTTCGAGCGCTTCGCCTGCTGCTCGGCGGGGCGCCACAGCAGCTCCTCGGCCTTCGGGTGCCAGCCAAGGTTCACCTCGTGCAGCTGCTCGTTGTGCGTGAGCATGATGATCTCGGCGGCGGCCTGCGCCCGGAACGCGGGCCCGGTGCCGTCGGCGAGCTGCTCCAGCAGCTCGGCCCAGTCCCGCTCCCAGCCCGCGCGCAGCACCACCGGCGAGAAGTTCACGTGCACCTCGTACCCGGCGGCCACGAAGTCGTCGATGGCGGCGATGCGCTCGCGGATCGGACTGGTACGCAGGTCGAGCAGCCTGGCGTCGGCCTCGGGCATGAGCGAGAAGCGGATGCGGGTGCGGCCGCGCGGGTCGAGCGCGAGCAGGTCGCGGTTGACGTGCTTGGTGGCGAACGAGGCCTTCGCCGTCGGCCAGCCGCGGAAGGCGCCGACCAGGTCGGCGACATTGTCGCTGACCAGGGCGTCCACCGAGCAGTCGCTGTTCTCGCCGAGGTCGTAGACCCAGGCGTGCGGGTCGCACTGGTTCGGCTCCGGCTTCGGCCCCTGCCTGCGCACGTGCCGCTCCAGGTAGCCGATGATCCGATCGATATTGGTGAACACCGTGATCGGGTTGGCATAGCCCTTGCGGCGCGGGACGTAGCAGTAGGCGCAGGCCATGGCGCAGCCGTTCGAGGTGGACGGCGCGATCCAGTCCGCGGAGCGGCCGTTGGGCCGCGCGGTCAGCGACTTCTTCTCGCCGAGCACCAGGTCCTCGGTCTTCACCCGGATCCACCGTTCGACATTGCCCGCGTTGCCGTGCAGCTCGGCGATCCGCCAGTGCGAGTCGACCGGGATGATCTCGGCCTCCGGGAACCGCGCCCGCACCTGCTGCCCGCGCGGGCTGGCCAGCGCCGCGGGCTCGGCCCAGAGCCGGCGAACGTCCAGCAGGCGGGTGCTCGTCGTGGTCATGGCTTCCTACCTACACGACGGCACCGACACCGCTACTCCGCAGCTTCGGGGGCGGTGTCCTCGGTGCCGTGCACCTCGGCGTGCAGCTCCTCCATCCGCCGGTCCAGCTCGTCGGCCACCCGCGCCGCCTCGGCCAGGTCGTCGATGATCCGGGGCGGGACATCGCCGTCGTACTTGTAGAAGATCTTGTGCTCTAGCGTGGCCCAGAAGTCCATCGCGACCGTGCGGATCTGCAGCTCGACCTTCATGTGCTTGGGGCCGGTGGAGAGGAAGACCGGGATCTCCACGATGGCGTGCAGGCTCTTGTAGCCGTTCGGCTTGGGCCTGACGATGTAGTCCTTGATCTCCAGTACCCGGACGTCGCTCTGCGCGGTCAGCGTCTCCAGCACCAGGTAGGTGTCGGCGATGAAGCTGCAGGTGATCCGGATGCCCGCGATGTCGGTGAGCTGCTCGCGGATGCTGTCGAGGTCGGCGGGCACGCCCTTGCGCAGTGCCTTCTGCAGCATGCTCGCCGGCGTCTTGACCCGCGAGGTGACGTGCTCGATCGGGTTGTAGTGCCGCAGGTGCATGAACTCCCGGCGCAGGATGGTCACCTTGGTCAGCAGCTCGTCGACGGCGAACTGGTGCTCCAGCAGGAATCGCTCGAGCTCGTTGCGCTCGCGGGCGATGAACGTGACCAGTTCCGAATCCACCGTTCCCAGGGTACGGAGTGCGCGGACCTCAGCTATCCGGCAGCACGCACGGTGTCTGGCCGGAAAGCGGGTGGCGCGCATCCTCGAGTCCGGGAATACCGACCAGTGCGCTCATGCGGAGCCGCTGTTACCGTAGGCGGGTCCATTGTGACGAAGCCCGCTTTTCGCGGCCACGTCACCGGATTCACGCCCGGGGTTTCCCGGGTAGGCGGTGCCAGCAGGCTGGGGGAAGCGTGGGGTCGATCGGTCGCGAGTGCGCACCGGCGGCTCCGCGGGCGCGGCCGGATTCCGCACCGACCGCCCCTGGCGTCGTCCCGTTCCCCTGCTTGGAGCCGCGTCTGTGAACACCCCCCGATCCGCCCCGTCCACGCTGTCCGACGCGCCGACCGGGGGCTGCCCGGTTGCGCACGGTTCGCCCGTCGAGACCGACGACCCCCGGATCCCGCTGTACACCGCGGAATTCGCGGCCGACCCGCACGGCGCCTACCGGGCCATGCGCGCGAAGTACGGGTCGATGGCGCCGATCGAGCTGGCGCCCGGCGTCCCCGCGACGCTGGTGCTCGGCTACCAGGCCGCGGTGCGGATCCTGAACGACCCGGAGCACTTCCCGGCCGACCCACGCGCCTGGCAGGAGAGCATCCCGCCGGATTCCCCGGTCAAGCCGATGATGGAGTGGTACCCGAACGCGCTGCGCAACAGCGGCCAGGCGCACCTGCGCTACCGGCAGGCCTACGTCGCCGCCATCGACGGGATCGACCTGCACGCGCTGCACGCCACCGTGGAGACGATCGCGATCCCGCTGATCAACCAGTTCTGCACCACCGGCTCGGCGGATCTCATCGGGCAGTACGCCTTTCCGCTGGTCTTCGAGGTGCTGAACCGGATGGTCGGCTGCTCGGCCGAGCTCGGCGCGCGGGTCGCGCAGGGCATGGCCATGCTCTTCGACACCGTCGAGGCGGCGCGCGGCATGGAGATGCTGAGCACCGCGCTGCTGGAGCTGATCGCGCTGCGCCGCAGGGAGCCAGGCGACGACGTGACCTCCCGGCTCGCGCACCACCCGGCCGGGCTGGACGACACCGAGATGCTGAGCAACCTGATCAGCTTCTACGGCGCGGGCATCGAGCCGCAGCAGAACCTGATCGTGAACACGCTGCTGCTCATGGTCACCGACGACCGGTTCGGCGGGAACATGCTCGGCGGCGCGCTCTCCACCAGGGACGCCCTGGACGAGGTGCTCTTCGACGACCCGCCGATGGCCAACTTCTGCACCTCCTACCCGCGCCAGCCGATCCTGATCGACAACACCTGGCTGCCCGCGCACCAGCCGGTGGTGATCAGCCTCTCCGGCTCGAACAACGACCCGCAGATCCGCGCCGCCGACCACACCGGCAACCGCTCGCACCTGGCCTGGGGCGCGGGCCCGCACGCCTGCCCGGCCAAGTCGGTCGCCTACCTGGTCGTGCAGGAGGCTATCGACCAGCTGCTCGACGCGCTGCCGGATATCGAGCTCGCGGTGCCGGAGGCGGAGCTGCAACGCCGCCCCGGCCCGTTCCACCGCGCGCTCGCCGCGCTCCCGGTCACCTTCCCACCGTCCCCGCCGATGCACATCTGACAAGGAGTTCCCGACCATGAACGCGATCGCGCTCGACCTGACCGGCGCGGATATCCAGGGCGAGTCCGAGCGGATCCGAGCGGGCGGCGCGGTCGCGCCGGTGCTGCTGCCCGGCGGCGTGCCCGCCTGGTCGGTCACCGACGCGGCGGCGCTGAAGAGCCTGCTCGCCGACCCTCGGGTCTCCAAGGACCCGAGGCAGCACTGGACGGCGTTCCGCGCGGGCGAGATCGACGAGTCCTGGCCGCTGCACCCGTGGGTGGCCGCGGAGAACATGTTCACCGCCTACGGCAGCGAGCACCGGCGGCTGCGCACGCTGGTCTCGCCCGCGTTCACGCACCGGCGCAGCGCCGGCATGCGCGAGCGCATCGTCGAGATCACCACCGAGCTGCTGGATCGGCTGGCGGCCACCCCGGCAGGCGAGATCGCCGACCTGCGAACGAGTTTCGCGTACCCGGTGCCGATAACGGTGATCACCGAGATCCTCGGCGTGCCCGCCGAGCTGGGCGGGCCGCTGCACAAGTGCGTCGACGGATTCTTCGACACCTCGCTCGGCCCCGAGGCCGCGCAGGCCAACTACATCGAGATGTACGGCCTGGTCGCCCAGCTCGTCGCGCACCGGACCGAGCACCCCGGCGACGACGTGACCAGCGTGCTCATCGGCACGCGGGACTCCGACGGCTCCCGGCTCTCCGAGAAGGAGCTCGTCGACACCCTCATGCTGGTGATCAACGCCGGCCACGAGACCACGGTGAACCTGCTCGACCAGGCGATCACCGCGCTGCTCACGCATCCGGAGCAGAAGGCCGACGTCCTGGCCGGGCGGGTGCCGTGGTCGGAGGTGGTGGAGGAGGCGCTGCGCTGGCAGGCCCCGGTCGCGCACCTGCCGCTGCGCTACGCGGTCGCGGAGATCGAGGTCGAGGGCACCACGATCCGGCAGGGCGACGCGATACTCGCCTCCTACGCGGGCGCGGGCCGGGATCCGAAGCTGCACGGCGCCACCGCGGCCCGCTTCGACGTGCACCGGGCGAACAAGGAGCACCTCTCCTTCGGGCACGGCGCGCACCACTGCATCGGCGCGCCGCTGGCCAGGCTGGAGGCGTCGATCGCGCTGCCCGCGCTGTTCGAGCGCTTTCCCGAGCTGCGCTTCGCGGTCGATCCGGCGGAGCTGGTTCCGATGGGCAGTTTCGTCTCCAACGGGCACCAGCGGCTCCCGGTCTACCTGGGCTGATCGTCGGGCGGCTGATCGGCGCCGCTCCGGGCCGGTGCCAGCGCCGGTCCGGTGGCGGCGGCGCACTGCGGCTTGCAGTCGACGCCGTCCAGGTTCGGGGTGTGCCGGGGCCGGAGCAGGACGGCGGCCAGCAGCGAGCCGGTGACCAGCAGCCCGGCGCAGATCGCCATGGCCCGGCCGAAACCCTGGTCGAAGGCGACCGGGTCGTCCAGCGCGTTCGAGAGCCCGGCCAGCCCCGGCAGCGCCGCCACCGCGAGCAGCTGCGCGGTGCGGGCCACCGCGTTGTTCACCCCGGAGGCGATCCCCGCCTCGCCCGCGGGCACCGCGCCGAGCACCGCCCCGGTGAGCGGCGCGACCAGCGCGGCCAGCCCGAGCCCGAAGATCAGCACGCCGGGCAGCACGTCGCGCACATACGGGCTGTCCGGGCCGATCCGCATGAGCAGCAGCAGCCCGGCGGCAGCGAGCAGCGGGCCCGCGGTCATCGGCAGCCGCGCGCCGTTGCGCTGCGCCCAGCGCCCGGCCGGTGCGGAGAGCGCCAGCATGATCAGGGTGATCGGCGCCGTCGCCGCGCCGGAGAGCAGGGGCGAGTACCCGGCGACCAGCTGCAGCTGTAGCACCAGCAGGAAGAAGACGCCGCCGAGCGCGGCGTAGACCGCGAGCGTCACCAGGTTGGCCGCGGTGAACACCCGGGAGGCGAAGAGCCGCGGCGGCACCAGCGGATGGTCGCTGCGCAGCTCGATCACCACGAACGCCGCGAGCAGCGCGACCCCCGCGACCAGCAGCAGCGGCTGGGTCTCGATCAGCCCGAAGGTCAGCGCACCGAGCGCGAGCGCGATCACGAAGGCGCCGGGGATGTCCAGCCGGGCGGGGGCGTCCGGATCGCGGCTCTCCGGCACGTGTTTGCGCGCGACCAGCACTACGACCAGGGTCAGCGGCACGTTCAGGAAGAAGAGCGAGCGCCAGCCCGCGAGGTCGATGAGCCAGCCGCCGAGGAACGGCCCGAGCGCCCCCGCGACCCCGCCGAACCCGGACCACAGCCCGATCGCCGCACCCTGATCCCGCCGGTCCAGCGAGGCCGAGATCAGCGCCAGGCTGCCCGGAGTCAGCATGGCGCCCGCGACGCCCTGCAGGATCCGCGCCGCGACCAGCATCTCGATACTGGTCGCGGCGCCGCAGAGCACCGAGGTGATGCCGAAGGCGATCGCGCCCCAGACGAAGACCCGGCGCCTGCCGAGCCGGTCGCCGAGCGAACCGCCGAGCAGGATGAACGAGGCCAGCGTCAGGGTGTAGCCGTTCAGCGTCCACTGCAGCCCGGCGACATCGGTGTGCAGCGATTCGCCGATCCGCGGCAGCGCGATATTGACGACCGTCGCGTCCAGCGAGGCGACCGACGAGCCGAGCACGGTCGCGAGCACGATCCAGCGGCCCGGGGTCGAGGCCAGCCGGGGAAGCTCGGGAGTTGCCACCCGCCCAACCTAACCCCGGCGCCGGGTGCCCGTATGCCCTCCGATGACACGGAGCAGTTCGAGCTTCCCCGCGTCCGGTGAGCCCGCCGCCGCGGTGTAGGTGACCAGTCGCAGGTCGGCGCCGGGCACCAGCAGCACATCGCAGTCCATGGTGATCTCACCGACCTCGGGGTGTGTGATGGTCTTGCGCTCGCTGGCGTGTGGCTGCGGCGGGGTCGGGGCGGTCCAGAGCCGGGCGAACTCGGCCGATTCGGCGCGCAGGTCGCGGACCAGGTCGGCGAGGTGCGGATCGGCCGGGTACCGGGCGGCGGCGTCCTCGAGGTCGGCGACGATCGATGCGGCGAAGGCGTCCGTTCCGCGCTCGGAGCGCACGGGGTGCAGGGCCGCCGCGTACGGGCCGAAGAGGAGCCGGGCCAGGTTGCGTTCAGCGGGCGGCAGCTGGGCGGGGTCGCCGTGCAAGGCGGACCAGTGCGGGTTCCAGGAGACGAGGCCCCACGCGGCGGTGAAGACGCCGATCGGCACGTCGCCCAACCGGGCGACCAGCCGCTGCACCCCCGCCGGGACGTGGCTGCCGACAGTGCCGTCGCGCGGCGGGAGCAGCCCGGCCGCGCGGAAGAGTTCGTCGCGCTCGGCGCGGGAGAGTTGCAGTGCGCGGGCCAGCGCCCCGACCACCTGCGCCGACGGACTGGTCGCGCGGCCCTGCTCCAGCCGCAGCACGTAGTCGACCGAGATCCCCGCCAGCTGAGCGAGTTCCTCGCGCCTGAGCCCGGGTGCGCGGCGTCTACCGGTGGGCAAACCGGCGTCGGCGGGGTCGAGCCGGTCGCGCCAGGCGTGCAGCAGCGGGCCGAAGGACATGGCACCATTCTGGCCCGCTCTCGGGCGATCAGCCTGGGTACCGCCGGTCCGTACGCTGCGCCGGGCCCTGGTTGCGCGCCGGGCCCGCGCCGAAGGTCGACCCCATGCACACCTTCGTCATGACCGGAGCGACCGGCGGCATCGGCCGGATCGCCGCCGAACACCTGCTCACCCAGCCCGACCTGCACCTGGTGATCCTCGCCCGCGACCCCGCCACCGTCGACCCGCGCGCCACCGCGATCCACGCCGACCTGCGTTCGCTCACGAGCATCCGCACCGCCGCCGAGCGGATCACCGCCCTGCTCGACAGCGGCGACCTGCCTCCGCTGCAGGGTTTCGCGGGCAACGCGGGCATCCAGCTCACCAACGCGACCACCACCGGCGAGGACGGCTACGAGGCCACCTTCACCGTGAACGTGCTCGCCGATCACCTGCTGCTCCGGCTCCTGGAGAAGCGATTCACCGCCCCGGCACGCATCGTGCTCACCGGTAGCGACACCCACTTCGGCGACCTCGGTCACAACCTCGGCCTGATCCCGGCCCCGGTCTGGCAGGACCCGGCGATCCTGGCCCGCCCCGCCGCCTTCCGCCGACCGGCGAGCACCGCCGCCGGCCGCACCGCCTACTCCACCAGCAAACTCGCCGTGCAGTACCTCGTGCACGAGTGGGCCCGCCGGTTGCCGGCCGGCGTCGACATCGTCTCCTACAACCCGGGTTTCGTGCCGGGCACCGGGCTGGCCCGCAATGCCGGAGCATTCGAACGCCTCGTCGCCCGGCGCGCGCTCCCCGCCCTCGCCCGCACCCCGCTCGCCACCGACATGACCACGGCCGGAGCACAGCTGGCGGCGGTGCTGCTGGGCCGGGTCACCGCCCCGACCGGCGGGTACATCGATCGCGACCGGGAGGCGACGTCGTCCCCCGAGTCCTACGACGAGCAACGCGAGCGGCAGCTGTTCGCGGCACTGGAGGAATTCCTCGCGTAGCTGTCCCCTTTTCGACCGACACCGCGGCGAGCCCGGCATCGCTACCGTCTCTCGACGGACCGTCGGGAGGGGATGCCGGTGCTCGCCACCAGCCGCGCACAGGGGATCGACCAGAACAACCAGCAGGGCAAGTTCGGCGCGGACTACGTGCGGGTGCTCGCCTCGGCGGCGGGGTTGCTGTGGACCCAGGACGATGTGGACCTGGACGGGGTCGACCTGTGCCTGAAACTGCCGGGGCGCACACCGCGCGGGTTCTCGCCGCGGATCGATGTGCAGGTCAAAACGGTGCGCAGGCCGCTGATCCAGAACGGGGTGCTCGCCTTCGACGGGCTCAGCGCACCGCAGTACAACCGGCTGGCCGGGGTCGGGTCGATCGTGCCGCGCTACCTGTTCGTCGTGCACGTGCCGACGAAGACCGGCGAGTACGCCGCCGTGCTGAGCGCCGGGCTGCTGCTCCGCAATATCGGCTACTACCTGCCGCTGAGCGACCAGCCGCCGCTCGCCGCCGGCGACAAGCGGCAGAGCATCCGGGTCCGCATCCCGCTCGGCAACGTGCTGACCGCGGAGAGCCTGCGCGGCCTCGTCGCCGGTAGCGCCGTGGTCCCGGCGGTGTAGCCGGTGCAGCCACCGCCGATCGGCGACATCACCGGCTACCTGCGCGCCACCGGCTGGACCAGCACCGGGCACTGGCGGGGCGCCGAGGTCTGGAGCCGGGACGAGTTCGACGTGCTGGTGCCGCCCGCGGCCGAGCTGCCCGACAGCGCCGCCCGGCTCAGGGAGCTCACCCGCTGTGTCGCCGACGCCGAGCGGCGGGCCCCCGCCGCGGTCTGGCGCGACCTCGGCCGGGTCCGCTTCGACGTGATCGGCTACCGCGGCGCGGAGCCCACCGAATCGGTGCCCGCGGGGCTGCGCGCGATCCAGGCCATGCGCGACCTGCTCGCGCTTTCGGCGCGCGAGGCGCTCGGCGCCGACGGCTCCGCCGACGCCCTCCTCGACCGCGCCCGGATCGCCGTCGGCGACGAGCTCTTCGGCGTCGACCTGATCCTCCCCGCCGATGACGGCCGCCGCACCGTGCTCCGGCTGCTGCACAACTGCACCGCGGCGCGGCGGGCGGCCGACACCGGCGCCGCCCCCGACGGCGTTCCCGAGCCGGTCTGCCTCGCCGTCGCCGACCTGGCCGGAACCGGGCGCGCCTGCCCCTTCGAGCTGGCCTTCCGATGGTCGCCGCTGAATCCGCGCCCGCACGAGGTGGTCACCTTCCCGGCCGGCGCGGGCGTGCGCATCCACGCGGCCGCCGTCGCCGAATCCGCGACCGTCACCACCGCCGAATCCGCGACCGCCGTCGTCGCCGGGCCGGTCACCGGACTCTTCGACGACGCGGAGGGCGAGCGCAGGCTGATCCGGGTGCGCGGCGTGCTCGAACTCGACGGCACCCCGACCGGACGCCGCCGCACCGTCCCGGTCCGGCTCCGCACCGAGACCGACTACGAACGCGCCCTCGCCGCACACCGGGACGGCCGGTCCGTGCGCGCCGAGGGCGCCGTCACCGACGGCCGCACCCGCGGCATCGCCGCCGCACCCGGCGGTTTCACCGTCCTCGACCACACCTGACCCCGACAGAAACGGAAGCCCGCATGTCCGACCGGTTGACCCTCACCCAGCGCTGCGTCCTGCTCGTCCTGCTGGCCGAGGCGAGGGAGCTCACCAATGCCGAGCTGTACGGGCTCGCCGGGTTGCGCCTGGAGCGGCCGCAGCGGGAGCAGTTGAACGAGCGGGGGTTGATCGCCAGCACCAAGGTGGGCCGCACGTACGCGCACGAGCTCACCGATCGCGGAGCGGTGTGGTGCGCCGACGAGATGAGCGCCCAGCGCCCCGCCCGCTCCGGCCCCGCGGGTGGGGCTCTGTACTCGGTGCTCGCCGGTTTGCGCAGGCATCTGAACGGGACCGGACAGGTGGTTGCCGAGATCTTCCGGCCGGACGTGCCGAGCCGCGTGGTGGCGGCGTATGCGGCGGTTACCAAGGGCGGAGATCAACCGATCCGGCTCGCCGTACTGCGCGAGCGGTTGACCGACGTGTCGCGGAGTGAATTCGACGTGGCCATCGAGCAATTGGCGCGCCGGGAGGGAATACACGTCCGGTCCGAGGCCGACCAGAAGACGCTGACCGACCGGGACCACGATGCCGCGGTGGAGCTCGGCGGCACGTCCCGGCATCTGCTCACCATCGAGGCCGCCCGGTGAACGAGGAGCAGTACCACGCCCTCGCCTCGATCCAGTTCAGCAGCGCGCTCACCCCGGACGAGATCTGGAGTCCGCTGAGCCACCATGTGGACGGCCTGCATCCGAAGGCTGCCGCAGAGATCGAACGGGCGGTGCGACGGGCAGCCGATCACCCGCGGCGATCACCGACCGGGCTGGTACTTCACGGCGACCGCGGCGTCGGCAAGACCCACATGCTCGGCTGGATGCGCGAGCTGGTCGAACAGGCGGGCGGCGCCTTCTTCATGCCCAAGCTGATCGACGGCTCCTCCTTCTGGGCCGGCGCGGTGCACGGCATCGTCTCGCGGCTGCTCGCCGAGGGCGGGCGGCTGGGCTGGCTCCTCGGCGAGCTGGCCGAGCGCACCGGCTGCGACAAAGAGCTCACCATGCGGCTGCGCGGCAACCTCGAGGTGCAGCCACCACATCTGAAGGACTTCGTCGCACGCATCGAGGATCTCGACATCCAGGTGGCCACCGAGTGCGCCGACACCCTCCGCGCGCTGGTGCTCTACCGGGCACGTGGGCCGCTGCGCGAAATCGGTCTCGCTTACCTCACCCTGGACGACGGCATCGAGGAATCGGCTCGGCAGGAGTGGGGATTCCGGCAGCGCGGCAAGCCGTCGCAGCTGCTCTTCCACGACCTGTGCCGGATCTTCGCGCTCGCCGGGCCGGTGGTGCTCGCCATCGACCAGCTCGACACCGTCATCGCCCAGTCCGACCAGAACGACGAGGACGGACTGGCCAACCGGCTCGCCGACGGGCTGATGCGGATGCGCGAGGAGACCACGCGCACCGTGATCGTCGCGGCCTGCATTCCGAAGTCCTGGGAGTTGATCAGCAAGCGCGCGGTGAATTCGGCCGCCGACCGCTTCACCAAGCTGGAGCTCTCCACCACCATGCCCGGTGTCGATGTCGCCAGGGCGATCGTGGAGCGGCACCTGGGCGGACTGTACGGCGAGATCGGCTTCGATCCGCCGTACCCCACCTGGCCGGTGCTTGCCGCCGCGTTCGAGCGCCTCCCGGTGGTGCACTTCACCCCCCGCAAGCTGCTCCAGCAGCTGGAGAAGCACGTGGCCCACTGCCTCGCCCGCGACACCGTCGTCGAGCTGGACGATTTCGGCGCCGTAGCCGAACCGGCAGGGACTCCCGTGCCGGACCGGATCGACTTGAGCGCGCTCGACACCCGCTACTCCGCGCTCCATGAGTCCGCCGACGTCATCAGGCCCTTGGACCCCCGGTTCGAGGACGAGCGCATGGTCGCGCTGCTCAACGCGGCCCTGCAATGCTACGTACTGGAGCAGAACCGGGGCAGCCAGGAACTCACCATCGACCCGGACCGCACCGTCTCCCCCGCCCTGCACGCCCGACTCCGCCGCACCCTGGACGAGGCCAGCGAGGACGAGGAACACTGGAGCTTCCGGGCCATCGCACACAGCCACCACCGGGCCGTGCTGGCCCGGCTGCGCTCGGCCTCGCTGGAGTCGGGGATCCAGCCGAACGCGGCCAAGCGGCACCTGGTGGTGCTGCGCAACTCCACCTTCTCCACCGGGCCGGTCACCACGACCACGCTCGCCGATTTCGAGGCGGCGCGGGGGGTGGCGGTGCCGATCTCGGCCGCCGACCTCAGGACCTTCACCGCGCTGGAGACACTGCTCGCCGAGCGCGCGCCCGGGTTGGCGGGTTGGTTGGCGGCGCGGCGCCCGGCCAGCCATAGCGAGCTGTTCCTGCGGGTCTTCGGCGAGCCGGGAAACGGTCACCATCCACCGGACGCAGGCGGCCGGACGCCCGAGCTGCCGGACCGCAAGGAACTGACACCCGTCCAACAGGGCGTCGACGCGCCGGTGACCGAGCCGTCGAGCACCGGGAACCCGGTCGAGGCGGACAACCCGGACGAGCCCACCGTGCTCCTCGGCCGCAGGACTCGAACAGGCAAGGACCTCCGCACCCCACTCGTCCTCCTGCGCAAACACACCGCCGTCTTCGCCGGCAGCGGCTCCGGCAAGACCGTCCTCCTCCGCCGCCTGGTGGAAGAGGCCGCACTGCACGGCGTCTCCTCGATCTTGATCGACACCAACAACGACCTGGCCCGCCTCGGCGACGCCTGGCCCGCCCCACCGGCGAGCTGGATCGAGGGTGACGCCGCCCGCGCCGAGCGCTACCTGGACGACACCGACGTGGTGATCTGGACACCCCGCCGCGAGACCGGCAACCCGATCGCGCTGAACCCGCTGCCCGACTTCGCCGGCGTCCTGGACGACCCGGACGAGTTCCGCATCGCCATCGACGCCTCGGTGGAGGGCCTGCTCCCCCGTACCGGGCTGACCGGACGCCGCACCGCGACCGGAAAGGCGGTGCTGATCCAGGCCCTGACGAAGTTCGCCGGGGACGGCGGCTGCGACCTCGGCGAGTTCGTCGACCTCCTCGGCGACCTGCCCGACGGGGTCAGCACCATCCGGGACGCGGCCAAGCTGGCCGCGGGCATCGCCGACGAACTCGCCGCCGCCACCATCAACGACCCGGTCTTCGGCGGCGCGGGCACCCGGCTCGATCCCGGCATGCTGCTCACCCCGCGCCCGGGCAAGCGGGCCAGGATCTCGGTGATCAGCTGCATCGGGCTGCCGGTGGACGAGCAGCGGCAGACCTTCGTGAACCAGCTCCAGCTCGCGCTCTTCGCCTGGATCAAGCGGAATCCGGCGGGGGATCGCCCGCTCGGCGGGCTGCTGGTGCTGGACGAGGCGCAGACCTTCGTCCCGCAGGGCAGGACCGTGGTCTCCAGCCAGAGCACGTTGCAGCTGGCGGCGCAGGCACGCAAGTACGGCCTCGGCATGGTGTACGCGACGCAGGCGCCGAAGGGGCTGGACAACCGGGTCACCGGCAATGCGGCCATCCAGTTCTTCGGCAGGCTGAACGCCCCGGTCCAGATCCAGGCGGCCATGGAGCTGGCCAGGGCCAAGGGCGGCCAGGTGGACGACCTCGCCCGACTCGGCGCGGGCAATTTCTACGGCACCTCCGAGGGCACCGGCTTCGCCCGGTTGGCGGTGCCCATGTGCCTGAGCCACCACCCCGCCAGCGCCCTCACCGAAGACGAGGTCCTGGCCAGAGCCCGCACCACCCGCCCCTGACCCTCAGAACGGAAACTGCACCTCCAGCTCCCCGCCGAACCACCGCGCCCCGTGCTCCCGCATCCGCCTGCTGTAGACCGGATGCCCGACCAGCGCGGTGTACTCCGGGAACTCGAACTCCAGCACCCCGGCGGTGTCCCCGAGGTAGACGTCGAAGCCGGGGTACATGAGCCCCAGGTAGGGCAGGTCGTCGAAGTCGAGCGCGAGCACGGGGTACTCGCCGGTGCCGTCGACCGGGCCGACAGCGAGCAGCCGCCGGGAGTCCGAGCCGCCGGGGAGCAGGAGGCACTCGTCGAACCGCTCGGCGAGACCGGCGAATTCGGGCGCCCAGGCGGCGCCCATCTCGTCGGCGACGAAGCGGTCGAGCGGGCGCGGGGCGAAGGTGCCGTCGGCGGCGAACCAGCCGTGCCGCGCCAGCAGCCCGGTGTCGTAGCCGAGCCAGGCGCGCAGGCTGGGGCTCACCGGCCGGCCGGAGGGGAAGACGGCGTCGGCGAGTTCGTCGGCGGGCATGGGGCGGGGTGCGCCGGTCACCCACGGCACGGGCTGGTGGTCGAGCAGGGAGGCGGCGGGATCGCGGCGCACCACCTCGAGCACCCGCTCGACGAGCGGGACGCCGTGCGTGGGGTCGGGCATGCGGGGAGGATAGCCGTGCTTCGTATCCTGGTGCCGTGCGCACCAACTCACCGGAGTCGACCGCCGCCAACGCGCTGACCGCGCGCTGGGCCGCTGCGGCCGGCTCGAGCGATTTCGTGCTCTCCGGCGCGGGGGTATGGCCGTTGCTCGCGCTGCTCACCGGTGCTGCCGAGGGGCAGGCGCGCACCGAACTGGAGACCGCGCTCGGCATTCCGGCGACGGCGGCGCACGAGGGCGGGCTGCGGTTGCTCGAGCTGCTGGCGGGCTCGCTCGACCTCTCCGCCGCGCTCGGCTTCTGGGTGCGCGACGGGCTGCCACTGCGCCCGGAGTGGCGCGCCTCGGTGCCCGCCGGGACGATCGCGCCGCTCACCGGGCAGCAGGCACTGGACGACTGGGCCCGCCGCTACACGAAGGGGCTGATCGACCGCTTCCCGCTCACCGTCGACCGGGGCACGCTGCTGGTGCTGGCCACCGCGCTCGCCGCTGATCTGCGGTGGCGCACCGAGTTCCAGAAAACCACGCTCACCCCGGAGGACGGGCCGTGGCGCGGGCAGCGGACGGCGGGGCTCACCCGCACGGTCCCGTGGGTCACCGACATCGCGGTGCTCGACGCGGAGACGCCGGTGACCCGGCTGGTGGTCGACGGCATCGGCGATGCCGATGTGCACCTGCTGCTCGGCCCCGAGCAACCCGGCGCGGTACTCGGCGCGGGCATCGCCGCGCTCGCGGACGCGGTCCCGGTGCGCACCGGGCTGGATGCCGAGGGCCCCGGGCTCACCAGGGAGGAGGTGTACGGCCACCAGCAGCAGGATTCGCTGCGGGTCGAGCTGCCGAGTTTCCTGGTCCGCTCGCAGCACGACCTGCTCGAGCATCCGGAGCTGTTCGGGCTGCGCGCGGCGCTGGACCCGGCCCGCGGGCACTTCCCCGGCCTCTCGCCGGAGCCGCTCGCGGTGCAGCAGGGGGCACAGGGCGTGCTGGCCGAGTTCGGCGCGACCGGCTTCACGGCGGCCGCGGTGAGCGCGTTCGGCATGCGGGCCGGGTCGGCCAGGCCCGCGCTGCCGCCGAAGCGCACGACGACCGCGCTGCGGGTGCGCTTCGACCGCCCGTTCGGATTCCTGCTCGTGCACCGGGCCGGCGGGCTCGCGGTGGTGGCCGGCTGGGTGTCGGCTTGCCCTGGAGTGCACTCCAGGTAATAGCGTCGGTACCGAGTTCGTCACCGACACCCAGGAGGGTTCACGTCATGCAGCTCGGCATCCACGTTCCCATCTTCGACATCGACGGCGGGCCCGCGGCCATCGCCGGTGAGCTGGCCGCGGTCGGCCGGGCCGCGGAGGAGTCCGGCGCGACCTGGCTCTCCTTCATGGACCACTTCTTCCAGATCGAGCCGACCGGGCTGCCCGCCGAGGCGAACATGCTGGAGGGGTACACCACCCTCGGCTACCTCGCCGCGCACACCAGCACCATCGACCTCGGGCTGCTGGTCACCGGCGTCACCTACCGGCACCCGGGGCTGCTCGCCAAGATCGTCAGCACGCTGGACGTGCTCTCCGGCGGGCGGGCGGTGCTCGGCATCGGCGCGGCCTGGTTCGAGCGCGAGCACCTCGGCCTCGGCGTGCCGTACCCGCCGATCGCGGAGCGGTTCGAGCGGTTGGAGGAGGCGCTGCGGATCGTCAAGCAGATGTGGGACCCGGCGAACAACGGGCCGTTCGAGGGCAAGCACTACCAGCTGGCGGAGACGCTGAACTCGCCGCAGCCGCTGCGCACCCCGCCGGTGCTGATCGGCGGCGGCGGCGAGAAGAAGACGCTGCGGCTGGTGGCGCAGTACGCCGACCGCTGCAACCTGTTCGGCACCTCGGCCGCCGACGTCGAGCACAAACTCGACGTGCTGCGCGGGCACTGCGACACCGTCGGCCGGGATTTCGCCGAGATCCGGGTGACGGTGATGGCCGGTTCGCCGAACCCGGACGATCACGACGGCTTCGTCCGCGGGCTGGCCGACTACGCGAAGATCGGTGTGCACCAGGCGATCGTCATGCCGCCCGCGGGCAAGCCCGCGGCGTGGATCGACAGCCTGGCACCGGTGGTCCCGCAACTCGCCGAGCTGGGCTGACCCCGATCGGCGAGCCGGGGTGCCTGGGCCCGGCGACCGCGGACCTGCGGGCGAGCCGGACCCCGGCTCGCCCGCACGGCCGGACGGAATCCGGGGTCGGCCGCGAGCCGATCTACCGCCCGGCCCCGACCCCGTCGAGCACCCGCTTCTCCGCCGACGGCATCTCGAATTCACCGGCCCCGATCACCGCGGTGGCGACCTTCGGCAGCGCCCGCGGGTGATGCTCCCCGAGCCAGCCGATGAGCTCCTCGCGCACCGCGCAGCGCAGCGTCCAGACATCGTCGGCGTCGGCCGCCGACATCGAGGCGCGCACCACGATATTGGTCGGTGTGCTGTCGGTGACCAGCAGATTCCAGGTGCGACCGTCCCAGTCCTCCCGCTGCTTCAGGAAGTCGCGCAGGTGGTCGCGGAGCGCGTCGATCGGCGTGCAGTGATCGAGATGCAGGAACACCGTCCCGGTGATCTGCGAACCCCCGCGCGACCAGTTCTCGTACGGCATGTTGTTGAAGTACGAGACCGGCATGGTCAGCCTGCGGTCGTCCCAGATCCGCACGGTGAGGAAGGCGAGGGTGATCTCCTCGACCGTGCCCATCTCCCCTTCGACCACGACGGTGTCGCCGATCTTGACCGAGTCGCCGAAGGCGATCTGCAGCCCGGCCACCAGATTGCTCAGCGTCGACTGGGCCGCCACACCGGCGATGATGCCGATCACGCCTGCCGAGGCCAGCAGCGAGGTGCCGAGCGTGCGCATGGTCGGGAAGAGCAGCAGGATCGCCACCGCGGCGGTGGTGACCACCAGGATCGAGGTGATGATCCGGCGCACCAGCCCGAGCTGGGTGCGCAGCTGCCGCACCCTGGCGATGTCCTGGGTGCGGTGCGAGTAGGCCGAGAGGGTGTTCTCCGCCACCGCGTCGGCGAAGCGGATGACGGTCCAGGCCAGGGCCATGACGGCCATCGTGGCGAGGATGTTGCGAATCATCGCGTCCTGCTTCAGATGCAGTTCCGCGAGGGGGTACGTGAGGTGCAGGGCCACCGTTCCGAGCAGCACCTGCACCGGTAACTGCAGGCGCCGCAGCAGGAGCGGCAATCGGTTGTCCGGGCGTTTCCGCGCGCTGTACTGCAGCAGGCGGTCCAAGACCAGCCCGGCGAGCACGGTGATCGCGACGGTGACGCCGAAGACGATGAGCGGCCGGATGACGTCCTCCAAGGCGTAGAACTCCCTGTCGTGTAGTCGTTCGGTGCGGTCCACCCGACAGGCTACCCACGCTGTGCAGGCTCACTCGGGGGTGCGATCCGCGCCACCCGCCAGCGCGAGGGCCGGAAGCCGCCAGCACCGGAGTGCCGCGCGGGCGAGGCTGAACGCATGGATCTTCTGTTGCAGGACAAGGTCGCGGTGGTCACCGGGGCATCGAAGGGCATCGGGCTCGCCACCGCGCGCACGCTGCGCGCCGAGGGCGCGCTGGTGGTCGCGGTCTCCCGCCGCCCGACCCCCGAGCTGACCGAACTCGCCGGCGATCGGCTGGTGCACGTCGCCGCCGACCTGGCGACCCCGGCGGGCCCCGCCCGCGCGATCGAGCGCGCGGCCGAGCTCTTCGGCGGGGTCGACGTGCTGGTCAACAATGCCGGTGGCCCGCCGCCGGGCGCGGTGCTCCCGCGCTTCTCCTTCACCGCGCTGGACGATGCCGATTGGCTCGCCATGTTCGACTTCAACGTGATGGCGACGGTGCGGGCGGTGCGCGCGGCGGTGCCGCTCATGCTGGCCCGCGGCGGCGGCGCGATCGTCAACATCTCCTCGACGCACGCGCACGTGCCGAGCGCGATCAATGTCGACTACGGGGTGGCCAAGGCCGGGATCAACAACCTCACCAAGGCGCTCTCCGAGGAGTACGGGCCGCGGGGCATCCGGGTGAACACGGTCTCGCCGGGGCCGGTGGTGACGCCGTGGTGGACCGACCCGGGCGGGGCGGCGGAGGTGATCGCCGCGGCCACCGGTTCGGATCGGGACGCCGTGCTCGGCGGCGGCGCGGCCGCCATGATGGCGCTCACGACCGGACGGCTGATCGATCCGCAGGAGATCGCGGACGCCGTCGTGCTGCTCTGCTCGCCGCGCTCGGCCAGCACCACCGGATCCGACCTCCTGGTCGACGCGGGGTTGCGCAAAGCGGTCTGAACCGCCGGATCATGTGAATCGCCGTTCCACATATGGCCAGGTGGCGGGTCAGCTGGACCGGGAGTATGTTACGTCCGATTCCTTCCTGGGCGGCTGTTCAGGAAGGCCGGGCGGAACGGAAGGCGGGGCGGATGACCGCAGCGACCAGCATCGGAGTCCGAGCAGCCGCGACCTCGATCGCCGCCGCTCGCGCCGAGTTCGACGCGGATCGCGATCCGCGGATGATCCGGCTCCGGCTGCGCGGTATCGAAGCCGCGGTATCGACGGTTCGCGCCAACCTCGTCGCGCCGGATTCGGCTCGGCTCGCGGCGGCGCTCGGCGAGGTGGCGCAGCGCTGCCACGGCGCCGCCGCGCTGGCGGGCACGCACTCCGGCACCGCGGTCCCCGCCGAACTGCTCGCCGTCCTCGACATCGCCGACCACTGCGCCCGCCTCGTCGTCCTCGGTCTCGGGCCCGACCGCCTCCCCCTGCTGCACCTCGCCACCGAGGCCGAGCAGACCCTCACCCGCTGGTCGCTCGAGCTCCCCGCGCACGACGACGACCGCGCCCTCGGCCGCGAACTCCTCCGCACCGTGCACGCCTTCCTCGCCCTCGCCTACCCGCCGCGATGAATTCCGCCCCGCCGCCCCGTCACCGTTGACGACGCGATCCGCGAGAAGGAGATTCGACATGACGGACAAGCCGAAGGGCCCGGCCTCCTACTTCCCCGCCATCGAGGCGAAGTACGGCCGCACCATCCCCGAGTGGCTGGAGACCATCACCGCCTCCGGCCACGACAAGCAGAAGCCGCTGGTCGAGTGGCTGAAGAGCGAGCACGGGCTGGGCCACGGCCACGCCACCGCGCTCGCGGCGTACCACCTGAACCCGGAGAAGTGGGCGAGCTGACGGCGCCGAAACCGATGCCGCGACGGTATCTTCCGTAGCAGAATCGCGAGAGCTCAGCCACTTCGGTGCCGCCGCCCGGCTCGCCGCCGTCGCCGAGGGTGGCCTGGAGACCGAGGTCGCCGAAGCGCAGGAGAACACCGCGGTCCGCGCCGGGAATCCGCCAACCGCGCTGCGCGCCCGCCGGCCCGGCCGGGCGCGCAGCGTTCTTTCTAGACGTTCACCACGGTTTTCAGCCAGCCGTCGTGGCGCAGGTCGAACTCCCGGTAGGCATCGATCGCGGCGACCGTCTCGATGCGCTGGGTGATGAAGCGGGTGGGGTCGATGTCGCCGCGCGCGACCCGGCCGAGCAGGCCGGGGATGTAGCGGCGGTGGTTGCAGTTGCCGCCCTGGACCGTGAGATTCTTGTTCACCGTCGCGCCGACCGGGAAGGCGTCGAAGTCCGGCGGGTACACCCCGATGATGCCGATGCTGCCGGCCTTGGCGACGGCGTCGGCGGCCCAGCGCAGCACCAGGCTCGGGCCGTCACCCGCCAGCCACTGGCCGTCGCCGGTATTGCCCTCGGGCGCCGCCTTCGCGCGCTCTGCCTCGAAGGTGCCGGCGTCCACCGGCAGGTTCGCCGCCGCGGGGCCCGACTTCGGGCGCTGAGCGTCGACGCCGACCGCGTCGATCACCCGGTCCACGCCGATACCGCCGGTCAGCTCGCGCACCGCGGCCACCGGGTCCTCGGCATCGAAGTCGATCGGCTCGGCGTTCTGCGAGCGGGCGACCTCGAGCCGGTCGGCGAGGCCGTCCACCACCAGCACCCGGGACGCCCCCTGCCGCTTCGCCGAGGCGATCGCGCACTGCCCGACCACGCCCGCGCCGAACACCAGCACCGTGTCACCCGGCGTGACTTGCGCCAGCTTCGCGCCGAACCAGCCGGTCGGCAGCACGTCGGAGACCATGATGGCCTGCTCGTCGGTGACCGCGTCCGGAACCGCGACCAGGGTGGTCGCGGCGTACGGGATGCGCGCGTACTCGGCCTGCAGGCCGTCCACCGGGCCGGTGCCCTCCGGGCCGCCGAAGAAGCTGGTGCCGGCCTGCGGGCCGTTCGGATTGGCGACATCGCACTGCGCGTAGTAGCCCGCCCGGCAGTAGCCGCAGTAACCGCAGGCGATGGTGGAGCACACCACCACCCGGTCTCCCCGCGCGAAGCCGCGCACCGCGGAGCCGGTCTCCTCGACCACCCCGACCGCTTCGTGCCCGAGCACGGTGCCGGGCAGCAACCCGGGCATGGTGCCGCGCACCAGGTGCAGGTCGGTGCCGCAGATGGCGGAGGTGGTGATCCGCACTATCGCGTCGGTCGGCTCCTGGATCTTCGGGTCGCTCACCTCGTCGAGGCGGATGTCACCGACGTCGTGCCAGACGACTGCTTTCACGTCGTTCTCCTCTTCTCGGTAGGTCGGGGCGCGGCTACCCGGGGTCCGGAGACGAAAACAGGGCCCCGGCCCCCGCGCGGGGGTCAGGGCCCTGTGGCTTCGGTGTGGCGGCCGGTTCAGTAGTCCCGGCTCGAGGAGGAGCGGCTGCTGCGACCGGCGGCGCGCGCCTGGCGCCGCTTCTCGCGGAGCTCGGCGAGCTCCTGCTCCAGCATGTCGGCGACCCGGAGCGCGCCGGTGTCGTAGACGTCCGAGGTGGCCGGGATCGGCGCGGGCTCGGGCTCGGGTGCCTTCTTCTTCCTGCCGACGGCGGCCAGCGGACCGGTGCGCGGGCCGGAGGAGCGCGGGCGGGACGGGGTCGGCTCGATCGGCATCATGATCGGGTCGCGATCCGCGGCGGGCCGGGCGGCGGCCTTGCTGGCGAAGCTGATCACCGGGGCGGCCGGGCGATCCGGCTCCGGAACCTCGACCGGCGCGGCCGCGCGGGCGGTGGCCTGCCTGGACACCGGCTGCGCCGCGGCGGCCGCCCTGCCCTGGCCCGCGGCACGGGCGGCGGGCTGGGCGGCACGGGCAGGCTGCGCGGACCGAGCCGCTGCCGCCGGCTGCGCCGACCGAGCCGCTGCCGCCGGCTGAGCCGACCGTGCCGCCGCCGCGGGCTGAGCGGACCGTGCTGCCGCCGGCTGCGCGGCCCGCGCGGCGGCGGGCTGCGCCGCGGGCGCGGCGATCGGCTCGGCCACCCGGGCGGCGGCGGGCCGGACGACGGGCTCGGTGGCGGCCGGTGCCGGAGTGGGCTCCGGGACAGCGGTCGGCTTCGACCGCACCGCGGCGGGCTTGGCCACGGGCTGCGCAGCGGCCGGCTCGGCGATCTTCGCGGCCGGCTTCGGCGCGGACTGCTCCTCGACGGCGGGCGCGGCCTCCTCGACCGGTGCCTGCTTCACGGCGACGGTCTTGGCGGCCGTCTTCGCCGCGGGCCGCGCCGCCTTGGCTGCGGTCTTGCGCGCGGGCTTGGCGGGCTGCGGCTCGACGGGGGCGTCGGCCTCGGCGTCGACGGCCGGGATCACTCCGGTCGGGGCGTCGTCCGCGGCCACCTCCTCCGATGCGCGCTGCGGCTTCGCCGCCACCGGCTTGGTGGCCTTGACGACGGCCTTGGCGCGCTTGACCGGGGCGGGCTTCGGCTCCTCGACCGCCTCCTCCTCGACCTCGGCCAGCTCGGCGGTCACCGGCTGCCGCGCGGGCTGATTCGGCGAGCGGAAGGCGCTCGCCTCCTCGGCGCCGCCGGTGAGTTCGGTGCGCTCGTCCTCGTCCGGCTGCTCGGCGGCGTCCGGATCGTTGTCCGGATCCTCCGGCGGCAGCTCGTCCTCTTCGACGACCTCGTACTCGCCCTCGGCCATCGGGGGCAGCGCGGCGGGCTCGTCGATCGGCGGCCTGCCGAGTTCGGTGATGGCGCTGCCGCGGTAGGCGCCCGGCATCCGCAGCCGGATCTGGTCGGTGGCGTCCGGGAGGTCGCGCACCTGGGCCGTCGCCCTGGCGATCGCCAGGCCGTAGCGGGCGCTCACCGCGTCGTGGATGAGCAGCGCGACGCCGATCATCACCGGCGCCACCGCGTGCACCGCGGCGTCGTACCAGTTGCCCAGCCGGACATACGGATAGGTGTTCAGCGAGACGGTCAGCAGCAGCAGCGCGGCCTCGGCGGCGAGCACCTGGCGCCGGTTGTCGATGACGCCCCACTCGGCCACCTTGTTGGTGCCGATCATGATGATGATCAGACACGCGCTGATCATCGCCTCGAGCAGGTAGCTGAACCAGAAGAGCGGGTCGGTCGGGCCGCCGGGCGCGATGTTCTGCTGGACGTTGACCGCCGACCACAGCATGCCCGCCGTGACGACGCCGGCGAGGGCGCGCAGCGACCAGGCCCGATGCCGGTAGAGCGAGGCGAGTTTGGCGTGCGGGCTCGACTCGCGCCGCTGCGCGGCGATCGCTCTACGGGCGAGCAGGAGATCTCGCATGTCGGCCTTCTCGATGGCTTCGGTGGTCTGCCTGGCGCGGTCCGAGGCCGCGGCGGCGGCCTGCACCTCTTTCCACCGTTGCCCGCGCTCCTCGACGCGGATGCGCTCGGCGAGCTCGCGCTCGGCGCGTAGTTCGTCCTCCGAGAGCGCCTGGGTCAGCGCCGGATCGAACTGGTACGCGAGACGGCCCCTCGCCCGCTCGACCCGCCTCGCCAGCGCGGTGACATCGTCTTCGTTGTTCTGGTCGATGGTCACTGCGACTCCCTGCCGGGAAGATACGATGGCAGACAAGTGATCACGCGTGGGTACGGTACCCGGCTTCGCCGTTCGTCGCACCGTCGTGGCCGAATTGCTTTCATGCCCTTTCGCTATCGCTCATTCCGCGGACTCCGCGGGTCCGAACGGTCCCGCCCGGAGCGCGGGCGCGATCGACTTCGGCGCAGAGCGTATCGCCACCTCGGCGCAGCATCGGAGACGGTGGCGAAATATGTCAATAGCGACCGGGGTTGCGCGGCATCGGTTCTCCCCCGAGACGCACCGAAAGCGGTTCCGGCAGCACCGGATCGGCACTCAGGGCGAGCCCGGCAGCAGCCCGGCGCGCACGCCGAGCGCGGCGGCCTCGCCGCGGGTGGAGACCGCCAGTTTCTTCAGCACACCGGTGACGTGGAACTTGACCGTGCTCTCCGCGACCCCGAGCTCGGCGGCGATGGCACGGTTGCGCCTGCCCGCGGCGAGCAGGCCGAGCACCTCGCGCTCGCGCCGGTTCAGCCGGTCCAGCGCGCCGCGCTCCCTGCGCACCGTCGGCGCGGCCAGCGGGAGCCGCAGGACCACCCGGCAGCCCCACCCGGGCAGCGCCTCGATCTCCAGCGCGGCGCGCAGCGTGCGGACCCGGCCCTCGAGGGCGCGGCGCAGCGCGTCGGCGTCGATGACACCGGACGCCTGGTCGCGCACATCGATGCAGAGCGCGGCGTCGGCGTGCTCCCAGCCGACCCGGAGCCGGCGCAGCCCGGGCCGGCCGACGAAGGCGAGCACGACGGCGGTGGTCATGGCCCTGGCGCCGACGGCGATCTCGCCGGGCAGCGGGGCGCCCGCGCCGGGGGCGGCGAAGAGCACCTCGGTGTCCCTGAGTACCGGGGCGAGCTCGGCGCGCAGCCGGTCGAAGGCCGCGGCGGGTGGCTCCTCGGCCAGCGCGCGCTCGGTGGCGCGGCCCGCGCGGGCGGCGAGCAGTGCGGCGGAGGCGGTTTCGACGGCGGCCGCCCGCGCCTGCCGGTCGTCCAGCCCGGTGGCACGCAGGGTGGCGAGGACCGCGGTGAGCGTGGCCTCGTGCGCGGCGGTGAGTTCGGCGACCGCGCGGGCCCGCTCCGCGGAGGCGGCGCGCGCCTCGGTGAGGTACTCCGGGCTGGCCTGGGCCACCTGCTGCCGGATCGAGGTGGCGACGACGCCGAAGCGGGCGGCCAGCTCGGCCGCGCCGGGCAGCGCGCAGCGCTCGTCGGCCGCACACGGCGCGGCCGTCTCCGGGTCGATGGCATCCCGCCCGGCCCTCGCCGGCTTCCGCGGTACGAGGATCAGCAGGATCCCGGAGCGGTCGAGCACCGCCCACAGGCGGCGCGGCGCCTCGCCGAGCCGGGCCGTGAGCTCGGCGTGCTCCCCCGGAGCAAGCGCGGAGCGCACCGCCTCCAGCTCGCCGATGCCGACCCGATCGACCACCTCGGCGGCGCCCGCCACCTTGCGCGGCCGGCCGGTGCACTCCCTGGTGAAGATCACCAGCGCGTCGTGTGGCCACCGCTCGGCCAGGTACCGGGAGAAGCGGCGGGCGATCTCGGCCAGCGGGCCGTCGATCACCGCGCGCAGGGCGGGCAGGTCAGCGGAGGTCTCGGCCATCGCGGCCGAGTCTAGGCGACCTGGCCGAAAGGCGAGGTTTTCCTGTCCGTCCGGCCAGGACACCCCTGGCCCCCGCACCGATACGGTCGAGGTAGCCATGCGGGTACACGCATGCGTCCTTACCGTCGTCGAAAAGGATGAACAGCCATGCCACAGCAGGTTCGCGGGGTGGTCGCGCGGAGTAAGGGGGCTCCGGTCGAGCTCACCGACATCGTGATTCCCGACCCGGGCCCGGGCGAGGTGGTGGTCAAGGTCGCCGCGTGCGGCGTCTGCCACACCGACCTGCACTATCGCGAGGGCGGGATCAACGACGAGTTCCCGTTCCTGCTCGGCCACGAGGCCGCGGGCACGGTGGAGAGCATCGGCGCGGGCGTCGACACCGTCGAGGTCGGCGACTTCGTCATCCTGAACTGGCGCGCGGTCTGCGGCCGCTGCCGGGCCTGCAAGCGCGGCCGCCCGCAGTACTGTTTCGACACCTTCAACGCCACCAGGAAGATGACCCTGACCGACGGCACCGAGCTCACCCCGGCGCTCGGCATCGGCGCCTTCGTGGAGAAGACGCTGGTGCACGCGGGCCAGTGCACCAAGGTCGACCCGGAGGCCGACCCGGCCGTGGTCGGGCTGCTCGGCTGCGGCGTGATGGCGGGCATCGGCGCCGCGGTGAACACCGGCGGCGTGAGCCGGGGCGATTCGGTCGCGGTGATCGGCTGCGGCGGCGTCGGCGACGCGGCCATCGCGGGCGCGAAGCTGGTCGGTGCGACGCCGATCATCGCCGTCGACCGGGACGACACCAAGCTGGAGTGGGCGCGAGAGCTCGGCGCCACGCATACGGTGAACGCCGCCGAGACCGATCCGGTCGCCGCCATCCAGGAGCTCACCGGCGGCTTCGGCGCCGACGTGGTGATCGAGGCGGTCGGCCGCCCGGAAACCTACGAGCAGGCCTTCTACGCCCGCGACCTGGCAGGCACCGTGGTGCTGGTCGGCGTGCCGACCCCGGACATGCGGCTGGAGATGCCGCTGATCGACTTCTTCTCGCGCGGCGGCGCGCTCAAGTCGTCCTGGTACGGCGACTGCCTGCCGGAGCGCGACTTCCCCATGCTGGTGGAGCTGTACCGGCAGGGCAGGTTGCCGCTGGAGAAATTCGTGACCGAGCGGATCGGGCTGGACCAGGTCGAGCAGGCCTTCCACACCATGCACGGCGGCAAGGTGCTGCGCTCGGTGGTGGTGCTGTGAGCGGCGAGCTGCGGATCGATCAGGTGGTGACCTCCGGGGTCTTCACCCTGGACGGCGGCAGCTGGGACGTCGACAACAATGTCTGGCTGGTCGGCGACGACGACGAGGTGCTGATCGTCGACGCCGCGCACGACGCTGGCCGGATCGCCGAGGCCGTCGGTAACCGTCGGGTCCTCGCCGTGGTCTGCACACACGGCCACAACGACCACGTCACCGCCGCCCCCGAGCTCGCCGAGCGGCTGGACGCCCCGATCCTGCTGCACCCCGGCGACGAGCCGCTGTGGCGGATGACGCACCCGGACGCCGCCTACCGGCCGCTCGCCGACGACCAGCGCATCCCGGTGGCGGGCACCGACCTCCAGGTGATCAGCACCCCGGGCCACTCCCCCGGCTCGGTCGTCCTGTACCTGCCCGAGGCCGGGGTGCTCTTCTCCGGCGACACCCTGTTCAGCGGCGGCCCCGGCGCCACCGGCCGCTCCTTCTCCGACTTCCCGACCATCATCGGGTCGATCCGGGAGCGGATCCTCACGCTCCCTGCGGAGACCAGGGTGCACACCGGCCACGGCGACGGCACCACCGTCGGCGCCGAGGCGCCGCACCTCGAGGAGTGGATCGCCCGCGGCCACTGAGCCCGACGTGACGAGGGGCCCGGCGCCTGCGCGCCGGGCCCCTCGCTACGAGCGGTGGATCAGCCGATGCTGAACGGCTGGCCCCACAGGGTGACGACCGACTGCACGCGATCGGTCTCCACCTTGACCCGCACGAAGGCGCGGGCCTGGGCGTAGCCGCCGCAGCCGGTCAGCCCGATGGTGGAGTCGGCCCAGGTCACCGAGCCGTTGTTGCCCTGGAACGAGTTGTTGGTCGCGTGGTCCTCGCTGCCGTAGTCGTCCGGCTTCTCGATGTCGAGGATGTAGAACGAGGTCGCTTGGCCGGGGCCGAGCGACAGGTTGCCACCGGACTCGGCACCGAGCACGGACTCCTCGTCTCCTACGTCGAAGCCGCCCGCGAGAGCGCCCTCGACTCCACCGCCGGAGATGTTCACCTGGCAGCCCACGACGTAGCCGGGGTAGATCTTGCCGCCTATATCCTCCCCGCCCTCCACGTCGACCTGCGCCGAACCCGAGACCCACGCATTGCGGTGCGCCGGGGTCGAGCCCAGCGACGGATTGATATTGGCCGACTCACCGACCAGGCGCACCGTTACCACGGTGCCGTCGGAGAGAACCTTGGTGATAGTGCCGCCCGGCAGGGCGACGAAGGTGTCGGCATCGGCGGCGCCGGTGGAGAACAGGCCGACGGCGACCGTGGCGGCGGCGCCGATACCCGCCACCCGCGCCAGTTTCTTGCTGTTGAGCATGAGTAACCCCTCTTGGATTGAAACCGCTTCAGCGAGTGTGTGATTCGACCGAACGGACCGGATCAGCCGATGCTGAACGGCAGGCCGTAGAGGGACGTCTTCGAGTAGTCGTCGCCGATGATCTCCACCACGGTGTAGGCGCGGGCCTGCGCGTAGCCGGCGCAGCCCTGGATCTCGATCTCCACGTCCTGGTACTCCACCGAGTAGACACCGGGCTCGGTGATGTCCTTGATCTCGATCTGCACGAACTTCACCTCGCCGGGGCCCAGGTCGAGGCCGATGGAGCCCTCGAAGGCGCCGTCGCCGAGGGCTTCGCTACCGTCGAAGGGAAAGGTCAGGCCGAGGCCGCCACCGAGCCCGGCCGAGATGGCCTCGTCGCTGATCGACACCTGGCACCCGACGATGTAGCCGGTATTCAGCTGCGAGGCACCGTGGGTGGACGAGTTGTTGCTCCCCGGCTCGTCGGCGGGGCCGTTGAACGGCCCGATCTCACCCTCGGGGGTGGCGGTGACATCGGCAATGGCGTTGCCGGAGACCCACACGACCCGGCCCGCGCCGTTGGCCGCGAGCGACGGCGAGACGATCGCGTGTTCCCCGAGGCGGGTGACGGTGACGCCGGGGCCGAGCTTCTGGCCGTCCGGCAGCGGTACGAAGGTGTCGGCATTGGCGGCGCCGGTCGAGAAGAGACCGAGGGCTACGGCGGCCGCGGCGCCGATACCGGCGGCGCGCACACCGGTGGTGCGGTGGTTGATCATTTTTCCCCTCATCACAGAATTCTTCGCAGAGTTCAGGCCAGGAAAACTTGATGTGAACGCTCGAGTACGGTGAGGCAACCAGCTTGGTGCGGTCGTGCGACAGAACTTCGCGATCTAGTGCCGATCCGTCCCGACTACCTCGGGAAAGCGGGTCGCGAGATTCGCGAGACAACGCCGGATTTCCTGCAGATCACGCGTCAGCCGCCGGGACTCGGTGGTCGATCTGGGCGTGCCGCGGCGGGTGAGATCCGCTTCCAGCACCCTGGCGAGTTCGTCGGCTTCGCGCCGGAGCAGAGTGTACAGCAACCGAGCCTGCTCGCGATCGGATTCGTCGGGCATCGGCGGTGCTCAGCGGCGACAGCAAGCGAAAACGGCCATACCCCATAGTTGGCCACGCGCACCACCGCGTCAACGTGAACACTCCTCGCGCGAACGGCCGGGGTATCGGACAAACCTCCCGAATCGGCATGTCCGAGAATCCCGTTTCCACTTTTATGGGCGCCGCCCTATAGTTGGCGCAAGCAACTAGTTGAGGTGGTCAAGTACATGTCTCCTGCCGACTCCGGCGCGCCGAGCGATGCCGAACTCGCGGCGGCCGACCGGCTCGGCAGGCAGCTGGTGCGGTTCGCCCGCGCGCTGAACCGGGTGCGGCACCGCTCCGCCGCCGACGACGCCAGGCACCTGGACAAGCTCGCCTACGCCATGCTCTTCCGGCTGGTCGAGCACGGCCCGCAGCGCACCGGACGCCTCGCCGACCTGCTCTATGCGGAGATCTCGCTGGTCAGCAGACAGACCAGGACGCTGGTACAGCTCGGGTTGATCGAGCGGCGGGCGGACCCGGACGACGGGCGGGTCAGCGTGCTCGCCGCCACCGAGGACGGGGTGCGGGTCTTCGAGCAGGCCAGGCAGCGGCGCAGCGAGTGGCTGGCCGGGCTGGTGGAGGGGTGGTCGGCCGCCGAGGTCGGGCAGCTCACCGTGCTGCTGGACCGGCTGAACGACGGGATCGAGGCAGACCCGAGGGATTCCGAGCCCGGCGGGGCGGCGCGCGGGTGACCGGCACCACCGAGCAGGCGCCCGGGCAACTCGGGCACCGGCAGATCCTCACCGTGCTCTCCGGGCTGCTGCTCGGGCTCTTCCTCGCCGCGCTGGACCAGAACATCGTCAGCGTGGCGATCGTGCCCATCGCGAACAGCCTGAACGGCTTCGACCAGCAGGCCTGGGCCACCACCGCCTACCTGATCACCGCGACCATCAGCACCCCGCTGTACGGCAAGCTCGCCGACATCTACGGCCGCAGGCCGCTCTACCTGCTCGCCATCGGGATCTTCGTGCTCGGCTCGGCGGCCTGCGCCTGCGCCGCCACCATGCACCAGCTGGCCGCCTTCCGCGCCTTCCAGGGGCTCGGCGCGGGCGGGCTGATGTCGCTGGCCTTCACGATCATCGCCGACCTGGTTCCCGCTCGGGAGCGGGTGCGCTACCAGGGCTACAACACCACGGTCTTCGGCATCGCCACCGTGCTCGGCCCGGTGCTCGGCGGCTTCTTCGCCACGCACGACACGCTGCTCGGGCTCACCGGCTGGCGCTGGGTCTTCCTCGTGAACGTCCCGATCGGCATCGTGGCGCTCGTCGTCGTCTCCAAGGTGCTCACCACCCCGCACCGGCCGCAGCGGCACCGGATCGACTGGTTCGGCGCGGTCGCGCTGGCCTTCGCGGTGGTGCCGCTGCTGCTCGTCGCCGAGCAGGGAAGGAGCTGGGGCTGGAGTTCGCCGCGGGCGCTGCTCTGCTACGTCGTCGGGGCCGCGGGCACCGCGCTGTTCATCCTGGTCGAGCGGCGGATGCGGGATGCGGCGCTGATCCCGCTGCGGCTGTTCCGGAACCGCACCTTCAGTGCGGGGATCGCGGGCGGGCTGCTGATCGGGATCGCGATGTTCGGCGGGCTCGCCATGCTGCCGCAGTACCTCCAGGTGGTGCAGGGCCTCTCGCCGACGATGGCGGGGCTGATGATGCTGCCGATGGTCATCGGGATCACGCTCGGCTCGCAGGTGGCCGGGCGGGTCACCCGGATGACCGGGCGCTACAAGGTCTTCCCGGTCGTCGGCAGCGTGCTGGTCGGGATCGGCGGGCTCTGCTTCGCCCAGCTGGCGCACGACAGCCCGCTGTGGCTGCCGCTCGGTATCGGCGGGCTGGTCGGGATCGGGCTCGGCACCAGCCTGCAGACGCTCATCATCGCCATCCAGAACGCCGCGCCGCGCGCGGACATGGGCGCCTCCACCGCGGCGGCCACCTTCTTCCGGCAGATCGGCGGCACGCTCGGCGTCGCGGTCTTCCTCACCGTGCTGTTCAGCCTGCTCCCCGCCCGGATCCTCGCGGCGGCGGGCGGGGCGCTGCCCGCCGGCGCCGACCCGGCGCTGCTCGACGTGCTGCGCAGCGACACCAGCGGCATCGCCGCGCTGCCGGAGGCGGTGCGCACCCCGGTGCTGATCGGCTTCACCGAGGCCATGCACCCGGTCTTCTACACCGCCGCCGCCGTCGCCTTCCTCGCCGCGCTGATACTGCTGCTCCTCGACGAGATCCCGCTGCGCGAGCCGGAGCCGGTCGAACCGCTCTGACCCGCGACGAAACAGGTCGTACGCTGGACTTCGTGTCCGATGTCATGGAGCGAACAGCCGTCGATCCCGTTGCCGCACTGCTCGCCGGGCGCAGGCTGGCCGTGCTCACCGGCGCCGGCATCTCCACCGACAGCGGCATCCCCGACTACCGCGGCCCCGGCTCCCCGCCCCGCAACCCCATGACCTACCAGCAGTTCGTCGGCGACCCGGTGTTCCGGCAGCGCTACTGGGCGCGCAACCACGTCGGCTGGCGCACCATGGACGGTTCCCGGCCGAACCCGGGCCACCGCGCGCTGGCCCGGCTGGAGCGCGCGGGCGTCGTCACCGGGCTGATCACGCAGAACGTCGACCTGCTGCACACCAAGGCCGGGCACCGCGGGGTGATCGACCTGCACGGCACCTACGCCAGGGTGCGCTGCCTCGGCTGCGAGCGGCTGATCTCTCGGATGACGCTGGCCGACCGGCTGGAGGCGGCCAACCCCGGCTTCGCGGCCGCCGCCGCGGCCGACGGGCTGGAGGTAGCGCCGGACGCGGACGCCGTGATCGCGCGCACCGACACCTTCCGGATGGTCGACTGCGCGCACTGCGGCGGGATGCTCAAGCCGGACATCGTCTACTTCGGCGAGAACGTCCCCAAGCCCCGGGTCGCCGCGGCCTTCGCGCTGGTGGAGGCCGCGGACGCGGTGCTGGTGGCGGGCTCCTCGCTGACCGTCATGTCCGGGCTGCGCTTCGTCCGGCACGCTGCCAAGCAGGGTAAACCGGTGGTGATCGTGAACCGCGGCAGCACCAGGGGCGACGAGTGCGCCACCCACACCGTCGACGCCGGCTGCTCCCCCGTCCTCACCGCGCTCGCCGAGCGGCTCGGCTGAGTCAGGACAGATCGAGGTGGCGATTCATCGACATCGCGGCATCGGCCAGCTCGGGAAGTTCGACGACCTGCACCCCGGACTGCTGGAGCTTCTCGACCCCGACGCAGTCCGCGACGAACGTCGGCGGCTCGCGCCAGGCGATCACCACGCGCGGGATGCCCGCGGCGAGTACGCGGTCCGTGCACGGCGGCCGGGTCTCGGTGGCGCGCTCCGAGCACGGTTCCAGCGTGCTGTAGATGGTGGCGCGCCGCAGGCGGGGGTCGTCGGCGGCGAGCTTGTCGAGCGCGGCCTCCTCGGCGTGCACCTTCGGGTCGGTCTCGCGCGAGTAGCCTGCGGCGATCTCCTGACCGTCGGCCACGATCACCGCGCCGACCGAGAACGCGCCCTCGACCACGGGGCACTGCCTGGCGAGCTCGATCGCCCGTTCCATCCAGCGGCGGTCTTCACTCATCGGGTCTCCTTCCTTCGGCGAGGGTATCGACGGTCGACGGCCGACGCCGCGACCGTGATCGCTGTTGCTCAGAACAGCGTCGGGGCGTGCGCCGGTTCCGGCTCGGGCAGCGGCTCCAGTTCGGGGACCAGCGCACGCACCTCGGCGTGGAAGCGCCTGGCCAGGCCGAGCGCGTCCCCGTTGTCCGGGGTGTGCACGAAGACCGTCGGCGAGCGCCCCTCGTGCAACCAGCCTGCCACCGTCTCCAGCCAGGGCGCCCAGCCCGCGATCGTCGCCTCGGCGTCGTCGCGGCCGTGGTAGCGGACCACCGGGTGCGGGCCGAGCGCGGGCGTGCGGCGCGGCAGCCGCGGCTTCTTGCCCCACGCCTCGTGCTCGGCCGGGGTGCGCGGCGGCGCGGCGTAGAGCGTGGTGGTGTCGAAGGTGACCCACTCCGCGCCCGCCGCGCTGAGGACCCGCACCAACCGCCGCGCCTGCTCGACATCCTCGAAGAAGGCCGGGTGCCGCACCTCCACCGCGATCCCCGGCCCCGCGGGCAGCGCGGGCAGGAAGGCGGCGAGCGCGCCCAGGTCGTTCGGGCCGAAGGTCGGCGGCAGCTGCACCCAGAGCGCATGCAGGCTCGGGCCGAGCGGCTCCATGGCGTCCAGGAACGCGGCGAGCTCGGCTGCGCCGCCGCCGAGCCGGTGCTCGTGGGTGACCGGGCGCGGCAGCTTGGCGTAGAAGCGGAAGTCCGGGCTCAGCTGGGCCGCCCAGGATTCCGCGGTCCGCCGGGCCGGGGTGGCGTAGAAGGTGGTGTTGCCCTCGACGGCGGTGCAGTGCTCGGCATAGCGGCGCAGCCGCTCGGCGGCGGGCGGCTGCCGCTCGAACCAGGACCCGTGCGACCACATCGCACACCCCACGTGGAGTCGCATCCCGCCACGCTAGCGCAGCGGGGTGCGCGCTCAGGAGATGAGCGTGTTCATGATGGTGCCCGCGCTGGTGGCCACCACCCCGCCGATCATGCCGCCCGCGATCATCTTCGGCGAGGTGAAGCTGCTGCCGTGCCACTTCTCCCAGGCGAACTTGCCGCCGGCCACCGTGATCCCGGCGACCCCGGAGAGGATCGAGAACCAGGTCACGTACCTGACCATCTGCAGGATCTCCCCGGAGAGCGGCGGCGCCTCCGGAGTCGGGTTGCCCACCTGAGCGAGCAGGAACATGTCGTGCGCCGTGCTGAAGACCATGTGGGGCTCCCCTGAGGATTCCGCAACCGTTGCGCAAACAGTGATCTCCTCGGATTATGCGCGGTCAAGCAGCACCTAGTCAACGACCAGCATCCGCGTGGCAAACCGAACGGTTTGCGCTATCCGACCGGCACTTCCGCCGCCGCACCCGGCTTGTCGGTTCGCATTGCTACCTTCTCGCTCGAGATCGACCGAACGACGAAGCGGGGCAAGACGATGACGACCGGTGCCTGCACCTACCTGGAACTGTCCGAGGACGACGGTTCGGCGCACAAGTTCTACGAGGTCGGTGTGGCAGGAACCCAGGTGACCATCCGCTACGGCCGAATCGGGGACCAGGGCCAGGTCAAGGTCAGCAGCTTTCCCAGCGAGGAGAAGGCGCGCGCCGCGGCAGCCAAGAAGATCGGCGAGAAGGTCCGCAAGGGGTACGCGGCCGCGGTGCCAGGTCAGCGCGCCAAGCGCCAGAGCACGCGGCGCACCATCACCAGCACCCGCTCCACGGCCAAGGCGGCCCCGGTGCTGTGGAGCTTCGACTCCGGCGCCTCCGCCTTCGGCATCTTCGTCGACGACGAGCACTGCTGGGTCGGCAACGAGCACGGCGACGTCTTCACGCTCACCGCGGACGGCACCGTCACCGGGCGGTACCGCCTCCCGGACGCCGTCAAGTGCATTGTCGCGGACGACTTCTGGATCTACGCCGGGTGCGACGACGGCCGGGTCTACGACCTGTCCGGCAAGGTGCCGCGCGCCGCCTACGAGATCGCCGCCGACGTCGACATCTACTGGCTCGACATCCACGACGGCATCCTCGGCGTCTCCGATCGCGAGGGCGGCATCACCGTGATCGACCACGAGGAGGAATCGCTGTGGTCGCACCGCAGCCGCGGCGACTCCGCGTGGATGGTGCGGATCGATGACACCGGGGTCTACCACGGGCACTCGCGCGGCGTCACCAAGTACGGCCTGGAGCGCGGGCAGCAGCTCTGGCAGGTGCCGACCGGCTCCGTGCTCTTCGGCTGGCAGGAATCCGGCGCGGTCTACGCCGGCACCGGCAGCAACGAGGTGCGGATGATCGGCAAGGACGGCACCGACGCCATCACCTACCGCTGTGACGCCGCCGTCTTCTCCTGCGCCACCTCGCCGGACGGCCGCTACGTCTTCGCCGGCGACAATCACTCCTCGGTGTACTGCTTCGACGCGAGCGGGCAGCGGCTCTGGAAACTCGGCACCGGCTGCGGCTCCGCGTACTCCATGCAGTACCACGCGGACCGGCTCTACCTCGTCACCACCAGCGGCGCACTGGCCTGCCTGGACGTCACCGAGAGCGCGATCCGCGGCGCCGAGGAGGGCGTGCTGCCGCGCACCGTCTCGATCAAGGCGCCGGAGATCTCCGCGGTGGCGCCGAGCTCCACCGTCGAGGTGATCACCGAGGCGGGCGACGGCATCGTGGTGGAGTGCGTCGAGCAGAGCGGCGGGCTGCGGGTGCGGGTGCTCTCGCCTGGCTACCGGGACGGCTGGAACGTGCAGTTCCCCAGGGACATCCGGGAGGCGGGCGCGCGCTACGTGGTCGACGCCATCACCGAGTCCGGCCGCGGCGGCTTCTACCGGGTGCGCGGGGACATCCGCAGGTTGCGCTGAACCCCAATTATGGTACCGCGCGGTATCTTTCGAGCTACCACGCGGTCATCGCGGCCCGCGGCGACCTAGGATAGGGGCGATTACGGTCCATCGAACGTGAGGTTCCCGCCTGTGTCCGACAATTCCCCCTCGGTCGAGATCGACCAGAGCAAGCCAAGCATTGCCCGCGTCTACGACTACGTGCTCGGCGGGAAGGACAACTACCCGGTCGATCAGGCGATCGGCGATCATTTCATCCACAACCTGCCCGGCTCGGTCGCCATCGCCAAGACCAACCGGGATGTGCTGGTCCGCGCCGTCCGCGAGCTCGCCGCCGACGGCATCCGGCAGTTCATCGACCTCGGCAGCGGGCTGCCGACCTCGGACAACGTGCACCAGGTCGCGGCCAGGCACGCCGCGGGCTCGAAGGTGGTCTACGTGGACAACGACCCGATCGTGCTCGCGCACGGAAGGGCCATCCTCGCCACCGACGACAACACCGTGGTGATCCAGGCCGACGCGGTCGACCCGGAAGGCATCCGCAACCACCCGGAGTTGCGGCGGCTCATCGATTTCGACCAGCCGGTCGCGGTGATCTTCAGCGCGATCCTGCACCACCTGGAGGACCGGGAGAACCCGCTCGGCATCGTGCGCTTCTGGCGCGACCAGCTGCCGCCGGGCAGCGCGCTGTTCATCTCGCACTTCCGCTCCGGCGACAACGACGAGACCAAGGCCGCCGAGGGCAAGCTGCAGGAGACCTTCGGCCGCGGCCGCTGGCGCACCGACTCCGAGATCGCCGCCTTCTTCGAAGGCCTCGACCTCGCCGAGCCCGGCATCGTGCCCGCCGTGCAGTGGCGCCCGGACCGCACCGGTGCGGATGCCATCGGCAGCGCCGAGCGCGAGCTCACCGTCTGGGAGCAGCTGATCGTGGCCGGGCTGGGCTACAAGCGCTGACGCTCAGCGCTTCAGGCCGTGTGCCCGCGCGGTGATCCGATGGATCGCCGCCGCGGGCAGCAGCCTGCGCAGCGCGAAGACCAGCGGGGCCCGGCTTCCGGTGGCGTACAGCGGCTTCGGCCTGCGGGCCCGGGCCGCCTTGACGATCAGCGCGGCCACCTGCTCGGCCGCGATGCCGTTCTGCTCGTTGTGGTCCAGCTTGCCGATCATGGTCCGGTAGTCGGCCAGGTGCGCGGAGTCGGCGGCGATGTAGGCGGTGCGCCGCTCGCCGATCCCGGTGGCGATCGAGCCCGGCTCCACCGTGCTGATCGCCACCCCGAACGGGGAGACCTCCAGCCGCGCCGCGTGCGCGAAGCCCTTGAGCGCCGCCTTCGTCGCCACGTACGAGGAGCGGTACGCCAGCGGGAAGCTGGCCAGCATCGAGCCGACCATGATCACCCGGCCTGCGCCCCGCTCGCGCATGCCCGGCAGCACCAGCTGGGTGAGCCGCACCGGGCCGAGCACATTGATCCGGAAGAGCCGGTCCAGCGCGTCCGCGGGCAGCTCCTCCAGCGGGCCGGACTGGCTCTCGCCGGCATTGTTGACCAGCACGTCCACCGCGGGAAGGCCGGCGCCGAAGGTCTCGATCGACTCCGCGTCGGCAAGGTCGAGCGCCCGGTACTCGACGCCGTCGATCCGGTTCGCCGCCGGGATCCGCTCCGGATCGCGGCTGGTGCCGATCACCGTGTACCCCTGCGCGAGGAACAGGGCCGCGGTGGCACGGCCGATCCCCGACGATGCCCCGGTGACGACGACGGTCTGCGACATCCGAACTCCTCGTGGTGCGAACGCCCGCGCCATCGGGCGCGGGCCATCCCGACCCTAGCGGAGCCGGACCCCGGCTCACTCCAGCCGCAGCGCCGCCATCGGGCAGCTGTCCGCCGCCAGCCTCGCGTTCTCCAGGTCGGCGGCGGCGAGTTCGCCCGGCGCAACGATCACCACGTCGTCGTCGCCGACCCGGAACAGCTCCGGCGCCACCGCCTCGCACATGCCGTGGCCCTCGCAGCGCTCGGGGTCGGCCAGCACCCTGGTCACGCCAGCCGCTCCAGCCGGATCGGCAGCCCGTCCGCCGGGGTCGGGCCGGTGGTCGGCACCATCGGCGGCACGTACCCGGCAGGCACCGACCAGCGGTAGCTCAGCAGCATCCGGTGCAGCACCGCCTTGACCGTCATCCCGCCGAAGTAGAGTCCGATGCACTTGTGCGCGCCGCCGCCGAAGGGCGGCCAGGCGAAGCGGTGCGACTTGTCCTCGCGGCGGCCGTCGACGAAGCGCTCCGGGTCGAAGGTGTCCGGGTCGTGCCAGAACTCGGCGTTGCGCATCAACCCGAACGGCCCGGTCATCACCAGCGTCCCCTTCGGCACGAAGTGGCCGCAGAGCTCGGTGTCGGAAGTGGTCTCGCGGGCCTGCTGACCGACCGGCGCCCACATCCGCAGCGCCTCGCGGAAGGCGAGATCCAGCGACGGCAGCTTCTCCAGGTCGGCGTAGTCCAGCGAATCCTTGCCCAGCGCCAGTGATTCCGCGCGCACCCGCTCCTGCCACTCCGGGTGCCTGCCCAGCTCGTAGATGAGCATGGAGGAGGCGATGGTGCTGGTATCGTGCGCCGCCATCATCACGAAGATCATGTGCTCGACCACCTCCTCGTCGGTGAAGGCGTGGCCGTCGGTGCTGCGCGCCCTGGTGAGCACGCTGAACAGGTCGGCGCCGTCGCCCGCGCGCTTGGCGGGCAGCTCGCTGCGGAAGTACTCGGAGAGCGTGCGCCTGCCGCGCAGCCCGCGCGCCCAGACCCCGCCGGGCACGTTCGCCCTGATGATCGCCATGCCGCCGTGCACGGCGTCCTCGAAGGCGTGCTCCAGCCGGTTCGCGATCGGGCCGAGCTCGGCGCCGGCGAAGACCGCGGTGGCCTGCTGCAGCAGCATCTTCTTGATCGCGGGGTAGACGGGGAACCGCGGGCCCGGCTCCCAGTCCGCCACCGCGCGCTCCAGCAGCGGCGTGGTGAGCTCGAGGTACCCCTCCAGCCGGGGCCTGGTGAAGGCCTGCTGCATGATCCGGCGGTGGTGCAGGTGATCCTCGAAGTCGCGCAGCATCAGCCCGCCGCGGAAGAACGGGCCGATCAGGTACTCCCAGCCGCGCTCGGCCGACATCACCTTGTTCCGGTCGAGCAGCACCGCCTCGAAGGCGGCCGGGCTGCCGACGAAGACCACCTTGCGGCCGAGCACCCCGACCCACTGCACGTCGCCGAAGCGGTCGTAGCGCCGCTGGCCGAAGCCGAGCGGGTCGACGATGGAGTGGAAGGTGTAGCCGATCACCGGCGGGCCGGAATCACCGAGCACCGGTTTCAGCCCGCTGCCCGGCGGCGGCTCGGCGAGTGGCCGCACCCGGCTCGGAATCCGGTCGGCCAGCCGCACGGCGGCCCGCTGGACCTTGAAGGCGGCCCTGGCACGGACGTGACGGTACTTCTCGGTGAGACCGTCGACGGTCGGCGGGGCAAGCAGAAGACTCATGACCGGTCATCCCTTCGCTTCGTTGCGAACAGGAACGACGATAGAGGAAACGTTCGTTTCCGTAAACGATTGTTTCCCAATTGGTGCTGTGCCAAGCTGGCGGGATGACCCGCGCATCGACCGGCACCTACCGGGGCGCCTCCTCGGAGGAGCGCCGTGAGGATCGGCGCAATCGGCTGCTGGACGCGGCGCTCGGCATCATCGGCACCAGGGGGCTCTCCGCGCTCACCGTGCGCGGAGTCTGCGAGCAGGCCAAGGTCGGCCCGCGCTTCTTCTACGAGGCCTTCCCCGACCTGGACGCGCTCGCCACCGAACTGCTGCTCGGCATCCAGCAGGCCGGGCTGGACCGGGCCCGCCGCGCCATCGCCGAGACCTCCGCCGACCCGGAGGCCAGGATCCGCGCCGGGGTCGCCGCGCTGATCACCGAGCTCACCGACGACCCGCGGCGGGCCAAGATCGTCTTCGCGCAGGCGTACGGCAGCGAGGCGCTGATGCGCAGCCGCTTCGACGGCATGCGCCGGGTGGCCGAGGTGATCATCGAGCAGACCAGGGTGGTGCTCGACCTGCCCCACGGTCAGGACGCCGCCGTCGGCGTCACCTCCCAGCTCATCACCGGCGGCGCCGCCGAACTGGTGCTGATCTGGCTGGACGGCCGGCTCGACGTCGACCGCGACGGCCTCATCGACCTGCTCGCCGACTTCGCCGTCGACATGCTGGCACGGATCCCCGCGCTCGCCGAGCGGCTGCGGACCACGAAGAAGTCCGCGGCCTCCTAGAGATCCAGCTCGGTCTGGTTGACGATCCTGGTCATCTCCTTGAGCTGATCCCGGAAGCCGACCAGGTCACGCGGGTCCATCCCGCTCGCGCAGGCGATCCGCTCCGGCACCATGGCCGCCTGCTCCCGCAGCGCGGCACCCGCCTCGGTCGGCGCGACCAGCACCGAGCGCTCGTCCGCGGCCGAGCGCACCCGCGCCACCACCCCGTTCGCCTCCAGCCTCTTGAGCAGCGGCGAGAGCGTGCCGGAGTCCAGGTCGAGCGCCCTGCCCAGCTCCTTGACGGTGACCGTGCCGCGCTCCCAGAGCACCAGCATCACCAGGTACTGCGGGTAGGTCAGCCCGAGCGCCTCCAGCAGCGGCCGGTACAGCCGGGTGACCGCGCGGGACGCCGAATACAGCGCGAAGCACAACTGCTGGTCCAGTGCCAGCGCATCCGTGCGTGACATCCCGCACCACCTCCTGCTTCGAAGTTAGCGAGCCGATCGGTTGCGGGCAATCGAGTGTGCGCGGAATCGCGCCATCGCGGCCCGCTCCGATCGCGTGCCCGATGTGATCAGCCACCCCGCGAGCAGCGCGAGCGGCACCGAGACGATGCCGTAGACCCCCGCGGGCACCGCCATCCGGATGTCGCCGAGCACGCTCACCGCGATCGTCATGGCCAGCGCGCTGTTGTGGATCCCGACCTCCATGGCGCAGGCCAGCGCCTGCGGCCGCGCCAGCCCGGCCGCCTTCGGCACCAGGTAGCCGACGCCGAGGCCGAGCGCGCAGAGCGCCGGGATCAGCACCCCGACCTCGGCCAGGTAGCCGCCGATATCGCGGCGCTCGACGAGCAGCGCCGCCACCGTGGCCACGGCGAGGAAGCCGAGCGCGAGCACCCGCACCGGCCGGTCCAGCCGCGCGCTCCACTCCGGCCGTGCCGCCCTGGTCAGCATCCCGGCCAGCACCGGGACCAGCACCAGCGCGAAGACCTGGAGCAGCTTGCCCGACTGCGGCCCGAGCCGCTCCTGCCCCGCCGGGGCGAAGTACGTCAGCGCGAGATTCGCGACCACCGGTAGGGTCAGCACGGCGAGCAGCGAGTTGACCGCGGTCAGCGTGACGTTCAGCGCGACGTCGCCGCGGAAGAGGTGGCTGAGCAGGTTGGCGGTCGCCCCGCCCGGTGCGGCCATCAGCAGCATCACCCCGACCGCCGGGGCGGGCGCGAGGCCGGTCGCCAGCACCAGCCCGAAGGCGATGGCGGGCAGCAGCACCAGCTGGCAACCCAGCGCGACGAGGACCGCCCTCGGGTACCGGGCGACCCGGGTGAACTCGGCGACGGTCAGCCCGAGTCCCAGCCCGAACATGATCAGCGCGAGCACGATCGGCAGCAACACGGTCACCGGCCACGACCCCATGCCGACCTCCCGCGCCCGCCCTACCGGCGAGTACCGCCGATTTCGGCCACTCTAGGCCGGCGGGCGGGCGGCGGGCATGCCACCAATCCTGGGGCGATCAGCGCGCGGCGCCGATGGTGGCGTCGGCGAGGAACTCGGCCGGGCTCACCCCGAACCTGGTCTCGATGAGGGTGAGCGCGGAGGCCAGCGCCCCCGCCGAATCCCGGCCGACCACGATGGACTGGGCAGGCGCCGCCCGCGCCCGGTCGACCGCGAGCCGGCACCAGTACCCGGAGCCGCGCACCGGCGGGATCGGCGCCGGTCTGTGCACCGTCACCGATACCGCCTCCCCGGCAACCAGCAGGCTTCCGGTCACGAGCACGTCGTGCCGCGGGTCCGCGGGCGCGGGCCGGGGGCTGTCGGTCATCGGTGGAGGTTCCTTCCTTCGGCGTTGTCCGGGCGGTCGCCGAGCGGCTGCCCGGCGTACCGGGGCGCGCGGGCCTGACGGTCTCGACCAGAGTTACCCAGTGCGATCGGATTCCAATCGACGTCGCGCCTCGGTGTGCGGCAGATTTGCCGGGCGACTGCGAGCCGGTCTGTTCCGGCCCCTGATCCGCCCCGGAACACCTCGTTCGCCCGCTGTGTGCTGGTATCTTTCGCTGGCTCGAATCACGAAGGGAAACAATGCGAAACGCACTCCTGCTCGGCGTCGCCGGCGCCACCGCCTCCGCCTTCCTCGCCGCCGCGGCCCCGGCATCGGCCGCGCCGCAGTCCGGCTGCCACGCCTCCTACCGCCCCTGCGTCCCGATCACCTCGGACGTGGACTGCGCCGGTGGCAGCGGCAACGGCCCGGCCTACACCGGCCGGGTCGAGGTCATCGGCCCGGACGAGTACGACCTGGACCGCGACGGCGACGGAATCGGCTGCCAGAACAGCTGATCCGCCGGACGACGAAGG
>NZ_JBHSAX010000033.1:537889-541160 GCF_042650385.1 Nocardia jiangsuensis
CTCGACCAGCTTGCCGTAGAGCCGGTCGCGCTCCGGGCCGCTCTCGATCGGGGTGGCGACGGCGCGGAAGGTCTCGGTGCCGAACTCCACCGTGACCTCGGGGTCGGCCCTGATGTTGTGGTACCAGTCCGGGTTGGTGTCGGCGCCCGCCTTCGAGGCCGCGATCACGAAGCGCTCCCCATCCCTGGCCTGGGCCAGCGGGCTCACCCGCTGTGCGCCGCTCTTCGCCCCGGTCGTGGTGAGCAGCAGCAGCTCGGCGCCGGCGAACGGCCCGCCGACCTTCCCCTGATTGGCCCGGAACTCGGCGATGATCTTCGCGTTGAAATCCTCGGCCACAGCCGCTCCCTCCGATCGCAGGTGCGCGGGTCCGCGCGGCCCCGAGGTTACCGGCCCACGATCTCACCCGCTCCGGGTGACGCGGTAGCGCGCCGGGCCGGGCAGGCTCGGCGCACGGGAATCGGCGGAAGGAGCGGTGGTGGGCCCGCTGCGCTACCAGTTCATCATCGACGGCGAACTCTCCGAGCGCGCGCTCGCCGCCTTCCCCGAGCTCGCCGCGTCGAACCGGGCGCCGGGCGCGGTGACGACGCTGTACGGCCCGGTCACCGACGCCGCCGCACTGCGCGGCCTGCTGGCCAGGATCGACGCACTCGGCCTCACCCTGCTGGAGCTGCGGCAGATGCCGGACTGAGCCTCACACCCGGACGGGCACCTTCGGTCGCACCGGCCGCAGCGTCCTGCCCAGGTCGGTGCGGAGCGTGGTGGCCGAGTCGAGCAGGTAGTTCTGCCGCACCTTCCACGGGTGCCGGTCGCCCTGCCGCGGGAAGTCGCCGATCGAGCGCTGGACGTACCCCGACGCCAGGTCGAGCAGCGGCTGCTCGCCGAGCTCGCCCGCGGGCTCCGGGACGACCGCCTGGTACCCCCTGCGGTCCATGAAATTCAGCACCTTGCAGACGAGCCGGGAGGACAGGTCGGCGCGCAGCGTCCAGGAGGCATTGGTGTAGCCGATGCAGACGGCGAAGTTCGGCACCCCGGTGAGCATGGCGCCCTGCCACACGTACTGCTCCGGCAGCGGCACCTCGACCCCGTCCACCGAGGGCGCGATGCCGCCGAAGGCGAGCAGCTCCAGCCCCGTCGCGGTGATCACGATGTCGGCGGGCAGCACCCGGCCCGACACCAGCCGGATGCCGTCCGGCACGAAGCGGTCGATGCGGTCGGTGACGACCTCCGCTTTCCCCTTCTTCATGGCCTTGAAGAAGTCGGCGTTCGGCACCGCGCAGAGCCGCTGGTCCCACGGGTCGTACTCCGGGGTGAAGTGCTCGGCCACCAGCTTCTCGTCGCCGAGGATGCGGGTGGTGAGCCCGGTGAGCAACTTGCGCGCGGCCTCGGGGCGGCGCCGGCAGTACTGGTAGAAGCCCATGCTGAACAGGATGTTCTTGGTGCGGATGAGCCGGTGCGCGAGCTGGGGCGGCAGCGTCGCGCGCAGCTTGTCGGCGATCTTGTCCCGGCCCGGCACCGCGCTGATCCAGGTGGGGCTGCGCTGCAGCATGGTGACCGACTCGGCGTCGGCGGCCATGGCGGGCACCAGCGTCACCGCGGTGGCGCCGCTGCCGATCACCACCACCCGCTTGCCGGTGTAGTCGAGCTCCGCGGGCCAGAACTGCGGATGCACCACCCGTCCGGCGAAGTCGGCGAGCCCGGCGAACTCCGGCGCGTGGCCACGGTCGTAGTTGTAGTAGCCCGCGCAGCTGTAGAGGAAGCCGCAGGTCACCGTCTCCTCGGTGCGGTGCCCGGCGGCGTCGGTGCGCGACAGGGTCAGGGTCCAGCGCAGCTCCTCCGACGACCAGTCGGCGCCGAGCACCTTGGTGCCGAAGCGGATGTGCCGGTCGATGCCGTACTCCCGGGCGGTCTCGGTGATGTAGCGCAGGATGGCAGGGCCGTCCGCGATGGACTTGGCGTCGCGCCACGGCTTGAAGGGGTAGCCGAGGGTGAACATGTCCGAATCCGAGCGGATCCCCGGGTAGCGGAACAGATCCCAGGTGCCGCCGAGCGCTCCGCGGGCCTCCAGCACGGCATAGCTCTTGCCGGGGCACTCGGTCTGCAACCGGTACGCGGCGCCGATCCCGGAGAGCCCTGCGCCGACGATCACGACGTCGAGGTGTTCGGTCATGCCAACCAGTGTGCCCGGGCGCAGCCGGGCCTTCTTGCTTTCACGCGACAAAAGTTTGACCCTGGACGACATGTCCGTCATCCGCTCCGCCGGCCTGCGCGGTTTCCGCGCCACCGTGGCCGAGCTGGGCGGCGACGCCGAGGCGCTGGCCGCCGCCGCCGGGCTGCCCGCCGCCGCGCTGGACACCGACGACATGCTGGTCCCGGACACCGCCGTCGCCACGGCGCTGGAGCTGGCCGCGCACCGGCTCGGCTGCCCCGACCTCGGGCTGCGCATCTCCTACCGGCAGGACCTGGACATGCTCGGCCCGCTCGCGCTCGCCATCCGCAACTCGCCGACGCTCGCCGGGGTCATGGAGTGCACCGCGCGCTACCTCTTCGTGCACGCGCCCTCGCTCAGCCTCGGCCTGGAGCCGGACCCGTACGGCGACGAGCACGTGGTCGCCCTGCGCTACGAGGTGCGCAGCGACGACCTGCCCGCCCCGGTGCAGGGCACCGACCTCGGCCTCGGCTTCGTGCACCGGACCATCCAGCGGCTGGTGGCCCCGCGCTACGGGCTGCGCTCGGTGGAGCTGCCGTACCGCCCACCGGCCCCGCTCGCCGAGTACGAGCGCTTCTTCGGCGCCCCGGTCCGGGCCGGGCGGCCCGCCGCACTGCTCCGGATACCGCGCGGGCTGGAGACGCGCTCGCTGGCAGGCGGCGACGAGACGCTGCACCGGCTGGCCATGGCCTTCCTCGCCGCGCAGACCGCGGGCGACGGCGCCGCCGCGGCGCCGCGGGTGCGGACAACGGTCAGACAGCTGCTCGGCACCGCCCCGCCGGAGATCGGCGTCGTCGCCGAGCTGCTCACCGTGCACCCGCGCACCCTGCAGCGCAGGCTGGCCGGGGAGGGAACGAGTTTCGCGGCGATCCTGGACGAGGTGCGCCGCGAGCAGGCCGAGCGCTACCTGACCACGACCGCCATGCCGATGAGCCAGATCGCCTCGCTGCTCGGCCTCGCCGAGCAGGCCACGCTCACCCGCTGCTGCCGCCGCTGGTGGGGCAGCACCCCGACGGCGATCCGGCGCGGCAGGCCCTGAACACGCGAGCGGGGCGGGGGGGGGAA
>NZ_JBHSAX010000033.1:541275-577321 GCF_042650385.1 Nocardia jiangsuensis
GTCGCCTGGTCCTTGCGCCCCGACGCCTCCAGCCGGCGATTACCGACCGCGCGTCCGAGCACCTTCTTCGCGTTCCCCCGGGCTGCTTCCACCCGGTGGGCCACTCGATCCTCGAATGCCATGGCGAGGGTCAGAAATAGTGCTTGCGGCCACCGACCGGGCGGCCCAGGGAGCCGGCGAGCAGCAGCACGGCGCCGACGAGCAGCACCACGATGCCGGCGGTGGTGAGCAGCGGGATGCCGAGCAGCCAGCCGACGAGGAGGAGAATCAGGCCGAGAACAATCATTTTCCTGTCCTTACTTTCGTTCTGCGGGTGAGGGGGTTGAATGGACGCGAGTCGCAGCGCTCGCGGCCGTTACTTGCTCGCGGTGGCCGCGCCGGATCGGTTCAGGAAGCGGTTCCAGCTCCACGAGGGTTTCTGTTCGGTCGATGCGACCTGCTGAGCGGGCGCGGCAGCGGCCGGAGCCGGCACCGGGACCGAGGGTTGGGTGGCCGCCAGGTCCTTGCGGGCCGCGGCGACCTCCTTCCGGGACTGCCGTAGCTCGCGGCGAGCCAGCATCGCGCGCCTGCTGGCGAACCAGGAGCCACCGACCACCAGCACGAAGCCGAACATCCCCAGGGCGCCGAGCACGATGCCGTCGAAGAACAGCAGCCCGCTCGAACCGGAGAAGTGGTAGTCGAAGACCGTGAAATCACTTGCCAGGTAATGGCTCTCGCCCGTATTGGCCACGGTTCCCGCGACGCCGACGATCACGGCGGCGACCAGGACCAGCAGCCCGATGAGAATGATCATGACACTTCCTGCGTGGTGTCGAGTTTTCCTACACGCCAGCTATTCCCGGCTTTTCGAGCACCAAACTGCGCTGATTTCGGGAATATGACTTCGTTCACTAATAGTTAGTGCACGAAGTGTTCGTGGGCTAAACTTGCGGCATGACCGCCGTCGAGGACCCGCTCCGCCTGGATCGGCAGGTGTGCTTCGCGCTCGCCGTGGCCAACCGCTCGGTGCTCGCGGTGTACCGGCCGCTGCTGGAGCCGCTGGGGCTGACGCACCCGCAGTATCTGGTGCTGCTCGCGCTGTGGGGTGAGGCGCCGATGTCGGTGAAGGCCATCGCCGAAGCACTGCAACTGGATTCCGCGACGCTCTCACCGCTGCTGAAGCGGCTGGCGAGCGCGGGGCTGATCAGCAGGGGCCGCGACCCGAGGGACGAGCGCTCCCTGCTGGTCGACCTGACCGACGAGGGCCGCGCCCTGCGCACCCGCGCCGAACGCATCCCGCCCGCGGTGGTCGAGCGGCTCGGCGTCACCCTCGCCGACCTCGAGGAACTGCACACCGTCCTGAACCGGGTGAACGCCGCCGCCAGGCGTGCCGCCACCCGAGCCCCCGCCGCCGAGGAGCTCCCATGACCCGCGACCCCCGCCGCCCCGGCCCGATCCGCTGGATCGGCTATGCCTTCGGCCGCCGCCTCCCCGACTCCATGCGGGACTGGGTACGCCGCGACCTCACCGGCGAACACGCCGCCGCCAGGCACGTGCTGCGCGGCATCGTCCCGTTCACCCCGCTCTTCGCCGCCTTCCTGCTCTTCCCCGGCGAGCTCTGGCTGCGCGGGTCGATGGTGTTGCTCGCCCTGCTGCTCGCCCTCTTCTATACGGTCGCCTTCATGCCGATGAACCGGGCGCACCGGCTCGCGAAGCACGGCTTCCCGCAGGATCTGCGGAATCCGGAGCAGGCCCGCCGCGCGGACGCCGATCGCGCCAGGTACGCCGCCCGCTACGGCCACTGACGCGCGGAGCGCGAGCGGCGCGCCAGTAACGCTCGCCCACACCGCTCCCGGTACGCGAGAATGCAGCCCGTGCGAACCCAGTTCACCCGCGAGCTCGTCGCGTTGACCCAGGATCTGACGCAGATGTGCCGGCTCGCCCACGACGCCGCCGAGCGCGTGACGCACGCGCTCGCCGCCGCCGATCTCGCCGCCACCTACGAGGTCTTCGCGCTCGACGAGCAGCTGCAGAAGATGTACGCCGCCTGCGAGGCGCGCACCGTCGTGCTGCTCGCGCTCCAGGCGCCGGTCGCCCGCGACCTCAGGCACGTGGTGACCGCCATCCAGATCGCCGGCGAGCTCTCCCGGATCGGCAGGCTCACCAGCGGGGTCGCCGACCAGGTGTACCGCGCGCACCCGGAGCCCGTCGCGCGCGGCCCGGTCGCCGACGCGATCGGCGCCATGGGCAGGCTCGCCACCGCGCGCACCGCCATCGCCGTCGACGGCGTCGCGAACGGGCGCCCCGCCACCGACCACGCCGCCGCGGGCACCGAGATGCGCGAGCTGCACGGGCAGTTGCGCAGCGCGCTGGCCGACTCCCCCGCCGACCGGCCGATCGGCGCCGCCATCGACCTCGCGCTGCTCGGCCACCACCTGGAGCGCTGCGTCGACCACACCGGCCGGATCGACCGGCTCATCCGCTTCCTGGAGACCGGAGTGCCGCCGACCGCCCAGCGGGAAGCCGCCGACACGCCGGTCGAATAGGGCGGTTGCCCCGAATTCACCCCGGCGCCACCCGATTCCACACCGTAAACCACGGTGTGCCCCAGCTCATATGCGACAATCACATTCGTCCACCGCGTCACCGAGTACGGTGGCGCGGTTCGTGGTTCGACTCCGGTTCGGTGGGTATCGTGGTGAATTTGTCTCCTGTTCGGCGCGGTGCGCGCCGAGCGTTTGCCGTTGTCGTTCCGCTGCTGGTGGCGGGGGTGCTGACCGGCTGCACCGCGACCGAGCAGCCCGGCGCGCCGGGCAAGCAGGGCCCGGTCTCGTCGGCCGGGGTCCCCGCCGCCGACGCCACGGCGTTGCTCGGGCAGCTGAAGGTCGCGCCGGAGGCCGAGATGGCCGGGTACGACCGGGACAAGTTCCCGCACTGGGACACCGCCCCGCTCGACCACGGCTTCGGCCCGGAGTTCGCGCAGTACGCGAAGTGCACCACCCGCGACGTCATGATGCTGCGCGACGCCACCGGCCCGGTCACGCTCGACCCCAAGTCCTGCGAACTCAGCATCGGCAGGGAGGGCGGCTGGCACGACCACTACGGCGTGGTCGACCGCAAGACCGGGAAGCTGAAGCCCTACGCCTTCATCACCGATCCTTCCAAGGTGGACGCCGAGCACATCGTCCCGCTGGCCGAGGCGTGGCGCTCCGGCGCGGGCGCCAAGGATCTGGAGACCAGGCGCGCGATCGCCAACGACGCAACGAATCTCGCGGCTTCGGACCCGACGGCGAACCGCTCCAAGGGTGATCAGGACGTGTCCAGTTACCTGCCGCCCGGCGAGTTCCGGTGCACCTATGTGGTTCACTACCTGCGGATCAAGGTAAAGTACGGCCTCACCGTCGACAGTGCGGAGCAGGCCGCGCTGAAAACCGCCATCGATGACTGTGTCAGCCGAGGAGGGTTCGCATAAGCGAGATCGTCGCACTGGAGAGCAGGGCCGCCGTCCTCACGGAAGAGGAGGGAACGGTCTCGGGCGAGCTCGATCTCTCGCTCGACGAGAGCGGCCACGGGTTGGTCCGCTACCGCGGCACCGAGAAGTGGTACCGGATCGGGAATCTCGACGCCGAGCCGCCCTGCACCTGGGTCGATCTCGCCGCGCTGGTCAGCGCGGTGCAGGCGGCGCTCGGCGAGCGTGATTTCGCCGGCAACGTCATCCCCTTCGAAGCGCCCGCCGCCGGCCCGGACGATCCGGTCGGCACCCCCTCCTCCCCTGACGGTGGTTCGGACGGCGCCGCCGACGCCGGAAACGCTCCCGCGCCGGACGCGACACCGGCCGCCCCCGAAAAGGGCGAAACTGCTGCGGTCACTCCGGCGGACGCGGCTCCTGCCGATGCGGCGCCCGAGGCGAAGGGCGCGGGGCCGTTCGCCGGGGCGAAGGGGCAGGGCTCGGTGACTCCCGACCAGGCCGGGAAACCCGCTGCGGGCGAGCAGAGCTAGACCCCGGTCAGCTCCCGCTGCCGAACCCCCTCGTCGAGCAACTTCGTCGCGATATTGTCCATGGCCTGCGCCAGCAGCGCGCGATCCCCCGGATCATCGGCCGACCAGTCGTCGAGCCGCGCATCCAGCCACCGCCGCCACGCCTCGCGGATCCGATCCACCTCCCCCTGCCCGCGCTCGGTGAGCAGCAGCCGCGAACCGCCGCGCGCCAGGTACCCGGAGTCGATCAGCTCGGTGAAGACCGGCAGCAGCACCTCCTCCGGCACCCGGTGCGCCAGCGCGATCGCCGCGAGCGTCGCCTCCCCGCGATACCGCCGCAGCACGTAGACCTGCCCGAGCGCCCACGCCTGCCCGCGCCCGAGCCCGCTCCCCGCGGCGGCGAGCAGCTCGGGCCCGACCGGCCCGGCGGCCCGCGCCCGGCGCAGCGCCGTGCCGACCTCGCGCTCCAGCAGCGCCACCCGATCGTCCGGGCCGGGCACCGAGAACCCGTCCCCGACATCGCCCGCCGCCGCCTTGGCGCTGTCCCGCAGCGGCACCTCCTTCAGGAACCAGGCGATCACGAACCCGGCCAGCGCCACCGGCACCACCCAGCGGAAGACATGGTCGATGGCGGCGGCGTAGGCGTCGATGATCGGCGCCGCCTGCTCGGCGGGCAACCGGCGCAGCGCCTCCGGGTTCTCCGCCGCCTCGACGGGCACCCCCGGGTTCGCGGCCAGCGCCGTCGCCAGCCGCGCGCTCAGCTCGTTGCTGTAGAGCGTGCCGAAGACGGCGGTGCCGAAGGCGCTGCCCAGCGTCCGGAAGAAGGTGACCCCCGAGGTCGCGGTCCCGAGCTGTGCGTACGGCACGGTGTTCTGCACCACGATCGTCAGCACCTGCATGGCGAGCCCGATCCCGAGCCCGAGCACCAGCATGGACAACGACTCCCGCAGCGTGCTGGTGTCCCGTCCCATGGTCGACATGAGCAGCAGCCCCACGGCCATGAGCGCGGTGCCCGCGATCGGGAAGATCCGGTAGCGCCCGGTGCGCCCGACCACCTGACCGGAGATGATCGAGGTGAGGAAGAGCCCGGCCACCAGCGGCAGCGTGCGCACCCCGGAGGCGGTCGCGCTCACCCCGTCCACGTACTGCAGGTAGGCGGGCAGGTAGGTCATGGCGCCGAGCATGGCGAAGCCGACGATGAAGCTGAGCACCGAGCACACGGTGAAGACCCGGCTGCGGAACAGCGCCATCGGCAGCATCGGCTCCGCCGCCCGCAGCTCCACCACCACGAACCCGGCCAGCAGCAGCACCGCGAGCACGAAGAGCCCGACGATCTGCCACGACCCCCACGGGTACTCCTGCCCGCCCCACTCCAGCCCGAGGATGAGCGCGGAGACGCCGACCGCGACCAGCCCGATTCCCGCGTAGTCGACGACCGGCCGGACCGCGGCGCGCACCTTGGGAATGCTGCGCGCCGCCACCGCGATCATCAGGATCGCCAGCGGCACATTGACGTAGAAGCACCAGCGCCAGCCCGCGCTGTCGGTGAAGAGCCCGCCGAGCGTCGGCCCGATCACCGTGGTGACGCCGAAGACCGCGCCGAGCGCGCCCTGGTACTTGCCGCGCTCGCGCAGCGGGATGGTGTCCGCGATCAGCGCCATCGAGGTGACCATGAGCCCGCCCGCGCCGATGCCCTGCACCGCCCGCGCCGCCACCAGCACCGCCATGCCGTTCGCCAGCCCGGCCACCATCGATCCCGCGATGAAGATCAGCGCGCTCAGCTGGAAGACCAGCTTGCGGCCGAACAGGTCGCCGAGTTTGCCGGCGAGCACCGTCGCGACCGCCTCGGCCAGCAGGTAGGCGGTGACCACCCAGGCCAGGTGCCCGGCCCCGCCGAGATCGGCCACGATGGTCGGCAGCGCGGTCGAGACGATGGTCTGGTCCAGCGCCGCCATGAGCATGCCGAGCACGACCGTGCCGAAGACGACATTGGTGCGCGCACGGCTCAGCGGCTCCGCCGGAGCGGCGGCAGCAACGGCACCGTTCATCGCCTCAGTATGCGACTTTCCCGCCAATGTGCCCCTTCAGCGACACGGCAGCGAACACCGAGGGGAGCGACGCGAACGGGGTCCGGGCATCCCGTCTCAGAAAGTGTGCCAAGGTGGGCGCCATGGCGTGGAAACCCTCACAGATCCCGGACCAGACCGGTCGCACCTTCGTGATCACCGGAGCCAACGGCGGCATCGGCACCGAGGCCACCAAGGCACTCGCCGCGAAGGGCGCGACGGTGATCATGGCCTGCCGCAGCGCGGACAAGGCGAAGGCGATCGCCGAGAAGATCGACGGCGACGTCCGGGTGCAGCGGCTCGACCTGGCCGACCTCGCCTCGATCCGCGGCTTCGCCGAGTCCACCGGCGCCGTCGACGTGCTGATCAACAATGCCGGGCTGATGAACGTCCCGTTCTCCCGCACCACGGACGGCTTCGAGACCCAGTTCGGGGTGAACCACCTCGGCCACTTCGCGCTCACCGCGCTGCTGCTGCCGAAGATCCGGGACCGGGTGGTCACCGTCTCCAGCGTCGCGCACAAGCAGGCAGGCAAGCTCCGGGTCGACGACCTCAACTACGAGCACCGCCGCTACCAGCGCGGCGCCGCGTACTCCCAGGCCAAGCTCTCGAACCTGATGTTCGCCAGGGAGCTGCAGCGCAGGCTGGCGAGCAACGGCTCCGGGGTGCGCTCCTACGGCGTGCACCCGGGCGTCTCGGCCACCGAGCTCTTCACCCGCACCGAAACCCCGCTGGATCTGGTGAGCAAGCCGTTCATCCGGCTGGTCGGGCACTCGCCGCGGCACGCGGCGGAGTCGACGCTCTTCGCCGCCACCGAGCCGGACGCCGACCCGAACACCTACTGGGGCCCGACCTGGCTGTTCCAGTCCCGCGGGCCGGTCGGCCCGTGCCCGTCGACCAGGCTCTCCCGCGACGCCGAGCTGCAGCGCCGGCTGTGGGAGGAGTCGGAGCGGCTGACCGGGATCAGCACCACGGTCTGACCGGGGAGCTGCCCTACGTCGGCTGTAGTAGAAGCGGGTACCGTGGGAGCGTGCCCGCTTCACCGCCGCCGGACCGCCCGGCGCACCGCCGTCCGGCCCTGATCGCCCTGGTGATCGTGGCCGCGCTGGCCTGCCTGGCGCTGGGCTGGTGGCAGTGGGAGCGGTTCGAGTCGTCGAGCGGCACCGGCCAGAATCTCGGCTACGCGCTGCAGTGGCCGCTCTTCGCCGGGTTCGTCGTCTTCGCGTACTTCCGGTTCGTGCGGCTGGAGCGCGACGACGAGGAGGCCGCCGCGGCCCCGTCCCAGCCGAGTGCCACCCGCGAGATACCGGCGGGCTTCCTGCCGGAGCGGCCCGCCGCCGCCAGGGACGACGACCCCGAGCTGGCCGCTTACAACAGCTACCTCGCCGAGCTGAACCGCTCGGCATCCCCCGACAGGAGCGCCGGTTGACCACCAGCGAGAACCCCGCCGAGACCCGCCCCGCGAAGCGGACGGCCGATACCGGCAAGATCGCGGGCGCGCTGCTGCGCTACCGCGTGCTGGCCTGGGTCACCGGCCTCTGGTTGCTGCTGCTCACCGCGGAGATGATCGCCAAGTACGGGTTCGACGCGAATCCGCCGAGCTGGATCGCCGTGGTGCACGGGTGGGTCTACTTCGTCTACCTGCTGCTCACCGCCGACCTCGCGGTCAAGGTGCGGTGGCCGCTCGGTCGCACCGTCGGCACCCTGCTGGCGGGCACCATCCCCCTGCTCTCGTTCTTCGTCGAGCACCGTAATGCCACCCAGGTGAAGAGGGACTTCAATATCTGATACCCGCTGAGAGCGGGTATCAGGGCGCCGCACCGCCCGGGCAGTGCTGCCGGAGACGGCCGACCCGGACGGCTACTCAGCCAGCGCGGCCAGGGCCGGGAGCAGCAGCCGCAGGGCGCGGCCGCGGTGCGAGACGGCGTCCTTCTCGGCGGGGGTGAGCTGGGCGGCCGAGCGGCCGTCGCCCTCCGGCACGAAGAGCGGGTCGTAGCCGAATCCGTGCTCGCCCAGCGGCTCCCGGGCAATCCGCCCCGGCCACTCGCCGCGGACCACGGTCTCGGCGCCGTCCGGCGACACCAGCGCGCAGGTGGAGACGAACCGCCCGCCCCTGCGCTCGTCCGGCACGTCGTTCAACTGCCCGAGCAGCAGCGCGTTGTTCGCCGCGTCGTCCCCGTGCCCACCGGACCAGCGCGCGGAGAGCACGCCAGGCATCCCGTTCAGCGCGTCCACCTCGATCCCGGAATCGTCGGCGACGCACGGCAACCCGGTGGCCACGGCGCCGTCCCGCGCCTTGGCCAGCGCGTTCTCCTCGAAGGTCGCACCGGTCTCCGGCTCCTCCGGGTACTCCGGCACGTCGGCGAGCCCGACGATCTCGACCCCGGCCACGCCTGCCTCGTCCAAGATGCGGCGCAGCTCGGTCAGTTTCTTGGCATTGCGGCTGGCGAGCAGCACCCGGCGGGCCACCGCTACCGCCGCTTCCCGGTCTCGGCGCGCTTGGGCAGCGTGCCGGGGTAGGGCTCGGTCAGCGCCTCCTTCTGCACCACGAAGAGCTGCTCGCAGCCGGCCAGCGCGGAGTCGAGCAGCTTGTCCAGGGTGGAGCGCGGGAAGGTGGCGCCCTCGCCGGTGCCCTGGATCTCGACCAGGGTGCCGGTGTCGGTGGCGACCACGTTCATGTCCACCTCGGCGCGCGAATCCTCCTCGTACGGCAGGTCCAGCCGGACCCGGCCGTCGACGACGCCGACGCTCACCGCGGCGATGCCGCAGGAGATCGGCTGCGGATCGGCCAGCGCGCCCGCCGCCGCGAGGTAGGTGACCGCGTCGGCCAGCGCGACGTAGGCGCCGGTGATCGCGGCGGTGCGGGTGCCACCGTCGGCCTGCAGCACGTCGCAGTCGACGGCGATGGTGTTCTCCCCGATGGCGGCGAGGTCGATGCAGGCGCGCAGCGAGCGCCCGACCAGCCTGCTGATCTCCTGGGTGCGGCCGCCGACCCGGCCCTTGACCGACTCCCGGCCGCTGCGGGTGTGCGTGGCCGCGGGCAGCATGGCGTACTCCGCGGTGAGCCAGCCGAGGCCGCTGTCCCGGCGCCAGCCGGGCACCCCCTCGGTGACGCTCGCGGTGCACAGCACCCGGGTCTGGCCGAACTCGACCAGCACCGATCCCGCTGGATGCGTGGTGAATCCGCGGGTGATCCTGACCTCGCGGAGCTCGTCGTCCGCCCTGCCGTCCACTCGTCTCGACACGGGGGCCAGCCTAACCGCACCCGGCGCGGCGCCGGGCGGCGGTGCTACAGATCGAAGGTCTCGCCCGGCGCGACCGCGTGCACCGGGCCGCTGAACTGCGACTTCGCCTCGGCGATCACGTCCTCCCGCGAGGTCCACGGCGGGATGTGGGTGAGCAGCAACTCCTTGGCTCCCGAGCGGGCCGCGATCAGCCCGGCCTCGTACCCCGAAAGGTGGATGCCGGGCGGCCGATTCGCCGGGTCGTGCGTCCACGACGCCTCGGACATCAGCACGTCGGCGCCTTCGGCCAATTCGAAGACCGCGTCGCAGAGGGCGGTGTCGCCGGTGTAGACGAAGACCCTGCCCTCGGCGCTGGTGATGCGCAGCCCGTAGCTCTCCGGCGGGTGGTACATCCGGCGCGCCGAAATCGTGTGCCCCGGCCCGAACTCGACGGTCTCGCCCTCCCGCCAGGTGCGATGGTCGATGACGTCGGACCAGTCGTCGGTCTCGCCGCCGACCTCGGCCGAGGCGTTGCCGATCCGCAGCGGGGCATCCGATGGCCCGCGCACGATGGCGCGGCCGACCGGCGGCGTCGGGTGGTAGCGCCGCCAGACCAGCAGGCCGGGCAGGTCCAGGCAGTGGTCCGCGTGCAGGTGCGTCAGGAAGATGTCGACCGCACCGGGATCGGCGTACTTCTGCAGCGCGCCGAGCACGCCCGGACCGAAATCGATGACCGTCGGCGTCAGGTCCGGACCGGTCAGCAGATACCCCGACGCTGGGGAGTCCGGGCCGGACACGCTGCCCGAGCACCCGAGGACGGTAAGGCGCATGCCCACATGCTGCCACGACGTTTCACCGGTCACGAAGGGATCCCCCAAATTCTCACGGGTGTGCGACGTGGTCACCGGGGGTGTGCGATCGGGCGCGGTTCCGTGGCGCGTCGGCGACGACGTTCGTCTCCGGAGAGTACCCAGCCCGCGACGAGACCACCCACGGCCCCGAAGAGATGGCCCTGCCAGGAGATCATCGGCTGGCCGGGCAGCACGCCCCAGAGCAGCGAACCGTAGATCGCGAAGACCACGAGCCCGACCACGATCTGGGTGAGGTTGCGGGCGAACCAGCCACGGGAGATGAGGTAGGTGAGCCAGCCGAAGACGAGCGAGGATGCGCCGACGTGCACCGTCCCCGCGCCGCCGATGAGCCAGGTTCCGGCTCCCGCGATCAGCCAGATGAGGGCGGTAGCGGCCAATCCGCGGCCGATCCCGGAGAGCAGGGTGAGGAAGCCGAGGATCAGCACGGGCAGCGTGTTGCCCATCAGGTGATCCCAGTTGCCGTGCAGCAGCGGGGCCCAGATGACGCCCCAGAGGCCGTCCGGGTCGCGCGGGCGGATGCCCTCGCTGTCCAGGTCGACACCCTGCAGGCTGTCCACGCCCTCGATGCCGTACAGCAGCGCGACGAAGCCGAGCATCAGCGCGGCCGCCTGCGCCCAGAGCTTCCCGATCACCGCGACGGCGCGGGAGCCGACCGATGGACTGTTCGGCGGGAACCCCGAACCAGGACCGACGACCATGGCACCTCCTGCGTAGCTCTGGCATCGAGCGTACCGGGGCTCAGGCCCAGAGCTGCCCCTCCAGCCGTTCTTCGGCCTCCTCGAGCGTGCCGTCGTAGGCGCCGGTGGAGAGGTACTTCCAGCCCCCGTCGCAGACGACGAAGGCGATGTCCGCCCGCTCGCCCGCCGCGAGCACCTTGCGCGCGACGCCGAGCGCCGCGTGCAGGATGGCCCCGGTGGAGATGCCCGCGAAGATGCCCTCCTCCAGCACCAGCTCCCTGGTGCGGCGCACCGCGTCCAGCGGGCCGACGGAGAAACGCCTGGTGAGCACGGTTTCGTCGTACAGTTCGGGGATGAAGCCCTCGTCGATGTTGCGCAGGCCGTAGACCAGCTCGCCGTAGCGCGGCTCGGCCGCGACGATCTCGATGCCCGGCACGTGCTCGCGCAGGTAGCGCCCGGTGCCCATGAGCGTCCCCGTGGTGCCGAGCCCGGCCACGAAGTGCGTGATCTCGGGCAGGTCGGCGAGGATCTCCGGGCCCGTGGTCTCGTAGTGCGCGAGCGCGTTGGCCGGGTTGCCGTACTGGTAGAGCATGACCCAGTCCGGGTTGGCCGCGGCGATCTCCTTCGCCTTGGCCACCGCCTGGTTGGAGCCGCCGGCCGCGGGCGAGCCGATGATCTCGGCGCCGAACATGGTGAGCAGCTGCCTGCGCTCCACCGAGGTGTTCTCCGGCATGACACAGACCAGCCGGTACCCCTTGAGCTTGGCCGCCATGGCCAGCGAGATCCCGGTATTGCCGCTGGTCGGCTCCAGAATCGTGCAGCCGGGGGTGAGCCTGCCGTCGGCCTCGGCCTGCTCGATCATGCGCAGCGCGGGGCGGTCCTTGATCGAGCCGGTGGGGTTGCGGTCCTCCAGCTTGGCCCAGAGCCGCACCGGCCGCTCGCCCGCCCACCGCGGTGAGAGGTTCGGCAGCCCGACCAGCGGGGTGTCGCCGAGCGTCGCGATCAGCGATTCGTACCGTGCCACCGGATCAGGAGATCTCGAGGACGCCGGCCCCGGTGTGGTCGAGTGCGCCTCCGGCGACGGAGTCGAGCGCGCCTCCGGCGACGGCGGGGAGGATGGTCACGCTGCCGCCCGCCGGAACCTCGGCCTCGAGCCCGCCCGCGAAGCGCACGTCCTCGTCCTCGACGTAGATGTTGACGTAGCGGTTCAGCTTGCCGTCGGTGAGCAGCCGCTCGGACAGCCCGGGGTGGTTCGCCTCCAGGTCGGCGATGAGCGCGGAGAGCGTCGCGCCCTCGGCCTGCACGCGCTTCTCGCCGCCGGTCAGGTTGCGCAGGATGGTCGGGATGGACACGGTTACCGGCATCGGTTCTCCTCGGGGTTGAACGGGTTCAGTAGGCGTCGACGACCCGCACCGGCTCCTCGGTGACCTCGCCCTCGAGGATGCGGTAGCTGCGCAGCTCGTGCTGCTCCGGATCGCGGGTGGAGATCAGCACGTAGTGCGCGTTCGGCTCCTGCGCGAGCTTGATGTCGGTGCGGCTGGGGTAGGCCTCGGTCGCCGTGTGCGAGTGGTAGATCACCACCGGCTCCTCATCGGCGTTGTCCAGCTCGCGCCAGACCTTCAGATGCTCGCCGGAGTCGAACTGGTAGAAGGTGGGCGAGCGCGCGGCGTTCGTCATGGCGATGAACCGCTCCGGGCGGTCCGAGCCCTCGGGGCCCGCGAGCACCCCGCACGCCTCGTCCGGGTGGTCGGCGCGGGCGTGCGCCACCATCGCCTCGACGAGGTCGGCCCTGATCACCAGCACGACAACACCCTTCCCGCGACAACGCACTCCACAACGAGCCAGCTTATTCGGCTATTCCCGCCCCGGCCGTTCCACCCCGATCAGCTGCCGAACAGCTCGCTGTAGGAGGGGATTCCGGCGATCGAGCGGGCGGAGACCACCGCGTCGACGATGGCCCGCTCGACGCAGACCGCGGCCGCGGTGCAGACCGCGTCCAGCAGCCCGAGGTTCGGCGGGAAAGCGGGCGGCGGTACGGGCCCCGGCGGCGGCGCGGCCGTGCCGGTGGCGAGCGCGAAGAAGGTGTCGCCGTCCAGCGGCGAGTGCGCCGGGCGCACCGCGCGGGCCAGGCCGTCGTGCGCGGTCGTCGCCATCCGGCGGCAGCCTGCCTTGTCCAGCGGGGCGTCGGTGGCGACCACGCCGATGGTGGTGTTGAGCACGGTGCCCTTCACCGGCAGCGCGTTGGCCGCGGCGAGCTGTTCGGGGGTCGGGGTGCGCAGCCCCAGCGCCGCGGCGCCGTCGGTGCCCGCGCCCCACAGCAGCCCGGTGCGCGGGTCGAAGACCGAGCCGACCGGGTTCGCCACCACCAGCGCCGCCACCGTGATCCCGATGTCGAGCAGTACCGAGGCGGTGCCGATGCCGCCCTTGAGCGCGCCCGCCCGCGCCCCGACCCCGGCGCCGACGGTGCCGCGCTCGAACTCCCGGCTCGCGGCCGCGGCGGCGCGGTACCCGAACTCGGCGGTCGGGCGGAGGTTCCAGTCGCCCACCGGCAGGTCGAAGATGACCGCGCCGGGCACGATCGGCACCACCCGGGCCGGGTCGAGCGGGTCGAGCGGGATGCCGTGGCCCGCCTCCTCGCAGAACCGCATCACCCCGTCGGCGGCGGCGAGCCCGTAGGCGCTGCCCCCGCTGAGCAGCACGGCGTCGGCGCGGCGCACCGAGGCGGCCGGGTCGAGCAGGTCGGTCTCCCTGGTACCCGGCCCGCCGCCGCGGACGTCGACCGCGGCCACCGCGCCGCCGGGCACCCGCACCACCGTGCAGCCGGTGGCGGCGCCGGAGCCGAGCGTGGCGTCCGGGTCGAGTTCGTGGTGGTGCCCGACGAGCACCCCGACCACGTCGGTGAGCGCGTTGCCCGGGCCGATCACGGGGCGAGCGCCGAGAGCAGCGAGTCCTGCATCCAGGTGAGCCAGTGGTAGACGTCGAGGTGCGGCGCGCGCGGGTCGCCCGGCTGCAGCTCCTCCGGGGTGTCGGCGTCGATCTCCAGCACCGTGCCGAGCGCGAGCCGGACGTCGTTCAGCGCGGTCAGCCAGGCGTCGGCCTGCTCCGGGGAGAGCGTCACCTTGCCGCCGTCCTCCGGCACCGTGCGCAGCACCACCGCGCCCGCCGCCACCTTGGACTCGATGATGTCGGGCTCGTGCAGGCTGCGCAGCGCGTTGTTCAGCCCGGCCCGGTCGGCGTCCGGCGAGCCGGGCTCGGCGCGGTGGAAATCGGGCAGCAGCCGGAGCAGCTGCGGGTCGGTGGGCGGGGTCGAGTTACCGGTCCGCATCCCGGTGAGCGCGGCGAGCTCGTCGTCGGGGCCGGAGGCGGCGCGCTCGGTGAGCAGCCCGCACACCGCCCCCACCAGCGAGCGCAGCACCGCGGCCTCCCTGCCGTCCATCTCGGAACGCAGTTTCAGGCCGCCCAGCGAATTCTTCCGGCTCCACTTACGCACGATGCCTACGGTAGCCGCACTCACTCGTCGCGCTGCATGGTCGCCCACAGCCCGGCGGCGTGCAGCCGCTGGACGTCGTGCTCCATCTTGTCCCTCGGGCCGGAGGTCACCACGGCCTTGCCCTCGTTGTGCACCTGCAGCATCAGCTCGGTCGCCTTGGCTTTGCTGTAGCCGAAGAGCTTCTGGAAGATGTAGGTGACGTAGTGCATGAGGTTCACCGGGTCGTCCCAGACCACGGTGACCCAGGGCCGGTCGACGGCCTCCAGGATCTCGCTGTGCTCGATGGCTTCGGGTGTCGCCGACGGTGTCGCGTGCGCGACGACGGCAACGGCCGCCGCGAGATCGCCGGCATCGACTCGGTCGAACTGGGCCATGCGTCCAGGGTACGACGGCGGGCGGAATACACAACCATCCGAGGTGGACCGATCGCGGCTTTTCCGGCCCGATCCGGGGCCCGCGCGCCTATCATGCTCCCCGGTTCGCGGCCGCGCGCTGTCTAGAGTGGCCCGGGTGGAGACCATCGACGGGCGGGCGAGCACCGCGCTGCTGACCGACCAGTACGAGCTGACCATGCTCGCCGCCGCGCTCGCCGACGGGTCGGCGCATCGGCGCTGCACCTTCGAGGTGTTCGCCAGACGTTTGCCGAACGGCAGGCGGTACGGCGTCGTCGCGGGCACCGGCCGGATGCTGGAGGCGCTCACCCGATTCCGCTTCGGCCCGGCCGAACTCGAGGTCGCGGCGCGCTTCCTGGACGACCGGACGCTGGAGTGGCTGCGCGCGTACCGCTTCGGCGGCGACATCGACGGCTACGCCGAGGGCGACCTGTACTTCCCGAACTCCCCCGTGCTCTCGGTGCGCGGCAGCTTCGCCGAGTGCGTGATCCTGGAGACGCTGATCCTCTCCGTCTACAACCACGACTGCGCCATCGCCTCCGCCGCCGCCCGCATGGTGAGCGCGGCGGCCGGGCGCCGGATGATCGAGATGGGCTCGCGCCGCACCCACGAGCTCGCCGCCCCGGCCAGCTCGCGCGCCGCCTACCTGGCCGGCTTCGACGCCACCTCGAACCTGGAGGCGGTGCGGCGCTACGGCATCCCCGGCGCCGGGACCAGCGCGCACGCCTTCACCCTGCTGCACAGCGGCAGCGACGGCGCGCACGAGGCGGAGGCGTTCCGCAGCCAGGTGCGGGCGCTCGGCGTCGGCACCACGCTGCTGGTCGACACCTTCGACATCGCGCAGGGCGTCGCCACCGCCATCGAGGTGGCCGGCCCCGAGCTCGGCGGGGTGCGGATCGACTCCGGCGACCTCGGGGTGCTGGCCGGGCAGGTCCGCGAGCAGCTGGACAGCCTCGGCGCCACCCGCACCAGGATCGTGGTCTCCGGCGACCTGGACGAGTACGCCATCGCCGCGCTGCGCGCCGAGCCGGTCGACGTCTACGGCGTCGGCACGTCGCTGGTCGTCGGCTCCGGCGCGCCCACCGCGGGCATGGTCTACAAGCTGGTCGAGGTGGACGGGGTTCCGGTGGCCAAGCGGAGCAGCCACAAGGAGTCGCGCGGCGGCACCAAGGGCGCGATCCGGCTGGCCCGGGCCAGCGGCACCATCGTCGAGGAGGTCGTCTTCCCGGCCGGCTCCGCGCCCGCGACCGGCGAGTTCACCGCGCGCGAGCTGCACGTTCCGCTGGTGCGCGGGGGCGAACTCACGCCGGACCAGCCGAGCCTGGCCGAGAGCCGCGACCTGGTGGCGCGCGGGCTGGTCAGCCTGCCGTGGGAGGGGCTCAAGCTCTCCGCGGGCGAACCGGCGGTGCCGACCACCTTCGCGGCAGAATAGAAGGTGGACTCCGAGAGGTGAGGTGGTCATGGCACGAGCGTTGATCGTGGTGGACGTGCAGAACGATTTCTGCGAGGGCGGGTCGCTCGCCGTGACCGGTGGGGCCGCGGTGGCGGGGCGGATCAGCGACTATCTGCTGAGCGCTGATTACGCGGCGGTGGTGGCTACTCGGGACCATCACATCGATCCGGGTGACCACTTCTCCGACACCCCGGACTACGTGGACAGCTGGCCGCCGCACTGCCGGGTCGGCACGCCGGGCGCCGATTTCCACCCGAACTTCAGCGCCGACGTCGTGGACGAGGTGTTCAGCAAGGGTGAGTACGCCGCCGCCTACTCGGGGTTCGAGGGCGCGGCCGAGGACGGTTCCTCGCTCTCGGAGTGGCTGCGCGCGCGCGATATCGACGCCGTCGACGTGGTCGGTATCGCCACCGATCACTGCGTCCGGGCCACCGCGCTCGACGCCCGCGAGGCCGGGTTCGACACCAGGGTGCTGCTCGCCCTGACCGCGGGGGTCGCACCGGAGAGCACGACCGTCGCCATGGAGCGCATGGCCGCCGCCGGCGTCGAGTTCGACGGAGAACTCGGCCACTGAGCGGGGCCGCTGTTCGCACACCGACTGCGTGACGTGGCTCGCCCAGCCGACTCCCCCGGCCCGCGCGCACCCCGGCCGACCGCGTGATACGGCGCGCCGAGCCGAGCCAGGCGGCACGCACGGCCTCCGCCGTCCGGCCGGTGCCGCCCGCGCCCGCGCCGAGCGTGTCGGCGCACCGCAGTAGGCTGCTGCGCGTGCCCGAACTGCCGCCGGTCCCGGAACTGCTCTCCACCGCCGTCCGCGCGCTCGGCGGCACCGAGCGGACCGGGCAGGTCACCATGGCCTCGGCCGTCGCGCACGCCATCGACACCGGCGAGCACCTCGCCGTGCAGGCGGGCACCGGCACCGGAAAGTCGCTGGCCTACCTGGTGCCCGGCCTGCGGCACGCGGTCCGCACCGGCCGCACCGTCGTCGTCTCCACCGCCACCATCGCGCTGCAGCGCCAGCTGGTCGACCGCGACCTCCCCCGCCTCGCCGACGCGCTCACGAAGCCGCTCGGCCGCACCGCGCGCTTCGCGATCCTCAAGGGCCGCAACAACTACCTCTGCCTGAACAAGATGAACAGCGCCGTCCCGGAGGACCCGGCCGAGGCCGAGCTCTTCGACGCCTTCGCCATCTCCCGCCTCGGCCGCGAGGTCCAGCGCCTCACCACCTGGGCCTCCGACACCGAGACCGGCGACCGCGACGAGCTCACCCCCGGCGTGAGCGACCGCGCCTGGCGGCAGGTCAGCGTCTCCTCCCGGGAGTGCCTCGGCAAGTCCCGCTGCCCCTTCGGGCAGGACTGCTTCGCCGAGAAGGCGCGCGCCGACTCCGCGCAGTCCGACGTGGTGGTCACCAACCACGCGCTGCTCGCCATCGACGCCATCAGCGGCATCCAGATCCTGCCCGAGCACGACGTGGTGATCATCGACGAGGCGCACGAGCTGGTCGACCGGGTCACCGGCGTCGCCACCGCCGAGCTGGCCCCCGCCACCGTCACCGCCGCCGCCAAGCGCTGCGGCAAGCTGGTGGACGAGCGGGAGCTGGATCGCCTGGAGGAGGCGGGCGAGGCCTGGCACGAGGTGCTCGACGAGCTGCCCGCCGCCCGCTGGGAGCGGCTCCCGGAGAGCGCCGCCCCGGTCCTCGCGCTGATCCGCGACGCCGCCTGGAACGTCCGCACCGCCCTCTCCCCGCCCGGCGGCACCTCCGCGCAGGGCAGCGACCCGGAGGCCGCGGCCGCGCGCAACCAGGCGCTGGTCGCGGTGGAGGAGGTGCACGACAGCGCGGTGCGCGCGCTCTCCGCCTTCGACGAGCCGGATCCGGCCGCCCGCCGCGATGTCATCTGGCTCTCCGCCGACGAGCTGCGCGGGGTCACCAGGCGCACGCTGCGAATGGCGCCGCTCTCCGTCGGCGGGCTGCTGCGCAGCAGGCTCTTCGGCGCCTCCACCGTGGTGCTCACCTCGGCGACGCTGCAGATCGGCGGCTCCTTCGACGGCCTCGCGATCACCTGGGGGCTGCCCGCGCAGGCCGCCAACCGGCCGGACACCGGCACCGCCAACGGCGCGCAGGCCCCGTCGGACACCGAGACGGTGCGCTGGTCGTCGCTGGATGTCGGCTCGCCGTTCGACCACGCCCGCTCCGGCATCCTCTACGTCGCCAAGCACCTGCCGCCGCCCGGCCGGGACGGCATGTCCCCCGCCGTGCTGGACGAGATCGAGCGGCTCGTCCAGGCCGCCGGCGGCCGCACCCTCGGGCTCTTCTCCTCCATGCGCGCGGCCAAGGCCGCCACCGAGGCCATGCGCGAGCGGCTCGACACCCCCGTGCTCTGCCAGGGCGACGACGCCACCGGCGCGCTGGTCAAGGCCTTCGCCGCGGATCCGGCCACCTCGCTCTTCGGCACGCTCTCGCTCTGGCAGGGCGTCGACGTGCCCGGCCCGTCGCTGAGCCTGGTCCTGCTCGACCGCATCCCCTTCCCGCGCCCGGACGACCCGCTGCTCACCGCGCGACAGCGGGCGGTGGAGTCGCGCGGCGGCAACGGTTTCATGACCGTCGCGGCGAACCACGCCGCGCTACTGCTCGCCCAGGGCACCGGCAGGCTGCTGCGCAGCGTCGACGACCGCGGCGTGATCGCGATCCTGGATTCCCGGATCGCCACCGCCCGCTACGGCGGCTACCTCCGCGCCTCGCTCCCGCCCTACTGGGAGACGGCGGACCCGCAGGTCGTCGCCAAGGCGCTGACCCGGCTCACCGCCTCCTGACTACTCGGCCAGGAAGAAGAAGTAGCCGAGGAAGACCAGCATGAGCACCCACATCACCGGGTGCACGTCGCGGACGCGGCCGCGCGCCACCATGACGATCGGGTAGAAGAGCATGCCCATGGCGAGGCCGTTGGCGATGGAGTAGCTCAGCGGCATCAGCACGATGGTGAGGAAGGCCGGGATGGCGAACTCGAGATTCCCCCACTCGATCTCGCCGAGCGAGCGGGCCATCAGCACGCCGACCACGATCAGCGCGGGCGCCGTCACCTCCCCGGCCGAGGCGACCACCGCGAAGATCGGGTAGCAGAACATGGCGATCAGGAACCAGCCCGCCGTGGTCACCGCGGTCAGCCCGGTCCGGCCGCCCGCCGAGACGCCCGCGGTGGACTCCACGTAGGCGGTCGTGGTCGAGGTGCCGATGATGGCGCCCGCGGTGGTGCCCACCGAGTCGGCGGCCAGCGCGCTCGCCGCGCGCGGGAGCCTGCCCTGCTCGTCCAGCAGCCCGGCCTGCTTGGCGACGCCGATCAGGGTGCCGGAGGCGTCGAAGAAGTCGACGAAGAGCATGGTCAGCACGACCACGATCATCTGCCCGGTGAAGGCGTCCGGCAGGTGCGTGATGGCCTGGCCGAAGGTCTGGTCCAGGCCGCGGGGCAGCGCCGCGACGCCGTCCGGCAGCTCGACCAGGCCGGTGAGCATGCCGAGCACCGTGGTCGAGACGATGCCGATCAGCACCGCGCCGTGCCTGCCGAGCACCAGGAAGACCACGGTCACGATCAATCCGAAGAAGGCGAGCAGGGTCCGGCCCTCGGTGAGATCGCCGAGCTTGACGAAGGTCGCCTCGCTGGCGACGACGAAGCCCGCGTTCTTCAACCCGATGAAGGCGATGAACAGCCCGATCCCCGCGCCGACCGCGAGTTTCAGCTGCATCGGGATGGAATCCAGGATGCGTTCGCGGACCTTGGTCACCGCGAGCACGAAGAAGATGATGCCGGAGAGCAGCGTGCCGGAGAGCGCGGTCTGCCACGGGATGCCCATGCTCTGCACCACCGTGAACGCGAAGAACGCGTTCAGCCCCATGCCGGGGGCGAGCGCGATCGGGTAGCGCGCCCACACCCCCATCACCAGCGTGCCGAAGACGGCGGCGACCGCGGTCGCGGTGAAGACCGCCTGGGTCGGGATGCCGAGCGCACCCAGCGGGCCCTCGTCGCCGAGGATCGAGGGGTTCACCGCCAGGATGTAGGACATGGCGAGGAAGGTGACGGTGCCGGCCATGAGCTCGCGGCAGTAGGTGGAGCCGAGCTCGGTCACCTGGAAGTAGGAGTCGAGGCGGCCCCTCGGTGCCCCGGGCGCGTTGGGGGCCGGAGGTGCGGGTTCGTCGCCGGTCCAGCCCAGGCCCTGCTCGCCCGCGTCCGGGCCGCCGACGGCAGCGTCGGAACCCGCCTCCGGGGCGTCGGCGGGCCCGGCGGGACCGGGCTCCGCAGCGTGCCGATGCTCGGAATCGCTACCCATGGGACTCTCCGTCCTCGTGAACCATCCGCTCCAGCGTTTTGTACCCCGGAGCGCGGGCGATCACGCGTTGGGCGCGGTGACCAACCCCAGCTCGCCGTCGGAGGCGAGCAGCTCGTGGTGCGGCAGGACACGCACCGTGTACCCGACCGCGCCGGAGAGCGGCACCGGCGTCTCCACCGTGAACAGCTCCAACCCGTTGTCCGACCCGGCGTGCGCCATCGGCACCGCGGTGACGTCGGAGAGCTCGTCGGCGGCCGAGACCCGCCCGAACACCGCCTGCACCGCGACCTCCCCGGCTTCGAGCCCGGCCAGGTCGACCCGCGCGGTGAGCGAGAGCGGCGCCCCGATCACCGGCGTGTCCGGCAGCCCGGCGCTGTCCACCTGCACCACCGTGACCCCGGGCCAGGCCTGCTCGACCCGCCGCCGATACTCGGCCAGCGCCCGCGCCCCGGCGAAGCCGTCCGCCGCGACCCGCCCGAACGAATCCGAGGCAGGCCCGTAGTAGGTCACCGCGTAGTCCCTGACCATGCGCGAGGCCAGCACCTTCGGCCCGAGCGTCTGCAGCGTGTGCCGCACCATCTCGACCCAGCGCGCGGGCAGCCCCGCGGAGTCCCGGTCGTAGAAGCGCGGCGCGACCGTGCGCTCGAAGAGGTCGTAGAGCGCCGCCGCCTCCAGATCATCCCGTCGCTGCTCGTCGGCGACGCCGTCCGCGCTCGGGATGGCCCAGCCGTTCTCGCCGTCGTACATCTCGTCCCACCACCCGTCCCGGATGGAGAGGTTGAGCCCGCCGTTCAGCGCCGACTTCATCCCCGACGTCCCGCACGCCTCCAGCGGCCGCAGCGGATTGTTCAGCCAGACGTCGCAGCCCCAGTACAGGTGCCGTGCCATCGACATGTCGTAGTCCGGCAGGAAGACGATCCGGTGCCGCACCTCCGCCTCGTCGGCGAACCGCACCACCTGCTGGATCAGTGCCTTACCGCCGTCATCGGCCGGATGACTCTTGCCCGCGACCACCAGCTGCACCGGCCGCTCCGGATCCAGCAGCAGCGACCGCAGCCGCTCCGGATCGCGCAGCATGAGGGTGAGCCGCTTGTAGGTAGGCACCCGCCGGGCGAACCCGACCGTCAGCACACCCGGATCGAAAACCTCGTCCACCCAGCCGAGTTCGGCGGGCGCCGCGCCGCGCTCCAGCCAGGAGGCGCGCACCCGCCGCCGCACCTCGGCGACCAGCCCCGCGCGCAGCGTGTTCCTGGTCGCCCAGAGCTCGCCGGGGTCGACATCGCGCAACTGCTCCCAGCCGCGCGCCTCCTGCACGAACTCCGCGCCGATCAGCTCGCGCGCCTTCTCCAGCCACTCGCGCGCCGCCCAGGTCGGCGCGTGCACCCCGTTGGTGATCGAGCCGATGGGCACCTCGGCCGGATCGAAGCCGGGCCACAGCCCAGCGAACATCTCGCGGCTGACCTCGCCGTGCAGCTTCGAGACGCCGTTCGCCCGCTGCGCCAGCCGCAACCCCATGTGCGCCATGTTGAACACCGCCGGATCGTTCTCCCGGCCCAGCGCCAGAATCCGATCCACCTCCAGCCCCGGCAGCAGCGCGGACTCCGCCTCGCCGTGCGCGCCGCCGAAGTAGCGCCGCACCAGCTCGGCCGGGAAGCGGTCGATGCCCGCGGGCACCGGGGTGTGCGTGGTGAACACCGTCCCCGCTCGCACCGCCGTCAGCGCACTGTCGAAATCCATGCCGCCGGAGACGTATTCGCGAATCCGCTCGACCCCGAGGAAACCGGCGTGCCCCTCGTTCATGTGGAACACGTCGGGATCCGGCAGCCCGGTCGCGCGGGTGTAGGCGCGCACCGCGCGCACCCCGCCGATCCCGGCCAGGATCTCCTGCTTGATCCGATGGTCCTGGTCGCCGCCGTACAGCCGGTCGGTCACCGCGCGCAGCTCCGGATCGTTCTCCGCGATATCGCTGTCGAGCAGCAGCAGCGGCACCCGCCCCACCTGCGCCACCCAGACCCGAGCCCGCAGCACCCGCTGATCCGGCACCGCCACATGGATCAGCACCGGCGACCCGTCACTGGTCAGCAACCGCAGCGGCAACCCCTGCGGATCCAGCGCCGGATAGTGCTCCAGCTGCCACCCGTCCGCCGAGAGCGACTGCCGGAAGTAGCCGCTGCGGTACAGCAGCCCCACCCCGATCAGCGGCAACCCCAGATCGGAGGCGGCCTTGAGATGATCCCCCGCCAGAATCCCGAGCCCGCCCGAGTAGTTCGGCAGCACCTCGGTGACGCCGAACTCCATCGAGAAGTAGGCGATCCCGCGCACCCCGTCCCCGTCGGAATTGCGCTGGAACCAGGCCGGCCGCTGCAAATACTCGCGCAGGTCGGCCGCGGCCTCATCTACCCGCCGCACATACTCCGCATCGCCGGCGAGCTCGTCCAGCCGCGCAGGCGACACCTCGCCCAGCATCCGCACCGGATCGTGGCCGAGCTCCGCCCAGCGCTCCCGATCCAGCTCGGCGAAGAGATCCTGCGTTGGCCAGTGCCAGGACCACCGCAGGTTGGTGGAGAGCTCCCCCAGCGCCGCCAGGCGCTCGGGCAGATGGGCACGGACGGTGAATCGACGCAATGCCTTCACGGGCGGAACCCTACACGGATCAAGGGGAATCGACAGGACGTGCGCGCAGCGCTCATGACGCCCCTGACGTGGCGATTCATCGGGCGGGCGGGGTCGCATGGCGTACGCCACACTCGCCGCACTTCCGTCCGGCGGCCCGCTCATCGCCGCTCGAGCGGCCATGGCACCGGGCGCTGACCGTCGATCACCTCGGCGACCAGGTCGGCCCAGTGGGTCGCAAGGTAGCCGACCGCGAACCAGGCCGCGTGCAACTCCTCGGCGCTCGGCGCCGGGTCGACCCGCAATAGCCGCTCTGCTTCGACGTGCGCCGCCGCCATATCGTCGATGACGAGCGCGCAGGCCGCAGCGGCAGCGGGCCGGGCGCCGGTGTGGCCGCTGATCCACTCGGCGATCCAGGTCCGTAGCGCCGCGCGACCGGCCTCGAACACCGCGTCGTGTCCGGGGTGGAGCGCGTGCACCCGGTGCACTGAGGCCAGCATCCGGGCGCGTTTCAGCAGCACGGAGTCGTCCTGGCCGAGCGGGGTGCGGAATGCCGCGGTGAGCTCACGCCAGTGTGGAAGTTCGGGACGGGCAGCGCTCATGCCAGCGGAGTGGACAGGCGGGCGAGCGCGGCGGCGTAGGGCAGGCACCGCGCCGGGTCGTGGCCCGCGTGCCGGGTGAGCACGCTCGAGGCGTCCCAGCGCTCCAGCCCACCGGGGTGCTCGTCACACCGGTAGGTGCACGGCCTGTCGTCCTGGTCGTGGCGGCGCGCTCGCTCAGCGGCGGCCGGCCGGCTCTCCATGGTTCTCCCCTGCGTCGAGCACCCAGCGCTGATAACCCAGGAGGAAGAGCGGCGGGCCGCACGGCCGCGAGCGTCGGCCACGGCGACCCGGCGCCGGGTGCGTTCTCAGACTCGCCAACCAGTGCGCCCGAACCCAGACCCCGGACTCCCACGAGACAGATACGCTTCTGCCACAGGCGGTATCGACGCGACGAGGGGTAGCGGATGATCGTCGAGAGGTGGACGGCAGTCGAGGTGCGGGCTCTGCGGGTGTCGGCGCTGCGCGACACGCAAGAGCAGTTCGCAGTGCGCATCGGCTGGAAGGTGCCGACCGTACGGAAGTGGGAGCGCCTCACCGATAGCTGATCCGTCCGCGGGCACCGCGCCGAGACGCTCGACACTGTTCTGCGCAGCCTCACTCCCGAGCAGCTCCGCCGCTTCGCCGCCGCCCTCACCCTGCCCCGCCCTGCCCCGCCGCTGCATCCTGGAATGGCGACCGGTCACCGCGCGGTCGCGATCGAGGAGGATGCCGACGTGCGACGCCGTGACTTCGGCAAGTTCGCCGCCTTCATGGCGGCCGGCCTGCCCGCGTGGAACCAACCAGGAGTGACCCGCATCGGGGCCGAGGACGTGCAGCGCCTGGTGCGCGCCGCCGCCGAGCTGGAGGCCGCGGACCAGCAGGTCGGCGGAGCGCCGCTGGTCGATACCGCCGTGGCCGGGCTCGACCGCGCGCTTGCGCTGCTGAGCACCGGCGCCTACAGCGATGCCACCGGCCGCGCACTCATGTCCGCCACCGGCGAGCTCGCCGTGCAAGCCGGGTTCCTCGCCTACGACGCCAACCGCCACGACCTCGCGCGCCGCTGCTACTCCGATAGTTTCGCGCTCGCCTCCGCGGCCGACGACGCCGGCCTCACCGTGCACGCCTGCCTCAACGCCGCGAACCAGGCGATCGCCCTCGCCCGGCAGAACCGCGGGTCGCCGTCCTACGCGCTGACCCTGGTGAGCCGCGCCAGCGACCTGGTGCGCGGGCAGGCACCCGGCCGCGTCCACGCACTCGTCGCGGCGCGACAGGCACAGGCGTACGGCGTCGCCGGTGATCGGCTCGGATTCGGGCGCGCCATCGCGACAGCCTGGCGCGAGCTCGACGCCGCGGTGAACTTCGAGCCGGTCGACGATTGCCCGCAGTGGCTCCGCTTCGTGAACGCGGCCGAGCTGCACCAGCACGAGGCGCGCGGGTTCGGCGACATCGGCGACACCGCGCAGGCACTCGCCCGCTACGACCTCACCTGCGCGGAGGCTGCGTCGCCGCGTAACGCCGCCAACGCGCGCGCCTGGCGGGCCGCTACCCGCGCCGAAAACGGTGATACGCGTGGCGCGTTGGAGGACGGCGTCGAGGTCCTCGGCCTGCTGGAAGCGTCCGTCGCATCGCCGCGCACCCGTGAGGTACTCGGCCCGGTGCGAGCGGTAGCGCGGGATGCCAGCGGCGGCGATGAGTTCGCGATCCGATTCGACGCCCTCACCACCACCGCAGCGGGGAGCAATACGTGACCATCGCATTCGACCACCACGACGCCGCCGCTGCCCGCGCCCGGCGCGACACCGTGCAGCACATCTACGAACACGCCTACGCCGACGCCATCGCCGGTGGCGACCCGTTCGAGCAGCCCGGCCCTTTCATGGAACGCTTCGACGCCTACACCAGCCCCGACCGGCCATCGGGGTTCGAGCTGGTGATCGTCACCATCGACGGCGAGCCGGTCGGCCAGACCTGGGGGTGGCCGCTGGGCCAGCGCTCCGGCTGGTGGGGCGGGCTCCGACTCGACGACGGCGACCATGAGGAATTCACGGCCGAGGACGGGCGGCGCACCTTCGCGCTCAGCGAGATCATGGTCGCGAAGGAGTGGACGGGCCGCGGGCTCGCCCGGGCGCTGCACGACGAGCTGCTCGGTGGGCGCGGTGAGCAGCGGGCGACGCTGCTGGTCGACCCGGTCAACGACCGCGCCTACGACCGCTACGCGCGGTGGGGTTGGTCGAAGGTCGGGACTCTGCGCCCGAACTGGCCGGACGCCCCGACCTTCGACGTCCTGATCCTGCCCCTCCCGCTCGGGTAACCGGACCGGCCGCCGCAGACCGGGGCATCGTCCAGAAATCCCCGCACCCGGTGCAGAGTTCTCCGAACACACCACCACCGGCCCCACCGGAGCGGAAACAGCCCCACCCCGCGCGTACCCGGTGACTCCGACACCCACCCGGTAGGTTGATCCCCGTGACCGGCCGCATCGCCATCGACGACACCGCCCCATCGATCCCAGGCAACCGCCCCGCAAAAGCCGCCGTCGGCGAGGTCTTCCCGGTCCGCGCGGTCGTCTGGCGCGAAGGACACGACGCCGTCGCCGCCACGCTCACCGTCCGCGCCCCGGGCTCGTCCCGCGCGGTCCGCAGCCGGATGACCCCCGACCTGGAGCCGGACGTCTTCAACGGCGCCTTCATCCCTTCCACCCCCGGCATCTGGACATTCCGCATCGAGGGCTGGAGCGACCCCATCGCCACCTGGCGCTCGGCGGTCGAGAAGAAGCTGGCCGTCGGCCAGACCGCCGCCGACCTGGCCAACGATCTGGAGATCGGCGCCCGCCTCTTCGACCGGGCCGCCCAGGCGGTGCCGAAGCGCCAGTTCGAGAAGCTGCGCGCGGTGGCCGCCGCACTCCGCTCGGCCGAGCAGCTACCCGCCAGGGTCGCCCCCGCGTTCGCCACCGACATCGGGGAGATCCTGCGGGCCACCCCGCTGCGCGAGCTGGTCACGCGCGGCCCGCAGCACACCGTGCACGTGGAGCGCAGGCGCGCGCTCTACGGCGCCTGGTACGAGTTCTTCCCGCGCTCCACCGGCGGCCGCGACGCCGAGGGCCGACCGGTGCACGGCACCTTCAAGACCGCGGCGAAGGAGCTGCAGCGGATCGCCGCCATGGGCTTCGACGTGGTCTACCTGCCGCCGGTGCACCCGATCGGCGAGGTCAACCGCAAGGGCCCGAACAACTCGCTGATCGCGGGCCCCGGCGACGTCGGCTCGCCGTGGGCCATCGGCGCGGCCGCGGGCGGCCACGACGCGCTGCACCCCGAGCTCGGCACCGTCCGCGATTTCAAGGCCTTCGTCGCCGCCGCGGCCAAGCTCAACCTCGAGGTCGCGCTCGACCTCGCGCTGCAGTGCGCCCCCGACCACCCGTGGGTCGCGGCGCACCCGGAGTGGTTCACCACGCTGCCGGACGGCACCATCGCCTTCGCCGAGAACCCGCCGAAGAAGTACCAGGACATCTACCCGATCGACTTCGACAACGACCCGGACGGCCTCTACGCCGAGATCCTGCGCGTGGTCCGGCACTGGATCGGGCTCGGCGTGAAGATCTTCCGGGTCGACAACCCGCACACCAAGCCCGCCGACTTCTGGGAGTGGCTGATCACGACGGTGCGCGCGGACGATCCGGACGTGATCTTCCTCTCCGAGGCCTTCACCCGCCCGGCCCGGCTCTACGGGCTGGCCCGGCGCGGCTTCAGCCAGTCCTACACCTACTTCACCTGGCGGGTCGCCAAGTGGGAGCTGACCCAGTTCGGCGAGGAGCTGGCCGCCAAGGCCGACGAGGCCAGGCCCAACCTCTTCGTCAACACCCCGGACATCCTGCACGAATCGCTGCAGCACGGCGGGCCGGGCATGTTCGCCATCCGCGCGGTGCTCGCCGCCACGCTCGCCCCCAGCTGGGGCGTCTACTCCGGCTTCGAGCTCTTCGAGCACGAGGCGGTGCGCCCGGGCAGCGAGGAGTACCTCAACTCGGAGAAGTACGAGCTGCGCCCCCGCGACTTCGCCGGCGCGCTGGCCCGCGGCGAATCGCTGCAGCCCTGGCTGACCAGGCTGAACGAGATCCGGCGCGCCCACCCGGCGTTTCAACAGCTGCGCTACGTGCACTTCCATCACGTGGACAACGACGCGCTGATCGCCTACTCCAAGTTCGACCCGGCCACCGGGGACGCGGTGCTGGTGGTGGTGAACCTGAACCCGTTCGGCGCCGAGCAGGGGCTGGTCTCGCTCGACCTGCCCGCCATCGGCCGGGAGTGGCACGACCGCCCGGTGGTGGTCGACGAGGTCACCGGAGCGGAGTACCACTGGGGCCAGACCAACTACGTCCGGCTGGACCCGCCGCAGGCGGTCGCGCACATCCTCGCGCTGCCCTCGGTGCCGCAGCGGCTGCGCCCGCAACTCGCCCAGCGCCGGACGCTGCGATGAGGCGCCGCGACCTGATGCTGCTGGCCGCGGGCACGCACCACGACCCGCACACCGTGCTCGGCGCGCACGCGCACGCCGACGGCACCGTGGTCCGGGTGCTGCGCCCGCACGCCGAGCGCGTCGCGGTGCGGGTCGGCGGCACCGACCACCCGCTGGAATCGCTCGGCCACGGGGTCTTCGCCGCGGTGCTCCCCTTCCCGCAGCTCGACGACTACCGCGTCCTCGCCACCTACCAGGGCGGCCAGACCGTGCTCACCGCCGACGGCTACCACTTCCTGCCCACGCTCGGCGAGCTCGACCTGCACCTGATCAACGAGGGCAGGCACGAGCGGCTCTGGGACGTGCTCGGCGCGCACCCGCGCCGCTACACCACGCTCGACGGCGAGGTCACCGGCACCTCGTTCGCGGTGTGGGCGCCGAACGCGCGCGGCGTCACCGTGATCGGCGACTTCGACAGCTGGAGCGGCACCAGCGCGCCGATGCGCGCGCTCGGCTCGTCCGGGGTCTGGGAGCTCTTCGTCCCCGGCGTCGGACCGGGCACCAGGTACAAGTACCGGGTGCACGGCGCCGACGGCCGCACCGTCGACCACGCCGACCCGCTCGCCTTCGCCACCGAGCTGCCACCGGCCACCGCCTCCGTGGTCACCGAGAGCAGCTACACCTGGGACGACGCCGCCTGGGTCGGCGCCCGCGCCACCGCCGACCCCACCGCCGCGCCGATGAGCGTCTACGAGGTGCACCTCGGCTCCTGGCGGCCGGGGCTCGGCTACCGCGAACTCGCCGACCAGCTCGCCGAGTACGTCGCCGACGCCGGGTTCACGCACGTCGAACTGCTGCCGGTGGCAGAGCACCCGTTCGGCGGCTCCTGGGGGTACCAGGTCACCTCCTACTACGCCCCGACCTCCCGCTTCGGCAGCCCGGACGATTTCCGCGCCTTCGTGGACCGGCTGCACGCGGCGGGCATCGGCGTCCTGCTGGACTGGGTGCCCGCGCACTTCCCGCGCGACGAGTGGGCGCTGGCCCGCTTCGACGGCGCGCCGCTCTACGAGCACCCCGACCCGCGCCGCGGCGAACAGCTCGACTGGGGCACCTACGTCTTCGACTACGGCCGCAACGAGGTGCGCAACTTCCTGGTCGCCAACGCGCTGTACTGGGTCGAGGAGTTCCACATCGACGGGCTGCGGGTCGACGCCGTCGCCTCCATGCTCTACCTGGACTACTCGCGCGGCGCCGGGCAGTGGGAGCCGAACATCCACGGCGGGCGGGAGAACCTGGAGGCCGTCGACTTCCTGCAAGAGCTCAACGCCACCCTGCACCGGGAGCACCCCGGCGTGGTCACGATCGCCGAGGAGTCGACCGCGTGGCCCGGGGTCACCAGGGGCACCGATGTCGGCGGGCTCGGCTTCACCATGAAGTGGAACATGGGGTGGATGCACGACACCCTCGGCTACCTGGGGCGCGACCCGATCCATCGGTCGTGGCACCACAACGAGGTCACCTTCTCGCTGGTGTACGCGTGGAGCGAGAACTACGTGCTGCCGATCAGCCACGACGAGGTGGTGCACGGGAAGGGCACGCTCTGGACCCGGATGCCCGGTGACGATTTCGCCAAGGCGGCGGGGGTGCGGGCCCTGCTCGCCTACATGTGGGCGCACCCCGGCAAGCAGCTGCTCTTCATGGGGCAGGATTTCGGCCAGTTCCGGGAGTGGTCGCACGAGCGCGGCCTCGACTGGGGTGAGCTGGAGAACCCGCTGCACGCCGGGATTCTCGGCGTCCTCCGCGACCTGAACGCCACCTACCGCGCGCGCCCCGCGCTCTGGAGCCAGGACACCGCCCCCGGCGGATACTCCTGGATCGAGGCGGACGACAGCGCCTCGAACGTCTTGGCGTTCCTCCGCTACGGATCGGACGGCTCGGTCGTGGCCTGCGTCTTCAACTTCTCCGGCGGCGCGCACGGCGAGTACCGTGTCGGACTTCCGCACGTCGGCCGGTGGACCGAGATCCTCAACACCGACGCCGCCGACTACGGCGGTTCCGGAATGGGCAACCTCGGAGGGGTCACCGCAGAACCCCACCCCTGGCACGGTCGCCCCGCCAGCGCGACCGTCGCCCTGGCCCCCAACACCGCCATCTGGCTGGCTCCAGAAAAAGAGTAGAAGAGTTCTTCTCGGGGCCTGACGGCCCCGAACCCCACTGAGCTTCCAGAGTGGTGCGGAGTGGCACACCATCGCGCGGAGCGGCACGCGGGTCCGCGATGCGGCACACCATCGCGCGGAGCAGCGCGTGGGTCCGCGATGCGGCGCTCCATCGCGCGGGGCGGCGCGTGAAGTCCCGCGGTGCGGCGCACCGTCGCGCGGGGCGGTGCGTGGGTCCCGCGGAGCGGGGCGGGTCCGGGCCCGCAGGGCCCGGATTTCACCGTCACCGTGACGCGACCGCCCGAAGGGCGGGAGCGTCAGTAGAGCGCGGCAGCGAGCTTGCGTCGCGCGGCGACGACGAACGGCTCCCCCTGGTCGAACAGCTCGAACAGCTCGAGCAACCGCGTCCGCGCCGCAGTGCGATCATCACCGGCCGTCACCTTGACCGTCCGGATCAACCGATCGAACGCCGCCTCGGGCTGCTGATTGAAAAGCTCGAAATCGGCCGCCCGAACAGCCGCTTCCACATCCGAGGGATTCGCGTCCGCGGTAGCGAGCACCTCCGGCGACAACCCCTGCGCCCGCTCGAGGAACCGCAACTGCCGCAATGCCCCCTTGGCCTCGTCGTTCTCCGGCTCGGCAGCGATGATCGCCTCGTACACCGCCTCGGCCCCGGCCAGATCCCCCCGCTCCAGCGCCTCCTCGGCCGCGGCGAACCGCGGATCCTCCTCCGGCTCCGGCTCCCCCGGCTCGCCACCTTCGAGCTTGCCCGCGACGGCATCGACCACCGCGGTCAGCCACTGCCGCACCTGCGGCTCCGACTGCACCCCTTCGAAATCGGCGAGCGGCTGCCCGGCCGCGATGGCGACGACGGTCGGAATCCCCTGCACCCGCAGCGCCTGCGCGATCCGCATATTGGACTCGGCCTCGACGGCAGCGAGATCCCAGGCCCCGCCGCTCTCGGCGACGAGCGTCTCGAAGAGCCGCACCAGCTCCACGCTGCCGGGGCTGCGCTGCGAGTACAGCACCACCACGACCGGCACCTGCGTGGAGCGGCGCAGCACCCTGGTCTCGAAATCCGCTTCCCCGACGGTGTAATCACCCGACCCGTTGCCCGCACCCGGGGCACCGGCCGGCGGCTGCTTGAGGCTGGACAGGTCGACCGCCCCCGACATGGCAGCGGCAACGGCGGGCGAGGGACGACGACTGGCTGGTCTGGTCACGGATTCAGTTTGTCACGACCCCGCCGGTCGTCACCATCCGATCTACGAGGTGACCTTCGCGGGCTGCGCACCCGCGCGGGTGCCGGGCGCGCTCAGCTCGCCGAGCTTGCCGGTGCGCACCGCCCAGATCTCGAACAGCACGGTGCAGAACGGCGGGATGCTGGAGATCAGCGCCAGCGCCGTCGTTTTCAGGTTCCAGCCCAGCTCGCGGGCGGCGAGCAGCGCGGAGAGCACGAACAGCACGAAGACCGCGCCGTGGATCGGGCCGAAGATCTTCACCCCGATCTCGTTGCCCGGATCCGGGATGTACTTGAAAGCCATGCCGACGAGCAGGCCGAGCCAGGACAGTGCCTCCAGCACGGCGAAGAAGCGGAATCTACCGGCGACGCTGCGCAGATCGAAGAAACCCATGCCGCACATTGTGCCGGATCAACTACAGCAAGTCGTAGTCGATCCGGTCACAACGGACAATCTCGCGAGTTCCTACACCCGCACGATCAGCGCGTCGCCCTGGCCACCGCCGCCGCACAGCGCCGCGGCGCCGACGCCACCACCGCGCCGCTTCAGCTCCAGCACCAGGTGCAGCAGAATCCGCGCCCCGGACATGCCGAGCGGGTGCCCGATCGCGATGGCGCCACCGTTGACGTTCACCTTGGCCGGGTCGATCCCCAGCTTCCTGGTCGACGCGATGCCGACCGCTGCGAAGGCCTCGTTGATCTCGATCAGATCCAGGTCGGCCGGGGCGATCCCCTCGCGCGCACACGCCTTGACGATGGCGTCCGCCGGCTGATCCTGCAGCGTCGAATCCGGCCCGGCGACCACGCCGGCGGCGCCGATCTCGGCCAGCCACTCCAGCCCGAGTGCCTCCGCCTTCGCCTTGCTCATCACGACCACCGCGGCCGCGCCGTCGGAGATCTGCGAGGCGCTGCCCGCGGTGATGGTGCCGGTCTTGCTGAACGCGGGCCGCAGCTTGGCCAGCGACTCCGCCGTCGTGTCGGCCCGAATGCCCTCGTCCTGGCCGATCACCAGCGGGTCACCCTTGCGCTGCGGCACCGAGACCGGCACCACCTCGTCGTCGAAGAGCCCGTTCTTCCAGGCCGCGGCGGCGCGCTGGTGCGAGGCCGCCGCGAAGGCGTCCTGCTCCTCGCGGCTCACGAAGGCGGCCTGGTCGCCGGCGTTGCGCTGCTCGGTGAGCGCGCCCATCGCCTGGTCGGTGAAGATGTCGTAGAGGCCGTCGTAGGCCATGTGGTCGCGCAGCGTGACGTCGCCGTACTTGAAGCCCTCGCGGCTCTTCTCCAGCATGTGCGGCGCCCGGCTCATGGACTCCTGGCCACCGGCGACCACGATCTCGAACTCGCCGGCCCTGATCAGCTGGTCGGCCTGCGCGATGGCGTTGATGCCGGAGAGACAGACCTTGTTCAGGGTCAGCGCGGGCACGCTCATCGGGATGCCGCCTGCCACCGCGGCCTGCCTGGCCGGGATCTGCCCCGCGCCCGCGGTGAGCACCTGGCCCATGATCACGTACTCGACCAGCTCCGGTGCGACCCCGCCGCGCTCCAGCGCCGCCTTGATGGCGACGCCGCCGAGATCCGAGCCGCTGAAGTCCTTGAGTCCGCCGAGCAGCCGCCCGACCGGAGTGCGTGCCCCGGAGACGATCACGGAAGTGGTCACGACGAACCTCACCTTCGTTGTCGAGTTCTGTACTCCACGGTAACCGGTACGACCGCACCACCTGATCGAAGGTCCCGCGCTACCGTCGAGTACGTGAGCAACGTAACCGAATCCGCCACCTCGACCGGAGCGATCGTCCCCGGCGACTACGTCGTCGCAGTGGACCACGCCGGTATCGCCGTGCCCGATCTGGACACCGCCGTCGCCTGGTACGCCGAGCACCTCGGCATGATCGAGACCCATCGGGAGGTGAACGAGTCCCAGGGTGTGCACGAGGCGATGCTTTCGCTGCCGCACGCGCCGGCGGGCGCCACCGCCGTCCAGCTGCTCGCCCCGCTGGACGAGAATTCGACCATCGCGAAGTTCATCGATCGCAACGGTCCCGGCTTGCAACAGCTCGCCTATCGGGTCACCGACATCGAGGCCGTGTCGACCCATCTTCGCGATCGCGGGTTGCGTTTGCTGTACGCCGAGCCGCGCCGTGGAACGGCGGATTCCCGCATCAACTTCATCCACCCGAAGGATGCCGGGGGTGTGCTGATCGAGTTGGTGCAGCCGAAAGCGAATGTCACGAATTAGTATCGGCGGCACGACCGGGAAAATCGGCGAAATCTCCTTCCCGGTCGAGTCACCATCAATCCCCAACACGCTGTAGTTTGTGTGCCATGTCGTCACCCGAGTCCGATCGCAATCGCTTCGTTGCGCTCCCCTTCACCGTTGTGCGCAAGGGTTATGCGCAAGACGAGGTGCGTAACTACTTCGACCGTTTCGATGCCGAGCTGCGCGTCACCGCCACCGACCGCGACGCGGCCGCCGCTCAGGCCCGCAACCTCGCGGCCCAGCTGGAGGATGCCAGGGACGAGATCGACGAGCTCCGCAAGGAGGTCGACCGTCTCTCGGTGCCGCCCACCACCGCCGAGGGCATGTCCGACCGCATCTCCCGGATGCTGCGGCTCGCCTCCGACGAGGCCTCCGAGGTCCGCGCCCTGGCGCAGGCCGAGGCGGCCGAGATGGTCTCCATCGCCGAGCAGCAGGCCACCGAGATGCGGGGCAAGTACGAGTCGCTGCTCTCCGAGACCAAGGAGAAGCGCGAGGCGCTCGAGATCGAGTACGAGCAGACCCTCGCCAACGCGCGCTCCGAGTCCGGCAAGATCATCGAGGCCGCGCAGGCCGAGTCCGATCGCATCGCCAAGGAGGCGGAGGCCAAGCGCAAGGCCGCGCAGCAGGACTTCGAGGTCACCATGGCGGAGCGGCGCACCAAGCTGACCCGCGCCATGGAGGAGCTCGAGGCCACCTCCCGCGCCGAGGCCGCGCAGCGGATCAAGGACGCCACGGACGAGGCCAACCGCCTCATCTCGTCGGCCACCCAGACCTCCGATCGCAAGATCGCGCACGCCAAGGAACTGGCCGAGGAGATGCGCGTGCTGCGCGGGCGGGTGCTCGCCCAGCTGCTCGGCATCCGCGGCCAGCTCGATTCGGTGCCCGCGATGCTCGCCGCGGTCAACCGGGAGAGCGAACTGCTCGACGGTGCTCCGGAGCAGCAGCGCAAGTCCATCGGCAACGGCGCCAAGCCGGTCGCCGGGACGCGCCCGAAGGCCATCCAGGAAGCCGCCGACGAGGACGACGATGTCGTCGAGGAGCGGGAGAACGCCAACCTCAGCAACTGACGTCGGCTTCGACGTGACGGCGACGACGTAGTACCCACGAAGGCCGTCCCAGCAGGGGCGGCCTTCGTGCTGGTATCGCCGGCACGAGTTTCATGACCATCGGCGGGTGATGCGCCGCGTCCCCCGCCCCTCCCAGCAGCCCCGGTGCCAGTGCCGCCGATCGTCCTCCCCGCCGTAGGCGGGCCAGGCGACCAGGTGCGCTACGCCCGGGGCTATTTCGTGGTCACACCCCGGGCAGCGGTACGGCTTGAGCGCACGGCTGCCCGGGATGGTCCGCACGGTGTAGACCTCGTCCCCGTCCGGCCCCGGCTCGCTCCGCCCGAACACGTCACCGAGCGGCCGCGGCGAATCCGTCCGGCGGACGGCACGCGCTTTTCTGCGTGACATGCCGCCCAGGGTAGCGCCGGTTGTCAGAAGAGCCGGAACTCGTTGCTCTCCGTGCCGCGCAGGGCGTTGTAATCGAGGGTCAGGCAGCGGATCCCGCGGTCCTCGGCGAGCGTCCGCGCCTGCGGCTTGATCTGCTGCGCCGCGAACACCCCCGCGACCGGAGCCAGCAGCGGGTCGCGGTTCAGCAGTTCGAGGTAGCGGGTGAGTTGCTCGACCCCGTCGATCTCGCCGCGGCGCTTGATCTCCACCGCCACGGTGGAGCCGGCGGCATCCCGGCAGAGCAGGTCGACCGGCCCGATGGCGGTCATGTACTCCCGCCGCACCAGGGTGTAGCCGGTGCCGAGCGTCTGCACGTGCTCGGCGAGCAACTCCTGCAGGTGCGCCTCGACGCCGTCCTTCACCAGCCCCGGGTCGATGCCGAGGTCGTGCGAGGAGTCGTGCTCGATCGCCTCGATGGTGATCCGGAGCTGCTCCCCGGCCTTGTTGGTGACCACCCAGAGCGCCACAGCGCCCTCGGGGAACTCGGGGGACTCCGGACCACGTGCCTCGACCCAGCAGGGCGGGCTCATCCAATTCAGCGGCTTGTACGAGCCACCGTCGGAATGGACCAGCACCGAGCCGTCGGCTTTCGTCATGAGCAGCCGGCGGGCCATCGGGAGGTGGGCGGTCAGCCGCCCCACGTAGTCGACCTGGCAACGGGCAATCACAAGGCGCACCGGGACGAGTGTAGATTATGGCCCCGGAAACGACCGAAGGCCCCACCAATGAATTGGTGGGGCCTTCGGTGACAATTTGTTCCGGCGGTGTCCTACTCTCCCACACCCTGTCGAGTGCAGTACCATCGGCGC
>NZ_JBHSAX010000034.1:0-2706 GCF_042650385.1 Nocardia jiangsuensis
GTGCCCCGAACAACCCGCCCGCACCACGTGGGCACCCACGAGAAGGAGAGAACCGATGGCACTGGTACGACAGGACAGCGAGGGACTGTTCGTCATCGTTGGCGGATGGATCGCCCGCCCACCGACCCCGGAAACCACCCACCCTCACGCGCTCGGACTGCCGCGATCCGATACCGAACTCGCGGTCGGCGACCAGCCACACGCGAGCCACAGCGGCGGACCGACCGCCCGAGTCGGCGGCGAACTGTGGTTCATCGACCGCGAGGCGCCACCCCACACACCCACCAACAGGCCGCCGGTCACACCCAGCTCGCCCACACCCGCGCTCGCGCACAACGCCCTCCCGGTCCCCACCACGGCGGCCCTGGATGCGATCTACGTGATCGCCAACGCCATCACCGGTGATCAGTTCGCCATCTACGCCCCCGGCTCCCACGACGAGCGCGGCATGTACACCGTCGCCCACGTCACCGGAGGCACTGGCGGCCACGCCACCCCCCGCATTCACCTCGTACACCCCGACGACATCGCCGCCTACGCCAGCGGAGCCGCCGACCGGATACGCCGGGGCAGCCACGGCCACGGGGCGAGCGTGTTGCTCGATCGCACCACCGGGCTCCTGCACCAGCACCTGACTCGATGAACCCCTCGACACCCACGACCCCGGAGATCCTCATGCGCGAGATGAAGAACACCCGCAGTCACGACGAGTACGGCGCGATCAAACCCGAGGCCGAACTCAGCGGCAACGACTACGTGCTGATACGGCTGCGCGACACCGACCACCCCTACGGCCGGATCCTGCTGATGGCCAAACCCTCCCGCTGCAACCACGGCATCACCATCTGCACCGAGTGCGCGCAGAGCTGGGAACTCGACCACGTCGTGCACTACGCGCTGACCGGCGGCGGGCGACGCCTGCGCGACGCCCTCGACGCGCAGCACCCCGACGCCGACAACACCCCGCCCGGTGAGGTCGACTCCGCCGAGCCGGTCGCGGACGAGGCCGACTCGGCGCGGGCGTGACTCACGACCGGCCTCGTGCTCGGCCGGCGTGCTCGCCCGCCACGGCCCCGCGGCGAGGTCGCCGGCGGAAGGGCACCCGACCTCCGCGCCACGGACGAGCTGCAAGTCGAATTCCTCTCGGAACGAGCGCATTTCAGAGAGCAGAGAGAGGAATTCGGGTCCGCAATCGATTTCCACGTTCCGCTTGACATCACGCGCCCTATCGAGCGGTCATGGAACCCGGAATAGCGCCGCACCCCAGGGCAACCGCCCCGATCGGCGCGCATTCCGTCCCGACCGGGACACCACCGAATCCACCCGAAACCCATCGTTGGAAGGAACCTGCATGTCCAGGAAGAAGAACGCCACCACCGCGCCCCCTGCACCGCCCGCGCCCACCCCGGAACGCGGTTCGGGGTCGGATTCGGTGCCCGCGCAGCGCCGCGACAGCACCCCCGCGTTGTGGGCGGCGCTGTGCGCCCACCCCGGCAGCACGACCGCCGCGCTGGCCGAAACCGCCGGGGTCGGACTGTCCACCGCGCGGCGTCTGCTGGCCCAGTGGGAAACCGCCGGGCGCGCACAGTCGCACACCGACCCCGAATCGCCCCGCGCCGCCAAAACCTGGACCCCCGGCGCGGACACGCCCGCCACCACCGACCCGGAACCGTCCACCAACCCGGCCGCGCCCGCCGCCCCGGAACCCGCGACCCCGGAACCCGTCTCGCCCGAGCCGGTCACCCCGGCCGACCCGGACCCCGCCACCCCCGCTCCTGCCGACCCGGCCGATGCCACGGCGGTCCCCGGCCCGGACGTGCCCGCCGACCCCGGCACCGACACCACGGCGCAGGCCCCGGTGGCTGCCCCCACGGGCGACGAACCCGCCGCCCCGGCCCCCGTCATTCCGGCTTCGGCTGATGCCACGGCAGCGGCGCAGCAGGTGTCGACGGTGGGACGGTTGCCCGCCGGTGGGTTGCGGGGGCTGGTCGAGGACTTCCTGCACGACAACTCGGGAAAGGAGTTCACCCCGCACCAGATCGGCAAAGCCCTCGACCGGTCCAGCGGCGCGGTCCACAACGCCCTGGTCAAGCTGACCAAGGACGGAACCGCTCAGCAGACCGGCGAGGCCCCCAAGAAATTCACCCTCGCGTCCTGACGATGGGGCGATGCCGGAATCCCCGGAGGATCTAGCTCCGGGGAGTCCGACACCGCGCCTCTCACTGTATTCCCTGAGAAAGGTGCTCGACATGTACATCACTCCCACCCCGGCGGTCCTGGCGTCCGCGCTGCACAAGGTGTTCGCCGACTCCGCACAGGCCCCCGACAGCCTGGCACTGTGGCTCGACATCGCGGCCGAGGCCGCGCGTGAGCTCAGCATGCCGGTGATGGCTCCTGTCATCCCGTGGGTGCCGGTGTTCCTGCACTACCGGCTCTACCGGACCGAGGGCGAGTTCTTCCCGCTCACCGGGTCGGTGCGGATCACGACCGGGCCGCTGATCGGCAACACCTTCGCCGATCCCGACAGCGCCGCTCGGGCGGTTGTCGACGCGACCCCGGCCCCGGTGGCCGACAGGATGCGGAAGATGTCGCCGTTGTGGCGGTTCCGTCCCACCGCCACCACGGCCACGCTGCCCGCCGCTGCGCCCGTGATCCCCTGATCCCGCGCACCGACTGAAACGGCCGGTGGTGCCGAGCGATTCGCTC
>NZ_JBHSAX010000034.1:2781-39718 GCF_042650385.1 Nocardia jiangsuensis
CGGGTGATCCAGTCGGTCAGCAGGGGGGCGGCGGCGTCGTAGCCGGTGGCGTCGAACGGGGCTGTGTGGCCGTTCTGGGGGGCCGGGTGGCCGGTGCCGGTCGTGGTGCCCGCCCCGGGGGCGGTGGTGCTGTAGGTCTGGGTGAGTGCGGGGAACCGGGTGCCGGTGAACGCGCTGGCGGTGGCCGAGAGGAGATCAGCGGCGATCTGTGCCAGCCCGGTCAGCGCCAGGAAGGCCGCGACGGGGTCGCCGTCGGTGAGGATGTCCACGGCGGTCCAGGCGATCTCCTGGGCTCGGCCGATGTCGGTGGCGATGCGGGAGATGTCGAGCCCGGCCAGGACACCGACGATCTCGGCGGCGATCGTGGCGACCCCGGTGGTGTCCAGCGGCGCGGCCAGCTTCAACGCAGCGGCCACCAGGCGCAGATCGAGGCCATCGGCCAACGCGACCAGAGGGTTGAACCGGTCGTTCAGATCGCCCGAGACACGGTGCAGACCCCGCACATCGCCTGCGGTGAGCAGGCCCGGCAGCTGAGCGAGGTCGGCCACGATCGCGGGCACGTTCGCAGTGAAACTCGCGAGCCCGTTCAGCACGGTGACCACCTGAGCGAGCACCTGCGACACGTCGAGCTGCCCGGTCCAGGCCGTGCCGGTGGTCGTGGTCGGCGCACTCGTTGTCGTGGTGGGGACCGCTGCGGTAGTTGTGGGAACGGTGGCGGTCGGAACCGAGGGAATGGTGGCCAGTGCGCGGCTCACCGCGGTGAGGACCGGTGCGGACCCGGGCGTGGTCGAGCAGTAGCCGTCGCCGTCGAGGCAGAGCGTGCGGACCCGATCGGTCAGCTCGCCGAATCCCTGCGCACGCGGGCCGGTGACGCCGTGCCCGGAGACCGGGGTACCGAGCTGAGTGGTGGCGGGGTCGCGGCGCGGGTCGGAGACGAGCGCGACGGCCACGACCCGGGAGGCCGGGATCGGCCCCTTCCCGTTGCCGATGGTGGTGGCGAGGTCGCCGGTGACCTCGGCGCCCTGGCCGTAGCCGGCCAGAACGACTCGCGTGTGCGAGCACAGCGCCGAGACCGCCGCGGTGAGGTCGGCTCCGCTCACCGAACCCGCGCCGCCGGGCGTCGAGGTGAGCGTGCGGACCTCGATATCGCTGCCGTAGCGGGCAGTCAGTGACTCCCCGAGCCGGAAGAGGACGGCGGGCACGGCCTGCCCGGCGGCATCGAGGGTTGTCTCGTAGGTGCCCGGTATCAGCAGCGCGGTCCAGGGCGGGCACGGTGCCTGGTCGCGGCCCGGTGGGGGTTCTGCGGCGGCGACACCGGCGGTCACGGTGGTGACGGCGAGGGCCGCGCACAGCGCCGAGCGGGCGGCGCGGCGGGTCGAGTGCAGGTGGTGGCGCATCGGGTTCTCCGTTCGTGCAGGGGTGGTCAGGAAGGGGTGCGGGAGTCGTCGTGGGCAGGGGCGGGCCGGGTGGCGGTGTAGTAGTCGTCGCCGGGCCAGCGGTAGGGCGAGACCTGGACCGGCTCATCGAAGGTGGGGGCGTGCACCATCTGGCCGCCGCCGAGGTAGATGCCGACGTGGTGGACGTCGCCGTCGGTGCTGTAGAAGAGCAGGTCGCCGGGGGCGAGCTCGTCCTCGGGAACGGGGGTGCCGGTGTGGACCTGGTCGTAGGTGGTGCGGGGGATAGCGATTCCGGCGGCGCGGTAGGCGGCTTGGGTGAGTCCGGAGCAGTCCCAGCCGCCGTTGACCTCGGGTCCGTTACCGCCCCACACATACGGCAGGCCCAGTTGGGCGCAGGCGAAGGAGATCACCCGCGCAGCGGCCGGAGTCGGGGCCGAGGTGGTGTGGCAGTCGCCGCCGGTGGTGGTGTCGGTGGCGCGGTAGCGGGCCGCTTGGTCGAGGACTTGGTCGACGTACCAGTCGGCGTGGTTGTAGGTGAAGATCGCGGCTCGCAGGTCTGCGGGTGCGCCGGAGTCGCAGAGGTAGAACGCGGCGGCGTGGATCGCGTCGGAGGGGTTGTAGCGCGAGGGCGGGCTCGCGCCGCCAGCGGGCAGCTGATGGCGGCTGGTCACGGTGTCGAAGGTCGGGGCCAGGAATTGCATCGGGCCGCCCGCGCCGGAGGCGTTCTCGCCAGAGGACACTCCGGGAAGCGGTGAGCGGGCGTGGTCGGTCTCGATCTTGCCGATCGCGGCGAGCACCGACCAGTCCAGTCCGGGGCAGTCCCCGGCGGCGGCCTGGTAGAGCACGAGCATCGGCGCCGGGATGTCCTGTCGGGCTTCGCTGCTCGGAGCCGTCCCGGTGCCGGTCGAGGTTCTCGGGGCGGGGGTGAGTGCGTGGTCGAAGAGGGCGACGGCGCTGACCACGGCCGCGATGACGACTGTGAGGAACACGAACCCCGCGAATCCCGCTCCGAGTGCCTTGGCCAGCATCGCTACCTCACCAGAACGCCGACGCCGGGGGGCTCGGGGGTGGCGGGGCCAGAGCGAGGCTCCCGCTCGACGGTGCCCAGTTCGACTCCGGGTCGATGCCGTCTTCCGGTGTGGTCCGTCGCGGCCAGAGGTTGCCGAGTTCGTGCAGGTTCCTGCGCCCGGAGTCGGTGTGCAGGGCCAGCCATACCTGGTCGGCCGGACTCGTCCCGGTGATCGAGCCGAGGAACTCTGCGGAGGCGGTGGCGACCGGTACCGCCTCGGGATCGGGCAGCCGCTCCCACGTGCGCCGCAGCGCGACACGGGCGTTGACCTCCCGGCTGGTGGTCGGGACCCAGAACAGGACCGGGACGACGGTTCCGGTGGTGCGGGCGAGTTCGGCGAAGCCGTGGAGCTTGGCCGCGACCCGGGGCAGGGAGGTGGTTCCGAGGTCGTATTCGAGGAAGAAGTCGAGCTGGTCGCCGCTGTGGGTGTAGCGGCCGTGGGCGTCGGGGCGGGCGAGGTCGCCCCAGAGCCGTTGGCAGCGGGTCTGGGACCACCACCGCACGACGTGCCCGTCGTGGGGGTGGGTGATCAGGGCGGTGAACCATTCGGCGACGCCGAGGGTGTGGGTCAGGTGCAGGCTGTGGGCGACCGAGAGCGTGGTTTGGTGGTTGTAGCCGAGCTCGCGCACGCTCACTCCGGCTTCCGCGGCGAGGATCGCCGCTCCGGCCGGGGCGAGGGTCCAGTGGTAGGGGGCGGTGCCCCGGACTCGCAGGGGCCGGAACCGATCGAGGATCCGGTAGGTGTGCAGGACGGCCAGGCGGCGGCTGGCGATCTTGGTGGTCGGGAACGCCAGGGCGGCGAGCTGGCCGGTGGTCAGGACCCGGTGCTCGTAGACCATGCGCAGGATCCAGCGGTCGCGCCCGGTCAATGCCCGCACCACCGACCTGTTCTCCGGGCTGGTCGTGGGTGACCAGGCCGGGCGCGGTGCACGGGTATCGGCTTGCCTGTCGGGACGGGAAATCATCAGCAAGGGGCCTTTCTCGGGAGGCGTGGCCGGGTCAGGGCCGCGCGGAGGTGGCAGGTGCAGCCGTGAGCCGCGCTTGAGCGGCAGCGGCGATCTCGGCTGCGCGGCCCGGGATCGGCGGGTCCAGGGGGCGGGTGGTGAGGGTGAACGGGCGGGCGTTGCGGCCGTTGACCAGCAGGCGGGCGGCGGCGTGGAAGGCGTCGAGGTGGGACAGGTCGTGCTCGGAGAGCCACGGGTCGGTGTGGCGGGCCAGGTCGCGGGCGTCATCCGGGCTGACGGCGAAGACGATTTTGTTGCGGGCATTGGCCGAGATGCCGTCGCGCAGTTCCCGGGAGAGCTGGCCGAGGTTCTGATGGGCCAGCAGCAGCGACAGCCGCAGCCCGCGGGCCTCGGCGAGCATGTCCTCGATCGGGGTCGACAGGTTCAGGAAGTTCTGCGCCTCGTCCAGCACCAGAGCCGCGTCGGGCCGGTCAGCGGCGGGCACCCGCGCCCGCGCGGTCACCGCCTGCCAGGTTCGCGCCACCAGTAGCGACCCGACCAGGCGTGAGGTTTCCTCTCCGAGTGAGCCTTTCGGCAGGCGGGCCAGGCAGATGCCGCCGTTGTCGAGGATGTCGGCGAACTCGACGGTGGAGGGCCCGCCCGCGATGGCCGCACGCACGAAGGGGCGCAACAGGAACGCCCGCAATTTGTTGAGCAGTGGCCCGGTGAGTTGAGCGCGTCCGGTGTCGGACAGGGTTTCGTAGCTGTCCCAGAATCCGCGCAGGACGGGGTCTTTGGCGGTGCGGGTGACCCGGGCGCGGAAGGCGGGCTCGGTGAGCAGGCGGGGCAGGTCGGCCAGGGTGGCGGTGCCGGGCTGGGCGCACAGGGTGAGCAGGCTCGCGCGCATGATGTCGTCGGTGCGCGGCCCCCACCATTGGTGGAAGATCCGGTGGAAGACGGTGACGAGGTTGTCGACCGCCAGGTCCATTCCCGCGCGCCCGATCCGGTCGATGTCGAGGGGATTCACGCACGGGGGCGGGGCCGGGGAGTCGGCGTCGAAGAGCACCACCCGATCCCCGAACCGGGACGGCAGCCGGGACAGGACGTCGGTGACGAGGTCGCCCTTGGGGTCAATGACGATGACCCCGCGCCCGGCGTCGGCGTCATCGAGGATCGTGCGCGCGAGCAGGGTGGACTTGCCGACCCCGGTGGGGCCGAGGATGTGTAGGTGATGGCGGGCGTCGGAGATCCTGACCGCGACCGGTCGGCGCGTCCCGGTATCGGCCATGCCCAGCGGCTTGGTGTGTTCCCCGCCGACCGGGATCTCCGGGGCGGGGGACAGGGCGCGGGCCCCGGCGCGCTGCAGGCTGGGTAGCCCGTCGTCGGTGGGTAGATGCGCGATCGTGGCCAGCTCGGGCACCGACAGCACATCCCCCCGCCCGAGGCGGCGCTGCCGGATCAACCACGTGAGGTGCAGGCGACGCCTGCGCCGGTAGTAGTTGTGATCGGTGCACGCCCCGAAGACCGTGGCCAGCGCGTCGGCGCGCCCGCGCGCCACCGACCGTGCTCGCGCCCTCGTATCGGCTTGGTCGGGGTCGTCGGAGACCGGGATCGAGGCGGCGTAGCGGACCACCGTCTCCCAGTGCGCGCCCCGGGCCTTCGCCGCTGCCGCACGGGCAGCGGCGCTGTACTCCAGCGAGGTCTGGCGGTCGGCGTGCCCCCCGTCCGCCACCTTGGCCGGGGTGTGGGAGGCGCGGGTGGTGCTCGGGCCGGGGGTGAGCAGGTCCAGAGCTTCGCGCAGCAGAACCGTTACGACGCCGACTGGGGTGGTGGTGCTCGCCGCGGCGCGGGTGGCTCGCGCGACGCGGCGGCCGGTGACCGGGCGGGCGAGGATCTGCACGCAGGTGGCCTGGCCGGGTGCGAGGTCGTCGGCGGCGGTGATCAGGTTGCGCACCAGATCCCCGGAGTGATCGGTACTCAACGGCAACCCCTCGCGGCGTCCGAGCCGCAGCTCGCCCCCGGCCACGACCCGCCGCACGCCCTGCACCGCGACCGGCAGCGGGGGACGGGCGGGGGTGAGGGTGTCGGTGTGCGCGCCGGGCCAGGCCGAGGCGATGGCGCGTTCGATGAGTCCGGGCGGGACCGCGCCGGGTACCCAGAGCCGGATCGCGGCTCCCTGCTCGGGGGTGACGGTGTACTCGAACCCCAGATGCGGCTGCCCCAGAAGTACCCGCGCCCAGGCCGGGCGCAGCTGCCCGATCAGATGCGCCCAGAACGCGAGCGCTCCCTTGGCGTCGACCTCGGGCGGGGTGAGCACGGTGATCTGGCGAGCACCCGCACTCAGCCGGCGCCGACGCACCTCGCCCAGAATCCGGGCCGCGGCGAGCACCGCGAGCACAGCCCCGGCCACGCCCAGGCCCGGCACCGATGCGAGTCCGTGTCCGATCGCCTCGCCCAGATCGCGCAGCGCCGTGCCGGGCGCGATCAGCGCCCGGCCCAGCCACCCCTGCTCGGGATTCGGTGCGGTGTTCACGCGGCCACCGATCCCGGGCCGCCGACAGCGCGCGAGGGCAGCGTGGTGGAGGCGCCGAAGGGGAATCGGCCGCTGGCGCGGCGAAGCTCGAGGGCGTCGGTGGCCGGGGCGTCGGGCTTGCGGAGGATGACGACGTCCTCGTGGGCGATGAGGTGGATCGGCAGTCCGGTGGCGCGCTGTTTGACGACGAAGTCACGCTGGAAGAAGCTCGATCGGGCCACGAGCTCGCCCTCGGACAGACGGCCCAGCAGCGCCACGCACCGCTCCACCGGCACGAGCCCGGCCAGCTCGCCGCAGGTGTAGAGGTGACTCGGCAGGGGCACCAGCTCGGCGTGCTGCCGCCACGGCCGCGCGGTGATCACGACATGACCGCCGGGGGCGAGGTACTCCGCGGCCCCGGCGAGGACCTTGGTGAACCCCGTGAGCAGGCGGCCCAGGCCGACGTTGGCGAGGTTGCCCCGGTCCAGGACGCGGCCGTAGCGGTGGTTGGACTTGCGGACCGGGTCCGCGCCGTTGGCGCGCACGTGCCCGTGCAGGGAGTCGCCGTAGGGCGGGGAGGTGATGACCAGACTCGCCTGCCCGCGCAGCTCGGCTCCGATCAGCTCACCCAGCTTGCGGGCATCGCCGTGGTGGACGGCGGCGTCGAGATCGATCCCGGCTTCGCGGGCGAGCTCGATGTTGGTGCGCGCCAGCTCCGCCCACCGCGCCTCGTACTCGACCCCGACCGCGCGACGGCCCAGGTACAGCGATTCGACCACGGTGGTGCCGATCCCGCACATCGGGTCCAGCACGAGGTCCCCGGGGCGGGTGTAGGTCTCGACCGCGTGCTGCACGATGGCGGGGAACATCTTCGCGGGGTGGGCGGTGCTGTGGCGGTGGTAGCGGCCCCGCCGCTGCGCGGTCGGCGCGGTCTGGGCCGTCGCCCACACCGACACCGGCGCGGCGGTGGAACCGGTCTGGGAGGGGATCGCGGAGTCGGCGTCGTCGGGTTCGGCGGCGGCGTGGTCGAGCGTCAAGGCGGTGTCCTTCGGGTCGGAGTTCGGGCGGGGCGAGTGGTGTGCTGGGTCAGCCATGAGCGGGCTGGAGGAAGACGAAGACGTCGGTGTGGGCGACCCGATGGCGCGCGAGCCCGGAGGAGGCCGAGTCGGCGGGCGCGGCGATGATGGCGGTGCCGCTCACCGGCGCGGCGACGATGTGCTGGAGATAGAGCAGATCGGCGGCCTGGGCGGCGGCGACGACGGAACCGGCGGGATCGTCCAAGACGCCGGAAGCACTGTGGCGGCAGCGCGAAAGAACGACCAGCAAACCCTCCGGGGCCATCACGTCGGTCGCGAGCGTGGTGACGTGCTCGGCGGCGGCGATCGGGTCGAGGTGATCAGCGAGCAGGCTGGCCACGACCAGATCCACCGACTCCCCGGACCACCTCCGCTCGGTCGGAGCGTCGAGGCCGTGGCGGTCCAGCTCACCGACCGCGGCGAGCGCGTCGGCGGTGTCGGGCTCGATGATCCGCAGCGCCCCCCGCGCGGCGGGGGCGGGCCAGCTCGCCAGCATCACCCGCGATCCCGGTGCGGAGAACTCGGCGATCGCCCGCGTCAGGACCGGGCCGGGCCAGCGGTCTCCGGGATCGAGCGGGGCGGGCCCCAGCGCCCACAGGGTCGAGGGGACACGCACGGCGGCGGAGGTGGAACGAGGTCGGCGGGAACCGGTGTACATGACGGCCTCCTAAGCGAGAGAGCGGTGTGTACTCGCCTACTTCCGCCGAAAAGCCGAAAACGGGACACGGCCGTCCGAAATACTTTCTGAGAATTGCCTGAGCCGGAAAACCGGGACTGAACGCCGCTCGGCGCGAGGGCGAGTGAAAGTTCCCAAAAAATATTTTTCGAGCGGTTGCTCAGGGGGAGCCGTGGTCTATCCGTGGCCTATCTGAAACATATCCAAGTCAAATCCTGGATCTATCCGGACACACATAACAGCTGCTAGATGGCGGTAACGCTGTCACAGTTACTCCGAGCTTTGAGAGTGCTGGTTGGGTAGCGAGATGTCATCCATCTCGCGCCGGGATAGGGCTCGGATATGTTTCGGATGGTTTATGGATGTGGTTTGGATAGGGTTTGGATGCATTTCGGATAGGGGTGTTCGGTGTCCTTGTGAGGTCGGAGATTTTCGATCGATCAAGGAGATTTGCGGTGACGAATTCACCCCTCGTGAAATATGTGGGACTCCTCGGAAAGCCGGGCTCGCCGCTGGCTGTGGTGCGGTCCGGTTTCGACAAGATCGCCCCCGGGGCGCTGCCCACCGATCCGCGCCCGGTGCCGACGCCCGCGTCGGCTGCCGCCGGTGCGGTGCGGACGTGGGAGGCGTTGCGTGAGCGGCTGTGGGACTCGGCGACGCCGATGGCCGAAGTCGACGCGATCTGGGTGTGGCTGCTCGAACGAGTCCGTGCCGAGGACGAGGGCGCGATGCTGGTGTGCGCCGGGCTGGCCGCGCCGATGCTGTCGCGGGCCGCCAGCGGGTACGCGACGTCGAATACCGCCATTCGCCACGACATCGAGTCCGAAGTGCTGACCGCGTTCCTGCTCCACCTCCCGCGCGTGGGCCTGGAACTGCCCGGGGTGTGGCATCGGCTGAGATGGGGTGCCTTCCGCGCGGTCCTCAAAGCAGCGAACCAGCAGCGAAGCGGCGCGGCGGTGGTCGGTGACCTCGACCGCGACCTGGCCCCGCTGGGTGAGCGGGTGCGGGCGATGGTGCCCGAACCGGGCCATCCCGAGACGGTCCTGGCCCGAGCCGTGGCCGCCGGAGTCATCACCGCCGACGCCGCCGAACTCATCGCCACCTCGCGGTTCGAAGGCCGTTCGCTGACCGCGCTGGCCGCCGAACGCGGAGTGTCGCCGTCGAAGCTGCGCAAGCAGCGCCCCCGCGCCGAACGCGCCCTGCTGGCGTGGCTGTCCGACAGCGCCCGCGACCTCGACCCCGAGCGCACCAGCACGGTCGAAGCCGAGGCGGTCACCGCCCTCGCACCACCAGCCCGGTCACCGCGGCGAGGTCGCCGGCCGAACCAGCACCCGGTGACCTCGGACCAGTCGAGCACCGAGCACGGGCCGGTGGCGGCATGAACACCAACCAGGGAAATCTCGGTACCGCGCCCCAGACATCGGCTCGCCGCGGGCGGCGCTGGACGCGAGGGCTCGCGGTGCTGGGCACGACCGTGGCGCTACTGGTCCTGCTCGCCGCATCGGCCTCGGCGGCACCGCCGCACACCGACGTGCTGGCCATCGCCTCCTCGCTTGGCGAGGTGATCGACAACGCGCGCAACTGGATCGTGGGCATCCTCGCCGGACTGGCGACCCTGTTCCTGACCGTCGCCGGTGCCCGCTATCTGCTCGGCGGCGGTGATCCCTCCGAGATCGAGAAGGCCAAGACCGCGTTCCGTGCCGCCTGCCTCGGCTACGCGCTGGCGATGCTGGCACCGGTCATCGTCGCCGTGCTCAAGTCCATCATCGGAGCCTGACCGTGAACACCTCGGCCCAGGCCCCACCCGCCCCCGCCCGGTTCTCACCGGCCCCGCGCACCGTCGCCGCCGCTGTAGCGGCGGTGCTCGCCGCGGTCCTGCTCGCCGTTCTCGGCGCTGGGAGTGCCGCCGCCCAGCCCGTGACACCGACCGTGCCGGTCACCCCGAGCCCGGCCACACCCGCCCCACCATCCACCCCGCCGACCACGACCACCCCGCCGAGCCGATGGGTGACTCCGCCCTCCACCACCCCGAGCCCGCCCGCGCCCGGCACGACGACCCCGGCCCCCGGACCGGACTCGGACTCGGGGTCGGGTTCGGCCGAGTGCGGGGTCACCGACATCAACGGGTGCGTGGAGAACGCGATCGACGGGTTCTTCCAGCGGATCGTGGAGACCGCGCTCAACCCGCTGCTCGAGCTGCTGTCGAAGACGTTGCTCACGACTCCCGAGCCCGGCTCGATCCCGCAGATCGGCGTGCTGTGGGACCGGTCGTGGCAACTCGTGACCGTCCTGTATGTGCTGGTGGTGATGGCGGCCGGGGTGCTGCTGATGGCTCGGGAGACCCTGCAGGCCCAGTGGTCGATCCGGGAGCTCGCGCCCCGGCTGGTGGCCGGGTTCGTCACCGGAGCGGTGAGCATGACCATCGCCACGGCGGCGGTCGGGTTCGCCAACGCCCTCGCCGCGGCGGTCGCCGGAGACGGTGTCGACTCCGGCTCGGCCGCCCGAGCGCTGACCGAGCTCGCGGTGACCGGCACTCAGAGCCGGGGCTTCTTCCTGCTGCTGAACCTGGTGCTGGTGGTGATGCTGCTCGTGCTGCTCATCAGCTACGTCGTGCGCGTCATCATCACGATCCTGCTGATCGTCGCCGCCCCGCTGGCGTTGATGTGTCATGCACTGCCCGGCGTCGACGGAGTAGCGCGCTGGTGGTGGCGTTCGTTCGCGGCGTGCCTGGCCATCCAGGTCGTGCAATCGCTGACGCTGGTGACCGTGCTGCGGGTGCTGCTTACCCCCGGCGGATGGCACCTGTTCGGGCCGGATGCGAACGAGATCGCGGACACGATCGTCGCTCTGGCGCTGATTTTCCTGTTGATCAAGACCCCGTTCTGGCTGCTGTCGGTACTCAACATCGGCCAGGGCCGCTCGTTCGTCGGGTCGATCGCGCGAGGATTCATCGCCTACAAATCCCTCGGCCTGCTCAAAGGAGCGTCGGCGAGCACCTCCCGGACCGCTTCGGCGACCTCCGCACCGCGAACCCCACGCCCCGCACGGACCCCGCGAGCGCCGCGCACGACGGCGGCCCGTTCCCGGGGTTCGGACCCGTTCGCGCGAGTCCGTGCGACCCGAGACGGGCAGCTGATGTTGCCCCTGGAAGGGGTGCGCCGCGTCGCCCGCCGACCCGGCCCCGCCCCGGCCGAGGCGACCGGCACCCCGCCGCGCCGCGCCCGGACACCGAGGGGACGCCAACTCGCGTTCGACTTCACCCCACCGGACCCCTACCGGGGCATCCGCGCCGGGACAGGGGGCCAGTACCCGCTCCCGATCCCGGTGCGCCGAGTCCGCACCACGCCACCGGCCGCGCCACCACCGGAGCGTCCCGGGCGCCGGACGGCACCCCAACAGCTCGCCTTCGACTTCACCGAGCCCGCCCCCGCCGATCCCTACGCCCGTCTCCGCCCGACCCGCAGCGGCCAATACCCGCTGCCGTTCCCGGTGACCCGGGTCAAACCCATACCGCCGCCACCGAACCCGCCACAGCCACCCGCATCCGCGCCTGCGCGCCCGGCGGGGCGGCAGCTGCATCTGCCCATGCCGGATCTGCCCGTGCGCCGCCGCGCACCCCGCCCACCGCGAGGAGGCACCCTGCGATGAGCACCCTCGTGCGCATCCCCGCCGACGTCGACCGCTCCGACCGCATCCTGGGGCCCTTCACCGCCCGCCAGCTCGCCGTCCTCGCCACCACCGCCCTGCTGCTGTACTCGGGCTGGGCCACCACCCGCACGGTCATCGCCCCGCCGGTGTTCGCCGCCGTCGCGGCCCCGGTGTTCGTCGTGGTCGCGGTCGCGGTCTGCACCCGCCGCGACGGCCTCTCGGCCGACCTGCTGCTCGTGGCCGCCATCGGCCACCGCCTCCGGCCACGCCACCTCGTCAAAACCCGCGTGCAGCCATCCCCGAAATGGATCACCGCCCGGGCCCGCGCCACTCGGTCGCGCCCGCCGACCCCGGCCCCGTTGACCGCGCAGGCGGCACGACTCCCGGAAGCAGTGACCGACAGTGGCGCAGGTGGAGGTGTCGGCGTGATCGACCTCGGCGCCGAGGGCCTCGCGGTCATCGCCGTCGCCGGAACCCTCAACCTGAGCCTGCGGACCCCGGCCGAACAGGACAGCCTGGTGGGTCAGCTCGCGGGATGGCTGCACACCCTGCGCCAGCCGGTACAGATCCTCATCCGCTCAGCGCGCCTGGACCTGAGCGAGCACATCACCGGCCTGCACGCCGCCGCCGAGCAGATGTCACCCGACCTCGCCGCGGCAGCGGTCGATCACGGCGATCATCTCGCCGAGCTGATCGCCCGCGAGAACCCGACCCACCGGCAAGTACTGCTCGTCTGGCGCGAGCAGACCGACACCCTGGCCACGACCGGGCTGGCCGCGCGGCTGCCCGGCCGAGGCCGGGCCCGGCGGGCACTGTCGCACGGTGCCCGCCGAGCAGCCGAATCCCGGCTGCTGCGCCGCATGAGCGAGGCCGCCGACGTCCTGTCCCCACTCGGCATCTCGGTCACCGCCCTCGACCACGTGGCCGCGACCGCAGTGCTGATGAGCTGCACCAACCCCGAGGGCCTGGTCTCGGCCGCCGCCGACATCACCGCCGCCGACACGATCATCACCACCGAACCCGGCACCCCGGCCCCGGATCCGTTCGCGCAAGGCATGGACCGGTTCGCCCCGGAATCGCTCACCATCGGCACCCGCCACCTCGAGATCGGCTCGGACTGGACCTCGACGCTCGCGGTCACCGGCTACCCGCGCGAGGTGACCGCCGGCTGGCTCGCGCCACTGCTCTCTCACCCCGGCCGAGTCGAGGTCGCGGTCCACATCGAGCCCGTCGACCCGGCCACCGCCGCCACCCGCCTGCGCCGCCAGCAGGCACGCCTCGAGTCCTCCCGCATGCAGGACCTGAGCCGGGGCCGACTGACCGACCCGCAGATCGACGTCGCGGTCGAAGACGCCGCCGAGCTGTCCGCGCGGGTCGCCCGCGCCGAAGCACGCCTGTTCCGGGTCGGGGTGTACCTCACCGTGCACGCCACCTCCGAAACCGAACTGGCCGACGAAGTCGCGGCTGTGCGCGCCCTGGCCGCGAGCCTGCTCGTGGACACCTGCACCCTGTCCTACCGCGCCGCCCGAGGGTGGGCGACCACACTGCCGCTCGGGACGGACCTGATCCGGGTGCAGCGGACCTTCGACACCACCGCCCTCGCCGCGGCATTCCCCTTCGACTCACCCCAACTGCCCGCCGCCGACCCTGCCCAGGCCGACCGCCCCCACGGTGTCCTCTACGGCCGCGACGCCGCGTCCGGGCTGCTGTTCGTGGACCGGTTCGGCCCCGAGGCCCACAACCACAACCTCGTCGTGCTCGGCCGCTCAGGGGCGGGCAAGTCCTACCTGGTCAAGACCGAGATCCTGCGAGCGCTCTATCGCGGGATCGAACAGGTCGTCATCGACCCCGAGGACGAATACCGCCGCCTCGCCGAATCGGTCGGTGGCACCCATCTGCGCCTCGGCGCGCCCGGCGTGCGGATCAACCCCTTCGACCTGGAGGTCCACACCCGGCCCGACGGCCGCCGCAGCGCCCCCGCCGACGCCCTCACCCGGCGCAAACTCTTCCTGCACACCCTCACCCAGGTGCTGCTCGGCGAGCAGAGCGCCGCCCAGAGAGCGGCTCTCGACGCCGCGCTGGCCGCCACCTACGCCGCCGCCGGGATCACCGACGACCCCGCCACCTGGACCCGCCCCGCACCCACGCTCACCGGGTTACGCGACCAGCTCGACCGCCTCGGCTCACCCGCCGCGACCGAGCTGGCCGCCGGGCTGCACCCTTACATCGGCGCGGGTGCCTACGCGGGGCTGATCGATGGGCCGACCACCACCGAGCCCGAAGGCGGGCTGATCGTGTTCTCGCTGCGCGAGCTACCCGAGGAACTGAAGACCATCGGCACGCTGCTCGTGCTGGACGCGACCTGGCGACGGGTATCGAACCCCGGACAGCGGCGGCCCCGCATGATCACCGTGGACGAGGCATGGCTGCTCATGCGCCAGCCCGCCGGAGCGGCGTTCCTGTTCCGGGCGGCGAAAAGCTTCCGCAAACACTGGGCCGGACTGACCGTCGCCACCCAGGACTGCGCGGACGTGTGCTCGACCGAGCTGGGACGCGCCATCGTGTCCAACGCCGCAACCCAGGTGCTGCTGCGCCAGGCACCCCAAGCCATCGACGAGGTCGCCGCCGCGTTCCACCTCTCCGACGGCGAGCAGCAATTCCTGCTCTCGGCCCCACGCGGTTCGGGACTGCTGGCGATCGGCGGCACCGACCGCGCGGTATTCGGCTCATTGGCCTCCCACACCGAGAACGCGCTCATCACCACCGATCCCGGCGAACTCGCCATGAACGGCCACGAGGAGGATTCCGATGTCGACCTCGGCGCGCCGCCGGTCGCGATGTCTGCGAGCCCCGGCACGGAGGCATCTGAGCCGCGAAAGGCGCCACTGCGATGACCCCCACTCGCAAGGCGATCGGTGACTTGACCACATCGAAAGCAACGCCGAACAGGTCGATCCAGGCGAGCGGTGCACTTGTCCCACATCGGGCAAACCGGCCGGACCAATCCGTGCGCAAATACGGAAACAGGGGGAACAACCGCAGATCGGAAAAGAACTCGACCGCACCGCTTGACCATACGGCGATATCGAGCGTGAATATAGACCCGTCGCAAGGAAATGGAAGTATTCGGAACTCGCTGGCGGACCATTGGCTCAGCACCGAAGAAGTATCTCAGCGATTGAAGATCCCTGAGAAAACTCTCGCGAACTGGGCCTCGCTCGGAAAGGGTCCTCGCTTTGCTCGAATGGGCAGATATCGGAGATACCGATTCAGCGACCTCCTTGCCTGGGAGGAAGCGCAGCTCGAACTCGGGGAAAGTGCGTGAATCCGGCCGGATTCGGATCGAAGATCAACAGTGTGGAAAGGTGCTGAAGGTATGCCTCGGCAGGCGTTGGCAATGGGAACATACGGCAGGATCAGCTGCACGAAACTCGGGACACGGCAATACCGGGCACGGGCCCGATACCGCTCCTATAGTGGAGAGACCGTCCGGGTCGAAGGATGGGGAGCCAGCAAAACCGGTGCAGAGCACCGTCTTATCGAAGTCGTTCAGGAACGGATCAAGTCCGAGGGGCGTCAGCGGAACGGGGTCGTCACCCGAAACACGCTGATTCCCGCACTGGCGGACCTCTGGCTCGAAGAAATGGGACTGGACGAGACAACGGCCCCACAAACCCTGCAATGGTACCGAGAGGAGATCGAACCCTCCGACGACCCACGGGCGCGCAAAGATACCGTGAAGATCAAAACGGCAATGAACGGCGTGCGGCTATTCGAGGCAGATACCTCCTACCTCGACGCTCACCTGAAGATGATCCAGAAAAATGGGCACACCCGTAAAGCTCAATGCCACAAGATCATCCTCACCGGCATGATGAGCCTGGCTGTCCGTCACGGAGCGATTCGCGAGAACCCCATGCGCGAAGTCGGCAAGATCAAACGCAAAAAGACGAGACCGAAAGCGATGGACGAGACAACCCGCAGCGGGCTACGCACCCAGCTCGAAACCTGGCTCGCCGGAAAAGCAATCCCCGGTACACCCGCCTACACGCGCGGCCCGGCACGCGACCCCGACATCCTCAACGCCGCCGACATACTCCTGGGAACCGGAGCGCGCCCAGGCGAATGCCTCGCGTTCCGTCGCTGCGATGTCGACAGATCCGCCGCTCCGTGGGAAATGACCATCAGCGGCACCATCGTCCGTGTGACCGGAGTCGGGCTGTACCGGCAGGAGTGGACCAAGACCGACGCCGGGTACCGCACCGTCGTACTGCCAACATTCACCATCGAGACCCTGCGGGCACTCGGTGCCGACGACTGGGATCCCGACGACGAAACTCCGCTCTTCCCCTCCCGGCGCGGCGGCTGGCGCGACCCTCACAACTTCGGCCGCACCTGGCGCGCCGCACGCGGCACCACCTACGCCTGGATCACCCCCAAGACCTACCGCAAGACCAACCTCACCGCCGTCGCCGAAGAGTTCGGACCCGACCAGGCCAAGCGGCAGGCTGGACACCGCAACAGTTCCACCACCGAACAGCACTACATCGACCGGCCCGCGCTGGCTCCCGATTCCACCGCCGTTCTCAACCAGCTAGCGCCATCCGTCTCCGGCGCCGTCCCAGACAACCCCGGGAACCGGGATGGATAGAAGCCCGCGACGATGTCCCGTCATCGGGCGCACAGTGCGGCAGGCACCCCGCAGCGGTATGGGGCGGGCCGCAGGGCACATGTCGCGGGCCTTGCAAACTTGACTGCTCCCGCACTAACCCCCCGGTTTGAACGGGTAATCATGGGAATCAACGGGAAGCGATGGGACGAACCCCCGCCCCGTTCCCGCAGTTCACGGGATGTTTCGGGCAGCGATGGGAACCACGATGCATCTAGAACCCCTGCGTGGGGGTCAGGGGTTCGAGTCCCCTTAGCTCCACAAAAATAGCAGGTCAGGTCCGATCTCAGATCGGGTCTGACCTGCTTTTCTGTATCTGGCCTCCCGTTTCGGCCCTGGATTTGTTCGGCGGGACTGCGGGTCGTGTACCTGCGGTGACCACCGCCCCTGTCGCAGGCCGGTGCCCCGACATGGCGTGCAGAACACGGGGGCCGAGATGCGTCTGGTCGTCGTCAGGCGATTACTGGACCACGAAGCCGCCGACCGCGAACGCGGACTCGGCCACCGCGCAGTCCGGATTCGACGGTTACGACTACGAGTAACCCCGCGCCAGGCCGCTCGGCGGTGCCGGGCATCGGGTGACATCTCTTCGTCCTCACCCGGATCGGGCACCGCCGCGCCGATAGGCTCGCTCAGGGCACGGCCGAGACGGGAAGCTTCGGCCGCGTCGATCGGAGTACCGGCCGATGCCGTTGCGGCGACCCGTGTCGCTCACCCGAACGGGACATCCCCCTCCCGCCGCAACGGCACCGGCTCACCGTGCGGGCGCCGCACCACCGCGCCCGCACGGTGGGCTGGGACGGCTACGGTCTCGGGTCACTCGGCGGGCATCGGAAAGCGCTGCGGATCGCGTCGAGGTCGGCGACTATCCGGTCAGTGACAACTCGTGCCGGCCATTGTGCGTCGAGCCGGAACTCGCTGGTGAAGTCCAGGAACTGCCAGCCGTGGTACCAGGTGCTCATCTGGGTGGCGGTGAACTCGCTCGACTGGGATCGCATGGTGTGCCGCCGTGTCGTTTCCTCGAACGGCAGGTCCCAGGCGTAGAACAGCGGGTGCTCGACCCGGTCCGCGAGCCTGGCCAGGACCGCGCTGTAGCGGCGGGCGTCGAAGATGCCCTCGACGATGACGACCAGGCCGCGCTCCAGACAGGCTCCGGCGACGGTCTCGATCAAGGTGACGTTGAAGGCGCCCGGCCGATCGGGCTCGCGCAGCACGATCCGGCGCAGGTAGTCCTGCGAGACCACCGCACAGGTCCCGCGCGGGAAGCGCTCCTGGACCTGGCGCGCCACCGTCGACTTCCCCGACCCCGAGTTGCCACGCAGGACCACCAGCCGTCCCCCGGCTCGCGACCGTTCTGCCACGACCGGACACCGTAGCAGCCATCCCGGACATCGCCGCGGTATCGATCCCGGCCAGGCGCGTGAACCGCTGTGCCGCCACCGTAGGCCGTGCGGGATCGACCCACTCGCCCCACGCGGTGCGGCTCGACCTCGACCCCGAGATCCAGACCGCACTGACCGCCCTCCGGCCGTGCCTGAGCATCGTCTGCCATGCCTACATACCTCCTGTAGTCCTGCACCGGCGGTTCAGTGATCGCCGCGGCGAACACCGTGGGCAGTCGATGTCGCCGGTGCGGGATGCTGTCGGCACGGTAGCGGATGCGGATCCGCCCGCTGGGCGCGTGTTCGAAGACCGACCCGCTCCTGACAGGATCGTCCGGGTAGCAGCGAGTCTGAGCCGAGGGCCTACGAGCGAGCCCTCACGCCGCAGCTGCGAAAATGGCCGCGCTGAACAGAGCCCGGGAACGCACCGGTAGCGACGTCCCCGGCCAACCTCGGATCGCCCGTCGTCGGCAGGTAGGCCAGGTGTCGGTTGGCCGCCGGTTCGGCGCGGTCCTGCGCGTTCGGTGCCCCAGCGGGCGATGACCCAGAGCCGCGCCGGCGGCCGCAACTCGTGTCAGGAGCTGGGAGAGCTCCGGCAGCGTCCCATCGGCACTCCGACTTCGGAGAGGGGGGTGCCGACACCCGCCGACCGCGGAAACCCGACTCCATCTTGAATGGCATTCAAGGATCGGCTAACCTCTGCCCACGTTCTTGAATGCCATTCCAGACAGCTCCGACGACAGGATGCGCAGTGGCCACCGACCTTCCCCTCGACGAGGCTCGACGGCTCGGCTCGGCAGCCCGTCGCGCGGTTCGGTTCGCTGGGCGCCCCGCCCTCGGGGAAGTGAACGGCGAGTGCCGCGCCGAGTTGCCGACTCAGCCGCACCCCGCGGCAACGTCGCGGGGTCACGTGGTGTTCGAACCGCTGAACTCCCGGCCCAGCAGCCTGCGAATCACCGACGGCAGCGCCGGTACTCGCTCGAAGGGCCGCAGCACGACTACCGCGGGGACATCGGACAGCCCGCACCGGCTTCACCCCGCGTAGAAGAGGAACTCCCGGCGAAACCACGCCTGAAACCCTCGCGCCCGGTACTGACCCGACGACCGACCACGACACCAGAGGCAGGCTATGACCCTACGCCGAGAATTCGACCTGATCATCTATGGGGCAACGGGATTCGTCGGACGTCTCACCGCTGGCTACCTGGCCGGAGCCGCTCCGGCGACCGCACGGATCGCGCTGGCCGGCCGATCGCTGGACAAACTGCGAGCCATCCGCAGCGAACTCGGCGACCCGGCACGCGATTGGTCGCTGATCGTCGCGGATGCCGACGATCAGCATGCGCTCGATGCCATGGCGAAGCGAACCAGGGTCGTCGTGACCACGGTCGGCCCGTACGCCCGCTACGGCCTCGGTCTCGTGCAGTCCTGCGCGCAGGCTGGAACGCACTACGCCGACCTCACCGGCGAACCGCTGTTCGTCCGTGAGTGCATCGACCGTTTCCACACACTCGCCGTCGGATCGGGCGCGAAAATCGTCACCTCCTGTGGGTTCGATTCGGTTCCCTCCGACCTCAGCGTCTTCCTGCTCCATCGTCGAGCGCTCGAAGACCGTGCCGGTGAGCTGGCATCCGCGACTCTGGTCGCCACCGTGCGTGGCGGTTTGAGTGGAGGCACGATCGACTCCGGTCGCGCACAGTGGGAGGCCATCGCTGAGGATCCCTCGCTCGGCCGCATCGTTGCCGATCCCTATGCGCTGAGTCCTGATCGACACTGCGAGCCCGACCTCGGCAAGCAGTCCGATCACGCTCTGCGCCGTGCGCGCGGTATCGATCCGAGCCTGTCGGGGTGGGTGACGACCTTCATCATGGCCTCGCACAACACCAAGATCGTGCGCCGTACCAATGGATTGCTGGGCTGGGCCTACGGCAAGCGCTTCCGCTACCGGGAGGTGATGTACGCCGGCACGTCGGTCGCCGCCCCGCTGATCGCCGTGCTCGTCGCCGCCGGTCTGGCGACCCTCGCTCGCCTGGGTCCGACACTTTCGCGTGGCCTCGGCAAGCGGGTCGTCGATCGCCTCGTCCCCGAGCCGGGTACCGGTCCCGGCGAACGGGCACGTGACAACGGCTTCTTCACGATGCAGACCTTCGCCCGAACCACGACCGGCACGCGGTATCGAGCCATGTTCGCTGCCGAGGGCGATCCCGGCTACAAGGCCACGGCGGTGCTGCTGGGCGAGAGTGGCCTGTCGCTGGCATTCGACGACAACCCGCGCCACGAATACGGAGGTGTCCTCACTCCCGCTTCGGCGATGGGAGAAGACCTCGCCGATCGACTCGGCAAATCCGCGATGACGATCTCCGTCGACCGGATCGACGACTGACCCACCGACAGCGCACTACGGAAAGGTGCCCCCCGCATGCGATTTCTCCGCACAGAACGGCTCGGATCGGTCCAGACGATCTGGTTGAACAACCCGCCCTACAACTTCCTCACCGACGAGGTGATGGGCGAACTGATCGACCTGCTCCGGACCATCGACGGTGACCGCGAGGTCAGGGCGGTGGTGCTCACCAGCGCCGTCGAGGGCGTCTTCGTCAGCCACTATTCGGTGTCGGAAATACTGGACGGCGTCCAGTCGGCGCCGGTCGTGTTGAACCCGCGGACAGCGGGAGCCGCGCTGCGGATGAGCGAGTTCGCCGATCACGTGCCCGGCGGCCGGGCGGGGCTGGCGCGAGCCGGTGCCGGAGGTGTCACGAACCTGCGTCGCTACCACGAGGTTTGTCGTCTGATGCGGGAATCGAGCACCGTCTTCGTCGCCGCGCTCAACGGCCGGGCGCTGGGCGGGGGTTGCGAGCTGTCGCTGGCTTGCGATCTGCGGCTGATGGCGGAGGGGCCGTTCGAGATCGGCCAGCCCGAGATCCTGGTCGGCATCATCCCCGGCGGCGGCGGGACGCAGATGCTGACCCGGGTGCTCGGCGCCGGTCGCGCACTCGAGCTGTGTCTCGAGGGGGCACCGATCGACCCGCGCCGCGCACTCGAGATCGGACTGGTCCACCGATTGGTCGATCCGGACGAGCTGCTGAACGAAGCCCAGCGCACTGCCGCCCGCCTCGCGAAACGCTCCCCAACCGCGGTCCGCGGCATCAAGAACGCCATCCACCAGGGTGGTTCGGTTCCGCTGGAGAAGGGCCTGCACATCGAGCGCACACATTTTCTCACCGCGGCGTCGACGCCATCGGCCAAACGGGCGATGGCTCTCTACCTCGCCGACGTCGAAGCGCCTATCGACGCCGGCGGCGACATCTCCGACTTCGTCGCAGACGGCTTGCCGGACTGGGTTGCCGGCACGAGGGTCGATTTCACCGAGTAGGTGACCGATCTCCCGATCAGGCCCCGCGCCGGCTGCCGGACGGGCCGGGCGGCGCGAAGCGCTCCGTGATCGCTTCGTCGAACAGGTTGCCGGCGCGGGCCGGATGGCGTGCCGTGCCGTGGTGCTGTCACCCGCGCTCGCGCCGGACAGGGACAGCGGTGAGGCTGTCGACGAGCATGTCGATGACGGCTCGCTTGCCTGCCTCGTCGCGTCGATGGGTGAGGAGGCCTTCGATGACGAAGGTACCGATGGCGGCCATGGTGGCGAGGTCGGCTTCGGTGGCCCCGGCAGAGCGCAGGTCGGCGGCGAACAGAGCGTCGGCGAGCTGGTGGAACCCGGTGTGCCAGGTCTCGACGGCGGGCGAGAGCGGGGCGCGCGAGTGCACGGTGTTGACCAGCCCGTGCAGCTGCTCCAGCTGGTCGACCACCCACAGCAGCCGGTCGTTCAGCCCCAGGTCGGCGATCTCGGCATAGGTGGCGAGGGCGCCGGTCAGCAGGCGGTCCAGGACGGCGACGAGCAACTCGTCCTTGTCCTGGAAGTACCAGTAGATCGTATTGCTGGTGACTCCGGCGTTCTTCGCGATCCGCCCCATCGAGGTCGAGTCGTAGCCGTCGTGAAGGAACAGGGACTGCGCTGCGGTGACGATCTCCTCGCGCTTCTCCTCGCGGTCCTGCGGGCGTCGATTCCGGGGCACCCCGAAAGCCTATCTTGAGCATCGGTCAAGAAAAAGTTACGATTCTTGACGACCATTCAAGAAATGAGAGAAGAGGTGAGGCTCCGTGGACGCCGATACCGACAGCACGGTCTCCGAGCTGCGCCGTCTGAAGACCAGCGACCTGCTCGCCCGGTTCCTTCAGCTGGCGGCGCCCGCGGTCAGCGAGCTCGATGGCGAGTACTCCGCCGAGCTGCTGGCTCAGCCGAACCTGTTCGCCGTGGTGACCGGCAAGGTGGCCGTGGCCAACCCGCTCGGGCCGTGGCTGTGCAAGGCATTCCGGCCCGTCGACGACAACGGCGGGCGCGGCTACAACACCTTCGACGACCGCGGCCGGGTCCGGCAGCGCTACCCCATGCGCACGCTGCTGGCTCCCTCCCGGTTCGATGGGGAACCGGCCTACACCCTCGTCTACCGCGCGTACAACTCGCTGTGCGGAACGATCCACATGGTCGACGAGGTGCGACGGGCCGCGCCCGGCGTCTACCTGGGCATCGGCACCTGCGGTTTCACCGCCGCGCACCGCCGCGTTCCCCGGCCCTTCCTGCTGACCGGCCCGATCGGCCCCTACCGCGGCGACATCGGCACACCCCGTCCCGCGTTCACCCCCGGCCGGCGCGAGCTGCCCGGCCCGCCCGTCTGACCTCCCCGCACCGACCGACCCGAACGAAGGATCCATGACTCCCTCTGCTCGCACCGCGCTCATCACCGGCGCCTCCGCTGGTATCGGCGCGACCTTCGCCCGTCACCTGGCCGCCGACGGCTACCAGCTGCTCCTGGTCGCCCGCCGCGCCGACCGGCTCCGGGAACTCGCCACCCAGCTGACCGAACAGCACGGAGTGCGCTGCGAGGTGTTCGCCGCCGACCTCACCGACCCCGCCGCGCCCGCCGCGATCCTCGACTACGCCGACCAGCAGGACCTCGACATCGACGTCCTGATCAACAACGCGGGCCTATCGGGTAAGACCGCCTTCGCCGAGACCGAGTGGGAGGCGCTGGCCGGGGAGATCCAGCTGATGGTGACGGCCCCGACCGAACTCGTGCGCCTGGTCGTTCCCGGGATGAAGGAGCGCGGGTGGGGTCGCATCGTCAACCTGTCCTCGGTCGCGGCGTTCGCCCCACCCGCGGCCAGCCTGCTCTACACCGGCATCAAGTCCTACGTTCTCAACGTCTCCCAGGCCCTGAACATGGAGCTCGAGCCGCACGGCATCCACGTCACCGCCCTGTGCCCCGGCTTCACCCGCACCGAATTCCACGACGTGATGGGTACCCGCGACGCCGCCGATCACCTGCCCCGCATTCTCTGGCAGCAGCCCGAAGCCGTCGTCGTCGAGGGCTGGGCGGCGGTGATGAAGGGCAAACCGGTGTGTGTCCCCGGCGTCGTCAACAAGATCTCCGCCGCCGCCATGAAGCCCCTGCCGACCCGGCTGGGCTACCTCGCCGGAAAGACGTTCAACCCCTTCAAGAACGGCTGATCGAGCACAAGCTCGGCCGAACCCGCACCGCCGGACTCCAGAAGGAATACGCGAGAAACCGTACGATCCGCCAGCCGCTTCGGTGTAGTTCCGCCGTACAGCCCTCGTGCGACTCGACCGTGATTTGCCCCCTGGAGAACAGGAGCTCGGGTGCGGGTGCTTGTGCCCCGCCCTCGTCACCAGAGCTACCCGATGGGGTGAATCAGCCGCATCCAGCACGAGGCACAACGCCCAAGTCCTGCGGGTGTATGCCAGGTTGATCGTCGGTGTGGCGAGCAGGCGTCGGATTTCGTTGCGGGTCAACGAAATCTGGTCGGCCACGCGGTCACCGACGTGGGGTTCGATAGCCAGGACGGTGAGGAATGCAAGACTCGAGCGGGCCCACCGGTAACCCCGCGCTTTCGTCGTCGAGGTGGTAGCGGTGTCAGGCTGTCCTCCCGTGCTCCTGAACATCTCGGCGAGGTGAACCGGGACGCATTCCTGTCGTCCGTCGGGGATTTGACGTTCTGACCAGTGCTCGAGTACCTGCCGCTGGTCTCGGGGCAACCCGCGGAGAAGCGCCACGGGGTTCGACCTCCGCGGAAAGTTTGCAGTCAGGGGCCAAATCTCCGTTGCAGCCGAGCATGATTCGCGAACTCGACGACTTGCCTACCCGAGCACGCCGGTCGCCGCGCCAGGCCGGTCGGTGGGGTTGGGTTCTGCAGACCGATCCTGTCCGGGCCGATGGGCTCGTAACGCTCTATGTGGGGTCAGGGGTTCGAGTCCCCTTAGCTCCAACCATTTTCCGCAGGTCAGTGCGCCACGAGTGTGCCAACGGACGGGAGAACTTTTCGAATCTCGACCGCCCCGGTAGATCGTCAGACGGCTTTGTCGGTGCCGAACATCGCCGAGGCGGCAGCGGTCAGACCTTCGTCGTAGACCCGGCTGTAGACCGCGGTGGTCATCCGCACGTCGTGCCCGTGCCAGGCAGCGACGGTGGAGGCCGGGATGCCAGCGTGCAGCATCACCGACACCGACGTGTGCCGCAGATTCCGCAGGGTGATCCTGGGAAACTCGGCCGCAATCCGGATGCGATGGAACTTCCCGGTGAACGTCCGAGGCAACACCGGCTCCCCGTCGGCAGCAGCGCACATGTGCGTATCCTCGCGCCGAGGCTTGCGCGCAGCCAACCGCTCCCGCTTCTGCTTGGTTTCAGCTCCCGCAGGGCGGCGGACCGGGAGCGGCTCCTCGCCGTTCGGGCCGAGAACTATCGCGGGCTCTGTGCGCTGCCGGCGGTCGTCGAGCGCGCCGGTGCGGCGGGTGTGGTGAGCACGCTCGGTGACGTGGGCACGACCGTCGAACTCGCCGGGGCCGCGGTTGTCGTGGTGCCCGGTGGCGCTGTCGTGGTCATGACGGTTGTGGTGACGGTGGTCGACGGCGGAGTCGTGGTGTGCGGGGCGCTCGACGTCGGGGTGATGGTGACCTGTGCACTGAAGGTGGCCTCGATCGAGAAGCTCGCGGTGGCCGAGAAGCCCGCGCCCGCGGGCGGGTCCGCGGGGATCGGGGGCGGCGGGTCCGGCGGAACGGGGGTGCCGGTGTCGGGATCGAGGGATTCGCCGGGCGGCTGGGCGGTGGCGGCGCCCGCGACGTCGGTCGGCACGGCGACCTCGTTCGGGGCGCCCGCGGCTGGGCTCGTGGCCGTGATGACCGTCCGGGTTCGAACGACGGCCCGCTCGAACGCCGACGCGACGACTTGTTCCGATTCGTCGGCGCGGACCGGCGGGCTTGCTTCCGGTTCGGGCAGCAGCGTTATTCCGATCGCGGCGAGAATTGCGCCGATCACCATCCCCGGCAGTTGTCGGTGGAGTCGGTGTCGGCAGTGGTCGAGGTTGTGCATTCGACTACTGCTTTCTCGTTCGAAATCACCGGCCACCGGAAATCGGCGCGACGGTGATTCAGGGGCGCGCGTAGGGGTCGACGTCCCGCAGTCGCTGCCGGTGAATTTGTTGGAGTTCGCCCGCTCGGGTGAGGAAATCGGCGATGGTGTCGAGTTCTCCGGGATCGTACGAATTCAGCAACATCTTGTAGCTCTCGATGATCATCGGGACGACGAGCTCCTGGACGCGGTGGGCCGCGAGTTCGGTGGCCATCACGATGACGCGGCGCCGGTCGGTCGGGTGCAGGGTGCGGGCGATGTAGCCCTGCTTCTCCAGGCGGTTGAGCATGATGGTCACGCCCGCGGCGGTGAGGCCGAGCCGCTCGGCCAGCAATCCGGGCGTCGTCGCCTTCTCGTTCTCCAGCAGGACGATCTCCAGTGCCCGCCGATCGGTCTCGTTCACGCCGAGCACCCGGATGAATTCCCGGATCAGGTCCTCGGCGGTGCCGTGGTAGAACTCCAGGGCCCGTTTGAGTTCGGCCGAGATCCTGGCGGGCTGGGCGGTTCTCGGGCACAGCGGCTTGGCGGAATCGCGGGTACCGGTCGTCGCCTTCCCCGCGTGCGGCAGGGACCGTGGCCGGGCGTTCGACGTAGGCATGGGAACTCCTGTCGATCGTTTGGTCGGCAGGCCGGGCAGCGGCTGACGAACATCACGAAAGCGGGCACCGCACCGACCGCCGAAGCGGCCGTGGCGGCGCCGGACATGCACTGTACGACACGGTGACCGAGGCGACGCCGAATACGGACAAAGTGGCCGTCACGTGTCAAAAACCAAGCGGGGCAGGCACTGTCGGGGCGAGTTCTGCCCGGGCCGGGCTGCCCAGCAGCCTGGCCCGGGCTACTCGGAATCAGGTGACCGACGTCGTGGTGAGGGTCGGCGACGGGTTCGGGAAGCATGCCGTGGCGACATTGCCGACGAAGGCGACGTTGGTCGTCATGGTCATGCCGGGGCTGGCGTGGCTGGTGCCCGCGTACTTGCTGGTGATCGGGGTGCCCGGGGTGCCTGCGGTGACGTTGATGGTCACCGCGGGCGGGGTGAAGCTGGTGCCGCCCGCGATCGGCCCCGGCACGGTCAGCACGACGTTCCCGCCGGTGGTGGCGACGGTGCCCGCCACGGTGCCGCCGGAGGCGGTCGCCGAGACCAGGGTCGAGTTCGCGGGCGTCGGGATGGTCATCTTCAGGTTCGAGATGTTGTTCACGGTGAACCCGGAGGCCGAGCTCGGCACCGACGAGGCGCCCGGCGTGATCGTGATGGCCACCGCGGAGCCCGACGCCGCCGAACCCGGTGCGGTGCCGGTGACCGACGTGGTCATGGTCGAGGTCTGGCCGATGCCGAAGACGGTGCCCCGGCAACTCCAGTTCACGCTGACGGGGTTGGCGCTCGCGGGTGCCGCCAGACAGAAGACGGTGGCGACGGCGACCGGCGCGATGAGGCCGGCGCGGAGCAGGGAGGTGGATCTCATGGCAATCTCCAGGAATTTCGAGCAATGGAACGACTGGATGTCGAACCCGGTGAATCGGGTGTTTGAAATATAGCCCGTTCGCTTCTTCCTGTGAATCAGAATTGCCGATTAAAGCATGGAGGGAATGTTTTTATCTGCTATTGAATATCCATTCTCGACAGTTAATTCTTGGCAAGATCAACGATGTGCAGAAGGATGGTGCGCATGGAGTTCACGCACACCGGTTGGATCGCCCACTTCACCGGCACCGAAACCATGATGGGCCGTTCGTGGGAAGTCGACGGCTGGGATGCGATCACCGGAACCGCGATGGTGGTCGACGCGCAGCAGGGTGCGCGCAGGCCGGTCACGGACTATCCCGATTTCTCGCACCTGGAACGGACGCGCCGGGTGGTGACCTCCCTGCCCGGAGGTGGATGGCATGCCTGTGAGCGTGCGCGCACGTCCCATGACCCCGACTCGCCGATCGAGCCGGTCCTGGCCTGGCTGGTGACCTCCCGCGGCGAGCTCACGCCGGTCACCATGGACGCCGAGGGGGAGATCGGCGCCGACGGCACGATGAATCGCTTCTTTCCGCCCGGCACCGAACATCGTTGATCCCGTGAACCGGCCCGGGGACGGGCCGGGCCGGTTCGCGGCGGCCGCGCCTACCGCTCGATTGCGGTCGCGATTGTTCGGACAGTCGGGTTTCTGTCCAATCCCGGCACCTCCGTCACCAGGAGTGCATGTGCGGATTTCAGGAATTCGGTGAGTGCCTCCAGTAGCTCCCGCCGCGGTATCGACGCGCACTTCGGGTGCACCGTGGTGCTCACCGTGATGTTCTCGCCCGCCTGCTCCAGGCTGATGATTTCGGCGTTCTCCGTGAAGCTGATCGACGCATCCGCCCCCTTGGAGATCCGCTCGATCACCCACCGGAAGGAGAGTGCGAGATCGGCGAGCGGCACGAAACTCCGCTTCGGGATGAATTCGACGTCGCCGATGATCATCTCGACTTCGGTTCCGAAGTAGTCGTACAGGAGATCGCTCTCCCTGATGCTCGCGGGATCTCCCTCCCTCGCTTTGTCCCACGTCGTACGCCAGAACGAGTCCGGTTCGGGAAGTGACAGGGACAGACTGATCATTTGTTCTCCTCCGGAATTGTCGGCCCGATCAGATCGGGTGCGCGGTCTTGAAATCTCCGTGCTCGTCGACGACGACCCGGACGGCGGTCAGTTCCGCACCGCCCTTCCCTGGCCCTGCGTTGCCGGTCTTCCTGCCGAAGTCCCAATCGTATACGGTGCCGGGTCGGGGATTTCCATTCGCGTCCCGCGTATTGGGCCGTCCCGGTGAGCGTTTGATCGTGTCCTCGACCAGTTTGCGGACTTCCTTCTCATCGCCCGAGAAGATGCCCGCCAAGGGGTCGACATCCTTTCCGTTGGGCTTGTGCCGGTCCTTGATATGGCCCCAGAGGGCGCTCCATGCCTTGTCGGACAGCAGGGGCTTCGCACCCTGCTTCGGCCCCTCCATTTTCTGCTTCGGGATGTCGAGGGGTTGGAAGAGTTCCCACGACTCCGGCGAGTGGGGGTGGCCATTACCCTGCCCGCCGCCGCCCGGCCTCTTCGGCTGCTCGCCGGACAGGTCGAACGCATTGACCGGGTCACCGTTGACGTAGTCGTAGTTGTTGGCCGACGCCCCCGGAATCGGATCGCCCTGCAGGAACCGGCCCAGTACGGGCAGGTAGGTGCGGGCACCCATCTCCAGGGCCTGCTGCCCCGCGACGTGCTCGACCGGGACGGTGTGCTGGCCGAGCCAGCCGAAATCGAGGCCGCCCTCGGCGGTGGCCGGGATCGGAATGGCGCCGATCACGCCGGTGACCGGGTGGATGTTCTGGCCGTAGGGGTCGTAGAGGTGGATGGCACCGGTTCGCCCGCCGGTTCCGTTGGCGGTGAACAGGATGTCACCGTGGATATTGGGGTAGGACCAGTTGGTAACGGGTGTCTGGTCGTAGGTTTTGGTGAGCAGGGCACCGCCGGGCAGCTTCAGCAGTCGCTGGCGCAGATTTCCCGCGCCGTCGAGCACGAATTCCGGTCCGCCCGCATTCGAGGTGAAGGCGTAGCGGGTGGCCTGGGCGGGGGTGGTGTTCGCCGTGCGGCCGATGATGCGGTTGTTGACGTCGCGGGTGTAGGTGATCGACGTGCCCGCGGCGGTCGTCGTCGACATGTGCCGCAGCGTGGAGTCGTAGCCGAGGGTGTCGGTTCCGACCGTGATCGCGTTGCCGTAGCTGTCGTAGGTGAACGACAGCGCGGTCGCCCCGTTGGTGGAGAGCAGTCGGTCTGCGTGGTCGTAGCAGTAGTTGGTGGTGACCGCGGGCGCCCCGTTGAAGCTGTCGGTGAAGGACGTGCGGTTGGTGTTCAGCCCCGCTTTCGTGTTCGGCCCGCAGCCGTTGTCCGCGGCGAAGGCGTAGGTGAGCTGGTGGAACGGCACGGTAGCCGCCACCAGGCGGCCGACGCCGTCATAGGTGTAGGAGAAGTCGTAGGTGCTGCCCTGGACCGCGGAGTCGGTGATCCTTTCGTCGATGATGCGCTGGTCGCGGGAGCGGGTCGCGGTGCTCGCGACCGTCGATCCGGGCACCTGCCAGGTGAGCGCGTTCACCGAGGCGGCGTCGTTGCGGCCGATGGTGAGGTTCGAGCTGTTGCCGTAGGCGACGCTCTGCAGGATGCCCGCGTTGTACGCCGGCGTGGCGACGGTGACGCCGTCCAGGTCGACCCTGGTGAGCCGGGAAGCGTTGTCCCACTGGTAGGTCGAGACCGAGGTCTTCGTCTTGACGGTGGTGGCTTCCCTGGTCTTGCGGCCTGCGGCGTCGTACTCGGAGGTGGTGACGGCGCCGTTCGCGTCGGTGTAGGAGACGATGCGACCCGCCAGGTCTGCGACGGTCGTCGTCGAGCCGCTCGCGTCGGTGACCCGCTGCTGCCGCGGGTCGCCGTTGAGGGCGTAGTTGTAGGTGATCACGCGGGCCGGCGCGGCCCCCATCGCCGGGTACGACCGCTGGATGACCCGCCCGCGAGCGTCGTAACCGGTGCACGACCACGGCTCGCTGCCGACGCGGACGGCGACGATGCGCCCGGCCGCGTCGTACACGGTTTCCACGGTGGCGGCGACCCCGTCCGAGTTCTTCGTTCCGCGCGCGGTCTTGATCCGCCCCGCCTGGTTCGCGGCCGGGGCGTTCACGTTGCACGGATTCGAGCGGGTTTCGCTGTCCCCGTAGAAGGTGGAGGTGCCACGCCTGTCGATGTCGGTGATGTCACCGGCGGGGAGTGCCGCGGCCACCTGACGGAGGTATCCCTGGCCCGGCGTCTCGACCGCCATGCGGCCGGTCAGCGCCAGGCCACCCGGGTCTCCGGTCTTGCTGACGATCATCCCGAGCGCGGGATCGATCCCCATGGTGGGATCCGAATACCCCATCGCGAGCTCCCGCTCGGGCGCGCGCTCGGTGCTGCCGCCGGAGGTGTTCTCGGTGACCTGGCTGGTCACGAGGCCGTAGCGGGGCCGAAGGTACTGGCCGGGCACGGTGGCGGCGGCTGCTCCCGGCGGGGTCCAGCGCAGGGTGAGCGCACCGGTGCTGCCGCCGCGGTTGTAGTAGTCGACCCGGATGCGGTGCTTGCTGCCTGCGACGGCATTGCTGAACTCGCCTGCCACGGTGGTGGAGACCTTGTCGGTCCAGCTGTCGAGGATCAGGCGTTCGTCGATCCACAACCGGACCCCGTCGACGACGGTGAATCCGAGGTCGTAGTCGCCGACGGCGGGGAACTCGATCTCGCCGGTGAACCGGCCCGACCAGCCACCGGCGGTCGTGACCGGGGGCGTGGCGCCCCAGCTGCGATCCAGGCTGCCGTCGGCGGTTCCGACACCGGTCCGCCACTCCTTCGGAACACCGGAGAGGTACGGGTTGCCGTAGAAGGCCGCCTCCAGCCCGACCATGTTCGCGTCGTAGACGTTCCGCGCATGCGGCATCGTCGCCGCGCACGCGGGCGTCGGCAGCTGACCGGCGAAGCAGGCCGCCGGTGCGGGGCCGTACTTGTCGGTCACCCGGTCGGCGTGGTCGTAGATCACCGTCGAGCGGCGCCCGGTGGTGTCGACCGAGGCCGTGAGGTTGTCCTCGGCGTTCCACTCCGATCGGGTGACGTCCCCGACCGCGTCGGTCGAGCTGAGCTGCCGCCCGGCCGGATCCCAGGTGACGGTGCGCTCGACCGAGCCGAGCGCGCCGATCGTGGCATTGTCGACCGTCGACTTCCTGCCCGCGAGGTCGTAACCGTAGCGGTGCGTTACCTGCTTGCCGGTGAAGCTGCCGTCGTGCGCGGGTCCGGCAACGCCGGTGACGCGCAGCCGCTGCGGCTGCCCGATCTCCTCGGTGAACGCGGTGTAGCCGATCGCCGTCGAGATGGTGCTGATCTGGTTGCCCTGGTAATTCTGGTACGCGGCCCAGTCATTGGCGAAGGGGCTGCGGATCAGCGCGAGCGGTCCGATGCTCTCCTTGAGCCTGCGCCGCTCCGCCTCGGTGTTCGCGTCCTGCAGCGCGCTCCTGACCTCGGCGTAGTCCCGGTAGTTGAAATCGTGGGTGACGCCACCGGGGTTCTCGATTCGGGCGAGGATGGTGAGCGAGTACCACAGCAGGGTCTGCGTGCCGTCCCAGTAGGTGATCCGGCACAGCTGGTGCGGCGGGGGCGTCTCCGCGCCGACCGGGAGCGGCGTTCCGCCGTAGCAGCCGTTGGTGCCGTCGGTGTTGTAGTGCAGGATGTGCGAGCGACCCGAGACCGGATCCCGGATCTCGGTCAGCCGTGCAGGGCTGCCGCTGTAGAGGTAGCGCAGCGACGCGGGCTTCTTGCTGTCGGACACGGTCGAGACCTCGGCCAGCGTGCCGTCGGGGTTGAACAGCGACACCGAGCCGGCCTCGGTCACCGAGATCCGGCCGTCGGCGTCCAAGGCGACCACTCCGTCGCGACCGGGCGGCGGGCTGTAGCCGCCGCCGGAGTGCTGTGCCCAGGTGTGTTTTCCCGCTGCGCCGTCGGTGAGGACGATCGAGCCGTCCCGCAGCTCGGCGCCGGTGTAGGCGGAGGCGGGCATCGCCATCGACCACCCCCGCGGCAGCGCGGGCGGGTCGGCGGGGAACAGCCACGTCGTGGGAACGATTGTGGAAACGGGAGTACCCGGCTGGGCCCACATGACCATCGAGCCCTGCGTGTCGGAGTGGTGGTACAGCTCGACCTTCAGCGGCAGCCGCTGCCCCGCGGTCAGCTGGATCGGGGTCGACGCGGCATTCTGGAAGTCCAGTGTGCCGACAGTGGCCAGCGGCTGGTCGTAGACGAGCTGATTGTTGATCCAGATCTTCGCACCGTCGGTGTGCGTGCCGCCGAATTTGTAGGTACCGGTGGTCGGCGCCTGGAACTGACCCTCCCAGCGCACGACGTACCAGTTGTCCCGCAGCCCCGCCGGGAGCGGATACTGCTGCGCGCCGGGGATGTCCTGCGTCCAGTGGTTCAGCGCCACCTGCGGTTCGGACCGCACCAGCACCGCGGGGCCGTCCGGCGTGCCGTTGTGGTCGGTGTCGTTGAAGTACGACGCCCGCACCCCCTGGGCCACCCCCGCGGTCCGCGAGTTGTAGGAGAAGGTGACCCCGGCCGGACCCCCGAGCGCGTCGAAGGCCGGACCGGCCACGTCGTGGCGCAGGTTGCCGTTGAACAGGTTGACCGTCACCGGCCCCAGCGAATCGGTGGGCACCGGGACGGGATCGCCGTTGCGCTCGTTCACCGTGAAGTGCCCGAGCCACGGTGCGGGCCGCGGCGCGGACTGGCCGGGAATCGCGAGGTCGACGGTCCAGGTGTAGCGGGATCCGTCCTGCAGCACATGCCGCGGCACGGTCCACTTCGGCTCCGTCAGGCAGCCCGACTGCGCGACGCTGCCGGAGCGGCCGTCGAACCCGGTGGAGACCTTGAAGCAGTACGTGGTGCCGTCCGGGACCAGCCCGGTCGTCGCGACCTGCAGCGTCGGCATCAGCGTCGCGAGCACGGCGTCGTCGGCCGGGGCGACCAGCGTCGCGTCGGGCAGCGTCTGCGGGGTGTCCGTGTAGTCCACGACCAGGTTGACCAGCAGGTCCTTGGCGGACTGCGGCCCGGACTCGTCGCCGGTGAGCATGAACCACGCCGCGGTGTCGTTCGCGGCGACGCGGTCGGCGAAGAAGGTGGTCAGCGCGGCGGACTGCAGGGTGCCGGTGGCACCGAACGATGCCGAGGCGAGCAGGTCGCCGAGGGCGCCGTACCCCGGCGGCGAGGTCGCCTTCTGCGCCTTCACCTGCGCGGTGGTGATCAGCAGCGGGTTGCTGCTGTTGTCCTTCAGCTCGAGCCTGGCACCGGTGATGGTCCGCCCGAACAGCGGGCCGAGATCGAAACGCACCGCCGATCGCCAGTACTCCGTCGGCTGGAACAGCGGCGCCCTGACGCCGACCCGGATACCGCAGGTGTCGACGCACGCGGCCGCACCCTGCCGGTAGGCGATCGCCTGCGCCTGGCTGCCGAAGCCGTAGGTGAAGGTGGGATCGATCACGACCGGGAACTGCCGCTCGGCGGCGCGCAGCCAGTCCTGCTCCACCGCGACGACCAGCCGCCACGAATCGGCCTGGGGCGACAGGAAGTACGTCCCGTCCGTGGTGACGCCGTTCGCGTCCCACACCTCGATCGGCGGCAGCGCGGCCACCACCGCACCCGAGCCGTCGACGAATTCGACCGCGTCACCGTTCAGCCGCGGGGTCATCCCGTCCGCGTCGAGGAGGAAGCTCCACCGACCGCTCCCGGTCCCGGCCGCCGACCGCAGGGTCAGCGATTCCTTGACCGAATCCGGCCGAACCTCGTAGGTGAGGTCGACCTCGGGCAGCACCTCGCGGTAGGTCACCGTCGAATCCGCCACCTCGCGGCGGGACCCGTCGGCGCCCTCCAATGCCATGCCCAGCCCGGTGCCGCCCTGCTCGACCCGCACCAGCGCGGAGGCGTCTGCGGTCGGGGCGAACGACACATCGGCATCGGTCATCGCAGTGGCGACCCGCGGTGAGTCCGGCTGCTCGACCAGGCGCGTGTCCACCGGCGCCCAGCCGCCGCCCGCGGGCGCGCTCATCGGCTGGGCGGACAGCACCAGTGATTTCGTGCCGTCGCCATCGGTGAACTCGACCGCCTGTTCCGCGCGATTGGTCTCCCTGGAGCTCGCCTGATCGAACCCGGAATCCGCGGGGCCTGCCAGGGGACCGAAATCCGCAGGCGGCGCCGGTGGTTCCGGCTCGGGCGCGGGAGGCGCGACACCGGAGACATCCTCCGTCGTCAGCAGCGGAAGATCCCGCGTCGACATCGGCTTCCCGCTGCCCGGCGCGATCACCAGCGCGTGGATCAGCGTCGCGACCAGCAGCACGCTGAGCGCGACCGCCCCCGTGCGCAGCCATGATCCGAACAGGAACCGGAGCAGTGGTTTTCGGAGCGGCGGGCCACCGAGCGGCTCGCTCACCCCCGATTTCCCGGAACCGGCGGGTTCGGGTATTTCTTCGCTGGACATGGCTGTCCTTCCTCATGCGGATATGCGAAATCCCGAGCCACCCGGGCCCGGGATCAGGAGAAACACGTGCGCGGGCAAACCCCGAGCACGACAAAGCCCCCGATCCCGGCGGGATCGAGGGCTATGGAGCGGACACGTGGCGACGCAGGCGTCGAAAGCGAGATTCCGGAGATTTCCGGGACGAAGGCGCAATTGTGCCGCTGGACAAAGGATCACGCACGGGCGCCGTGCTGTCAATCGGCGACCCGTGGATGCTGCCTACCGCACCCCGCTCGCCTTTCCGGAGAACGAGGCAACGACCTCCCCGAACGACTCCACCATCAACTGCCGCCCCGCCGGATCCAGCGCCGGCGACCCGGCACCGAATGTGCTGCATCCCGGCTGTGCCGGAATCCCGTTCAACCGATCCCGCAGCCACAGCAGCGCCGGCCCGGCCCCGGTGACCTCGGTGGTGATGTGCTCGGCGAGGTGCTCCCCGGTGTACTGCACGGTCGCCGACGGGTCCTGGCATGGTGTCGATGAGCGTGTTCACCGGGCCGACGGGGATGAGCTCGTCGGGGTTGCCCTGCCAGATGTAGAGCGGCATGTCGGGGACCGCCTTGCCCATGCGGGTGCGGTCGAGGACGGCGTCGAACTCGGGGTATTCGCGGCTGACGCCGAGGATCGCGGTCATGATCATGCCGGACCAGATGCCGTTGTTGCCGTCGACCAGGACCGGGCCGGAGTAGCCGTACATGCCGATGCGGGTGTCGGGGGTGAGCTCGAGCGGGTCGAACCCGCGGGCGGCGCGGATGCCGTCGAGGGTGCTGCGGCCCGCCAGTGGGCCGGCCACGATCTGGCCGAGTACGGGCGCGGCCGACCACTGCTGCGGTGAGTAGGAGGGGGCGCAGTAGGCGGCGAGGGAGTCCTCGAAGATCTGCACCGAGAGCAGCTTGTCGGGGGCTGAGCCGCGCGCCTTCAGCACGGTGGTGACCGCGGGGATGGCCTCGTCGCGGCTGTTGTTCGAGCGGTAGGAGAGTTGCCAGGCGTCGACATTCAGCGGGAGGACGCCGAAGTTCGCCAGGTCGACCCGGCGGGCGGCGATGACCTCGCCGGGGGCCGCAGCGGTGACCGTCTCGGCCGGTGGGCGGTAGAAGCCGGGGTCGAGCTCCGGTGGGAGCGGGATGAGGCGGGCGCCTTCGACGGCAGTTGGCGGCTCCCCGATTTCCAGCGGCACTGATTCAAATCGCACGGGGTGGCGAAACGGAACGCGCCGCCACTCGGAGATCGGGTGGCGGCGCGTAGGAGAAAGAAAGCTCAGCCTTGGACGGCCTCCGGGGCGGGCCCGAGCGCCTGCGCCGGCGCGGCCAGTCCCTGCACCACCCCTACCCCGGCGCCCAGCCCGGCGCCGATGGCGGCGAGCGGCGCCACCATGAGCCCGGCGCCGTAGGCGGCGCCCAGCGGGACGGCAGCCAGCCCGATCGGCATGAACGGCACCCCGACCAGCGCACCGATCGTGCCGCCCGCCGCCGCCCCGATCACACCGAACGGTGCGGCGAAGGCGGCGCCCGCGGCCGCGCCGACGGCAGCGGAGCCGATGGTCTGGCTCGCGACCCGATCCGAGCGGGTGCGCTCCATGCCGACGGAGTCGAAGTAGGTGGCCAGCCCGGCCTCCTGTGCGGCGGCGGCGTCGTTGATCTGGATGGCCTGCTCGCGCGGCAGCCAGTCCGGCGACTCCACCTGGACGTCGCCGAAACGCAGCACGCCGGCCGGCGGGGTGATCGGCGGGACGGGCTCGGCGGGCGCCGGGCCGTGCAGGTTCTCGACGGGGGAGAGGTAGCCGTAGGCGGGCAGCGAGCGCGCGCCCTGCAGCGAACTCAGCACCTCGTCCGGGTAGCGGACGCCGTAGTAGGGGTTGACGTTCGGCACCTCGACGGCCGCCGGTGCCTGCTCGTCGGCGATCGGCGCCACCTCGACCGGGCCCACCGCCACCTGCGGCTCGGGCGAGGCGTGTGCTGTCCCGGTCGCCACCAGCGACAGCGCCACCGGGACCGCCCCCGCCGCCACCGCGTAGCCCATCCGCCTCCGAGCCGGGGCGAGTGCCCTGTGCTTGCCGGTGCCCATCGATCACCTTTCGTTCGAACAGTGTCTGTCGATTCACCTTCGGAGCTGGGCGGCCGCGCGGATGGGTGCGCGGCCAATCCGGGCAACCGGTCGGTTTATAAGTGACCCGGGAAACAGAAAACAATTGTTCGGTTCGATGCGGAAAGTCGCTAGAACGGGTTTCCATATTTGACGAGTCATGCGTTGGCGCCGCTGGGGCGGCTACTGTCTGATACAGCGAAACCGGCTGTCCGGCAACAAGATCGGTAGCAAGCATTTAACACTGCGGTAAACGATCATCGCTACCGGACGGAATCCTTCGGCCGTGATTATTTTGCGCACTGTTAACCCCGCCGGAGACCGCAATTGTTCGCCATCTCGCGAATCGAGACTTCTTCGTGATACTGCTACTGTGTGCCGATCGCCGGGATCGGTGTGGCAGGCCGTGCGCGATGAAAGACGTTCGGCAGCAGGGGTATTGCGCGGCTCGCCGGGCACCCCGATCCCCCCGGTCCTCGAGTCCCTCAACACGAGAGAACTGATGAGTTCAGATTTTGCCGTGGTGCTTCCCTGGATCGTGACCGTCGTGCTGGTCACGGTCACCACGATCTACGCGGTGCAGGTCGTGCGCCGCAAGCAGTCCCGTATCGATGCGCTGGTCGCCGAGCAGCGCCTGCACGAAGAGGCCCTGGAGCGGCTCGCCGCGACCACCTTGCCCGCGGTCTCCGCGTCGGTCCGCAGGCACGAGCCGGCGCCGATCCCCGAAGTCGCGCCCGGAACCGAGAATTCACGGTTCGCGCAAGGTTTGCGGTGGACCGCCGAGCGCTATGCCGACGAGCTCAGGATGCTGCAGTCGGAGGTGCGCGACCAGACCATCCGGGATGCCGAAGAACAGTCGCGGGTCGCGGTGCAGTCCGCCGAGGAGGCGGTGCGGGAGCGGTTGTCGAGTTCGGCGCGGGATGCCACGAGTGGTGC
>NZ_JBHSAX010000035.1:0-4343 GCF_042650385.1 Nocardia jiangsuensis
CCATCCGCGCCGCGAAGACCGGCGACGACACCAGCAGCTCACGCCCCATCCCCGCCCACTGACCACCCTGACCCGGGAAAACGAACACCACACCGGACTCCGGCCCCGCCGAACCGGTCACCACGCCGGGGTGCGGGAACCCCTGTGCCGCGGCATCGAGCCCGGCCAGCAATTCCTCGCGATCATCACCGACGACAACGACCCGGTCCTCGAACACCGACCGCGTCGACACCAGTGACCCCGCGACATCCACCGGCGCCGGCTCCGGACGCTCGCGCACCCACTCCGCCAACCGGCCCGCCTGCGCCGCGACGGCGTCCGCGCCCCGGCCCGACAGCACCCACGCCACCGGCCCACCGGACTCGACCGGCTCGACCTCGTCGACCTCGGGCACCTGCTCCAGAATCACGTGCGCGTTGGTGCCACTGATCCCGAACGACGAGACGGCGGCCCGGCGCGGACGATCGCGCTCCGGCCAGTCCCGCGCCTCGGTCAGCAGCTCGACCGCGCCCGAGGCCCAATCCACCTGCGGCGTCGGCTCGTCCACGTGCAACGTCGCAGGCATCACCCCGTGCCGCAGAGCCAGCACCATCTTGATCACACCCGCGACACCGGCCGCGGCCTGCGTATGCCCGATATTCGACTTGATCGATCCCAGCCACAGCGGGTCGGTGCGGTGCTGCCCGTAGGTGGCGAGCAGGGCCTGAGCCTCGATGGGATCACCGAGCGATGTCCCGGTGCCGTGCGCCTCCACGAGATCCACATCGGCCGCGCTCAGCCCCGCGGCGGCCAGTGCCTGCCGGATCACCCGCTGCTGGGCGGGGCCGTTCGGCGCGGTCAGCCCGCTGGAGGCACCGTCCTGGTTCACCGCACCGGCACGGACCACCGCGAGCACCCGATGGTTCCTCGCCCGCGCGTCCGAGAGGCGCTCCAGCACGAGGATGCCGACGCCCTCACCCCAGCCGGTGCCGTCGGCGGCGCCGGCGAAGGATTTGCACCGGCCGTCCGCGGCGAGCCCGCGCTGCCGGGAGAACTCCACGAATCCCGTCGGGGTCGCCATCACCGCCACCCCGCCGACCAGCGCCATCGAGCACTCCGCCGAGCGCAGCGCATGACCGGCCAGGTGCAGGGCGACCAGCGAGGACGAGCAGGCGGTGTCGACGGTCACCGCGGGCCCCTCCAGCCCGAGCGTGTACGCCACCCGCCCGGAGAGCACGCTGCCCGCGGTGCCGGTGAGCAGATAGCCGTCGGAGCGCGCCGCCGAGCCCTGCGCCACGATCCCGTAGTCCTGCGCATTGCTGCCGACGAAGACTCCGGTATCGCTGCCGTGCAATGTCTTCGGGTCGATCCCGGCGTCCTCGAGCGCCTCCCAGCTGGTTTCGAGCAGCAACCGCTGCTGCGGGTCCATGCCGAGCGCTTCGCGCGGGGAGATGCCGAAGAAGTCGGCGTCGAATTCGCCCGCGTCGTGCAGGAATCCGCCTTCGCGGGTCGATGAGGTTCCCCGGTTGTCCGGGTCCGGGTCGTAGAGCCCGGTCAGATCCCAGCCGCGGCCCGCCGGGAAACCGGTGATCGCGTCCTCGCCGCGGAGCACCAGCTGCCACAGTTGTTCCGGGCTGCGCACCCCGCCGGGCAACCGGCACGCCATGCCGACGATGGCGAGCGGCTCGCCCGAGCGGCCCTCCAGCTCACTGATGCGGCGGCGGCTGTTCTCCAGCTGCGCGACGGTCAGCTTGAGGTAGTCGAACATTTTCTGATCAGTGGACATTACGCATCCTCCTCGTTCGGAGCCGAGGCATCCGCTGATCCGAGACCCAGGGTGTCGTCGATGAGCTTGAACATGTCGTCCGGCGTGAATTCCTGGAACCGATCGGGGTTCGCGTCCGGGTCCGGCCGTCCGGTCAGCAGCGGATCGATTCGGCGCTTCACCAGCAGGCGAAGGTCGTCGGTGGCGGATTCCCCGGAGAGGATCGCCGCCAGCCGCTCCAGGGCGGCGGCCAGCCCGGCGTCCACGTCGAACAGCTGGTCGTGCAGATGCTCCGCGACCGCGGCCACCGTCGGGTAGTCGAAGAGCAGGGTGGAGGGCAGCGCGAGCCCGGTGACGACGCCGAGCCGGTTCCGGAATTCGACGGCGAGCAGCGAGTCGAACCCGGAGTCCAGGAAGCCCCGCGTCGTCCGCACCGCCGCGGGGTCCGCGTGGCCGAGCACCCGGGCCGCCTCGGCGCGGACCAGCTCGAGCAGGTGCTTCCGCTGTTCGGCCTCGCTCAGCTCGGCCAGCCGATCCACGAGTGCCGGGTGCCCGGCACCGCCCCGATCCGCCTCCGCCTCCGCGAGCAGCGCCTTGACCTGCGGTAGTTCGCCGAGCAGCGGGCGCGGCCCGGCATCGGCGTAGGCGGGGTGGAAGCGGGACCAGTTCATGTCGGCCACGGTGATCGCGGTGTCGCCGAGTTCGAGAGCCCGGTGCAGCGCGCGCACGGCGGCTTCCGGGGGCAGCAGGATCAGCCCGCGCCGGTCCAGCTGCTCGCCGGCCGCCCGGTCGACCATGCCGCCCTCCGCCCACGGCCCCCACGCGACGGCGGTGGTGGGCGCGCCGGTGCCCGCGCGGTGCTCGGCCAGCGCGTCGAGGTAGGCATTGGCGGCGGAGTAGGCGCCCTGCCCGCCACCACCCCAAATACCCGCGGCCGAGGAGAACAGCACCAGCCGCACCGGGTCCGGTAGCGCGGAGAGCACCCGGTGCAGCACCATCGCACCGCCTACCTTCGCCGCCGTGACCGCGGCGAGCCCGGCGGTATCCAGGTCGTCGATCGCGCTCCGCGTGCTCGCCCCCGCCGTGTGTACGACGGTCGTGAGCGGGTGCTCGTCCGGGATTCCGGCGACGATGCCCGCCACCGCGTCGCGGTCGGTGATATCGCAGGCCACCGCCCGGATCTCGATATCGGTGGCCGAGGAACGCAGTTCGGCGATCAGCTCGTCGACTCCCGGGGTGTCCGGGCCGCGCCGGGAGAGGAGCAGGAGCCGGCTCGCCCCCTGCGCGGCCGCCCAGCGGGCGACATGCGCGCCGAGCGCGCCGGTGCCGCCGGTGATCAGCACCGTGCCACCGGCGACCGGGCGTGCCGCAGGCTGCGATCCGGTCGCGGGTGCGGGGAGCAGGCGGCGCAGGAACACCCCCGTCGGGCGGATCGCGACCTGGTCCTCACCGGCCGTGCCAGAGACGACCGCGCAGAGCGCGCGTTCGGCGGCGGCGTCGAAATCGGCGGGCAGGTCGATGAGCCCGCCCCGGTGTGCGGGGTGCTCGAGTCCGGCGACGCGGCCGAGGCCCCACACCATCGCCTGTGCGGGCGCGGTCAGCTCGTCGCCGGCGCCGGTGGAGACGGCACCGCGGGTCACCGACCACAGTGGTGCCCCCGCTCCCGCTTTCGTCAGCGCCTGGACCAGGCGCACGGTGTGCGCGAGCCCGGGAGTGACCCCGGCGGCGTCCGGGATATCGAGGAGTCCGAGCAGGGACAGCACACCGGTGACCGATGCTGCCGCTTCCGGCAGTTCGTCCGGGGAGTCGATGACGACGGTCGTCGCGCCGTGCGCGGTCAGGGCACGGGCGCACGCGGCGGTGAGTTCCTCGAGGCCGGGGGCGGTGACGATCAGCCAGGTGCCGGTGAGCACGCCGGTACCGAGTGGTTCGGTCGCGGCCTTCCAGCCGACGCGGTAGCGCCAGGAGTCGATCTGCGCGTGCGCGCGGCGGGACGAGCGCCAGGCCGAGATGGCGTCGCGCACCGGGGTCAGCGTGTCGTCCGCGCCGGACTCGATCAGCTGCCAGAACGCGGTGTCGTCCGGGGTGGATTCGAGCCAATAGCGATCGTGCTGGAACGCGTAGGTGGGCAGCGGGACCCGGCGGCCCGGCTTGACCCTGGACCAATCGACGTCGACACCCGCGGTGAACGCACGGGCCACACCCTCCAGGAGCTCGCGTTCGCCACGCAGCAGTTTCATCACATCGAGGTGATGGGTGTCGGCGAGGACATCGAGGGCCTTGGCGAACTGAACCGTCTCGCGCACATGAGACACCCAGTATTCGACCGAGGTCGCCTGTTCGGCGGTCAGCAGTTCCCCGGTGCGGTCCGAGACCACCGGAATACGCGGCGCCGACAACTCGACACCCTCCAGCACCCGGGCGAACTCCTCGAGCATGGCGTCCATGTGCGGGGAATGGAACGCGTGCGAAACGGCGAGCCGCTTCGTCTGCTCCCACTTCGCGGCCACGGCCGAGACCGCGTCCTCGTCACCCGAGATCACAACCGTGTCGACGGCATTCACCGCCGCGATCGACACACCCGGTACGAGCGAATCAC
>NZ_JBHSAX010000036.1:0-1077 GCF_042650385.1 Nocardia jiangsuensis
GCGCCGATGGTACTGCACTCGACAGGGTGTGGGAGAGTAGGACACCGCCGGAACAAATTGTCACCGAAGGCCCCACCAATTCGTTGGTGGGGCCTTCGGTCGTTTCCGGTGGAATGAACGAGCATGTTGTTCGACATCGGGCGCATGCAGGGCACCGCACCGGACGGCGTCGACGCCGCCGGGCCCGGGCACTGCCACGCGCTCGCGGTCAGCGCCTCCTGGGACGTCGTGCGCACGCCGAGCTCGTCGCGGCGGCACTGGAATCGCTGCGCGTCAACTACCCGGCGACGCCGAGGCCGAGGTGCTGGGCACGCACGTCATCGACCAGCCGCAGGCGACCTTCTCCCCGCAGTCCGGCTCCGAGGCGCAGAGGCTGGGGCAGCGCACCCGCTGGACGGCCTCTTCCTGGCGGGCGAATGGACCGACACCGAGCTGCCGTCGACCATCGAGGCCCGCCCGGAGAGCGCCGTGCGCGCGGTCGACGAGGTGACCCGCTACCTCACGGCAACGGCCGCGCCGTGCTGACCGCCGGGAGTGCGGTGCAGACGAAGGGTCCCGTAACCGGGCCGCAGCTCGTACCCTTGATGAGAGCGCCCGGGTGGCGCCGCCGACATCGAGGCGAGGAGGCCAGGGTGTGAGGTTTCTGAGAAGTTCATGAAGCCTCCACGGTATTTTCCCCGCTTTTGCTATGGTCCAAGCAGCGTAAGTTAGTGCCGATTCGGCACTAGTAGCGTGTGCCGGTGGGGGATCGGCGCCGCGACCGAGAGGACGGTGTCGTCGATATGCGCAAGTCTGCCCCGGTAACGGTGTCGCTTCTGGTAGCCGCCGGGCTCGTGTCCGTCGGATCGGGATCGGTGGTCTCGGCCGGCGGTGCCGGGGATGCCGGTGAAGCGCTGCTGGTCGGCTCCACCGGATCGGACGCCGCGGCCGCCGCTGCGAACGCGCCGACGCCCGCCTCCCGGATCGTGGGGTTGCTCCCCGTCGACGGCGGTGTGGCGCGCGAGTTGCGGGCGGTTGTTCCGCCTGCCGACGGTGCTGTTCCGGTGGGTGGGGGGCCGGTTCTGCGGAGTATCGCGT
>NZ_JBHSAX010000037.1:0-2826 GCF_042650385.1 Nocardia jiangsuensis
GCCTCGAGGACGGTGCCCGGGTGGTGGCGCTGCGCAGCGCGGCACTGCGTTCGCTGAGTGGCAGCGGGACCATGCTGTCGGTGGCCGCGCCGGTCGGGGAACGACCCGGCGTCTCGGTCGCGGCTGTGAACGCCGCCGACTCCGTTGTCCTCTCCGGCACGGCCGAAGCACTCCAGCGCGTCGTGGACGAGCTCGGCGACGACGTCCGAACCCGCTGGCTCCCGGTGGATTACGCCTCGCACTCGCCCGCGATGGCGGCGCTGCGCGACGAGCTGGCCGAGGTACTGGCCGGCGTCGAGCCCGGCCCGAGCAGGGTGCCGCTGTACTCGACGGTCACCGCGGGCGTCCTCGACACCACGGCGATGGATGCCGCGTACTGGTACGAGAACCTGCGCACCACCGTCGATTTCCACGGCGCGGTGACCGCCGCGCGCGCGGACGGCCACGCGACCTTCGTCGAGGTCTCCCCGCACCCGGTGCTGAGCCCCGCGATCCAGGACGGCGTCGCCGTCGGCTCGCTCCGCCGCGACCAGCCCGAGCGCGAACAGCTGCTCACCGCGGCGGCCGAGCTGTTCGTCACCGGAACGGCCGTCGACTGGAACGCCGCCAACGGCTGGAGCGCGGGGGAGCGGTGGATCGAGCTCCCGACCTACGCCTTCCAGCGCCGCCGCTACTGGCTCGAGTCCGGCCCGAGCGGAGACGCGAGCGCCCTCGGCCAGGGCGTGGTGGGTCACCCGCTGCTCGGCGCCGCGGTCGGGGTGGCCGAGACGGGCACCGTCGTGCTCACCGGGCTGATCTCCGCGCGCACCCATCCGTGGGTGGCCGACCACGCGGTGCTCGGTTCGATTCTGTTGCCCGGCACCGCCTTCGTCGACCTCGCGGTGTGCGCGGCGGACCAGGTCGGCTACGGCCGCGTCGAGGAGCTGGTGATCCTCACCCCGCTCGTTCTCGGCGCTCCCGACGATCCGGCCGTCACCGAACTCCAGGTCGTCGTCGGCAGTGAGCAGGGCAGCCGCGGCATCGACATCTACTCCCGCACCCGCGGCGACGGCGCCGACCGGCCATGGACCAGGCACGCCACCGGCACGCTCGCCCCGGAGCCGGCCGGTCCGGGAAGCAGCGGCCTGGCGCGGCCCTGGCCGCCGGGGGACGCGATCCCGATCGAGAACCACTACGACCGGTTGGCTGCCACCGGGCTGGGCTACGGCCCCGCCTTCCGCGGGCTGCGCGGGGCGTGGCGGCACGACGGCGATATCTATGCCGAGGTCGCCCTGCCCGACGCCGTGGCCGACGGCGGCTACGGCGTCCATCCCGCGCTCCTGGACGCCGCCCTGCACGCGGTCGGCTTCACCGGCATCGGCACGAACACCGGAACCGGGGACGGACTGCTGCCGTTCTCCTGGACCGGCGTCGAACTGCACGCCACCGCCGCCCGCGCACTGCGGGTCCGATTGCAACGTCCCGACGCCGAGGCCGACACGGTGACCCTGACCGCGACCGACCCGCTCGGCGCTCCGGTGCTCACCATCGAGGGGCTGACCCTGCGCCCGGTGACCAGGGACCGCCTCCGCCCCGCCGCCCGCGACCTGTACACCGTGGCATGGACGCCGCACACCGTGGCATGGACGCCGCACACCGAGCACGGCACCGGCTCCGCTCCGGCGGGTTCGTGGGCCGTGCTCGGCTCGGCGGAGCTGCGCGACGAACTGCTCGCCGCCGGCGCGGACGCGAGCCTGTACGACGCCCCCGACGACCGCGATCCGGCCGCCATCGTCGGCCGGGTACTCGAACTCGTGCAGTCCCGGCTGCGCGCACCCGACACCGAGTCGGTGCCGCTGGTCGTCGTCACCGGCAATGCCGTCGATGTCGAGCCCGGCGACCCGGTGCGTCCGGCCGCCGCCGCGGTCCGGGGGCTGCTTCGGTCGGTGCAGACCGAACACCCGGGCCGGGTCGTGCTCATCGACCGCGACGCCACCACCCCGGCCGCCGCGTTGCTGCGTGCGCTGGCCGCCGGGCAACCGGAGGTCGCCGTGCGCGACGGCGTGCTGTACACACCGCGGCTGGTGCCCGAGACCGCGGCGGGGCTGGAGCTCCCGGCCACCACCTGGCGGCTGACGCCGGGTGCGGACGGATCGCTGGGGAGCGTGTCGGCGGAGCCCGTCGCCGCCGCTGCCCCCGGCGCGGGGGAGGTGCGGGTGCGGGTGCTCGCCGCCGGGGTGAACTTCCGCGATGTGCTGATCGGGCTCGGGCTGTATCCCGGCGCGGCGGTGCTGGGTAGCGAGGGCGCCGGTGTGGTCGAGGAAGTCGGCGCCGGGGTCACCGGGATCGGTGTCGGCGATCGGGTCATGGGGCTCTTCGTCGGCGGGTTCGGGCCGTCGGTGGTGGTGGATCGGCGCATGGTGACCGGTATCCCCGCCGGGTGGTCGTTCGCCGAGGCGGCGTCGGTGCCGGTGGTGTTCCTGACCGCCTGGTACGGCCTGTGGGATCTCGCGCAGGTGCGGCCGGGGGAGCGGCTGCTGATCCACGCCGCGGCCGGTGGTGTCGGTATGGCGGCGACGCAGCTGGCCCGGCATTGGGGTCTGGACGTGTGCGCGACCGCGAGTCCAGGCAAGTGGGCCGCGGTGGATGTGGCTCGGATCGCTTCGTCGCGGGAGCCGGGTTTCGGTGAGCGCCTGGGTGCGGTCGATGTGGTGTTGAATTCGCTGACCGGGGAGTTGCTGGACGAGTCGCTGTCGATGCTCGGTGACGGTGGCCGGTTGGTCGATATGGGCAAGCTCGATGTCCGGGATCCGGCCGAGGTGGCCGAGCGGTATCCGGGTGTGCGGT
>NZ_JBHSAX010000037.1:2939-5813 GCF_042650385.1 Nocardia jiangsuensis
GCTCTTCGAGTCCGGCGCGCTGCGCCCGCCGCCGATCCGGAGCTGGGATGCGCGCCGCGCCGTGGACGCGCTGCGTTTCGTGCAGCAGGCCAGGCACATCGGCAAGGTGGTGCTCACCATCCCGCAGCCGTGGAACACCGACGGCACGGTGCTGATCACCGGCGGCACCGGCGTTCTGGGTGCGGCCCTGGCGCGCCACCTGGCCACCACCGGGACCACCGGACTGGTCCTCACCAGCCGACGCGGCGCCGAGGCCCCGGGCGCGGCGGAGCTCGTCGCCGAGCTGACCCGCGCAGGCGCAACCGCCGAGGTGGTGGCCTGCGATGTCACCGACCGGGACGCGGTCGCCGCGCTGCTGGCGGGAATCCCGGACTTGACGGCGGTCGTGCACGCGGCCGGTGTGCTCGACGACGGGGTGGTCGAATCGCTCACCCCGCGGCAGGTGCGGTCGGTGCTGGCCGCCAAGGCGGACTCCGCCCGGCACCTGCACGAGCTTATCGGCGAGCTGCCACTCGTGCTGTTCTCCTCCGCCGCGTCGGCCTTCGGCAATGCCGGGCAGGCGAACTACGCGGCGGCCAACGCCTACCTGGACGCGCTGGCTACCACGCGCCGGTCGCACGGCCTTCCGGCGGTGTCGATCGGCTGGGGGCTGTGGGAGCGGGCCAGCGCCATGACCGGTGCGCTGACCGGCACCGACCACGCCCGCATGACCCGCGGTGGCATGCGCCCGCTGCCCACCAGCCGCGGCCTCGCGCTCTTCGACGCGGCCGTCGCCGGCGTCGCCCCGGCGGTGCTCGCCATCGACCTCGACCACGGCGCACTCCGCAGGCACCCGGAGACGATCCACCCCCTGCTCCGCGACCTGGTGCGCGCGCCGGCCCGCCGGATCGCCGCCGACGGTGCCGAGACGCAGGCGGGAGCGACCGCCAGATTGGCGACGATGACCGAGCCCCAGCGATACCGCTATCTGTCGGAGCTGGTCCGCGGCCATGCCGCCACGGTGCTCGGGCACAGCGCTGCCTCCGGTGTCGACGCCGACCGGGCCTTCCGCGACCTGGGTTTCGACTCCCTGACCGCCGTCGAGCTCCGCAACCGCCTGGCGAGCAGCACCGGCGTCACCCTGCCCTCCACCCTGATCTTCGACCACCCCACCCCGGACGCCGTCACCCGCCTCCTGCTCCGGACCCTCGGCACCGGCGCCGACGGCCCGGCTATCGAGAGCCCGGCCGCTGCGGCCACCGGTGACACCATCGCGGTGGTCGGGATGGCCTGCCGGTTCCCCGGCGGGGTCGGCACCCCGGAGCAGCTGTGGGAGCTGGTGATCGGGGCCGGTGACGCCATCACCGTCATGCCGGACGACCGCGGGTGGGATATCGCCGCGATCTACGACCCCGATTCCGCCGGCGTCGGCACCTCGTACTCGCGCGAGGGCGGTTTCCTGCACGACGCGGGCGATTTCGACGCCGGGTTCTTCGGGATCTCGCCGCGCGAGGCGCTGGCGATGGACCCCCAGCAGCGGCTGATGCTCGAGGTCGGCTGGGAAGCGCTCGAGAACGCCGGAATCAATCCGAAGGCATTGCGCGACAGTGATACCGGGGTATTCGCCGGGGTCACGTATCACGATCACGCTTCCCGGCTGCGAAGCGTCCCCGAGGGGCTGGAGGGGTTGCTCGGTACCGGTAGCTCGGCCAGTGTGGTGTCGGGCCGATTGTCCTATGTCCTCGGCTTGCACGGCCCGGCCATGACGATCGATACCGCATGCTCGTCCTCCCTGGTCGCCACCCATCTGGCGGCGCAGGCGCTGCGCGGTGGTGAGTGCTCGCTGGCACTGGCCGGTGGCGTGACGGTGATGGCCACCCCGAGCACCTTCGTGGACTTCAGCAGGCAGCAGGGGATCGCGGCCGATGGCCGCTGCAAGGCCTTCGATGCCGCCGCCGACGGTTTCGGCCCGTCGGAGGGTGTGGGTGTGCTGGTGCTGGAGCGGCTCTCGGACGCGCGGGCGAACGGCCATCCGGTCCTCGCGGTCCTGCGCGGTAGCGCGGTCAACCAGGACGGTGCGTCGAACGGGCTGACGGCGCCGAACGGACCGGCGCAGCAGCGGGTGATCCGCCAAGCGCTCGCCTCGGGCGGCCTGCGGACCGCCGACGTCGATGTGGTCGAGGCGCACGGCACCGGCACCGCGCTCGGTGACCCCATCGAGGCGCAGGCCCTGCTGGCCACCTACGGGCAGGACCGCTCGGAGCCGCTGTGGCTGGGGTCGGTGAAGTCGAATATCGGCCACACCCAGGCGGCGGCCGGTGTCGCCGGGGTGATCAAGATGATCATGGCGCTGCGGCACGAGGTGCTGCCGGCGACGCTGCACGTGGACGAGCCGACGCCGCACGTGGATTGGTCGTCGGGCGCGGTCTCGCTGCTGACCTCCGCGCGGGAGTGGCCGGTCAACGGCCGTCCGCGGCGCGCGGCGGTCTCTTCGTTCGGGATCAGCGGCACCAACGCGCACGTGATCCTCGAGCAGGCGCCCGATGCTGCCGAACCGGAACCGGAGGTCGCCGAGGGGCCGGTGGCATGGGCGCTGTCCGCGCGGGGGCCGGAAGCGCTCGCCGCACAGAATCGGCGGCTCGCTCACTGGGTGCGCGAGCATCCCGAGCTGGATCCGGTCGACATCGGGTGGTCGCTCGCGACCCGTGCGGTGTTCGAGGACCGGGCCGTGGTGGTCGGTAGCGACCGTGCCGAGTTGCTTGCCGCACTCGACGCGGGTGTGCTCGCCGTTTCGAAGGCGGGCGGTCTGGCAGTGATCTTCGGTGGGCAGGGTTCGCAGCGGCCGGGGATGGGCCGTGAACTCGCGCGGGCTTTTCCGGTGTTCGCCGGAGCTTT
>NZ_JBHSAX010000038.1:0-882 GCF_042650385.1 Nocardia jiangsuensis
TCTAACTGGTCAGTTCAGAATGAGTCGGCGTAGGCAGATCATCGAGCAGGCGAGGCTGAGCAGGGCTTGATGGACGTCGGCGCGGCGTTCGGTGCGGACCCGTAGGCGGCGGTAGTTCTTGATCCAGGCGAAGGTGCGTTCGACCGGCCAGCGGTGGGTGCCGAGGCCGGATCCGTGGCCGGTGCCGCGGCGGGCGATGTGCGGGGTGATGCCGCGGGCGCGGACCAGGCGGCGGTACTTGTCGTGGTCGTAGCCGCGGTCGGCGTAGATCCGCCGCGGCCGGCGAAGTGGACGCCCGGGCATGCCACGGATGCGAGGAATGGCGTCGATCAGAGGGAGAAGCTGGGTGACGTCGTGACGGTTTCCGCCGGTCAAGACGACTGCGAGAGGAGTGCCGGTGGCGTCGGTGATCAGGTGGTGCTTGGAGCCGGGTCGTGCACGGTCGACCGGGCTCGGCCCGGTGTGATCCCCCCTTTGAGCGCGCGCAGGTGGGTCGAGTCGACCAGCGCGGCCGACAAGTCCAGCCGACCTGCCACGCGGAGTTCGGCGAGGAGTTGTTCGTGCAGGCGCTGCCAGACTCCGGCCTGGTGCCACTCGGTGAGCCGCCGCCAGCAGGTGGCTCCGGACGCGCCGAACAAGGCGGTGGGCAACCGGTTCCATCCGATGCCGGTCCTGGTGACGAACAGGATGCCTTCGAGGGCGGCGCGGTCATCGGCCCGCCGACGACCCGGGTAGCGGAAACGTCTGGGCTGCTGCGGGATCAGAGGCTCCAATCTCGTCCACAGTTCATCGGTCAGGATCTCCTCACGCACCCCGACATCATCGATGCCGTTGCCGGGCAGGAGAAGACGACACGCCAGCTCATTCTGAACTGATCAGTAA
>NZ_JBHSAX010000039.1:0-1066 GCF_042650385.1 Nocardia jiangsuensis
GCAGGTTGGCCTTGGTGACGTCACCGCCGTAGTGGGCGAGTACCCGCCGATCCATGATCCGCCGCCACAGCGGCGGCACCGCCGCGAACACGATCATCGACGCATACCCCGCAGGCAACTGCGGCGCCACCTCCGAAGTCCGCAACGTCTGATACCTCCGCCCCGGATTCGCATGATGATCACTGTGCCGCTGCAGATGGAACAGGAAAATATTCGTCACCAGACGATCACTGTTCCACGAATCCCGCGGCGAACACCGCGCCCACCGACCATCAGGCCTGCGCTCCCGCAACAACCCGTAATGCTCGACATAGTTGACCGTCTCCAGCAACGCCGCACCAATCACCGCCTGCAACAACAGCCACGGCAACACCGCCAACCCGAACGCCACCACCAGACCACCGAACAACACCACGGTCATCGCCCACGCCTGCACAACCTGATTCTCCGGCGACCACCAGCCCACACCCCTGCGAGCCAACCGCTCCCGCTCGATCCGGATCGCCGAACGGAACCCACCCCACACCGAACGCGGCAAGAACGCATACAGCGACTCACCCAACCGGGCACTGGCCGGATCCTCCGGCGTCGCGACCCGCACATGATGACCCCGGTTGTGCTCGACGAAGAAATGCCCGTACCCCGACTGCGCCAGCGCGATCTTGGCCAGCCACCGCTCCAGACGCTCGACCCGATGCCCCAGCTCGTGCGCCGCGTTGATCCCGATCCCCGACACCAACCCCAGCGTCGTAGCGAGCCCGAACTTGTCCAGCACACTCAACTCGGAACCGGCCCACATCCAGCAGGCGATCAACAACCCCACCAACTGGATCGGCAGGAACAGATACGTGCACCACCGGTAATACCGATCCGCCGAGAGCCGCTCGTAATCCTCATCACGAGGATTGGACCCATCTTCCCCGACCAGCCAATCCAACACCGGAATCGCCACCAACACGATGAACGGACCGACCCACCAGAACACCGCCGACCCCGTCTGCAACACCAGCTGCGACGGCAACAGCGCCGACGCGGGCGCGATCAACCCCAGAACCCACAGGTGCCG